>CAZKAO010000007.1:0-66138 GCA_964550745.1 uncultured Acetatifactor sp.
GGTGCGCTGCTCGGAAGCCATCTTCCACATATCTCCCGCTCCATCCCTCTCAGCCACAGTCGCCTGCGAGGATGTTCTCTGGAAAGCTTCGATATATGTACTCTCTTCGTCAATGCGTTTTCTATATAGAATGCATTATACAGGAATTTTTTCTCTTTGTAAAGAAATTTATCGAACCTGCGCCTCCAGTCCACTCAGTTTCAATAGTTTATCCCTGCAAAAGTGATTAAAGACTGCCACCATTCTCCCAACGAAGATCACTGCCAATATCGTTCCGGCCCCAATGCCAATCAATTTCCCCGCAAAAACCAGGCAGACGATGATCGTTATCACCACACAGAACGCATCCAGAATATTTTTAACCGTGCTGACCTTTTTACCGCAGCAGTCGGATATGGCCTGCACGATTCCATCGCCCGGATTGGGAATCAGTCTGGCATTCAGCGTAAGACCTATCCCCACTCCTGTCAGAGCGATCGCCACCATCAAAAATATTCCCCTTGTCACTACACTTCCGGTCATATCCGGGATCACATCCGAGAACAGATTCATGAAACGTGTAAACACAATGCTGAGTGGAATCTGCAGCATATCCGCCAGTATCACCTTATATCGCTTCAGACGGATATGACATCCCATCTCAACCGCCACAAACACGATGTACCAGATCAGCGTTATATCACCAAAATTTGCCCCCAGAAGAGCGGATACGCAGAAGGCTACCGATATCAGCGGTGAGACTCCCAAATTGGTCTTGGTGTTCAGGGTAATTCCAAGTGCCAGTACCAGCAAACCCATCATATAAAAAAACACTCTGAAAAACCGCTCTTTTGTCATACAAACCTCCATGCAAGCCGCAGACAATACCCGCAATATTGTCTGAAATCACATGCTTTTATAAGTTGATATTCTACCATAGAATACCTCCAAAGTCCATCCCTCGATTGACAGCAGCCTTCACATCAGATTTTGCGTTTTATCCTATATGATGAACATGTTCTAAAATACATGCGGTTATTGTGTTATCTTTCTTTTTTTTGCTAAACTAATAAGAAAACTCAGGAGGCTTATTATGAACAACTTACAGACACATATTAATCGATATCTGGAATATTGCCGATACCAAAAGAGACTGAACGAAAAGACTCTGAAAGCATATCAGATCGATCTGACACAATTTTTCGCAGGAATTCTCGCAGATGATGTTGAAGACATAACCCTGTCCCTGTTAGAGGACTATATCGCTGATCTGCATCAGCAAAACATAACGATTACACCAGATCAATAAATGCATCCTACAAATTGAAAGCGGTTATCACCTTCCAGTCCCCAAAAGCAACATTGAAATAAGCAACCTATCCAACTCCTTTTGCTTAGTCTATCTCATCCAAATATCCCTGAAGCCCCTCCGCCAATTTCCCAATATGGATACCATCCACAAAAGAATGATGTACCTGCACCGAGAAAGGCAATAATATCCTCTGGTCCTTTTTATAGAATTTTCCCCAGTCAAACAAAGGTGTGGCATTGTCTTTTTTCCCGGAGTCTGTGTGGGAAATATGGCTATATGACACCCATGGGAACGGAGAAAACTGGTATATGTCGTTACCCATTGCGGAAGCTGTAAAAAATTCCGTTTGATTTTCTTCCGTCTGTTTGGCTAAAGCGACATACTCATCCATAGAATTCTGCATAGGCACATTAACAACTTTGAATAATTCTGTCCCCTTTTTTAAGTATGTAAAAGAAGTGTTGATTGTTTCAAAAATCACAGGTTTCCCGTCCACAAACCGGCAGCGAAATTCTTCAATCTGGTTAGCGCATTTTGTTACTGCATAGACAAGGGCGAAGGTAAATGAATATCCTTTCTCTTTTACCTTAGGCAAAAAATGTGTTATATCCAAATCGAAAGTGACGCAATACTGTGGCTGCGGAATGTTGCGAAATACCTGATAATGCATAGCTCTATCCCATGTTTCCAGTTCTATAAATTTCATTGGCTTTTCCTCCTCATTGAATTGTTTTAAGTTTATATCACATGTAAATTATAAATCCCTTGATGTATTATGTCAATTAGTTGTATGACAACCAGATATAGAAAAAGAATACCTGCCCGAAGCAAGTATTCCTCTGATTACTGAATATCCAATTCCTTCATAGCGTGCATAATATGTATTCTCATAGCATTTTTTGCACCCTCTGCGTTTCTGTGCTCTAAAAATTCCATTATCATTCGATGGTCTGTGACAGTATCTTCTATGGCCTTGCCGCTTTGCGAAGATAATACAACGCCTTTTGAAATAGCCTGGTATAAAATAGGCATGAGTTTATTCATGAACTCATTATGGGTAGCCTGTGCAATGGCTTTATGGAAAGCGTGTTCATTGTCTGTCCGGTCTTTGTGATTCAGTATTTCCTCTTCGATCTTGCTGCCATAATCCAATATTCTTTTTATCTCTGCGTCTGTCCCCCGCAGAGCTGCAAAATACGCCGCTTCCGGTTCAAAAATCAAACGCATTTCATAAAGGTCTTTTGCATTTACTTTGATATCAGACAGCGGGGTTAAGACCTGTGATTGCTTAAACGCATTTTCAGTGACAAAAGTTCCCTTCCCCCGCTGTATTTCCAGGATATCATATGCGACCAGTATTCTGATCGCTTCCCGCAGAGTGGTTCTGCTCACATTTAATTCCTCAGATAAATCAAACTCGTTGGGCAGCTTATCACCGGCAGAAAACCTCTTTTCTATAGTGATCATGGATAATATATTATCTGCAACGCTTTGAGAAAGTATTTTACTCATTATACCATTTCCTCACAATAGCTTTCTGCCGCTTCATCGAGTACTTTCATCAGCTTCATCTCATTTTCTGTACCTGCATATTCTTTCGGATACACCATACAAAGACCAGAATTTTCCCAATAGCCATCACAGCGATCCATCCCATAAAAGTACATGATGTAATCATAGTACTTGATCTTGGCCTTGAAATAAAATTTACCGGAAAGCTTTGTCATATCCAGAGCGCCTGTAACGGTACCGTTTGCTTTGAATTCTTCAACAGCACTGTATACATCATCGTCAATCTGTATTGCCAGATATGGATAGGTACCTTCTTGCCCATACTCATCTTCAGGCGCATAAGTATTTAACATTTCAACTTCCCCTGCGTGAGAGTTTGCCTCCTTAAAGGCATCATTTACCTTAAAAGATACCCGGTATGTGCTGTCACCGTCCCCATAAAATACGTCTTCTACCGTGTGAGAAGATGACGCAAGTACAATGTTTTTCTCAATATCTTTCCCAATTTCCCGCACATTCTTTTCAGCCGTACCAGCCGCTGTGATTGTCTTTACAAATTTATTCAATAATCCCACTTCAAGTCCTCCACTACTCTCCCTGTCATATCATAATATAGTCCCGTTTAGAGATAATCGTCCGACCATTCCATGTTCTCGCCATCACCGGTGTCTCCGCCGGGATTGCCTCCTCCGCAAACGCATCCATGGCTGGCAGACGTTATATGTCTTTCATGATTACCTCTATCTGTGTACCTTTTACCATGCTATCTGTATGGCATACCATATCATTATTGGTATCGGAGCAATAAGCCAAAAACCTAAGTGGTAAAGTTCACCAAAGTTTTAATATTTTTCCGCCAAGATTATGGGCTTGTCAAATGCAGAAGAGACCGCCCCGAAGGTCGGCCTCTTCTGCATTTTCTGCTATCCTCTATCGCTTTAACTCCAGCACATAATTTATACCCGGTGCAACTGACAAGTGCAGCTTTCCGCCAGCAATGGGATATACCACATTTTTTACAATCTCCCTCACCGCAGTTATACCGTCGGCCAGTTTCAGGGTTATCTGCTCCGTGTAGGGCAGATCGGATCTGATAATCACAGTATCATTGTCATAGACAAACAGCTCCACCATGGCCGGTCCGTCAATGGAAACCGGCATTTCCCGCATAAGCAGACGCCGGATCACATTTAACACCTGAGGCGGATAATGGTAGAGATCACCCATATCGTCAGGGATTGTGATGACCGCAATCTTTCCTTTCCCATAGGAACAGCGCAGAACAATGGGGAAGTTGTTGTCCGTCCCATATGCGGCCGCCAGTTCCCATACGTCGTTGGTACAATATTCCATCTGGGGAATCAAAATCTGTTTCGCGGCAGGGTATTTGCCCCCGACAGTCACGCCGTTATCTCTGGTATCCGCATATTCGCTGACCAGTGCTTTCCGGGAAGAGTATTTCACATTCACAAATTCCAGAAAAGCAGATCCCAGCTTTCGCACAAAACCGCTGGTTACTACCACTGAAGCTCCCTCCAACATGCTGGCTTTCATCTTCTGAACAATATCCGCGTCATCTGCCGCCCCTTCCGCAAGGAAGATCACCTTTTCCTGCTCGGGATAGTCTATGCAGGGTTCAAAGGGGATACCGCACATGCCCAGATAATTGTGAAGGTTGTCCTCACCCCGGGCACAGGCGGGTCTGTAAGCCGCCACACCTTTGGGATGGCCCAGTTTGCCCAGATACTCGTCCACCTCGCGAAACAGTTCTCCCACAGCGGGGGCAAACAGCCTGAAAGAGGTATCCGATATCAGGGAACCCAGACAGAACAGCGTCACTTCCCTGGCCTTGGCAAACAGAGTCAGGTATCCCTGCTCCAGATATGAGGTCAGATTGTAGGTACACTCATAGGGATCAAACCAACCGCCCAGATTCCTGCCCGGCGCGGCACTCTCCAGATAACGCATCACAAAATAACTCAGATATTTGGGCAGATGCTGTGCCGTGTAGGTAGGATTTCTGGTCTCAGTTCCCGTATAGATGGAGTCAAACCGGGCCGGTTCGATCTTCAAATCATAGCCCGTCTCATTGAACACTTCATACCACTGGGGAAATTTGACAATCACATTCACATTCGGGTTGATCTCCTTGGCCGTCTTCATCACGATCTCCTCCGTGATCTCCCTCTTCTGGTCAAGGCGAAACTGAGACCATGTACGGTTGCCCTTTTGCGCAATGCACTTCTCGCAGCGGCAGTTCATAAAATAGAAATCATCAAAGATGAACTCGTCGAAAATTTCCGCATTCAGGGCCACTGCCCTGCGCAACTCCTCCCGCCCTTCCGGCCCGGAATAGCACAGAGAGATAAAACCTTCTTCATTCGTCTCCCCGGCACAGGTTGTAAGACCGCCGGATGTAGCAATCCCCTTGCTCTCAAAATATCCCTTCACCCGGAGGAGTTGTTCCCTGTCGGCCCACACCTTCCCTCTGTAGCATTCAATATAGGCGCGTCCGATATTCACATTGTCCGAGAGCAGTCGAAACTTCCGGTCAAATTCGCCTAAGTCTGTGATATCATTCACGTTCTGCACCGGACAATACACGCTCACATTGAAGTTGCTGTAGCTGGTCTTTGCGAGCCTTTCCGCAATACTTTTGTTCTGCATTTTTTCCATGTGTCGTAACCCTCCTTTATGATTGCAGGATACCATGTATTATTCTGAAAAGCAATGGATTATCTAGCTCACTTATTACCTGTGCCACACAACACATCGTCATACACTCTTCTCGCAAATTTTAATATACTACAATTTACATATACCTTGACAGGCGAGGTATCTTGTCATATAATCTATCTATATCAAGAAAAGTACCAACTCATTACAAGAAAGGCCACCCTCATGTCCATCACAGCCGATATTATCCGTGGGCACACGGAGACAATTATTCTGGCCAGCCTGTTAGAACACGACAGCTATGGCTACCAGATCAATAAAGACATCCTGCAAAAGACAGACAACCGCTATGAGCTGAAGGAAGCCACCCTGTACACCGCCTTCCGCAGGCTGGAACAGGCGGGCTACATCACCACCTATTGGGGAGATGAAAAGGTGGGGGCACGCCGCCGTTACTACTCCATCACATCAAAGGGGCGTAAGGCGTATGAACAGGGGATACGGGAATGGAATGAGGCCAAGACCATGATCGATCGACTGCTGGAGAAAGACTAGCGTAAAAAATATAAAGGAGGTGGGCGAGCGCAATCGCCCGGCACTATGGATAATCTGCGAATCAGAAAATATATGGATCAATTGTTTGAAAATGCACCAATAAACCGCCGCATACTGGAATTCAAGGAGGAGCTGATTGCCAACGCTCTGGAAAAATATAACGACCTGCTCCTGCAGGGCTACGGCGAAGATGAGGCTTTCCAGCTGGTGGTGGGCTCCATCGGAGATGTGCAGCAGTTGTTTGCGGATATGGGCGCAGACGATGACTACTCCAGGGAGTACTATCTGCAGTGGGCCAGGGAGGCTCAGGAGAAAAAAGCGGCTCTGACCGCCGTATCTGTGGGACTGTTCCTGTTGGCCGGAGCTGTGCTGATTATTTTCTTCCTGTTGTATTGGTTCAATGTAAAGGTGATCTATATAGCTGGTCAGAACCAGAACCTGCTGGGAATAGGCATCGCCCTGCTGATTTGTATCATCCCGGTCTCGCTAATGGTGTATGCCCGCAAAATCCAGCCTCCTGCGGAATTGGCTACTTTTGTTGTCGGAAATAATATGACTACCACTGCCGCCGAGACCAGGAAACATCGCCGCAAGCGCTTCAAGCAGATCAAAGGCAGCCTGGAAGGGCTGATGTGGCTGCTGATTGTTATTTTCTACTTTATCATCAGCTTTGCCTCCCATGCATGGTACATTACCTGGATCATTTTTCTGGGCGGCGCCGCTGTAGAGTGCCTGCTGGATGCGCTTACCAAGATTTTCTTCCCGATGGATAAAGAGTGACATGGTACTGTCACACAGGCGGAATATAAGGTGGGAGACCAGCTATGAATCGAAAAATATTATGTATTTTAGTTATGACATTTTCTCTGTTCGCCATATCCCTCATGGCTGGATTCCTGTTTGTAAAAAACAGAAAAGATGTGATTTCTAATCCACAGGAGACCATTGTACAAAACGATACGCCATCCTCCGTTCCAACCAGCGACAACATTCCGCCAGAAGAAACACAGACGGAAATTCCCGAGGATACTCCTACCCCTTTTCAGCCTGTTCCCACCGTCCCCGACTCCGCATGCTTTACCTACGAGGAACTTGCGGACGGAACCTTGCGGATCACAGGATACGATGAGAGCAAAAATACAGAGAATCCCTATCAGATCATCATTCCTTCCATGATCGACGGCAAATCAGTTTCCACGCTGGGAACCCAATCTATTCGAGCATATAATCTAATAGAACTGGTTATTTCCGATGGCATTACCACACTGGAAAATGAGGTTTTTGCATCCAGCTGGGAGCCCTACCTTGTAGTGCTTCCGAACAGTGTCATCCACATTGATGAAAAAGCTTTTTACCGCAAATATGGTGATATCTTACCCCTTACCATTTCCTGTGACAGCGAGGCATCCTACGCCTACGGATACGCCATGGATAATGGCTTTGCCTGCCAGCTTGTGAATCCTGTCGCAGAGGAAAACGCATTCCTTTGGGATTACGCCACAAGCTGCCGCAATTCGTATCCATATCTATGCCATATCCGTCAAGAGGGAGACTTATATGATTACATTGTCATAGAATACCTGGACATTGCCGGTCAGCTCCAAATACATATGAATTCACGTTACTTCATCTCTTCGTACATATGGGATTCTAACGAATTTGCTGTCCTGGTACTGGACAAAGAATCCGGAGCTGTCCATCAATGCATCGACACAGCTTCTTTCCATGCCCCAGAGAAGATCGGCTTGTATAATCTTACAGATGTATTCTGCCACAATCTTCTCTCCAATGCGGATTGGAATTTTGATGGGAATCCGGATCTCTGCCTGGATCTGGGATATTCAGGAGCAGAATTCGATTACGCAATTTTTCTTTTTGATGAGAACAGTGAACTATATATCGAGGCTAAAGACTTCCCCATAGATAATATCCGGCTTAGGCCTGACAAGCAGTGTATTGACAGCGGATACAACGATGGCCCTTCACAGCATTATGTATACAGATACCAGTATATAGACGGGGAGTTGACTCATGTAGCAACTTTAAGCCTTTATGATATATGGGAGGATGACTCCAGAGGCGTGGGCGTTCGAGACGAGCGGCTGATTGATGGCGAATGGCAGATCTACCGGGAGGAGAATGTTCTTCTGGATGACGATTTTCCACATGATATGTACCAGGACGCATATGGACAACTGTCATATCTATATATTGACGATGGGTATTGGGATTTGTAGTGGATGAACATAAGGCATGTACACCTGCCAGGAGGTAGCTATGAAACGGAAAACCGCATATATCCTGATTATTATATTTTTCCTGTCTGCCATATCCTTCTTGGGGGGATATCTGTTTACAAAAACCAGAGGGGATGCCCAGCCACAACCACAGAAAACCATTGTTCAAGACAACACGCCGTCCCCCGTTCCATCAAGTGCCACTACACTGCCGGAGGATATACAGCCGGACGTTTCCGTGGACGAGCCTATCCCTTTTCAGGCCGTACCTGCCCTCCCCGACTCTGCATGTTTTACCTATGAGGAACTTACAGATGGGACATTGCGGATCACAGGATACGATGAGAGCAAAAATACACAGAATCCCTACCAAGTCATCATTCCTTCCATGATCGACGGAAAACCGGTTTCTACGCTGGGAACCCAGTCTATTCAAGCACATAAGCTGATAGAGCTGGTCATTTCCGATGGCATTACCACACTGGAAAATGAGGTTTTGCACGCATACTGGGATATGTACCTGGTGGCACTTCCGAGCAGCGTTATCCATATTGATGAAAAGGCTTTTTACAAGAATGATTATGCCTTGCCCGTTGTCATCTCCTGCGACAGCGAAGCATCTTATGCCTACAAATATGCTGTAGAAAACGACTATGCCTGCCAACTTGTAAATCCCATCACGAAGGAAAACACCTTCCTTCAGGATTATGCCACCTGCTGCCACACTTCGCTTCCCTATTTTTGCCATATCAAGAAAGAATGTGATACATATGATTATGTTGTCATAGAGTATTTGGACATTGCTGAAGAGCTCCAAATATATATGAATTCACACGACTACTTCTCCTCTTCGTACATATGGGATTCTAACGAATTTGCCGTCCTGGTGCTGGACAAGGAATCTGGGAACGTTCTCCAATGTATTGACTCATCTTCCTTCCAAAACGCGGAAACGATAAGCTTATATCAACTTCCATATGTAGACTACAACGCTCTTCTCTCCATTGCAGATTGGAATTTTGACGGTTTCCCGGATATCTGCCTGTATCAGGGAACTTACGGCACAGGAGCAAGTTCATTTTATGCCATTTTTCTCTTTGACGAGGACAGTGGATTATATACCCATACTGACAATTTTCCCTCACTCAACATCTATCTTCGAACGGATAAACAGTGTATTGAGAGCAGCGCAAGAGGCGGCCCGGCAGAGCATTATGTATACAGATACCAATATATAGATGGGATTATAACTCATGTGGCAACTTTGAGCCTCTATGAAATCTGGAAGGACGACTCCAGAGGCGTGGGCGTACGGGATGAGCGGCTGATCGATGGCGAATGGCAGGTCTACCGGGAGGAGAATATCATATTGGAGGATGATTTTTCTGATGATGCCTTTCAAGCTGCACATGAGCAGTTGACATATTTGTATGTTGACGACGGATACTGGGATTTCTGACGAACAAAGAATGGTTCACTATGTACAAAATTCACTGCTCAGATTGTCAAATTATATCTGATGGCAAACCTTGTATCGCTAATGACAGGCTGTGGGAAAGAAAATATGGCTCCTGCATTCTTTTTTAGAACAATTTACCTGCTATTTCCTTCATATTATTAATTATATTTTCGTAGGGAACCATTTCGGATATGAAATAACTTGTGACATTGTCGTAGTCTTCCTTGTAAAAATTATCGTCACAAAAACCCATAATTTTTTCATATATATTTACATCCGGCTGTGCGGATGGACAGATCGACAACATACTGCGGTGCTGCCGTACTTCCTCTACCAGCCTTTTTAATTCATCATCAATAGTTATTCGTGGGAAAATCTTATACAAGTCATACAGATGGCGTGAATATCGTTTAGATTTACCCTGCATATAGTAATCGCACAGGGCAAAGACTTTATCAATAAAGGTACGGCTTAATGACTGTACACGCATATCAAAGGGCGCTAATCCAAATTCCTCTATCAATTCTCTGTTATCATGTATCAGATAATCATAGAGGAAATTCCCAACACTCTTTATCTCAGTCGGAAATGCATAAGAGACTAAGGCAGTCTCCAGCTTCACTTCCGGCCTGATCGCATCCTCTGCATATTCCGATATTGGCGAGTAAGAAAAATAATAGGCATTGTAATCTTTATTACTCTCGATACTATCCCAATTTTTAATAGATAATCCTAATTCGTCCGCAATGGGTTTCAGTACCTTGTATTTTAATTTTTTCCGCCTTGCCTCACCCAGATGTTCTGTAAACGTAATATCTATATCCTCCGAAAATCGATCAATGCAGTTAAAACATTTTGACAGCGATGTTCCGCCCTTGAATACACATGGCAATTTCTCTGTCTCAGCCAGCTTCTTTAAAAGTATAGTGACATAGTAATCCTTCTCTATTGTCTCTCGGTTAACCCCCATATAATCGCTGGCAGCATCTATCAGCTCTTCAAAAAGCTCCCTGTTCTCATGCAAGTACATATTCTAACCTCATTTCATAAAAATACCGGTAAGTGGAATCCGGATAATGGGCAATATATTTGTCAATATCCTCTCTCTTCATATTACAGCGTCTTACATATTCCGCCAGGCGTTCTGCTGTCTCGTGATTCATTTCATCTGCATAGTTATCCAGATTTTTCAGTAAGTCCAACAGCTGGAGGACTCTGTAATTCTCTTCTGTGACATGAACCCCTGCTCTTCGTACCACATAGACCCTCTTGCCAATGGTAATTTCTCTCTTTTTTGCTGCAATATTATTGCTTACAATCTCAACCTTATAGGGAACCTGTGTTGATAGGCCCAGCTGGTTTGCGAAAGTATGCCCTGAATAATACCCATCTACAGTGCCATTCCTGGAGATATATTTTCTATAGGCGACTGTGTCAGCGGTTGGCCCTTCCGCCCCTTTCACCCGTGTCGCCTTGGGTAGATAGTAAATACCATTTTCATATCGCATTAATCTTCCTGCATCCGTCAGCACCTTGAATTGCTGTCGTAGATTAACCTCCGACATTCCATTAATCTTTACATCCGATATAAAAATGGGCTCCCCCAGATCAAAATTCTGTACAAGAAAATCATACAACATGATATCATCTCTTTTCTAACTTTTTATATCTATCAAATTTACTTTTTGTTATTATATGCCTATTTCGCTTAAAAATCAATAGCTTTATTTAATTTTTCTCAAAAAAAGGGAGCCGGACATTCTCTGCCTGCTCCCTAATTGTCTCATCGATCCATATACATGTATATAGGTATCATTCAAACTGGAACCACTCAAAATCAAAATCACATCCCGGCAGGAACACAAACACCACCTTCTGTACTCCCTTCACCGGCTGCAGATCAAAGCTGTGAGCGGTGTACTCCTCCTCGTGAGGGAATTCCACGATCTGATTTACGCTCTCCTCTTCGCCAACGAACCTTACATGAATCGTATTGTTTGCCAGCGGTGTGCGGCCGCAGATCGTGATCCGGCTGATGCCCTGCTCTTCAAAGTCCATATCCGCATATTCCAGAGACACATTGTTGCCGATCCCCTCTATGCCCTTCTCAGTCACAGTGAAGCTGTCTCCATAGATCTGCCTGTTTTCCACCACATACAGCTGCTCAAAAGCTTTATTTATCTTGGTAAAGCTGAAGCCTCCCAGCTCCATGGATGACTTGGTGCAGATGCTGAGTGTGGTCCGTCCGCGCAGACGCTTTTTCAGCTTATAGGTCTCCGACTGGAACACCTGCCACTGACTCTGCTTGTGATACAAGCCGTCATAGAGCAGTTCGCTGCCCTCCTCGCCCGGCAAGCCCTCCCAGAACTGTATGAACTGAGGATCGTTGCTGTTGGCAAAAATGGACACCGTGATCTCGTCCGAACCGTAATCTCCGAAATCCAGACCGGAATAACCCACTGCAGTAAATCCCTCCCGGGCGGTGGAGGCGGCGTTCTCAATACCGCTGAGCACTGTGCCCTGCTGACAGTTGAACAGACCTCCTATCACGAAGGAATAAGGATCAATGAATGCCGGTCCCATATCTTTAATATCAAATTCTATCTGGGAGATCAGTTTCACCTTATCCGTACCGTTTTTCACCACACAGCGCACATAGAATTCCCCGTCGCCCAATGCGGTGATCACTGCCCTGTCGCCCCGAGCCTCCACGGAGGCCAAATTGGTCTCAATACCGAAGCCATTGACGGCTTTCCAGATAATCTCCTGATCTGTGGCAGATGCGGGATGGCAGATGACACGCATCGCAACCTGCTTTCTCTCCGGACCTAAATGAGTCCAGTTTCGCACCTTATGCTCAGGCAGCGACTGGGTTATGGCCGGCTCTTCGTCACACACCAGCTCCAGTTTCCGCACCGGCACAAAGCCCACCGGAACCTGCGCCAGCGGCATGAAACTGTTTCGGGGCAGCAAAGACAGGCCCTCTCTCTTCTCACCGGCCTCAACAGTTATGGACAGACTGGCTTTCCGCAGGATGCCCGTTGTCCCGGCCTGTCGAATCCGCTCCACATAGCTGCTCTTATCCTCATCAGTATAGGCGGGCAATTCTCCCAGATGAGCGCTCTCCCGGGCATCCCGGACAGTGACCCTGATTTCTCCCGGCTGGTCCTCCGCCGCAATAATTGCCATCAGCTTTCCGCTGAAAAGCTTGCGGATCGTGCCCTTATAGGGGTCGTAATCCGTGCTGTCGCCATTATCCAGGCCCACTAAGCGTCCCGGTCCGGCAACCTCCACCTCCACGTAATCGCAGGCATTTTCCACAGGACAGCCGTTTTCATCCACTGCAGAGATTTCCACAAACAGCAGATCCTCCCCATTAGCTGTCAAGGTCATGCAATCTTTGGGGATGGTTTCACCCCCTGCAGGAAAAGCTTTATCTCCTGCAGGAAGAGCTTTATCTCCTGCACGACTGCCCTGCCAGGTCAGCATACGGCTGCCCTGCATTTTCTCGGCCTTCAGCACCAGCGCCGCCGAATCACCGCTGGTACTGCGGCTGTCCCAGGCCGTCTCCCTACCTTCTTTGTCGTAAGCCACTGCGCAGATCGTACCCGGCTTGTAGGATAGTGTCCAATGTCCCACCAGATCGATTCCCGAACCGGCCCTGTGATTCATCTCACAGCAGCCCTGAGATATGCCATCCACAAACAGCTCCACCCTGGACTGATTGCTGGCAATGCGCACGTCTATCATCTGGCCTGCGTTGAAATCCCAATAGGGGAAGATGTGGACAAAGGGGGCCTTTTCTCCGTTGGTCCATTCCCCCTTGTAGATGTAATAGGCATCCTTGGGAATCCCCGCCGTATCAATCTGCCCAAAATAACTGTTTTTGGTCTGGTAAGGGGTAGGCTCCCCGATATAGTCAAATCCCGTCCACAGGAACTGCCCGCAGGAATAAGGGGTATCCCGATCCGCAGTGATGCAGTACTCCTCGCACTTCGCCCCCCAACTGGTGGCACTGTTGCCCAGAGAGGAGCATTGCTCATCCTCGTCCGTCAAAATAGAGCGCTCCAGCGGGAAATGATAGATACCGCGGCTCTTTATCACGGAGGCAGTCTCACTGCCATAGATCACCCAGTCGGGATGCTCCCGGCGATGTTTCTCGTAGTAGTTCTCCGCATAGTTGTACCCTGCCATCTTAGTGATATCGGCGCACTTCTGCGCTCCCTCCCAAGGCATGTAATTGCTGCCGATGGTGCAGGGGGCATTTCCTCTGGGGTCATGCTCCCGCACATACCCCACCAGTCTGCGGGTAATCTCCTGTCCATGGTCACTGGCATGAGTGTCATAAATTTCGTTGCCGATGCTCCACATCAGCAGACTCACATGGCTGCGGTCCCGGCGCACCCAGCTGCGCACATCCGTCCCCGCCCAGTCCACAAAGAACCGGGCATAGTCATACTGGGTCTTAGGCATCTCCCACATATCAAAGGCCTCGGCAATCACCAGAAAGCCCAGTTCATCCGCCAGCTCCATGACCTCCGGCGCCGGCATATTGTGGGAAGTCCTCAGGGCATTCACGCCCATGCTGCGGAGTTTCAAAAATTTCCTGCGCATGGCCTCCCTGGAAAAAGCGGCACCCAGCGCGCCCAGATCGTGATGCTCACAGACACCGTTCAGACGCACTTTTCTGCCGTTTAACAGAAATCCCTCCTCAGGCGTAAATTCCTTGCTGCAAAAGCCTGTCTTCAGGCTTTCCCTTTGGAGTACCTGTCCGCCATCCAACAACTCCACCTGCAACGTATACAGATAAGGAGTCTCCACATCCCACAAATGGGGAGTCTCCACAGAATATACACTGTCAAAACGGGCGCCATGCTCCAGTCTGCGTCCGTCAGGCGTCCGAATAATCCTGTTGTCCGTCAGCGCGTTTTCCCCATTACAGTCTACCGTCTGCTGCCAGACCTGCCGAACGTTCTCCACTGTGACACCACTTTCTGCACAGCCTGCCGCCGGATCTGCTTTATCTATTAGAGTATATCGAAGCTGGTATTCCGTTTCTGTCAGGTCCGGCACACCGCCCTGCCCGTCCGTCAGTTCCGTCTCAATCCGCAGTTCGTAGCCCTGTCCCGTTTTTCTGGTGGACAGATAGATACCATCGCTGGCGATATGTATCTCCGGCACTGTTATCAGCCACACATTTCTATATATACCCGCACCGCTATACCAGCGGCTGTTGGGAGACTGGTACATCACCCGCATGACCAGCCGATTCTCCCCCTCCTGCAGAGCGTCCGTCACATCATATTCAAAAGTGGAATAGCCGTACTTCCACTCTCCCACCAGGCAGTCGTTGATATAAAGGGCAGAATCCATATATACGCCGTCAAAGCGCAAGTGAATTCTCTCTCCCGCCGTCTTTTCCACCTGCCAGTCCTTCACATACCAGCCAATACTGTCTTCATACAGCTTGTCCGTCTGCCAGATCATCCAGTCGTGAGGAAGAGCCACCGGCCGCAAATCCGCCTGCCAAATTTCCTTCTGTTCATACGCCACTCCCAATGCCGTCTTGGCAAACCGCCAGTCTGTGTTAAAAAGTACCTTCCGATTCATTGTTACCTCCTTACGACATACCGAACACCACTCTTACATCTGCGCCATCAGCGCACTCACATTTGCCTCGACATCGCCTTTGAACACAGCCGAGCCTGCCACGATCACATTAGCCCCCGCCTCCAGGGGAACGGAAATATTTTCCAAAGTAACGCCGCCGTCAATCTCCACATCCACCGGCAGCCCTCTTTCCGTGATCGCCTCTCTGACCTGCCGGATTTTTTCCGTGCAGGAATCCATATACTTCTGTCCGCCAAAGCCAGGCTCCACCGTCATTATAAGCACCATGTCCACCTGCTCCAGCCAGGGCAGCGCCGCCTGAACCGGGGTGCCCGGTTTGATGCTGATTCCCACCTTGGCTCCGGCCTGCCGGATGGCGTCAATAGTCTCCTGCACATGCTCTGTGGCCTCCAGGTGAAAGGTGACTATATCCGCGCCGCAGGACACGAACTGGGCGGCATACCGCTCCGGTTCCTGAATCATAATATGTACATCAAAAAAGATGTCAGTCCGCTTCCTCAGGGAAGTGATCACTGGCATCCCAAAAGAGATGGAGGGTACAAAAATACCGTCCATCACATCTATATGCAGGTATCTTGCACCTGCCCGCTGTACTTGCTCTATCTGTTGTCCCAGCTGCCAGCAGTCCGCAGCCAAAATGGAGGGGGATAAAATATTCATTGGCATGTCCTCATTTTATTTGAAAGTCCTCTGTATGCTCACTGAATATTTTACCAAATTCCCCTGTGTATCGCAACTGTTTTCTGGGAGAAAACTCACTGCAGCAGAGTTATCTGCTCTCCCACATCCTTCTTAAGAATTCTCCAGCTGTCCTCGTTCTCCACATAATACAGCGGACATTTCTTGCCACCGCAGTCATAGTGCCGCAGAATATCGTCCGGCTCCAGTTCATAGGTATCCACCAGCCATGCCAGCAGCTTAATCAAACTGTCGTAGGTCTCCTGGGTAAACTGCCCGTTGTCATACTTATAACAGCACTCGATGGAGATGGAATCCTCATTCCGGGTCTGTACCGCATAGGCGATCTCGTCCAGGGGTACGATCTGGAGAATCTCCCCTTCAATGCCAATAATAAAATGCGCGCTGGCTCCCCTGACGTCATGAGTATCTTTCAGATTTTCAAAATAGCTGCGGTTCTGGGCCGCACTGGTACCTCTATTGGCGGTATAATGCACAAAAATATTGTTTACCTCCTTCAGAGGTTCTCCGGGGCGGGAATACTCGCTGACAGTCAGAAAATCTTCCGTCCAGTCAGGATGCCGATTGAACTGCTTCTCAGCAATACCCTGGATTTCCCTCCAGGAAAATATATCGCTCTCACTCTCTGCCTGCACATGGCCTATTCCCTGACTGCCAGTCTGTGCAGCGAACTTCTCGTTCCGCAGATGGAAAACGGCAAACACAGTCCCTGTCAGCAGTATACACAGCAATGCTGCCAGCTGCCTCTTCTGGCGGCGCAGACGGCGCTTTCTCCTGGCCTGGAGCTCCGCCTGCCTTTTTCGCTGTTTCTCCTGCATGGTCTGCCCCTGATGGGTCCGAACCTGTCTGGCTCTGTTCTGACTGCTGCCTCTATAATCTGTCCGCCGCCCTGCTGCCGCTCCTCTCGGCTGCTGACGGACACTCTGTTTCAAAAATGAAAAGTCAAGCTCCTCATCCTCGTTGTACACTACCCCCATGTTCTGTTCCCTGCCCTCTTTCTCTGTTGTTTATGAGTTCAGTATAGCATGGAATTGCATCATAATCCTCTATATTTTCTTAAAATTTCTTAAGAAATTGTGAACATCAAGTTGTCTCATCCAAATACATCTGTAACCGCACTGCAATGATATCCACCACGTCCTGCAGCGGTTTCTGCCCGTCATAATAGGCTCCGTCCTCCTCCGCCATGATCTTCAGCCATGTCATCTCCACATAATCCTTTGTGAAAGGGTGGCCTGCCCTGGAGATCAAATCCTTGACCGTCTCAATATCTTCCTGCCGGATCTCCCCCGGTGAAAATGTCCATCCATTTCGCCCGCTGGACATCATGGGCATGTTTGTCCCTGCTAAAACGAGAATCCCCTCCTCATTGACCTCATACCCCTCATGCAGCAGGTCTCTCTGCAGCGCCTCCTCAAAGGCATCCTTCCGAGAGGGAAAAGAATTATAGGTATCCTGCGGCTGCGACAGATAATATTCCAAGAATGCCCAAGCCCCCTCCTTATTTTGCGCCATGCAGGGAATTCCATATAAATCGTCTGCCGTGATCTTTATATTCCGGCCATCCTCCGAGGGATAACCCACATACATCACATCCCCCTCGAACAGCGCCCGGTACATCTGAATATCCCAGATCCAGATAATTCCCGCCCGCCGCAGCAGAATCCTGTTTTCCGCATAGTAATCCGGATAGGACTCCATCCCCTCCATGGGCTGCTGGGAGTCTTTATTTATTTTCTCCAGAAAAGCTGTCAGCCGCTCCCGATCTACGGTTTTGCGGCCATTGTCCTCCACGACAAAAGGCGGATTCTCGTAAAGTCTCAGCAATTCCCCATATATTAACCGCGTATATCTTGCATTGCTGTCGCACTCCACCAGCACACTGTCCGGGTACTGTTCCCCATAGGCAAACAAATCATTGGCAGTCCAGCCGTCAAACTGCTCCAGTTGGGATTTCTTGCCCACCAGAAACTCTAAGCCGAAATAGCGCGGGAGAGTTATCAGCCTGTCGCCGTAAGTGAAGGCCTCCGGAATGCCATCCATGAAATCCTCTGCAGATAGCTGACTGCTCCTCTCCAGATATGGGGTCAAGTCCTCGAAATAGCCTTGCTGGGCCAATTCTCTCACGTTCATCCAGTAAGGGTCAATGAACATCAGGTCCGGACAGTCCGTACCGACGGTCATGGCAATCTGGATTCGTTTCATGGCGGCCTCCGCTTCTGAGTCCATCGTGCCGAGGATTTTTCCATTTATCTCCCCGTAGCTTACGACCTCTGCCCAGTAGGTATCATTGGACTCATTAAAGCCCTTCACCGCATTAGCCAATGAAAAATCCTCATATAAGTCACCGATCCAGACTACCTGTCGTCCCTCCGGGACATCCGCAGGGATGTCCGACAAACCAGGCATCACCTGGGACCCCCCTGCAGTGCCTGTCCCGTTTTCTCCCGAACTCTCTTCATTGCCGCTCTGCCCGCCGCAGGCTGTCAGCAGCAGACAGGCGACAGTCAGACACAGGCAGGCGGCCAGTCTGCCATATTTCGATATATTCTGTACCGAAAGGAACTCGTTTTCTTTAAGGCTCGACATCATTCGGCATCCTCCTATAATTAACTCAATTTACCTTTATCACGACTACATCCCCTACCTGATGTATATAGCCTGGCTTAGGATAGACAGGCATGGATGCAAGTTCCGCTTCCGCCAATTCATCTGTACAGGAATTGGCGGGCCATATATTTAGATTGACACCGCAGAAGTGGCGGAATATCCCCCTCCAGGATTTCATGGAAGAATCGGAGTCTGTCCATCCCACGCCGACCAGCGCATAGTTATTGGCACGGGCATATGCGTCGCTCACCTAAAACAGCCTGTTTCCAGCCGGAATCCCTATGAGGCAATATCGTAGGTCGGGGTCCAAGCACTCCTCTTTGGCAAGTTCATGCAATATCTCCTCAGCCATGGTGCCCGCCGCTGTCTTTCCCTCATACATCGCATTCTGATCAATTTGCACTTGATAAATGTTTCCCCACAGAACAATTGCGATTGCCAATCCTCCTGCCAATTTTGCTCCGAATGGCATTTTAATACAACACACTACCTTGCTGGCAATGCAGACAAGAACAGGTATGATAAGCGCCAGTGGAGCCGTCATCTGTATGGACATTCCCGTATCCGTCGCAACCAGCATCACAGCGTTCGCCGCAACAGGCAATAGTAACGTCAATGCTAAAAAGCAAATTGCTCTAATACGACAAAACCTAAAACCGGGGACATAAACCGATATGACAGAGAAACGCACACCGCTGTACTGCTGATAAAAAGAGCAGCAAACAGAAAAGATACTTTCTTGTCTTCCAGGCATAAAATATCTGACATAATATACATACCGATTGAAAAAAGCAAAATCGCCAGAATGGATGTCCATGGATCATTGTTGATGCCAAAGCGCATTTTGTCTAGATACAGCCAAAACCATCTTCCCATTTCATGGTTGAACGTGTATCATTTCCGATATAAACAGAGCTGCCGCTCCGGCAGACAATCTCTCCGCGTTTGCGACAGCTCTCATTTTACACACTTTTCTTACAGAAATTCCTTCACCGACTTGTACACGCCCTCTGCATCCAGGCCGTACTTGGCCACCAGCGCCGATGCGGAGCCGGACTCACCGAACACGTCCTGCATACCCAGTTTCTTAACAGGCGTGGGCAGATTTGCGCTCAGGCAATCGCACACTGCGCTGCCCAGGCCACCGATGACGGTGTGCTCTTCCACAGTCACCACCTTTCCGGTCTTCTTTGCGCTGTTTATAATGACCTCCTCATCCAGAGGCTTGATGGTGCAGATATTCACCACTTCTGCGCTGATACCCTCCGCAGCCAGTTTCTCCGCTGCGCCCAGGGCGGAATCCACACAGATACCGGTGGCGACAATGGTTACGTCGCTGCCCTCTCTCACCACCGTGCCCTTGCCGATCTCAAACTTGTAATCCGGTCTGTCGTTGATCACAGGCACTGCCGCACGTCCGAATCGGATATAAACGGGTCCTTCATACTCCAGAGCCGCGCGGACCGCCGCCTTGGCCTCCACATCATCGGAGGGGCACATTACCACCATGCCGGGAATAGCCCGCATCAGCGCCAGATCCTCATTACACTGGTGGGTTGCGCCGTCCTCGCCCACGGTGATACCTGCGTGGGTTGCGCCGATCTTTACATTCAGGTGGGGATAACCCACGGAGTTGCGCACCTGCTCGTAAGCACGTCCCGCCGCAAACATGGCAAAGGAGCTGACAAAGGGAATCTTGCCCACGGTCGCCAGTCCTGCCGCAATGCCCACCATGTTACACTCTGCGATACCGCAGTCGATATGTCTGTCGGGATAAGCCTTCTTGAAAATGCCTGTCTTGGTAGCGGCTGCCAGGTCGGCATCCAGAACTACCAGCTGGGGGAACTCCTCGGCCAGCTCCTTAAGCGCATTGCCATAGCTTTCACGAGTTGCGATTTTCTTGATTGTGTCTGCCATTACGCCTGACCCTCCTTCTCTAATTCTGCCGCGATCTTGTCCAGATCGGCCATAGCCACCGCATACTCCTCATCGTTGGGAGCCTTGCCGTGCCAGTCCACACTGTTCTCCATGAAGGATACGCCTTTGCCCTTTAAGCTGTGCATTACGATACAGGTGGGCATGCCCTTGGTCTCCTTAGCCTCCTTGAAGGCGGCCCTGATCTGGTCAAAATCATGGGCGTCGATATTGATCACATGGAAGTTGAACGCCTCAAACTTTTTGTCAATGGGATAAGGGGAGCAGACCTGGTCGATGGGGCCGTCGATCTGCAGATTATTGTTGTCCACGATCACGCACAGGTTGTCCAGCTTACGGTGTCCGGCAAACATGGATGCCTCCCACACCTGGCCCTCCTCCAGCTCACCGTCGCCCAGCACGGTATACACACGGAAATCCTTGTTGTCCAGCTTACCGCCCAGCGCCATGCCTACAGCTGCGGAAATGCCCTGTCCCAGGGAGCCGGAGGACATATCCACGCCGGGGATATGTACACAGGGATGACCCTGCAGATAGGAACCCAGCTTTCTCAGGGTTGTCAGATCCTCCACCGGGAAATACCCTCTGTTGGCCAGAGCAGAGTACAGGCCGGGAGCCGTGTGGCCCTTGGACAATACGAAACGATCCCGATCCTCCTTCTTGGGATTCTTCGGGTCGATATTCATCTCCTCAAAATACAGGAACGTAAACATGTCTGCCGCCGACAGCGATCCGCCGGGATGTCCCGCTTTCGCACTGTGTACCGCTGTGACAATGCCCTTGCGAACGTCATTAGCATGCTTTTTCAGCTCTAAATTGTTCATTGCTTCCTCCTTCTGCCGCCCCCCTGGCGGCACAATCTTTTTCTATTTCTTATACTAGCATAAAATCCGTTTCCCGTCTAGACAAAGCATCAAAATTTATAGAATGTGTTCGGGCACAAAGTATTCCTGCATCCCGTCAGACACAATATCACATTTCGTTCAAATACAGTGTTACCCGGTTCTGTATCTTTTTCACAGTATCCTCCAGGGTGGCGTCTCCCGCAAAATACATTCCCGTCTCCTCCTCCAGAATAACCCGGACGGGATTATCGTTGAAATAGAATCCGGCGGGCCGGTACACAGCGCGGTCCAGCGCCTCCCATACCACATCAAAATCTTCCTGTGTAGCAATTTGATAATTGTCTAAATAATAACCAAGCTCTGGAAAAGCGTCCTCTTTCCTCATATAGGAATAGGTCAGGTAATCCTCAAAGCTGTCCCGTCTCGCCGGGAATCCCCAGTCTATACTGTTCTGCAATTCTTCGGATAGCAGGAATTCAAGAAAATCCCATGCACCCTCTTTATTCTTCGAGGCACTGTTCATAACAAACCCATCCATTATGTTTAACTCTGTTTCCGCCCCGTTCCATCCGGGATACCCCAGCCAATACGCCTCTTTTTTATCATGCTGCAGTACATCAAACATCGTAGAGATACTTTCCATCTGCAGCTTCCAGTCCCGTTTCTGCGCCTCATCGAACTGCGCCTGACCGGTCGTTTCCAAAAGTTCGATTAGTTCTTCCTTGCTGCTCGCCCTTATAGTAGGCGGTATCTCCGCCTCCCAGCCAGTGCACCCTTCCAATACTCTGCAAAAATCCTCGCTGTCAAAATAGCATTCTCTCCTCTCGTAATCCACGAAATGCCCCCCAAGACTCACACCCATACAGTACCAGAGCGCATTGCGCTGACTCGTATCCGGATAAGTCACTCCTCCGTTCCCCTGTGCCATCTCCAGAAAGCGCAGGGGCGTCCAGTCGTTGGCGTCCACTTTTTCCCTGGAACGCATGGTGTGTAGACAGAAAGCCGGAATCACCACCGTATCCCGGCCCATCACCCTGCCGGCCTCCCTGACCTGTTCCAGAATATCCCCGGAATTGACTACATCACTGGATTCGTAATACCCCGTCAAATCCTCAAGGGCGCCCTTCGCCGCCAAATTGTCCACATTCAGCGCCTGCACCTCGATCAGATCCGGTCCCTCTCCCCGCATAAGCTGCATCTCCAGCTCTGTGAAAAACTCGTCCCGGGATTCCCCGGAAATCATATCTTCATCCGGCAAGAGTATTACCACCCTGTATTTCCTGCTCTGCCGGTTATACTGCCGTACCAATTCCTCCATGTGGTGAGAACTGTATTCCTCAAGATACTGATAATAGGACCTGCTTATGGTGACCACCTGTTTCCCCGGATAGTCCTGGCTATTTGCGTATCCAACGGAAGCAAAGGTGAATGTATCGCCTTTCCAGCTCATCCTCATTCTGTTAGGCCATTTGTATGTCAGGTTTATGGTTTCCGATCCTCTGGAGATATGGCATACCTGGGTTCCGTCTATCTGCACATACTCATCGTCCCACAGCCACAGCCGCTCCGTCTCTCCGGTCTCCGGAGCATACTTCCACAGTCCTTCGCCGGTACACAGATAGACTCCATCCTCCCGTCCTCCATATACCTGCAGGGGCGTTATCGGGCATACAAAGCTCCCTGACGCATCCTCTATATCCGCAAAGATCGGTTCCTGTCCTGTAAGGCAATACCCATACACTCTGCCTTCCTGCCCTTCCACGATTCCCTCCAGGTATTCCACGTTGGGCGTAAACATCCCCTGACAAGCACCCTCTGCCCCAAACACAAAGGCGCTGCCGCCCATACCGTAGTCATAGAGTATCACTCTGCCATCCTCCGTGATTATTCCATCTGTGAGATGTTCTCCCTTATTCGCCAGCTGTGACGCGGTATAATCCGAATGCCACATCAGTTCCCCATCCACATTATATTTTTCCAGAAAAAAGGTTCCGTTTTCCGCCTGCATATACAGATAGCAGTTATCTTCCCGGTCTGCCATCAGAGTCAGCAGGTTATAACCCTCCTCTCTTACCACATACTCCTCCGCCTCCCATTCATCCGCTATCCGTCCCCGATAGACATACCAGCGCCCTATCTGTTTTTCCTTGTCATACTGGGGGTTGACCGCATAAAACCACTCTTCATTGAACGTATGGAGCCGAAACGTCCCTAGTGGGACCGGCAGTTTCATATCCTGAAATTCTGCCACCGGCACCTGCGCGTCTTCCCGAAAATCCGCATCGGATTCTGTAGTTTTGCCCCTGCCGCAAGAGCACATTGTCACCAATAAAAAAACTAAAAACAGGAAACCTGTTTTCTGTTTTACTCTACACCTCATGGTTCACTCTCCTCTTATATTCCTTATATCCAAAATGGACTTCAGGATCTCCCTGAAGTCCACATGAATCAAATACCCTTGTGGAAACAAAGCCTGACATTTCTTCTCAATGCAGCACCATTTCCCCTCATGCAAGTGTCCAACCTGTGGCGTTCTACTGTTCTTTCTGCCCGTAATAGGCGTTGGCGCCATGCTTGCGGTAGTAGTGCTTATCCTGCAGCTCCTGAGGAGCGGGCTGTATTCTGGGATTGATGGTCTCCGCACGATAAGCCATCTTGGCCACCTCCTCCAGCACCACTGCATTGTGTACCGCATCCTTGGCGTCCTTGCCCCAGGCAAAGGGCCCGTGGTTCTTGCACAGCACGGCGGGCACTGCCATAGGATCTTTGTTCAGGCGCTTGAACTCGTTCACGATCAAATGCCCTGTGTTCTCCTCGTAAGCGTCCTCGATCTCCTCCTTGGTCAGGCATCTGACACAGGGCACTGCGCCATAGATATAGTCGGCGTGGGTAGTGCCATAGCAGGGAATGTCTCTCCCCGCCTGTGCCCAGCTGGTGGCATAGGAAGAATGGGTATGCACCACACCGCCGATCTCCGGAAATGCCTTGTACAGTTCCAGATGGGTGGCAGTGTCCGAAGAGGGATTGTATCTGCCCTCCACCTTGTTGCCGTTTAGGTCCATGACCACCATGTCCTCAGGCTTTAACTTGTCATACTCCACGCCGCTGGGCTTGATGACGAACAGACCGCTCTCCCTGTCGATGGCGCTGACATTGCCCCAGGTAAAAGTCACCAGGCCATAGCGGGGCAGATCCATATTTGCCTCATATACTTTCTGCTTTAATTCCTCTAGCATAGATAAATCCTCCTCTAATTCAACCCCTCTACAGCTGCCTTCTCCGCAGGCAGGGTCGCCTTGTACTTCTCAATAAACGCATCAAACCCGGCTACATCCTCCGCCTTGGGCGCAATGGTGGTGCCGCTCTGGCCCGCAAAAATCTTGTCTGACAGGTAGGCAGGCAGCTTTTCACCATCTGCCTTTTCCGCCATAAAGCATGCCAGCACCGCCATGCCCCAGGCGCCGCCCTCGCTGGCGGTATCCATCACCGTCACGGGAGCATTCATGGCAGCCGCCATCAGCTGCTGGCCCACCACAGGAGTCTTGAACAGGCCGCCGTGTCCCATCAGGGAGTCTACCTTCACCTGCTCTTCCTTCAGCAGGATATCGTTGCCGATCTTCAAAGCCGCCATGGCACTGTACAGATGGCTTCTCATAAAGTTCGCCAGGCTGAAACGGGCATCGGGAGTACGGACGAACATGGGCCGTCCCGCATTCAATCCTGTCACCGGCTCACCGGAAAAATAGTTGTATGCCATCAGTCCGCCGCAGTCGGGATCAGCGGTCAAAGCCTCCCTGTACAGCGTGCCGTACAGTTCGTTCTTGTCCGGCTTCATACCGAATTTGCCCGCAAACTCCTCGAACAGGTTGACCCAGGCATTCAGGTCGGAGGTGCAGTTATTGCAGTGTACCATGGCTACGGGATAGCCGTCCGGCGTGGTCACCATGTCGATCTCCTCATGTACCTTGCTCAGGGCATGCTCTGTCACCACCATAGAAAAGATGGAAGTGCCGGCGGAGATATTGCCGGTGCGCACCTTGACGCTGTTGGTCGCCACCATGCCTGTGCCGGCGTCTCCTTCAGGAGGGCACATGGGCACCCCTGCCTCCAACTCGCCGTCAGGGTCTAACAATTTGGCGCCCTCCGCCGTCAGGCTGCCGGCAGCTGCGCCTGCGGGCAGCACCTTGGGCAGGATATCTTTCAACTTCCAGCCAAAACCACGATCTGCCACCAGTTCATCAAACTGGCCCAGCATCTTCTGGTCATAGTCGCATATCTCTGAATCGATGGGGAACATGCCGGAGGCCTCGCCCACGCCCAGCACCTTTTCCCCGGACAGTTTCCAGTGGATATAGCCTGCCAGCGTGGTAAAAAAGGTTATATTTTTCACATGCTCCTCACTGCTTAAAATAGCCTGATACAGATGGGCAATGCTCCATCTCTGAGGGATATTAAAGTTAAACACCGGGGTCAGCTTACCACAGGCCTCCGCCGTCATAGTGTTTCTCCAGGTGCGGAAGGGCACTAACAGTTCTCCGTTCCCATCAAAGGGCATATAGCCGTGCATCATGCCGGAAAAGCCCAGCGCTCCCAGCTTGGTCAGGGTCACACCATACTTACTCTGCACATCCTCCTTCAGGCTCCGGTAGCACCCCTGCAGTCCTTTCCAGATATCCTCCAGACTGTATGTCCAGATATTGTTCTCCAGACGGTTCTCCCAGTCATAGGTGCCCATAGCCACCGGCTGATGGGTCTCGTCCACCAACACTGCCTTGATGCGGGTAGAGCCGAACTCAATGCCCAGCACTGTCTTTCCTGCCAAAATTGCTTCCTTACTCATGTTTTCCCTCCTGCCTTTATTCCTGCAAGCGTCAAAACAGCCACAGGTTATCACGTTCTCTTTCTCTTCTAGTATAGTGCCTTTCCCATACATCGGTCAATATAGCTTTTTCAAATTTTTTACTGGGAATGCGAACCTGACATTCGCAATTACCGCATGATGGACAATGCCCGCCGCATATAATGCACCAATATCTGTTTTCATGGAGTCTGCCTTGAAAAGACACCACAAACTCACCTGGCGACAGCTTCTGACTGGTGCCGGGCTGCTGTTACTCTTCGCCATCCTGACATTGTTCTTGTTCGGTCCCCGCCGCAATGAAGAGAAGTTCCAACGCGCTGCCCAGGAACTGTTCCGTCAGGAGATGATAAATAATACACTGAACATGCACTACACCATCGCCCATCCTGGAGATTTCGGCATCTTGGAATATGAGGCTGCATTGCCGGGCTATGTCCCCGATACCAGAGAACTCCAACTTAAGGAGATGGAAAAACAGGTGGCTTTCTGGACAAAGCTGTCTGATCGAGGCCTGGACGCTCACGATGCCTATACCCGGAAACTCCTGGCCCTTTCCCTGGAAAATTCCCTGGAAATGCAGTCCCACGCCTATTATGAGAACCCCCTCTCCCCCGCCTCCGGTATGCAGAGTCAGCTGCCCATCCTGCTGGCAGAATATACCTTCCGAACTGCCAGAGATGTGGAGGACTACCTGGCCCTGCTGTCCCAGACTGGAGCGTACTACGACAGTCTGTTGGTCTATGAACAGGAAAAAGCGGCAGCAGGATTGGGCATGAGCCAACTGTCGATCAAAAAGGTGCGCCAGCAATGCAAACAGATTGTGACGAGGGAGAGCCTGGACCAGGGCTGTCATTTCCTCCAGACCACCTTTCAGGAGAGAATAGGCGAGTTGTATGCCCGCCAGCAAATTGAAAGAGAAACGGCACTCTCCGCCATCCGCCGCAACAATGAACTGTTGTCTTCCGTACTGCTCCCCGCCTATGAGAGATTGGATCAGGGGTTACAACAGCTTTCGGTGCAGCAGGAGACAGACGACAGCCTTCCACGGGGGCTGGCGACTTATCAGGAGGGACAGGAATATTACCGTCAGCTGCTGATCGCCAGAACTGGCAGCTACCGCTCCCCGGAAGAGTTGTATGACCTGCTGAAAAATCAGCTGCTGACCCAGCTTAACGCCCTGCGCGGACTGCTCGCGGAACATCCCTCCTGCGCACTCCCCTCCACACAGGAGCAATGTCTGTCGGCCTTCCCCTACACGCAGCCATCACAGATGCTGGAGGATCTGCAAAAAAGAATGGACCAGGACTTTCCCAGTCTGGCAGTCGGCGGGCAGCAGCTCCCTACAGTAAATATTAAGGCCGTCTCTGAATCCCTGGCAGACTATACCGCCCCGGCCTTTTACCTGACGCCGCCCCTGGACGATACCTCCGCCAACGTGATCTATGTCAATGAAAAGGATAGGCCCAATGCTCTGGAGTTGTACACTACCCTGGCCCATGAGGGTTATCCCGGCCACCTGTACCAATCCGTCTACAGCCGCCGTTACCTGGCGGATCAGGAAGCAGATCCGGTGCGCCAGCTGCTGAGCTACGGCGGCTATCAGGAGGGATGGGCCCTGTATGTGGAGTTCCTCGCCTATGATTACGCCAGTGCCCTGCTGGGTGAAAGCGGACAGCCGGAGGCCGTCTGGTATATTCAGGCGGAAAAAACCAATCGTAACCTGCTGCTCTGCCTCTATTCCCTGCTGGATCTGATGATTCACTACAACGGGGCTGACTGTGAGCAGATTACATCTGTGCTTAATAATTTCGGCATCAGCGATCCGGAGGCCGCCCAGGCTATCTACACCTATATTGCGGAGGAGCCTGCCAATTATCCCCAATACTATGTGGGCTATCTGGAGATTTTGGAATTGCAGCAAAAAGCCCGCACCCTGTGGGGAGCGGACTATACCGACCTGCGTTTTCATACCTTTTTCCTGAATATGGGACCGTCAGATTTCGTCAGTCTGGGGGAGGCGCTGGAGAATGTCCGTCCTGATGCACTGGATTCCTGATGCGTGCTGGCTATTCCTCCAGCATACTCTCCAGATACCCCCGGTCCCACAGCAGGATCTTCAGCTTCCGGGCCACCTCCACCGCCGGACGGGTGAAATACTGGTTGGTCATCACCGCCCCGACCATGCGGTCATAATAATCTCTGCCTGCATAGGCTTCCTGCACAGCTTTCACGCCCACCGGGCCGTCATAGCGCTTACACTGAACGGCGTAGGTCACACCGTCCCGCTCCGCCAGAATATCCACGCCGTAGTCACCGCTGCCCCGGGTGACCTCCACCTCCAGGAAGCCAGCCCGGCGCAGCAGATCGGCACAGTAGTACTCAAACTCGTGCCCCTCCATCAAATCCATATCGCCAGGACGCCTGCGCCTGACCGCCCGCAGCATGAGCAATACCGCAATTACAAGCACTGCCAGCACCAAGACAACAATGCCTATGTATATTCCCTCTTCTGATGTCATGATTCCTTCTTTCCTCTCGGTCCATAAAAATGCTTATCGCCCGTCATCCTGGCTGACTTTATTTCTAAAATCCTCAAAATTCTCTACTCTGGCTGCAATTTTGAGCCATCTGCGCAAAACCTCCGCATTCTCCTCTGCGGCAATGCCATCGCGTATATCTTCCGGGATTTCCCCCAGATCATCAAGCAGGTCCAACACAGCCTGCCTGCTTCTACGCAGTTCTCCCTGAGTTATTCCCTGAGTTATTCCCTGCGTTCTTCCCTCTGCCAACCCCGCCGCCATGCTATCCTCTTTCATGGCTTCCTCCATGGCCCACTGATCCCTCTTTGCTTTCAGGCGTGCCTCATACAATGTTCTAAACATCTTCCTCAGATTCATCGTCCTTACCTCTTCCACTGCCCTCATGACTCCTGCATTCCCGCTATGCATTTCCTCCAACTCCTCCTCGCTCTCCACACGAAACAGTCGAATCCAGTCGTCCAGTCTGCCTCCCGTAAGCTCCTTGTTAAGTTCAATAATATGAACCTCAAATTGGTCCGAATACAGTCTGCCCTCCTGGTCCCGCAGATGATACACTTTGTGGTAACCAGGATTCTCATCCCCTGAAAAATCCAGAATGCTGATCACAATGCATTTTTTAAGTCTGTCATACCTCTGTCCATTAAACAAGTCCTCTGTGTACATCTTTGACAGATAGAACAGGCTGCGCTTGTCCCAGTAGGCTAGACGCCTGACCTGCAGCTCCACATTGATCTTGCTGTTGTCATTGAGCAGTATCCTGACATCCAGGATACACTGCTTTTCTTTGCGGCTGCGCCTGCTTAGAAAAGTATTCTCCAAACACACCGACTTGATCTCCTCCAGTGGAATGCCAAGCACATCGCTGATGAATCGTCTGCGCACCTCCTCGCACCTCATCAACTCCTTAAATGCAATGTCCGACTTCGGGGGAATAAATGTCCTTTTTCCTGTCTTTCTGCTCATCCCATTACCTCCTGACGCACAGGAGACATGGAATGAGACTCACTTCCCATACCGATAATCTCCTGCTTCTCTTCGATTGTTCTTTTTTGAATTTAAAGCATAGATTTTTCGATATTTTGAAAAGTGAATTGCTTCATCAAAAGTGATAAGAAATATATGCTTCGAGAGTATAGTAGCATATAGGGGAAGAAATTGCAAGAATATTTTTTGTTGCTTTTTTTCAGGAATCGTCCTATGATAATCCATGATCAGTAATAAAGAAAGGTCTGATACCTATGGAACAATTATTATTCAGCTTAAACGCCACCGTCCCCATATTTCTCGTCATGGTAATAGGCTATGTGCTGCGCCGGATGCGTGTGGTGGACGAGCCGTTCATCAAGACGCTGAACTCCTTCAATTACAAGATAACCCTCCCGGTGCTGCTGTTTCGGGATATTGCGGAGTCCGATTTCTACAGCGTGTGGGACACCAAATATGTATGTTTCTGCTTTTTTGCTACTCTGACCTGCATTGTGGTCATATGGCTGATTGCAGGGTTTACATATGCAGACAAGGCCCGGCTGGGAGAATTTGTCCAAGCCTCCTACCGCAGCAGCGCCGCCGTTCTGGGCATTGCCTTCATCCAGAACATATACGGCACCTCCGGCATGGCGCCGCTGATGATTATCGGCACCGTACCTCTGTACAATGTTGCGGCTGTACTGGTTCTGTCCTTCACCGGGCCATCCTCCCATGGCTTTTCACCGAAAACGCTGAAAAAATCTCTGCTGGATATCGCAAGGAACCCCATTATCCTGGGTATCCTGCTGGGCATGATCGTCAGCGTCTGCCATATTTCCTTCCCGGTGATTGTGAGCAAAACCGTCAATAATATCTCTGTGCTGGCCACTCCGCTGGCGCTGATCGGGTTGGGAGCCGGTTTTGAGGGCAGAAAAGCACTGGCCCAACTCAAGCCCACCGCCGTAGCTACTCTGCTGAAACTGGTAATCCAGCCAGCCCTTTTCCTGCCCCTCGCCATCTATATGGGCTTTCGGGGAGAGATGCTGGTGGCCCTGCTGGTCATGCTGGGAGCGCCCACCACGGTAAGCTGCTATATCATGGCCAAGAATATGGGGCATGAGGGCACGCTCACCTCCAGTGTAGTAGTTACCACCACCTTCTTAAGCTCGGTGACTTTGACCATATTTCTCTTTGTGCTGCGGAGCCTGGGATATATCTGACCGGAAGTTCTCCAAGCGTCCGATCAAGGTTCCTGCGGCAGAAACAGATAGATATCCTCAAATCCCGGCGCAAAGCAGCACCAGTAGATCACGCACCATGGCATATCGCTGTCTTCCCCATACAGATAGATATCGATGTCACCACCATGGGTGATATAGTATTCGTTGTAAAACATCCGTCCCTTTTCGTCATACTCTATGCTCCCTCTGGAATCAAAGGTGCCATATCTGTTGGGAGAACGAATATATTCCACATCGCTTATCGTGCCGTCATCGCGATACTGCATTTCAATCTGTCCGGAGTAATCAATGCTCTCATCCCACCAGCCCCAGCCCTGTTCCGCATCTTCCTCCTGAAGTTCCTCCTGAATGGCCTCAAGACGCCCCTCCTCATCATAGACCGTCCGGCATGGACCCAGCAGATACTCCCCCTGGTCAACACCCCTATCGTAAGAGATGAATTTCCCTTCCTCGTCAAACCTGGCCTTCTCCTTAAAAAACCAGGTCTTCTGGTTCCGAATCAGCAGCTTGGGATAGAACTCGTCCAGATTCCAGGATTCCAGAACAAAGGGAAAAGGCATCCCCGGAATATATTCGTAGACAGCCTCCGCCATCTTTTTTCGGTTATTGTCATACAGGCGTTCCCGCACTCTGCTCTGCGCGGTGTCTTCCTCGCAGATCATGTACCCATATATATCCTCCTCGCTCAACGTATGCGTAGTGCAATAGAGGGCGTCCAGATATCTGCGGGTTCCCGCGTCAAAGTCCACCAGCCAGTGTCCCCAGATATGGAGAATGATACAGTACTCGCCTTTTTCCTCATCCACATAACACTCCGCCAGCATGTCTCCGTTCCGGTCATAGGTGATCCTGTCCGGCGTCTCCTTATGAATGCCCTGGGACAATAAATACTCCCGAATAAATTCGTCCGACGTATTTTCGTCATAGTCCACGTCACGGGGATCGCACACCACATAGGAGCCTTCCGACGTTGAACCGTAAGCGCTCCAGTTATAGACCGTCTCCACGCGCCCCGAAGTCTCTCTGCGGTCCCGCCCAAAGTCCGTCTCCTCCTCCGGCAGCTCCGGCGCATCGGCGATATCCCCTTTCGCCAGATACTCCATCGTTTGTATGACGCCGTCTTCTATTTCCACTGACAGGGTTGCCGTCTCAAAGTCCCATATGGCCCAGGTTTCCGTGCCGCTATAGGTTTTCCTGCTTTCCGCCGTATAAGCGCCCAAAACATCCGATATCTTCTCCACCGAATCTTCGCCTACAGTTATTCCCAGAAAATCGCCGCTGTTAAAGTTGGCAAACTGCACCAGCCCTCCGAAGCCGTCGCCCTTTCCGTTAAAGAGGAAATAGATGCCGCCATTCTCCGCATCCTTTAGACGATGCATCTTCGCTCCGTACCAGGTCCCCACGCTGACATACTTGTCATAATCAAACGGTTCCCCAAAGGAGACCCCTACCAATGGCTCTGTATTCCCTTCCTTCAGGCAGAGCAGGTTTCTTGCCACCTCGTCTGCCTCGGCCGTATCATCATTCTTATTTTCCTCTACTGTCCCATCCTCCTCTGCAGGCTCGCACAAGCTCTCCTCCTGCGTTTCCGGCGCATTCTCTGTTTCTTCTATGGCTGGGGCAAAATCACTTTCCGCAATTCCATATGTGCTCTTTTCGCAGGACACGGTTGCACCTGCCAGCAGGCACAGCGCCAGTGCTATGGCAAATCTGGGATTTCTTTTGTCTTTCACTGCTGCCTCCCTTAAAGATATTGGTATGCAAGGTTCTTACCTGCATATCTCCCAATAACCTTTTCTGTCGGAACCTACTCGGACGATCTCTTCGGATTCTCTCAGTTTCTTTATGATACGACTGACCTTTCTGGTACTAAATCCAGTTTTTTCACTTATTCTCTTGGCTGTAATATCAGGTTCCTTTTCCAGTAGCAACAAAATTTTTATTTCATCGCCATTATCATCGCCAATGAATTCATCGCTGGCGATGTTACTCCCTTTTTCACTGGAAAAAGGAAAAATAGCCTTAATAAAATGCTCCGATATTTCAAAAATATTTTTGTCATAAGCCTTCAAGATACGGCTCATTCCCGACCCAAGCTGTTCCACCAGCCCCACATCCTTGAACACGCGCATCAATTCTCGATTTCTGGGCATACTACTGCAACTGAAAAAATCCTTCTTGCTCTGTCACTGAATCAGTCCACCGTAAGATGTAAATTCCATCCGGTCACTGTCAAAATTCCATAGGCCGCAGAACTTATTTCTTTATAAGTCTGGCCTAATCAAATTCATCTTCAAAATATGTTTTTTGCCTAATTATCAGCAGTTACAATATAACCGTTTGATAGCTTATTTACGAGCGATAGCTTTCCATCCTGTACTTGTACTTCAATATGTGGATTATAGCTATTAATCTTTTTCATAACATATTCTAAATTTTCAGAAATCAATTCAAACTGCGCAATATCAGAATACCTTACACCATCCTTACGCTCATTCATTCCTCTCGTAGTAAAACTACCTTTCACATGAATATAATAGCTTACAGAACTTCTATGTTCTCCAAGATAAAAAACCTTTTGGAAGTCATCAAATCTATACCACTGAGAATCTAATTGAAAATATAAATAACCACCACTACGTCTCTTATTACTAAAAAAATCATCGGACTGATATCTATCAGAATAAAAAAACTTAACTTCTTTTTCATCTACAACTGCCTTTAAATATTTCCAACAACTTTTCTCATTAAAAATTTGGGGGGCATTAGTTTTGCTGCATTGTATACTCTGATTATTTTCTGCATATAGAATCATCTTGATTTTTCTCCTTACTTGTTTCATGTATTCTTTTTTGATAAACTTGTCATTTGCTATAACAACTCCAAAGAGAATAGGCATTCTTTATAGGGTATCCTATCTTATACTGTAACTATATCTACATGTTGGAAAATCACTGCATCCTATTGTTCCCTTTCAAGTCTTTGCTTTTCTTCGGCTCTTCCGGAAAAGCTGATCCTGTCTTTTTATCATTATTCACTCAACCTGCATTTTTACTTACTGTCCCAATAAACTCGAAAAACTGTCGTCCATAAAAGAGATACCTGTTGCCCGGCATCTCTTTAGGAGGTTTACAAATAATACTTCTGATTATGTCTCAAAGATATTTCATTAAATCTTTTTCGAGTTGCGTGAATGTAAAATTATAAGGATAATAGCCGTCTTGAACAGAAGTATCCTTCAAATCCTTTTTTGCATCTGTGTTGATTCTCACAAGTTCATCAATTGTCAATGAGTCTTTAAACTGCACCTGCTTTTCCACAATTTCTTTTTTACACTTCAAAGACATTTCAAAACGACTGGCATAACATTCCAACCCACAGACGATTTGAATGTTTTCAAACCCGGTGCGACTTATGAAATAAGTGCTATAGGTGTTCAATGTGACACAATCGTCAAGAAGGTTTTGCGTATCATCTGTTGTTGGAATATCGCTCACTATAACAGTAAAAATATAGACCCGGTTATACAATCGACTATTCATATAAAAACTATTGATATAACCTGTATCACCTTCCTTGACAAAAATGTTTTCCACACCAAATAGTTCAATCAAAAAATTTCCATACCTATTCAATAGTTGATTAGATTTGTTGGATATTTCAACTCTGATTTTTACATATCCAACAAAAAAACTTCCACCATCAGCCTGACATTGTTTCCAACACTTAAGTCCCTGTGCCACGTCCAGAAAATTTACGGTTTCATCCTCTTCCGCCTTTTGGTTAGCAGTCCTCTCAATAATTTCATAATGATTCTGACGCTTTTGAATCTCAAATTCTTTTGTGTTGGCTTTAAAACATGGGAATTTGTCTGCCTTCTCGTCGTTTGTCAAAATATGGCAGCAAATCAGGTTATGGTCTGCTGTTTTGCCTCCTCTTGACAGCGGTAGAATGTGATCCACGTTCCAGCCATAATTGCTGTTTCTGTCATTGTAGGCCGCTTTCGCAATCTCACGTCCTGAAAAATCAATCGCCTTTTGCCTTTTGCCAAACTGTTGTACCCACAACCGAATGGCGGTTTCTTTGTTTAAATTCATAAGTTTTTTCATGTGTCATACTTCCCTTTCTTGTGAAATGAGAAGTATAATTTGTATTTAACCTCCCTCGTAGAATTTGGCAAATACTCTGATTGGCACATAGGGCAACCTATTGCTGAAACCTCAAAGGGCAATCTTTATAACAGCTTGACTAAAGATTTACCAATCATCTTTTTGCATATGCAAAAAGGGTTAAGATTTGCTCACTTTGAGTATAACATATTTTGAGGGATTATCACAATCCCTTTTCTTTATTGTTCTGAGGAAGAAGTTCTTGATAGGTCTGCTGGGAAACGGAAACAGAAAATCCCAGAGAATGAATGTGCATGTATATCATTCTCTGGGATTTTCATTATCATTAGACGATTGTCTTGGTGACATTGTCCGATAAATCGTTCTTATTTATGGCAATCATATCCCTTACTTAATACTTCTTTTCCGCATATTCAATTCCATGCTTGAGCGGCAGCAGAAGTGAACTCATCGCACTGTCCAAATCTTCCTCACCAAACCAAAAGTCTATCGTGTATTCCTTTATCCCATTTTCGTTGTACCATTCCATCTCCTGATCGTTCAAACTGGTGGCAGGTGCAACAATCATCACTGACATGGAATATCCCTTTGACTCGCTGTAGCTCGTCGCGCTTACATAGATCTCAATCTGCTCTATATAGCTGTCGTAAAAAGCTCTCTGCGTTTCCGTCAATTCCTCGGGAGTCTTGTAAGTTGTTTGGCTGGAAGAGAAATTTCTTATATACTTATCCGGCTCCCCGTTGGCCAGCGCAAGCAGCCCATCAAAATCCTTCTGTTTCAGCAGAGAAAGAATCTGTGTCCACTCCTCCTGATTTTCCTTATAATGTATGTCCGCTTCCCCCACTATCACTTCATCGAATATCTCTTCCGATAAAAATTCCGGCAAAAAGTTTTCCCCGGATTCAAAATCACTATCGTCCATACAATGAAAAGGACCCGAAACATCAAAATAGAACCCTCCATCCTCCTGCAGCTCCACCGTGATCGTCGTGTCCACCAGTGGAAGCATTTCCGCCACGGAGCGAACTATCTGCAGCGCTTCCTCGTTGGTTTTCACCTCATACCCCTCCGGAATCAGTTCCCCGTCCTGAAACACCACGCCCGGCACGGTCAAACACTGAGTGAAATATATCGTATCGGGTATCCCGACATACATATCCAGATAAAAATAATCCCACCCTTGTTCAATGGTATACGCTATTTTATATTCCGTATCGCTGTCTTCCGGCCATCCGTATACAATACCCCCATAAAGTGTACGAATAAATTCTTTTCCAGTCTCATACTCCTTAATGCCGGAAAGCTTTCTATATATCCTGCTGTCGGGATCTGTCATGGATAGCATAGTTTCAATATCTCCCGCTTTTATCGCCTCAAGATATGCCACCACCCCTTCATCTATCCGCGCGGCCAGTCCACTATAATCCTGCTCGCCACTCTCGAGCGGTTTCCCTGCGCTTTCCTGACTGTCCCCAGTGCCGCAGGCCGTTGTTGTGACCATCACTCCGCATACCAGCGCCAGAGCGAGAAATCCGGCAATCCATTTCGTCTTCCTGAGCTTTAACATGCTTGTCCTCTCCTTTTCCAGTTTCTGCTGGCAGAAACAGTATTGCTAAGCAGATTATAACATAAAACTTCATATTTTATTGAAATCAGTGTGAGCGGTAGCAATGGAGGAGTAAACGGTAAATCTGCTGACAGAATTTAAACAGGAAGACTTTCAGTTCTACTCGCTATTCTAATAAACTCAAAAAAGGGATACCTGTTGCCCGGCATCCCTTGAAGAGGTTTACATATAATCCTCCCTAAAAGATATTGGTATCCGGGGTTCTTATCTGCATATCTTCCAATAACCCTTTCTGTCGGAACCTGCTCGGACGATTTCTTCGGATTCTCTCAGTTTCTTTATGATACGACTGACCTTTCTGGTACTAAATCCAGTTTTTTCACTTATTCTCTTGGCTGTAATATCAGGTTCCTTTTCCAGTAGCAACAAAATTTTTATTTCATCGCCATTATCATCGCCAATGAATTCATCGCTGGCGATGTTACTCCCTTTTTCACTGGAAAAAGGAAAAATAGCCTTAATAAAATGCTCCGATATTTCAAAAATATTTTTGTCATAAGCCTTCAAGATACGGCTCATTCCCGACCCAAGCTGTTCCACCAGCCCCACATCCTTGAACACGCGCATCAATTCTCGATTTCTGGGCATACTACTGCAGCTAAAAAAATCCTTCTTGCTCTGTCCCTGAATCAGTCCACCGTAAGAAGTAAACTCCATTCGGTCGCTGAAGAGTTCAAATACCGGAGGGATCTTCCTTGAAAAATCATTATGGACAATCGTATTGATTAACGCTTCTCTCATCGGAACCGCTTCCACCAGATTTTTCTCTATTCGCTTTGTGCTGGTCACTTTTGCTTTGGTAACATTCTCAACTTTCATCTTTTCCAAGACATGATTAGTCGCCTTAATCAATGAGCAGTATCCGTATTCCTCATTTTCAATTAAGTCTACCTTATCTTTTCCCGCATATTTGGCAACCTTAATAGATACGCCGTTTTCATCTGCCAGCAGATACGCAACATAGTTATATTTTCCATCGGGTGTAAGCAATTCAAGAGTATTTGCAAACTGCTTATTTAATTCTAATCCCCGTTCCTGATAGTATATCTTAAGCTGTGCAAATGTGAGGTCCTGTCTGGGGGAAGGTATATTTCTCAGCGTTGTATGAATCCGCTTTGCGTACAGTTCATCAATCAGAGAGGTCGGCATCGGCTGTGTCGATGTTCCCAGTCTCATGTAACAGCCGCTCGGCGACATTCCTTTGCTTTTAATGTAATACGGTTTCTCAAGGCCGCTGGACACAATGATTTTAACCACCGCAATGTTTTCTATGGTTTCGGTAGCAATATCAAACAGGCCCAGCGTTGACGGAAGAATATTGTTTTTGATCCTGTCCGCAATCTTTAGCTGCATGGCATCTATCTCAGAATTTTCAACAGGTTGTCCATTATCATCAATCCCTATGTACAGAATTCCGCCTTCCTCGTATTATTCAGAAAAGCTACGATTTCTTTCTCCAGCCTTTCATTTAGTGTGGATATAAATTCAATACAGTTGCTTTCCTGTAACACTTTATTCCACCTCTGTCCCTGTTCTTATACTAACATTGTCTATATATCATTCCTTGCGTAATAGGGATTATCCTCAGGATAATTATTATTAATGTATGTCTGTAATGCAATCTGTAACTCCTTATCCTCTGTAAGATTGTCGATTGCATATTGTAATGCTGCTCTTTCTACCGCCAATCTTACCAGTTTCTCTACGCCATTCATCAGCCGATCTCTGGCCACATTAGGAAAAATCTCTTTGTTTGAGATATTGACTACACACTTGTCACAGTTCACTCCGAATAATCTTATATTGGGTAAAAATGCTATCCCTTCCAACCTGATGCCACGCCAATATATTTCGTTCTTTACTGCGTCTGACAGGCTACGCCAATCATAACATTCAATGTAACGGTTGTTCCCAACGCTGATTACTGAAAATATGCCCATATCTATGCGGTCCCATTCCGCTTTCAGTTTGCACTGACGCAAAATTTTATTGATACCCCCATTACCGAAAACATATTTTTCAAGCTGGTTCCTAACAACATGCCAAATCACTCCACTTTTGTTATAATAGAAATTGTCCTTTTCATAATACTCGCACAAGGATTCATCATACTTTATAGGAAAATATATAGCTTTTGATGCACTACTTGGCAAAAAGTCTATTAGTGAGTCCCACTGTTTACATGCCTCATATCCCCCCTTCTCTTCTTCCTTTATTCCTATTATTTTTAACACCATTATTTGGTCGTTTTCAATATATTTTATCAATTCCTCCCCTTCCATATCTTTCAAACATAGCTTACCTGTTTCATAATCATATACAGCATAGATTTGTTCTTCGTCCATATATATTCTCTCTGGAAACAAATCCGAAAATTTCTTGCTCACTTTTATTCCGTCAAACTGAAATTCCCAGCAAGCCGATATTCCGTTCAAATAAGAATCTAGCTTAATACCATTTGGATTCCTATCCTCAAGTCCCTCCAATTTCAGATTTTCTTCTCTTCTCACACTATCAATCGCAATCAACCAAACCTGCACCCCTTGATCTAAAAAGGTTCTCTCTAAATACCCCTTTATACTTTCCTCTTTCCCATCGAACGCTGCCAGTACACTTTCCAGATTCAATATAATCGCAGTTCCGGAATCGCGAATCATACTAACACAGTCCTTCTTACAAACAAATTCGCTATCTTTTTCTAATTCAATCGTAAAACCTTCCTGTTGCATGTAATGTTTTGTCTCTACCACCACACTGTCCGACAGCATAAAGCAAGCCAAAAAACCTATTCCAAATGTACCTATGGGCCGATAACTTTTCCCCTGAAATAAAAACTCATCAGACCTATAGTAGGATCTTCCAATGTTCAAAAAATATTTTGTCAGGACGTCGTCTCCCATACCTATACCATTGTCCATGACTATCATTTTTCCTGCTTTATAATCCAAGATGACCTGAATTTCGGGAAGGTACGGAACATAACGGTACTTTTCCATATGCTCTGCTTCCTCAGCCATTACCCGGCACGCATCCATGGCATTCTGCATCAATTCCCGTAATCCGCATCTCCTATCTCCGTACACATTCTCGCCCATAAGCAATGTCATTACCGCATGATAGTCCATCTGCATTTTTAAATCAGATATTTCAAATCCCTTTGTCACTATCCTATTATCAATCTGGGGCTGTAACAATATCCAGTACTTTTCTTTAAAATGCTTTCTGGTATAGCTTGTACACCACAAAAGTTCCTCTGAAATACCAGACAGATACCGCAGAAATTTCCTATGAATTTTGGCATCATTGCAATTCCCATATAACACTATGGAACTGCTGCCAGATGCATCGCCCTTCACTACTTTTTCCCTATTTTCAATGATGTAATGCTGCCGCCATTCTTCGTCCCCAAACCCCACGGGAGCCAAAAACCTATACAGCTCTATAGGCGCCCTTCTCTCATCTATATCCAAATAGTCAGCAACCCGCAATAACATTGCCACATATTGCGCGTTCAATTCATCTTTTCCCTTTACCTGAGAATAATCCAGATTTTGCAAAAGCCACTCTTGATTCATTGTATGAGCCTGGCATATTTTTGCAAGCTCCTCCTGAAAATTGCAATTTGTAAATTCAGGAATGACAAAGAGTTCTTTTTTCATCTGCATGATATGTTGTAAAGCCCTCTCCCCGTGCACCGGCCTGACACACTCCTGCAACGCAATATTCTCATCCTGATATTTGTCATAAATAACAGAATATTTCCTTCCATGATAAATTAACGCATCTCTTTTTATTGACGCAATCTCCTCCTCATTGGCTGCCATTCCAATATCATGAAGTAGCGCTGCATCAATAAGACATGTAATTTCCAGGTCACTCATCTTAGATATGTCGGTCACCAGATCATACATATAATCCATAACATTAACAGAATGTTCTACCCCATGTCCCGTGTAATTCGCAAATATTCTATTGATCTTTGGCAGCAGCTCTGAGGCATATTTATAAACTTTATTAATTCCCTCCAGATATTTGCTTTCCCGCTTTTGCAGTTCCTGATACAATTTTGTACTTTTCAACATATTCCCTCCAAAGGTATATCATAGGATAACCGCTTGTATATTCTGTTTTATCCTTTAGCCCATTCAATATATTAGTTTTATTTTAACATTTCTCATCTCTTTTGCATACCCAAATCATCATAATATTGCATAATACACTTTGGAAGTTCTCCTCCGCATTCTACCCCATCCCCCTCGCCAGCATCAGGCTCATGACCGCGCTGGCCGCCAGAGACAGCAGAGCCCCGGACAATGTATAGCGGGTCTTGGTCACTTTTGCCGCCAGATAATACACGCTCATGGTGTAAAAACAAGTCTCTGTACAACTCATCAATATAGATACCAATGTTCCGATATAGCTGTCCGGCCCGTAGGTCCGAAAGATATCCAGCACAAGGCCTGTGGCCGCGGAACCGGAAAACAGCTTAATCAGTATCACCGGAACCACCGCCGCAGGAATCCCCGCAGGCTCTGCCAACGGCGCCAACAGCCCGGACAGGAAATCCAGAAAGCCTGAGGCACGCAGCACGCCCACCGCCACCAACAGCCCTACCAGCGTGGGCATGATATCCACTACTACCTTCAAACCCTCCTTTGCACCTGTCAGAAAAGCCTCATAGACCTTTACTCTGGAAACCACGCCATATCCCACTATGTAGAAGAGAAGAATCGGAATGATAATGTCTGAAATATGACCAAGTACGTTCATGCTGCCTCCTTTTACCGGTTCTGCCCGCGACATTTCTTCGTACTTGTAAAATATATGCTTGAGATAAATCTTTAAGTTCACTTGCTGGAAGATTTTTCCGTTTCCTTGCGCAGTTTCTTGTTCTCATACATCAGCGCATCCGCCCTGCTCCTGGTCTTGTCAAGATCAGAGTCCTTTTCAGCCTCATATCTGGCATAACCGAAGGCAATCTGCATATAGACAGTCTGAGATTGTTCGTTATACGCAGCCTCCTCGCACATAAGCTTCTGTATCAGGGCACATATTTCTTTTTCTGAGGTGTTTTCCATAATAATACAAAATTCGTCACCGCCAATCCGATACACCTTTCCATAATTGTCAAATATTTTATTAATCAGGTCTGCCGAGTCCGTCAAGTAGCGGTCTCCCTCCATATGGCCAAGCATATCATTACACTTTTTCAAATTATTCAGGTCAAACATCACTATAAAAACATTGTCCCCAAAAGATTTTTTCTGTATGTCCTCAGTGTAGGCGTTTCGGTTATAGCATTTGGTCAGCGTATCTTTTACTGCAAGTTCTTTATAAATTTCTGCTTTCTGCAACTCTACAATCCTGTCGGCAGCATCAGAGGCAACCTCAATACCGAGTATAATAATATACGCGAGAATTCCGAACATGCCAAACATCTGCATACCGGCAAGCTGTGTGTAATAGGCATATAGCTCCAGTCCTACCGCTGCCGCCAGTACGATCAAACCAGCGGTATTTAACCCAACATGCTTTCTGCGCCATCTTTTGCGCGTTTTATCTATTATGCCCAGCAAAAAACAGATTAGGTCGCCCACCAGGACAATATGGATAATCAATATGGTTTGCTTAAAATCCGCAATGTCCAGACATTGCAGAATCATCATAAGGAGCATGCCGCCAATGGCAAACACCACCAGAAATGTATAAAAATAATGCTCCTCTTTGACAATATAGTGTTTTAAAAAGAGCATAAAAGTAACTCCGAGCAGCATGAGCAGAACATATGCGATATAAGATGCATATACTCTGTTATCGAACAGAATCGTTATCAGTTTTTCCTCTGTTAAAGCCCATGTGCCCACAAGTATTGTCGAGATTCCTATGTAAAGCAGTTCCAGAGCAACCTTTGCCTTACGGCAGAAAAGCAGCCAGTACATAACCATACAGATGCCCGCTATAATGGGCAGCAGATTTACACCCATGGAAAAGGCAGACTCACGAAACACCTGACGCAATATGCTGACGCCGTTGCCCATGTAAAATACATGACTGTTGTTTTCTACCGATTGATAAACCGCCTTTATCGTTACAACAATTTCTGCTGTATCCGCCGGAAATTCCACCATATTCCAGATAGAGCCAGAGGTATGTCCAAAGATTGAGTCAGATTTATTGCGCGCGTAAATCAGTTCGTTATCTGCATAGACATGAACCTCCTGATGGTTTGTATAAAACAACAGATAATAGTCCTTGCCATCTGACTCACATGCAAGGGTATAGCGCTGCGTTCCATCGCTTAATATTTCATGGCTGTCCGGTTCTATTTCAATATATGGGGTTTCCGCTCTCAGCCTAAATTTATCTTCTCTAATCGTCACTCCGGCAACAATAAGAAGTACGAGATGGACACATAAGAATGCAATATATATGCCCTGCAGGGTTATCTTTTTTTTCATCTGTTTTTCATCCCTTTTCCTCATGCAATTTGGCTTCCCGCTTTAATAATACTCCCTATATCTGCTGTTGCCAAGACCTAATTTTTTTGCTCCAGCTCTACTTACTTGCACGGTCTTTCAACTTGCAATACACCACCGCCACCACCGTGCTGACCAGCGTGGCCAGGATGGAAGGCGCTATGATTGCCGCCGGACGGGTACTGCCGTACTGGCTGCGGTAGGCAATCATATTCACGGGAATCAGCTGCAGAGACGAGATATTTAAGATTAAAAAGGTACACATCTCTCTGCTGGCGGCGCGCGCTCCGCCCCCGGCTCGTGACGTGCCGCTCTGATACGCGGGATTCCCCCGCTCCGCCTCCAGCCGGGCCAACTCCTCCATAGCCTTCAGTCCCGCCGGGGTGCAGGCCCAGCCCAGCCCCAGCACATTGGCGATAATATTGGTGGCAATGTATTCCCTGGCCTTATGCCCCTTGGGAATCCTGGGAAACAAAAAGCCCAGCAGCGGGCTGATTCCCCTGGTCAGTTTCGCCACCAGCCCCGCCTGCTGGGCGATCTCCATCAGCCCCATCCACAGCGCCATCACGCCCGCCGTGGTAATGCACAGCGATATTCCCTCCCCTGCGCTGTCCAGCGCCGCATTGGTAATTGCACCCAGATTGCCGGTAAACGCCGCATAGATAATGCCGATGGCGATCATGGCCGCCCACAGATAATTCAGCATATTCCTCTTTTCTCCGCCTCCCCACGCAGGCAGACGGTATGGCTTTACATCAGCATATTCCCACTTTGCGGCCTTCAGAACATTTCTGCATAATAAAAGCGGTCCCGAATCACTTCGGGACCGCCTTGTATCATTCCTGTTATTCTTCTACGCCGTTGTCCTTCATCAGTTTGATGATATCACCTACAGTTGCAATATCCTCCAGATCTTCAGAGGGAATCTCAATATCATACTCCTCCTCAAACGCCATCACCAGTTCAAACAGATCCAGAGAATCTGCTCCCAGATCGTCCTTGAACGAGGTACTCTCGGTAATCTCATCCACATCCAGATTTAATTGCTTTGCAATGATTTCCTTAACTTTTTCCAACATACTCGTAACCTCTCCTTTTGTTTCTACTTCTCTAAATATATAATACCCACTTTCGTGGTAAATAACATATTGCTAAGAGAAGTATAGGAGGTAATACGTCGTTTGTCAAGTCTTTTATCTTGTTTAAACAATCCGGGCGCTTAACGAGTCTCATCCAGGTATAACTGCACCCGGCTCTGAATGATATTGGCAACGGTCCGCGCATCCTTATCTCCGCCAAAGAAAGCCTCCGCCTCCTCCCAAATGATATCCTTGATGGGCTCTGTCACACCCGTGGAAATCCCGCAGCCGTCCATAAAGGCCAGATACTCCGGCAGGTAGGATGTGCCGTCCGGCTTGGCATCTATCTCCATGGCCCCCTGGGGCGTTCTCAAAAACACAATGGACTTTCCATCCGCCCTATTATAATTAACCGACTCCGATATCCTCTCGGTAAACGTATCCCGCCGCACAGGGTAATCTATCTTCTCCTGAGCCGCCCGGCTGACAACATAATTAAGAAACTCCGCCGCCAGCTCCGCATGTTCTGTGCCGGCGCATATGGCAATTCCCTCGGAACAGCTCAGGGTATTGCCGGTATCACCCTCTGTAGGGTATCCCACCAGATGATACTCCTCCCCCAGATCCGCCATATCTTCGCTAAACCTTCTGAAATCCCCGGATGAGAGAAGAGTCCTGTAGCACAAGGTCTCCCCCTCCTTCAACCGCTTTCTGGCCGCTGCCAGCTCCGCATCTATATTGATGGAATTTCCCAGGGAATTCTCAGTTTGGGCATACCGTCTGCAGACCTCCATCAGATGACAGAATTCCTCCGTGTCAAAATAGGCTTTCCCGTTCTCCAGATCCAGCAGGGAACACTGCTCCAGATTGGCCAAAAAGAAATTGCACAACAGATACTCCCCTGTCAAAATACCGCCCATGGGGTCATTTAGAATGGACTGCACAGGCTGCCCCGCCTGCTCCCGTTCCTCCAACAGGGCTACCACCTCTTCCCAAGTCCAGGTCTCCAGCGGCCACAGCTTTTTGGAAACAAACAGAGTTTTAGCTGTAGTCGTATAGGAGACGCTGTAAAGCCCCCCATTCATCATGCCGCTCTCAAACACCCCGTTGAAAAACTGTTCCTGCGTATCCTGGGCCAACACCTGTGACAGTTCTGTCAGAATTCCCTTTTCCTGCAAGGTCCTCAGCTGTGCCGACGGAGCCAGCAACAGGTCGGGCCCATGGCCCGACACCAGGTCAGCCTGGACTCTTGTCCAGTTGCTGTCCCGCCCCTCCCAGCTGTCAGCCAGTTGAATATTAATCTGAACTCCCGGATGCAGCCGATTGAACTCTCCCACCAACGTGTTGATATAGTAATCCGGGAAAGCGTTATAGCTGGCAAGAGTCAATTTCACCTGCTCCACATCCTCATTGGCGATCTGAAACAGGTACTCCCTGCTGCCGTCATCATAAAATAGCACAATGGCGCCACTGCTGTTCTGCAGGAAGGCGCGGTATTCCCTAAAGGAAGTGCCTCCACCCAGATACAGATTCTCACATTTTCCCGTGGAAGCATCCCAGCGCACCAGGGCATTGTTGGAATTCACATAGTATAGATCCCCATAAGCATTCATGACACGGCTGTCGCTAAACTGATATGATCCCTCAAAGAGCTTTTTCTGCCCTCCCTCCCCTATACACCAAAACACATTGACCAGATCTTTATAGCTGATCGCTTCCCATACGCATCTGCCCTGGCTATCATGGTACAGGCTGACATTGGGCTCATCCAGCCCCTGCAGGGGGTCCAGCACCATTGCCAGTTCTCCTGACGCATCTATAATGGCATACTGGCCGCTCCCGTCAGTTCCCCTGACGCAGTAATATCCCCCATTGTCCCATTTGGCGGTATTATCCCACAGATATCCGTCCTCCTGAATCAGCCGGGCCTCTCTCAGGGCGGGCAGCAGATCCTGGCTGTCCTCCACATGTCCGTTCTGGTCAAACCACACCCCATAGTATCCTGTGATCTGTTGGGACTGCGCATCCTGCTCCCAGATAAAGGCCACAGCCCTGCCTTCTGCCACGTCTATGGATGTTACACTATAGGGACCTGCCAGTTCCAGTTCCTCCGGGTACAGCTGATGGCACTCTGTCTCCAATGTGTCTCCGTCAATGTGATTAAGGAAGTACAGATACTCCCATTTCTCCTGTTCCTTCACATAGTTATCATAACGGGCCAGAACATAGTAATCCTTGCCATTTACCGTCCGAAATTTGACGGTGCAGGACATATCCTGTGGATTCTGCAGCAATTCTTCTTTATAGGCGGTCAGGTTCCACCAGGAGGCGGCCGGTACCGCTTTCTGGGAGGGCTGCCAGGGCTGGGTCAGCAGGTCATAGGGCTCCCTGCCCTCCAGCACAGGCACACGCTCTGATGTGGGATCACCCGCATTATCTTCCGTCATATACAGAGGCTCTTCCCCTGTGGAATTCACCGCTGTATTGGATACCTGCCCCGGGCCGCCCGGATCATCACCCACCTGCCCGCAGCCGGTCAACATCTGCACGCACAGCGCTGTTCCCAGAACCAGCACCGCAAATCGCTTGATATATTTCTTCACTACGCCACCTCCTCGCACAGACTCATTGGTTCTCATCCAGATACAGCTGTACCCGGCTCTGGATGATACCTGCCACCGTCCGTGCGTCCTTGTCGCCGTCAAAGAACGGCTGCGCCTCTTCTCTGACAATGTCTATAATCGGGTCCGTCACCCCCGACAACGTCTTACAATTACTCAAATAATCCAGATATTCCGGCAAATAGGAAGTACCATCCGGTTTGCCGTCAACCTCTACGGAATATTTCCCATCCCTCACAAATATGATGGGCTTGCCGTCCGCCCTCTGGTATTCAATATGCTCTCTGAGCCGCTGAGTATAGGTATCGCTTCGCACAGGGGTGTGCACCATCTCCTGAAAGCTCCGGCTGACAACGGCATTGACCATATCCGCCGCCAGCTCCGGGTGCTGTGAGGCCGCATTGACAGCGATCCCCTGGCCGGCTTGAAAAAGGCCACTGCATGTACCCTCTGTGGGGTATCCCACGAAATGATACTCCTCTCCCAGCGCCGCCATATCCTCGCTGAACCAGATAAAGTCACTTCCGCCCCAACCCGGTTCGTAGCACAGGATCTCTCCCTGCTGCAAACGCTTTCTGGCCGCCTCCTGATCCGAATTGCGATTGCCCTCCCCGCCGGTATATCTCTTACACACCTCCAGCAGACGGCAGAAGGCATCCGTGTCAAAATACGCCTCTTTTTTGTCCCAATCCAGCAGAGAGGAATGCTCCAAATCCGCCAGAAAGAAATTCGTCAATAAATGTATTCCCGATTCACTGGCGTTTGTCACCGACATATAGGGCTGCTCTGTTTCCGCCCTCTCATCCAACAGCTCCACCACATCCTCCCAGGTCCAGCTGTCCTCTCCCCATATCTGCCTGGAGACCAGCACGCTCCTTGGGGAGGCCGTGTAACAGATGGTGTACAGTCCCCCGTTTATCGTTCCGTATTCCAGCGCACCGGGAAAAAGAGCCTCCCGGGTTTCCTGGGATAGCACCTGGGACAGATCGGCCAAAACACCCTTTTCCTGCAGCACCGCCATCTGTTCTCTGTCCGCTACCAGCAAATCCGGTCCTTTTCCCGCCGCCATGTCCGCCTGAATCCGCATCCACTGACTGTCCTGCTCGCCCTCAGTCCCGCCCTGAAGCACTATCTTGACGTTGGGGTGCAGCCGGTTGTACTCTTCCACGAACATGCGAATACCTCGAGTGTCCGCGCCGTAGGATGCCAGAGTCAGCTCCACCTGCTCCACATCTTCGTTGGCAATGCGAAACAAGTAATCCCTGCTTCCGTTGTCATAGAACAGCAGGATATTGCCAGCGCTGTCCTGGGCGGAGGCATAGCAGTCCCCAAAAGTACCGGCGCTTCCCTCGTACAATTTCTCGCATTTTCCGGTGGACAGATCCCATCGCACCAGATTATCCCTGCCGTCAATATAGTACATATCCCCACAGGAGTTAAAAAGGCGGTTTTTCACCACCTGATATTTTCCCCTGTAGAGACCGGCCTGCCGTCCCTCCCTTATACCCCAGAATACATTGCACTGCCAAGCGGCGCAGGAGGTCTCCCAGATACATCGGCCCTGACCGTCATGATACAGGTTGACAATGGCACTCTCCATGTCCTGTATGGGATCAAGCACCGTCACCAGCTTCCCCGTCCTGTCGATAATCGCATACTCTTCGTCCACACCCCTGACACAATAATATCCCTGACTGTCCCACTTGCCGGTGTCGGACGTCAGATATCCTCCCTGGTCCGCAAGTCCTGCCTCCTGCAGTGCGGGCATCAGATCCAGCCTGCTCTCCACATGCCCCTCCCCGTCAAACCAGACCGCGCAGTAGTCCGTCAAAAGCGTCTGCTCCAAGTCATATTTGTACAGAAAGAGTACAGGGCTGCCCCCGGACACATCTATGGAATTCACACTAAACGGCCCGTCCTCCAATTCCTCCAGGTGCAGCAGACGGCTCTCCGTCTCCAGGGTATCCCCATCTATATGGTTCAGATAGTGCAGCTTCTCCCCATCCTCCTGCGCATGGATCGTGTACACGGCCAGGATATAATAGTCCTTGCCCTCCACGGCCCGGTATTTGACACCGGTACTCAGATCCGGGGGGGCCTGCACCAGATTCTCCTGATATGCATTGTGGTTCCAGGGTATATCTGCGGATACCATCTCCTGGGCGTCCTGCCAGGGTTGGTGCAGCAGATCGTAGACCTCTCTGCCCTCCAGCACAGACACGCGCTGCATCCCCGGATTGCCCGCCGCCGGCGTATCTCCCTCCCCTCCGCCTTGCCCCGGCACGCCGCAGCCGCCCAGCTGCAGTGCGCACAGCGCCGTCACCAGTATTGGCACAATTCTTCTCCAAAAGTCTTCCTTCAACGCTTTCCCACTCCCGATATAAAAATACCCTTCTACTCACAACTGTAACCCCAAAGGTTTACAATCTGAATAGAAGGGAATCTGCACAGTCCTGATTAAAACTATTATAACAGGCTGTTTATTGGTGGACAATATCCTTAAACAAATCTTAAAAAATGATTTGATCCTACTCGTAGATAGGATATGTTCTGCCCTCTCTGATAAACACAGGGATGATATCCAGAGGGGCGGGAACGATGACTCTCTGTCCGCCCTCGTATACTGCCTTGGTGTTGGCATCTGTCCACTTGCAGCCTGCAGGCAGATACACCTGTCGCTCCCGCTGGCCTTCCTCCATGACAGGCGCCACCAGCAGATCGGGACCGAACATGTAGGCATCCTCCACATCCCACGCTGCTTTGTCCCGGGGGAAATCAAAGAACAAAGGACGCATCACCGGAGCGCCGGTCTCACTGGCCGCTCTCATGCACTCCCTGATATAGGGGCGCAGACGTTCCCGGATAAAGAGATATTTTTTCAGAATCTCATAGTTGTCCTCCCCAAAGCTCCACACCTCGTTGTCCTGGCCGCTGGTGAGCTGTCGCACGCCGTTAATAAACTCCTCCTCCCGCTCATACCAGGGAGAACGCTCTCCGTGCATGCGGAATACCGGACAGAATGCCCCCCAGGCAAACCACCTCACCAGCAGTTCCTTAAAATAGGGGTCCTGAATATTGCCGCCGATAAATCCGCCAATATCCGAGGTCCACCAGGGAATCCCCGCCACGCACATATTAAGGCCCGCTTGCAGCTGCTCACGCATGGCCCGGAAGGAGGAATGAATGTCCCCGGACCAGGTCAGCACTCCATACTTCTGGCTGCCCGCCCAGGCGCAGCGCACCAAGCTCAGGATCTCCGTCTCCCCCGCCGCCTTCAGGCCGTCATAAAAGCCCTTGGCATAACCCACGGGATACACATTGCTGCACTGCAGCGCCGGTCCCGCATAATAGCGGTAATTATCAAAATCGTAGGGACCGTACTCCGGCTCCGCCTCGTCCAGCCAAAAGCAGCGAATTCCCTTGTCGTAATAATTCTCTTTACATTTCTCCCACACAAACCGCTGGGCGCCGGGATGAGTGGCATCGTAGAACACCGTATTGCCCATCCAGGACATATGATAGGCCATGCCCCTGTCCGGGGCCACCAGATAGCCCTTGCCGCTCATCTCCCCGAAATTCTCACTACGCTCGTCAATGGTAGGCCATACCGATACCACCGGCTCTATGCCCATCTCCCGCAGTTCTTTGACCATGGCCTCCGGGTCCGGCCAGTCTCTGGGCTCGAACTTAAACTCGCCCTGTCTGGTCCAGTGAAAGAAATCCACCACAATGGCGTCCATAGGAAGCCCTCTCCTCTTATGCTCCCTTGCCACCGCCAGCAATTCCTCCTGGGTGCGGTAGCGCAGCTTACACTGCCAGTATCCCAGACCGTACTCCGGCATCATGGGGCTGTGGCCCGTCACCTCGGTGTAGCGCTCTTCCAGTTCAAAGGGGGTATCCCCAGCCACAATGTAGTAATCCAGTTTTTTGGTGCTTTTCGCATACCACTCTGTTCGATTGGTGGCAAAATTGGCTGTACCAATGGCCGGATTGTTCCAGAAAAAGCCGTAGCCCCTGCTGGAGATCAGAAAGGGAACGCTGGACTGACTGTTGCGATGGGCAAGCTCCAGTATTGCCCCCTTTTTGTCCAGATGTCTGTCCTGATACTGACCCATTCCGAATATCTTCTCGTCGTCATAGGCTTCAAACCGCATGGTCAGCTCATAGTCCGTGCTGCCGGGGATGGGCTTTAATTCTCTTGCGTCAATTCGCAGAGAAGTGCAGTAGCGGTTGATTCGGTTCCTGTTGCGCCAGTACTCCTCCGTCAACAGTTCGCCCCTCTGGTTATAATAGCTGATCCATCCCTCCGGATTGATCTTCGCCGTGATTTTACCGTTTCTGGCTGTATATACCTTGCCGGTCTGGTGATAATGAGCATACTCCTCGGAGGCGTACCAGGGATCTGTAGTGTCGATCTCCTCCACCGAAATCTCCATATGGCAGTCCTCCACCGGCTCCGTCAGCGCCCAGTCCTGCCCATCCATCACGGCCTCCCCGGTCATCCGCACCCGGAAGGCATCTTTCCCCCAAGGCTCCAGCCACAGGGCCTTTTTGCCGTCTATGATGACAATTCTATTCTGCTCTGCACTTACCTGCATGTTTTTACTCCTTTCTCACTATCCATGACATCCCCTCAATGATATTTACCGGTTTTCATCCAGATATAGCTGCACGCGGCTCTGAATGATACCGGCCACGGAGCGGGCATCCTTATTTCCGGAAAAGAATGCTTCTGCTTCTTCCTCTATAATATCTTGAATCGGATTGTTCCCACGCGGCCAATTTGCACAGCTGTCCATCAGGGCCAGATATTCCGGCAGATAAGAAGTCCCGTCCGGTTTCACATCCACATATCGACTTCCACCATCGCTTTCCTTCCAAATCATAACGGGCCGGTCATTCAAAGTCTTACTTTCGTTATCAAGCCGTTCCATACAAATATCCTTACGCACAGGATATCTTTCCATCTCCTGGCTCTCCCGGCTAATTACATAATTCACAAACTCTGCCGCTAAATCGCTATGCTGCGAAAAAGCGTTGATTGCAATTCCATCGTAGCAATCCATAAACCTGCCGGTGCCACCCTCTGTCGGATATCCCACAACATGATAATCCTCCCCCAGATCTGCCATATCCTCACTAAACTCGCCAAATCCACCTATATAGACAAAGGCTGATCGGTAGCACAGAATCTCTCCATCCTTCAACTGCTGTCTGCCTGCCGCTGCCAGCTCATTTGCAGACGTACCGGTCACATCACTCAGAGAATTCTCCGTCTGGGCATACCGCTTGCACACCTCCAGAAGATGGCAGAATTCCTCCGTGTCAAAATATGCTTTCCCATTCTCCATGTCCAGAAGAGAACAATGATCCAGGTCAGCCAGGAAGAAAGAGCTTAACAGAGCATTGCCGGTCAATATATAGTCCTTGGATATCTCATTGAAAATGGAACGCACCGGCCTGCCGGTCTGCTCCCGTTCCTCCAACAGGGCTACCACCTCCTCCCAGGTCCATGTACCCGAAGGACAGAGTTCTTTGGAGGCTATCAGCATATAACTCCCCGCTGTAGCCCCATCGGAGATACTGTAAAGCCCTCCGTTCATCGTACCGACCTCCAATACTCCCTGAAATATCTGATCCTGCACCTCCTGATCCACTATCTGTGACAGCTCGGCCAGCAGATCATTCTTCTGCAATATCTCCAGCTGATTCCTGTCCGCCATCAACAGATCAGGCCCGTGGCCAGCCACCATATCTGCCTGAACCCTTGCCCAGTCACTCTCTCTTTCCTCCCAACTGTCAGGTGTCCGAAGGTTTATCTGAACTCCCTCATGCGTTCGGTTGAACTCTTGCACTAATATATTCGTATAATAATTTATACCGTAATAAGTGGCCAACGTCAATTCGACCTGTTCCACATCCTCGTTGGCAATCTCAAACAGATAATCCCTGTAACCGTCGTCATAAAAGAGTATAATAGCTCCTCTGCTGTTCTGTAGTAAAGCACAATATCCCTTAAAGGATGTGCCTACCCCCAGATACAGATTCTCGCATCTGCCGGCAGAAGCATCCCAGCGCACCAGGGCATTCCTTTCATTCACATAGTACACATCCCCATAAGCATTAATGATACGTTTTCCGTCATACGGATGAACTCCATCATAGAGCTTTACCTGCTTTCCCTCGTCCATGCACCAGATCACATGATCGTTATCGCTGGCGGCCTCCCCGGCCTCCCAGACGCATCTTCCCTGACCGTCATGATACAGGCTGACATTGGGATTCTTAAGTCCTTCTGTGGGGTCCAGAACCATCGCCAGCATTCCCTCCGAGTCTATCACTGCGTATCGTTCTCCCTTCTCTATCCCCGGGACACAGTAATACCCACGGCTGTCCCACTTGGAAGAATCCCTCCACAGCCATCCGTCCTCCTGAACCAGTCCGGCTTCCTGTAAGGCCGGCAGCAGATTCTGGCTGCTTTCCACATGCCCCTCCTGATCCATCCAGACGGCATAATATCCTGATACCTGCTGCGATTCCGTATCCCGTTCATACGCAAAGACTACCGGCTTACCCTGTGCCACATCCAGGGCTGCTATCTGAAGGGGATTGGACAAGCCCATCTCCTCCAGATACAGCTGGTGACACTCTGTCTCCAATGTATCTCCGTCAATACGGTTCAGATAATACAGAACCTCTATTTCTTCCTCCTCCGCCCGGTTATTGTCGTAAAGGGCCAGAATATAGTAATTGCCGCCCTCTACCGCCCGGTATTTTTCAGTGCTGGTCATATCGGGAGGGTCCTGAATCAGGTTCTCCCGATATACTGTCTGATTCCACCAAACCGGAGCCGCAACCTCTTCCTCAAATCCCTTCCATGGTTGAGCAAACAGATCATAAGGATCTCTCCCCTCCAGCACCGGCACACGCTGCGCCGTGGGATCTCCGGAATTATCCGCCGTCATATAGGAAGGAACCCCGCTGGAAGAATTCTCAGAGGTTCCGCTGGGGGATTCTGTCTCCTTCGGGCTGCCGACATCTTGTCCACAACCTGCGAACATATAGACACACAGTATCATCACCATGCTGATGGCAATCCATCTTTTCAACATCGCTTTCATTCTGTTTTCCTCCGATTTAAGTTCCGCATGTTTTAGAGTTCCGCATTCACCCCGCACGGCTCCCCATAGATCACGCCTCTGGACCCCGTAGCCAGGAAAAATCTTCCGAAAGATCTCTTGTCTCCATCAATGCTGTTGATTTCCCCATACATCTGTTTCTCCGTATTCAGACGCTCATAGGTTCTTCCCTCATCCAGAGTCCGATAGAAGCCGTACTCCCCATCGATGCTGCCGCACAGATAGATGGCCTTGGGCTCGCTCACATAGTCACCGCCGGGACGTCCCAGGCCCAGACCCAGACGCATACAGTTGTCCCCTTCCGCACTGAGGCGGATGAAGGTCAGGCGATCAGCCTCCGCCTCATAGACCATCTTCCACATGCCCCCCTGTGCCATGGCGATATAGAATACACCGCTCTCCCCCGCCGATCCGCGGATCTCCGAAGGATTCGCCGTATCAATCATGCCGAAATCGCAGACCGGCAGTTCCGCTATGGGCTGTCCTTCCGCAGTCTGCACCACATCCGGCAGCTTGCGGACATAAGATGCCCCGCCGTCCCTGCTGACATATATCTGTCCGCTCTCCCCGAAGCCATAAAAGAGCCGGGAATCGGTTCGATCGGAAAATACTTTCATACATGTTCCGGAGAACTGCCCTCTCTGACGATGCTCCACCTGTCGCACCAGCACAGGGCTGCCGTCTGACTCAAACACTTTTACCGGTGCAAAACTCTCCCCGCTATCCTGACTGGAAATCACCATATCCATAGGCAGCCAGATCTGATCGGCAATGGACCAGACAATATTCCTTCCGTCCGGCGACATGGCCACCCAGCCCGGATTCACATTGGGCCGCTCAATCTCCCGCATGGCTGCATCGATCTTTTCCCCCTGTCCCCAGGGCATGGGGATACGCTGAAAAGTCTGAAAACCGTCCTCTGTACGCACCAGGCCGCCCTTGGTCAGCCCCCGCCAGTTGCCCCGGGCCGTGATAATGGCCAGATCACTGTCCGCATCCGACAGATCCGCATTGATACAGGTGATATACCGGTTGCCCTCCGCATCGTCAAAGGAGTTGCGGCAGGGTTTTGTCAGATCCCGGAATGCAAATCCTCCCAAATCCCCCACGATATCCACCAGCTGCACTTCGCCGGACACAGGCCCATAGACATTCAGATGCACCGTCTCCTCGATTCCGTCACAGTGGTCATGATACCGGGGATGATCGCTGAGCAGGGCATCTGTGGTAAACACTCCCGTGCCGGAGTTGAACCACAGTTCATTGGCGTTAAAGGGATTGATCTTCACATCGCTCTCCCAGTGCAGTATACTGCGTCCTCCATTGTACTCCGGCTTCATGTAGGAGCTGTTAAAATAAATATCGCCCACGTTAAGACCGTCAAGACTTACCCTCCAGGTCTCCCCATAGTCCTCCGATACATAGATACATTCCGCATCCAGTTTTTCCTTGCACAGGGTAGCGCAGGCCACCAGCCCCGGCTTACTCTTGCAGGTGCTGATACCGCCAAAACCATACTCCAGATAACTGTCTGTCCGCTGCCCTGCGGCATCGGGCGTGATATCCGTATAGCCGCTGATCCGCCCCTGAGTCAGGTCGTACCGCAGCACCTTTCCGCCGATAATATCTCCCGTGTCGCAGCTGTATCCCAGATCCACGATATAATTCCAGCGTCCGGTGGCGCCCATGGTCACATACAGATATTTTCCATCACAGCTATAGCGGTGCGCCACCAGGCCGTTCATCTTACTGTCAGAAATGATAGGGCTCTCCGGTTCCGCAAGCGCTTCAAAGCTGCTGCCGCCGTCATAGGAGATATACAGACTGTGCCCCCGGAGAGTGTCATCCACCCGGCTGGTGTAGCCCGCCGTCCCTGCCACCAGGGTCCGACTGTCCTCCGAAACCCAGATGAAGGTCATATAATCCTCCGGCACAGGGAGTTTTTCCCAGTTCTGTCCCCGGTCGCGGGTGCGCAGCAGACCTCCCCTAGCGCTGGCAAAATACAGAGTGTCACTGTCCTGTGGGTCCACCACCAAGCGCTGTCCTGTCCCCCGGCCGCTGAGATTGCCATGCACCATCGTGGGAATCCGTGTATAGCGGAAGGTCTCTCCATAGTCCTCGGAGATGGACAGCTTACCCATACTCTTTCTCTCAATGCCGCTGGCGATATAGAGCCTCTCCGGATGATGGTCATCCAGGGCGATGGCCGCCGGAAAGGTTTCCTCCAGATCCTCCATGGTCACATGGTCAATCAGACTCTTCCACTTCTTCTGCTCCGGTTCAAAACGATAGACACCCCCGATATCCGTCCTGGCGTACAGTATGCCCGGCGTCTGCTGGTGATATAGAAAGCCCGTCACATAGCCGCCTCCCGGTATGGGAGCGTTATGGTATTCATAGGACAGCTTTTTCGTAATCTTCATATGGAAACCTTACCTTTCTGCCTGCCGCCCTCCGGCAGCAGACCCTCACGATACTCAGTAAAACTATTTTCCCATAGATTGGACAAAAAAGCAATTAAATTTAATGAAATCTCAAAATCACTGCCTTTTTTCACTGCAGAATACCATAAGTCTCCGATGATAATATGACATTTTTCGACCATTTCAATATAGCATCAAAAACATTTGACATTCTTCACATATAATATTATACTTATTTTAAGCAAATTATTTAGAAGGTGTAAACTGCGCATGTTTGATAAACTCACAAAAAAAGAATACGAAATCATGAGATATATATGGGAAGAAGATACCGGTATTTCCTTTGGTGAGTTATACACTTCTGCCAGTTCAGACAATGATTCGATCAGCCCGCAGACACTGAACACTCATCTGGGCCACCTGATCGAAAAAGAATTCGTCAGGGCGGAGGGGACTGTGCGAAAGCATCTCTATTACCCTTTGGTTCCCCGCACAGAATATGACAACCTTTTGGCCAACCGCATTGTGGAGCAGCTGTTTGACGGTTCTCTGAAGAAATTTGTCTCTGCGCTTACCCTCAACAGAGCGCTCACGGAAAAGGAGGCCCGCGAGCTAAAGGCGCTGATAAAGAGGAAAGGGGAATGATATGAACCTGCTTTTTTCCATGTCATTGGCAGGCAGCCTGGTACTCTTGCTCTACCTTGTGACAAGACCGACAGCCAGACACTGTCTTCCCGCCGTCTGGCATTATTGGCTTTTAAAAGCAGCTCTTCTGTTTTTCCTGCTGCCTTATCAATATGTGAAATATATATGTAAGGCCATTGGAATATCTCTCTTGCCCGGACGGCAGTTAGACCTTAAGACAGGCAATCCTTATAATATCGCCAATATACGTCGGTTGATTCTGATCGATTCAGATGGACATTTTTATTTTGAGAACCATGTTCTGATTCTTACACTATTGGGAGTGTGGGTAATCCTGGCTGCGGTTTATCTGATATACCATCTGGTAAAATATGTCGATTGCACAAAAGATCTGCAGCAGTTCACAAAACTGCTGATTAATCTGCCCGACACTGCCAATGAGTACTGCAGCATGTCTGGAAAGCTCGCCGGAGCAAAGGTTTCCCTATATGCGAGCCAGCATATCACTACGCCTTTTACCATTGGCCTGCTTTCCTCACGCATTATCCTGCCTGCATCGCTGATCAATAAAAGAGAATGCAAGATGATCATTTCCCACGAGTTGGAACATGTCAAAAACCATGACAACTTAATTAAGTTTTTATGTCTGCTGGCCATATTCCTGCACTGGTACAATCCTTTAATCTACATTCTGTACCGGGAGATATGCAAGATAAGCGAACAGGTCTGTGACGCCGCTGTCATCCAGAATATGTCGGAAGAAGAGATAGAACTCTACAAGCTGCTGATCATAGAACTGAGCAAAAGGGAACCAAACATAAATGTCCTTTGGGCAAGCCCCTTTAATGGGAAATTCAAAATGATGAAAGAAAGGATGATTGTCATGAACAAAACAACTAAATTTTCAAAAGGACTGCACATTGCCGCTTCAATGATGATGGCCGTGCTTTTATTGGTACTCAGCCCCATTTCCGTGTTGGCTTATTCGCCGACACCGACTTGCGAGTATCAGGATCAACAGATTATTATAGAGAATGATTTCTTATGTTTTGCCTTAGACCAGACAGATTCTCAGAGCATCTATGACCCGTTTCTGGAGCATGGGGCAGAGTATGATATTTTTATAGATAATAATGGACAATCATATGTACTCACTGACTCGGATTCCAAAATCGGACGAATCTTATGTTTTCATAACTGGGAAGATGGCAAACTATACAGCCACGGCAAGCACGATGATGGCAGCTGTACCTTATATTGCTACAATGCCCAAATGTGTACCATTTGCAATTCTTTTAGAAATGTGACGCTTTATTGCGAATATAAATTTACTAAATGCCCTCACTGATATTTTTACAGAATACATTTTCATCATTACTGCTTGCTCAAATCACAGGCCACTGCTTTGGAACATTCCGGGCAGTGGCTTTGTCATTCCATCCTTTTATACATTTTCCTGACTTATTTTGATCAGAACCGGATAAAAAAACGGAAACAGTCTTGTATTCACAAAACCATTCCCGCTTCTCTCATTATATGCTGCAGCGCTGTCTGCCTTTTAGGGCAGCCTGCCGCGCCTTACAAAGTGTTGCTGGTAAAAAGATTCTTTACATGAGCCACTTCCTCGTCCGTCGCCTTGCTGGCGGGAACATAGTAGGATTTCTCACGGGCGATACCGTACAGTTCCTCCTGGCTCTGCTCGCAGGCGTTACGAAACTGCTTTAAAGTCTGCTTCAGCTCTTTATTCTCTGTCTGGGGAATCATCTCGGCATATCGAATCAGCTCCCCGTTGATACCAGTCAGGGTATCGGCTACCATAGTTTTTTCCTGCATCTGCATAGTCTGCTCCTCCTTATTAAATATCCCGCATATCCTCTGCTTAACCTAAAAACTTCATCAGCTGCTGCTTGTTCTGCATGGCAGACTGGGCGCCTTTTTCAAAAAACTGCCTGATCTGAGGGTCCTGCGCACCCTGAGCATATTCCTTCATCTTGCAGTGGGTGGTATCAAATCCGCCGATCAGATGTCTGAGGTTCTGTAAATCAAGTTCTGAAATATTGGGCATGTCTCTACCTCCTGTTTTGAGTCCCGCAGTTGTTCTGCCAACTGCTGTTTTATATTCCAGAGATAGTATGTGCCCGAAGCGAGTTTCCTATGCGCACAGAAAAATTGAATTTTCAGTGACAAATTTGTTTTATAAACCATATCCTGCCACAATCCCCGCAAATTCCTTTGACCTGGAGAAGCCCTCCAGTACCTCTTCTCTGCTGGCGCCTGCACTGAGACGTCCCACCCAGTCACTCTTGCCCGCTGGGTCGGAGGCTCTGTCCATGAACGTCTGGTAGAGGGTTTCCACAAACGTCTCATTGGTTGTATTCTTATTTGTATACTCATCCGAGAAGAAAAAGCTCTTGGCCACGTCCTCGGCGCTCATCTGACCGGTGGCGATACGATTCGTCCAGTCCTCTACTCCCGCTTTCTCGCCCGACCGTCCCAGCACTTTCGTGTAGCAGCGTTCCACAAACTGTCGGATGCCAGCGTTTACTGGAGAGCCATCCTCCCGCATAGTGCCACGAGCGATGCCGTAGGAGTCACACAAGTTGTCAAACTCCGTGGAGTTTACAAAGCCTGATAGCACATAGCCTCTAGATTTGCCTGCGGCCAATTCTGATAACCAGTTTGCGCGTCCTCCCTGGTCCGCTTCCCGATTAAAGAAAGTGCGGTACAGCGTGTCCACATAATCTTCATTGCTCAGGTTGCGGTTTGTAAACTCATCGCTCATGATGAAACCATTGGCGATGCCCGCCCCATCGATCTCATGGCTAAGAAGTCTATTTGTCCAGTCTTTCAATCCCTTTTCCTCGGCTTCCCTGCCCAGGGCTACCGTATACATGCGGGATACAAAATTGTTGACGTTGATCCTGACCCCTTCATCGACTTCCGGGCCTGGAGTGGGCACGGGGGGAGGAGTCGGGATGGAAGTCGGAACAGGAACCGAAGTCGGAGACGGCGTTGCATCTGGTGTCGGGGTCGGAGACGGCGTGGGAGTAGGAACCGCTGGCGTATCTCCGCTCTTTCTGGTCAGAGTTGTGTTGCAGAAGTCCTGAGTGAGATAATTCGTTTCTCTCCCGACTGTATCTACAAAAGTTGCAGGTAATTTTACTGATTCTCCCATAGCATATGGTGTCTTTATTATGCCTATTCCACAGTTATCAAATATCCGATCTCCTCCATATGTTCCGATTGCACTCATATCAAAACTACTCAAATCCAAAGTCTTTAGATGACTGCACTCCGCAAACATCCCCCCCATATCTACCACACTACTGGTATCAAAGTTGCTCAAATCTAAAGTCTCCAAATTACTGCAACCCCAGAACAGACTTACCATATCTACTACATTACTGGTATCAAAGTTACTTAAATCCAATGTCTTCAAATTACTACATTCACAAAACATGCTTGCCATGGATGTCACATTGCTGGTATCAAAGTTACTCAAATCTAAAGTCTCCAAATTACTGCAACCCCAGAACAGACTTGTCATATCTACTACATTGCTGGTATCAAAGTTACTTAAATCCAGTATTGTCAAACCTTTGCATCCAGTAAACATATTTCCCAAACTTATCACATTACTGGTATTAAAGCTACTTAAATCTAAAGTATTTAAGCTGCTACACTCCTGGAACATGCCACCCATATATTTCACATTACCTGTATCAACATTTCGCATATCAATATTTGTTAAATTTGTGCAACCAGAAAACATTGCCTCCATATGTACCACATTGCCCGTATCAACATTACTCATATTCAAACTCTTTAAATTTGAACATTCAGAAAATATAAAACTCATATCTGTTACGTTTACAGTATCAAGATTACTGATGTCCAATGTGGTTAGACTACTGCACCCGTTAAACATGCTAGCCATATCTGTTACATTTCCAGTGTAAAGATTACCAATGTCCAATGTGGTTAGACTACTGCATCCGCAAAACATGCCAGCCATATCTATTACATTTCCAGTATCAAGATTATTGATGTCCAATGTGGAAAGACTATTGCATCTTAAAAACATTCCGCGCATGGATGTCACATGGCTGGTGTCAATAGATCCTAAATTCAGATTTCTTAATTGTGAACAGTCTTCAAACATCCAGCTCATATTTGTTACATTATTGGTGTCAAGACTACTCAAATCCAGATTCTCTAAGCTAGAACAGCCTGAAAACATACGCATCATATCCGTGACACATTCAGTTCTAAAGTTACTCAAATCCAGATTTTCCAAACTTGCGCAGCCTTGAAACATATAACTCATATTTGTCACTTTACTGGTATCAATATGACTTAGATTCAAATTTTTCAAACTGGTGCAGCCTTGAAACATACCACTCATAGCTGTCACTTCACTGGTATTAATATGACTTAGGTTTAGATTTTCCAAACTGGTGCAATCTTGAAACATATTCGCCATGTTTACCACACTGCTGGTATCTATGTCCCCCAAATCTATATTTTTTAATTGTGAGCAACCGGAAAACATCCTGCCCATATATATGATGTCCCGTAAATAAGTGATATTACTTAAATTAATTGTCTCCAAGCTTGAACAACCAGAAAACATTCCAGATGTCGAATAGTGGTCTAAGGATAAACCATTAAAATCAATTTCCTTCAGTCTTGGCAGATCTTGAAAAAGACTATCTGAACTAATTCTACAATTACTAAACCGAATTCTCTCAACTACATCATCTAAACCGTTATATTCAAGCAAAAGACTAATTGGGCAATATCCGGTTCCACTGATTACTGCTGTCTTACTTTCCTCATCCCACGTCCATTGCAGCCCACGGAATTCACCGCTATTTTTAGTCATTACCGTATCTGATTCACTACTATTTTGTAGAGTCATTTCTGTTGATTCTTCTGACAATTCCGTAGATGCCTCAGTCACAGACTCTTCTTCTGGTATTTCTTCAATCACGGCTTCTGTATCCTGCATCTCATCAGTCATTTCCGTTGATTCTTCTGACAATTCCATAGATTCCTCAATCACAGACTCTTCTTCTGGTATTTCCTCATTCACGGCTTCTGTATCCTGCACCTCTTCAGCTGTATCAATTGCCGCCTCTATATCCTGCATCTCCTCAGCCTGCACAGACAATACTTCCAACGGACTGATCAGCATTCCTGCCACGATTGCTGTCATTACCCACTTCTTCCACTTCTGTCTTCTCATACTCTGTCCCTCCATCACTCAATTTGTACTAAAAATAATAAGAACGAGGTGTAAGCGCATCCACCCTTAACACCTCGTCCCGGAATAGGGGTACTAAGCACTGCAATAACGCATCCTTATATATCGTTCCTGCCCAAACTCCATTTCTACCCTTGTAAACAGAAAGCAGCTAACGAATAATAAGTATGCGTGCGTCGCAGACCCAGGTCTGTATTGTGTGGTAGCGTAAATACCATCCTTGCCCGGTGCTGTTGGCGCAGCACCGGGTGGTACACCGTTTTGTCCTTGGATTTTCATGGAAATTTTACCATATGAAGATACGGCATGCAAGAAAAATGGCAAAAATACGGCAAAAATATGCTCGTTATATCTTATTACTCACTTCGCCTTCCCAATCAGCACCCTGCTTCCTGCGAACGCAAAACCATACTTCCGTATCCTCCCCTCGGGAATCCCTCTGCTTCGCAGTGCAGTCTCATATTGCTTCTTCTCTATCTGTTCCAACGCAGCCTCCACCGCATTTTCCAGAGTTTCACCCTTTCCTGTGTGAGCCACCTTAAACTCTATCACAAATGCGTCCCCATTTGCATCCAGCGGCTCCAGCATAATATCATACCGCCCCAGCCCACTCTCTCTGTTGGAAGTAATGATATACCTCCCCCGCAGCTCCACCATCAGTCCCAACACAAAACCATGGTAAAACCGCTCCGGCTGTGTCTTATCAGATGGTTTTTTCCCTGTGTCAAAGCTGCTGAACAATGTAGAGGAAATATCATTCATATATTCATTCATAGTCTCCAGATCGTCTGCCAGCAAAGCCTGAATGAACGCATTATTCACCCTTCGGCATCCCCCAAACCAGCCTTCAACCATCTGCTCGAACATCATCTGGACTTCCATATTCGTCAGTTTCAAATCATATTCCGGCCTCCTGCGCACCTTGTTAAACTCATAGCGCATGACCTTCAGATAACCGCACGCCAGAAACAAACTCCACACGGCGTCATCCCCCTGATCCAGCTGGCTGAACACAATCTGCTCATCAAATGTAGCGTGAAAAGTCTTGCCCTGCAGCAGACTCTCCATGGTCATCTTAATCTCCGGGCTTCCCTCCCGGATCAGCTTCTCCGCCAGACTGTTGGAACTGGTATTCGCCCAGTAAGACGCCACCTCTCCCGTATCCAGATAATTGATGATGGACCACGGATTATAGATATCCGCATAACTTCCAAAAGAGAATCCATCATACCATTGCTTTACCTCTTCCCTTCGGTCTGACAGACCGAATTCTTCCAGCGCCGCAAAAACCTCCCCCTCAGTAAAGCCAAAACAGTCCGAATACCTTTCCGAGGTGGTAGTCACCACCTTCAAATTATTCAGGTCCGAAAACATGGATTCCCTGCTCACACGGGTAATACCGGTCATAATGGCCCGCTCCAGATAACGGTTCGTCTTAAAGGTGGCATTGAACAGGCTCCTGGTAAAAGCTGCCATTTCCTCCCAGTATCCGTTTACATATGCTTCCTGCATGGGCGTGTCATATTCGTCAAGAAGAATAATCACCTTTTTCCCATAATATCGGGACAGATAAAGTGAAAGCTGATTGAGCGCAAGCGTTGCGTCTACATCATCCATATCAATTGTTTTCCTATGAAAAGCTGCTTTTTCCGACTCAGCCAGACAATCCCCTTCAAGCAGGAAATCATATCTGACGTATTCCTCGGCAATGATCTGACAGATTTTCCTCCGGGTCGTAGCGTAATCTGCCTCTTTTATGCCAGCAAAGCTGATGGAAATCACGGGATATGTCCCTTGAAGCCCACGGTACTTTTCTTCTTCCCATATATGCAGTCCCTTGAACAAGTCGCTCCTGTCCGCATATTCCACCGAAAAAAATTTTTCCACCATGCTCATGGTCAGGGTCTTCCCGAAACGCCGGGGACGGGTAATCAGCGTCACCTCGTCGTCCGCTTCCCACCATTCCTTGATAAACAGGGTCTTATCTACATAAAAATTGTGATTTTCCCGCAGTTTTTCAAAGTCCTGCCGTCCAATGCTCACTGTCCTCGGCATAAACACACCCCTTCCCGGCAAACTGTCTTCTTTTTCTCTCATGGAAATATTACCATATGCAGAAATGTCATGCAAGCAAAAACAATACACTCCTCTACTACATCTGATGGCGCACCACTCCATACTCATCGTCCAGCTGATAATATGGACATGCCTTCTGTGTACCTGTCAGAAAGCGGTACATCTCGTCCTCGTCCAGATTGACCAGACAGTAATAGCACTCATCTTCCTCATCATATACATAATTGACACAGCTGTCACAACTAGATGCCATAATTTCCCCTTTCAGCGCCTGTCGATACGCATCGTTCACTCTGCGACAATGGCAGTTCCCAAACAATCTACTCCACATGCAGATACTGGTAGATATCCCTCTTGCTCACGCCCCGGTCCTTTGCCACCTGCTTCATAGCGCTCTTCTCGTCCAATCCCTGTCGGCGATAATAATCCATATGCTCCTCAATGGATTTGTCCTCCCAGTCGGCAATATTCTCCTGGCGCTTCTGCTCCAGGCTCTTGCCCTCGATGACCAGCACATACTCTCCCCGGGGCTCCTCCTCCTGATAATAGACCAGGGCCTCCTCCAACGTGGTGGGCATCACCGTCTCAAAGCGCTTGGTCAACTCCCGGCACAGGGTAATCCGGCGCTGTCCCAAAGTCTGGTACAGTTCCTCCAAAGTACGCACCAGATGGTGAGGCGCCTCATAGAGAATCATGGTGCGGCTCTCCTTGGCCAATTCCTGCAGAACCGCCGCTTTTTCCTTTTTCTCTGCGGGCAGGAAGCCCTCAAAGCAAAAACGTCTGGTGGATAATCCCGAAAGTGTCAGGGCGGTGATACAGGCGGCGGGACCGGGCAGACTGGTAACGGGTATGCCCTGCTCCAGACACATGCGCACCAGCACCTCTCCGGGATCGGATATGGCAGGAGTACCTGCATCCGTGACCAGGGCAATATTCTGCCCTGCCAACAGCTGACTCACAATCTGATGAGCTTTTTCCACCTTGTTGTATTCGTGATAGCTGGTCATGGGAGTATGAATATCAAAATAATTCAGCAGCTTAATGCTGTTGCGGGTATCCTCCGCCGCAATCACATCCACCATATTCAAGGTTTCCACCACCCGCAGCGTCATATCCCCCAGATTCCCGATAGGGGTAGCGCACAGATACAATGTTCCAGCCATATGTTCCTCCTGTTCCCTAAAATCCAAATCTCTCACAGATTTCCTCCGTGTAGACCCCCTGCTCCTTGAAAATGATCAAGGGCTTCTCCACCGTCATGCGGGATTTGCCGCCCCTCACCGCCTCAATCAGCACCATGTTGGGCTCCTTGTCCACATAGGGATATACCAGGCGCATCCGCTTTGGCTCCAGCTTATACTGCACCAGTGCGGCAATGATTTCCGCCAGCCGAAAGGGCCTGTGTACCATGTAAAAATGTCCGCCGGGCCTAAGCAGCCTGGCAGTCTGGCTCACCACATCCTCCAAGGTACAGAGAAGTTCATGCCGGGCAATGGCCTTGGGCGTCTCCGGATTGTTCAGCCCATGCCGCCCGATCATATAGGGCGGATTACAGGTAATCACGTCAAAAGAAGCAGACGAAAAATAACTGCCTGCTT
>CAZKAO010000007.1:66238-75377 GCA_964550745.1 uncultured Acetatifactor sp.
GGCGGATTACAGGTAATCACGTCAAAAGAAGCAGACGAAAAATAACTGCCTGCTTCCTTAACGTCTCCCGTCACAATGTCTATTTTCCCTTCCAACCCGTTGAGCTGCACACTGCGCCTGGCCATATCCGCACTTTCCGCCTGGATCTCCAGACCCGTGAGATGCGCCGCCTCTGTCTTTGCCTCCATTAGAATGGGGATGATGCCCGTACCGGTACACAGATCCAGCACCCGGTCTCCCCGGCGGGCTGCCGCAAAGCCGGACAACAGCACGGCATCCATGCCGAAGCAGAATTTCTCCGGATGTTGGATAATCCGATATCCGTTTCTCTGCAGGTCATCAATGCGCTCTTTCTCTTTCAATATAACCGTCATTGCCTCCAGCCTGTCCTTCCTGAATCGCAATATTAACTCTGCTCATGGTCACTGCGGCTGGCGGTTACTCTGTCTGCTGTGACGATGATCATTTCTGCGGCGGTTATCGCCACGATCCCGGTTGTCATTTCTGTCCTGGCGCACTAATCTGTTCTGATATTCACGACGCTCTGACTTCCGCTCACGATACGAGTTCCCATCGTTCCGCTCATTCCGGTCATAACGGCTGCGACGGTTCTGGCTCCGCTCACGGTCATTGTGCTGCTCTCTGCGCTGGCGTGCGTCGTTATCCAGCTGGCGCTCGCCGCGCTCCTGATGTCTCTCCCGCCCGGTTCTCTCGCGTCTCTCCGGTCTATCCTGGCGCTCACTCCACTCGCGTCTCTCCAGCCCAGCATCCTTTTCCGTGAATTCGCTTCTCTCTATCTTTGCACCCTGACGCTCGTCGTTCTCTTCCTGCTCCTGACTCTCCAGCTGATCCTCCTGCTCCATTCGTTCCAGCTCCTGCAGTTCTTCTTTGGACAGCTCCATCTGCTCCTTCTTGCCATGACGCCGCCTGAAGCGCAGCCTATCTACCGGATATTCCAGAATCTCCTTTTCATCGTCCTTGTCCACGACCACTTTTACCAGCTGCCGAAGCACATTTACACTCTGTACCTCACCCTTCAGCCCGTCATCAGTGGTCACATGGTCTCCAATTCCGGGCAGCCTGCGGTTCAACTCTTCATAAGTATCCTCCTCATGCTTCAGACAGCACATCAGCCTGCCGCACACGCCGGAAATCTTGGTGGGATTCAGAGACAGGTTCTGCTCCTTAGCCATCTTGATGGATACGGGGATAAAATCTGACAGATGGGTATGACAGCACAGCGGCCTGCCGCAGATACCGATGCCGCCCAGAATCTTGGTCTCATCCCGCACACCGATCTGCCGCAGTTCAATACGGGTCCTAAATACCCCCGCCAGATCTTTTACCAGTTCACGGAAATCAATACGCCCATCCGCAGTAAAATAAAACAGTACCTTATTGTTGTCAAATGTGTACTCCGCGTCGATCAGCTTCATCTCCAGGCCGTGCTTTTGTATCTTTTCCAGACAAATCTTAAATGCTTCCTTCTCCTTCAGCTTGTTGGCTGCTTCCTGCTCCTTGTCCCTCTCGTTGGCAATACGCAGCACCGGTTTTAACGGCTGGATCACCTTGTCATCCGTCACTTCCCGCACATCGCTGACCGTTGTTCCAAACTCTATGCCTCTGGCGGTCTCCACGATCACATTGTCGCCCTTTTTTATCTCAAAATTCAGCGGATCAAAAAAATAAATCTTGCCCGCCGTACGAAATCTGACTCCTATCACTTTAATCATCTATCTACCTCACTTTAAATTCTCTATTGCCCAATCGTTTTCCTCGGACAAAGTCATTCTACCATAAACCATGTTATATGAAAAGAGGAAAAATCTTACCCATTTTCCTTCATTTCCAGGAAAAGCAGCTCCATCACCAGCTCAAAATTCACATTGGCGTCCAGACGCTTCTTAGCATTGTCCAGAGCGCGGATAACGTTTTCAATTCCTTCATAGCTGCTGCGCCCGGCCACCTTCCGTATGGCCTGAATCTCCTCTCGGAACACCAGGTGATTCACATCCGCTGTGGCCTTAAACAGCAGGACATCCCGATACCAGATCGCCAGGATATCCAGATAATCGTTGATTTCCAGCTTATATTCCCCTGCCTTTTTGACAGCGGCGACAATCTCCGGGATCTCCATATCCTGTACATATTTCAACAGTCCCAGCGCCTCGCTCTTCACATTTTCAAAATCCTCGCTGGAAGCCAGAGCCTTGGCCTTGCCTACATTACCTCTGGCGAAAGCTACACATACATCCGCCTTGTAATCCGGCACCTGCAGTTCTTCCATCAGGTAATTTTTTACCAGGGAATCTCTGACCGGCTTCATGTTCAGCAGCACACATCTGCTCAGTATCGTCGGCAGAAGCGTGTTCACATTGGACACCAACAGGATGATGACCGCATACTCCGGCGGCTCCTCCAGTGTCTTTAAGATGGCGTTCTGCGCCTGAGTCGTCATCTTCTCCGCCTCATTAATTATGTACACTTTGTAGCGGCTGCTGTAGGGCTTGATTGCCACATCATTGTTCACCTGAAGACGGATGTCATCCACACCTATCGTATTGGGCTTCTCATGGCTCACATAGATAATGTCCGGCTGATTTTTGGACAATGCCTGTCTGCAGGAATGACACTCATTGCAAGGTTCGACTCCTCCCTGCTCACATTGCAGGGCCATGGCAAATATCCTGGCAATGAATTCCTTGCCGGAGGATTTTTCCCCGTTGATGATATAGGCATGGGATATCTTCTTTGACTGCAGCGCACCCTGCAGATGCGCTTTGATCTGATCCTGCCCTATGATATTCTGAAACCCCGCCATACGCTTCCTCCTATTTAGAGTTCCGCATATTCCCTTCCAGCGCACACACCAGTGATGAATATCTGGCCGCTTTGGGGCGCCCAGATATCCATCAGTGCGCTGTCCGGGAATATACTGTTTTTCGTTCTGTATCCTCACATGAAAATATCCAATAGCAGTCCTCTGATCTCCCCGATCTTGGAGAGAATCGCCAGATTATCTTTCTCGTCTTTCATCAGCTCCTGAGCCAGATCATCCAGAGTCTGATCCACCAGCCGCACAATACCATAGACCCGGTGCCGCCCTTTCCTGTCCAGGAAATTTTCTCTGGAAAAAGAGTGGGAACGGCTGATGATCTCATTCATAAACTCCTTTACCAGCCCCCGGTAATGCTTCATATCCCGCAGATCCTTGCGCTTGGCCAGCTTCTCTCCCTCTACAGTGATCTGCCCCATCAGGCTGCTCAGACGTTCCTGCAGTTCAGTCTCCTCAATATGGCTGGCCAGCGTAAATTTGAAACTATCATCTGTCTGCCGGATGGGCGCTGTACTTTCAGTCACAGCAGCGCCGGTCACCTGATTAACTTTGATATCCATACTTACCTCTTCTTATTTCCTGCTCTATGTATGTGCGGATCTCTTCCCTGCACCGTTCCAGATCATCGTTATAAAACCTTCTGTCAATGCCTGCATTCCTGATCTGCTCCTCGGCAAAATCCTGACTGTCCGCCAGAAATCTGCGGCACATTTCTTCATACTTGGGCTGCTCCTGCGCCCGCTCCCTCGCCAGCGCCCGGTACAGCCGTTCTCCGTCGTCCAACTCCATCAGCACCGGAATCACCTGCCCGGGGCCAAAGTAATTCCTTAGGCTCACATAGGCTTCCAGCGTACCGATCATGCAGTAATCCGCCGTCTCCAGATCAAGCCGTTCATCCGCCACAGTAAAGTATCTCCATCGCCCGTGAACGGTCTCATAGGATCTGGCTTCAATAATCCTGCCCTCCGCCTGCAGACGGAGATACCCTGCTTCATCAGTAAAATGATATTCCACACCGTCCTGCTCACCGGCCCGTATGGGCCGGGTGGTGTAGGACACTATAGGCCGGAGAGCAAGCTTTTCATCTGACATCAGATGCTTATACAGTGTGTCTTTCCCCACTCCGCTTTTCCCCATAAGACATATTATCTTCCCCATAAAGCTCATTCAACCTCGACAACTCTGATCATGTTAGTGGTTCCCGACTTGCCCAGGGGGACGCCGGCGGTGATTACCACCAGATCTCCCGTCTGGATATATCCGGCTTTCCTGGCCTCCTCCACCGCTGTATCAAAAAGTTCCTCCGTGTTATCCTTCTCAGGCAGCAGCAGAGGCTGACTGCCCCACAGGAGATTCAGCTGCTTGCAGACCCTGGGATTAACGCTGCAGCTGATGATCGGGCAGGAGGGCTTATATTTTGCCACCTTCGTGGCCGTAAAGCCAGACATCGTCACCGTGATAATGGCGCTGGCATGGAGATCCATAGCTGTGGTGCAGGTGGCATAGGAGATCGCCGTAGTGATATCCGGATTGCCCTTGGATGCCAGTTCGTCCATCCTGCTCCTGTAGTCCAGATCCTTCTCGGCACACTCTGCGATACGGGCCATGGTCTGCACAGCCTCCACCGGATATTTTCCGGCAGCGCTCTCGCCGGAGAGCATGATGGCCGTAGTGCCGTCATAGATGGCATTGGCGATATCCGTTACCTCCGCCCTGGTGGGACGGGGATTCTTAATCATGGACTCCAGCATCTGTGTGGCGGTAATCACATGCTTGCCCTGAGATACCGCCATTTTGATCATCCGCTTCTGCAAAGCCGGAATCTCCTCAATGGGAATCTCCACGCCCATATCGCCCCGGGCCACCATCACGCCGTCGGACACCTGCAGAATCTCCTCCAGATTCTCAATTCCCTGCATATTCTCGATCTTGGCGATGATCTTCATATCACTGCCATGCTCATCCAGAATCCTGCGCACCTCCAGTATATCCTCTTTGGTTCTCGCAAAGGACGCCGCCAGGAATTCATACCCCATCTCTATGCCAAAAAGAATATCCGCCCTGTCCACTTCGCTGATATAAGGCATGGACAGGACCACGCCGGGTACATTGACTCCCTTATGGTTGGAGACAGCGCCTCCATTGATAACCCTGCAGAAAATCTCCGTATCCGTGATCTCCTCCGCGCACATCTCGATCAAACCGTCGTCAATCAGAATATGGGTTCCCACGCTGATGTCCTTGCCCAGATTTTTATAGGAAATCGCCGCTCTCTCACTGTTGCCCAGAATCTCCTGGGTGGTCAGCACAAATTTCTGACCGGCCACCAATTCCGCTCTGCCGCCCTCGAAATCTCTCAGGCGGATCTCCGGCCCCTTGGTGTCCAGCAAGGTTGCCACCTGCAGCCCCAGCTCCTCTCTCACCTTAAGTACTTTTTCCAGCTTTATCTTCTGCTCCTCGTGAGTGCCATGGGAGAAATTGAACCTGGCCACATCCATGCCCGCCAGCATCAGCTCCCGCAGTTTTTCCTCCGTCTCACACGCCGGTCCAATCGTACAGACTATTTTTGTCTTTCTCATACCGAAGTCCTTTCTTATTTTAGAGTTCCGTAACCGCCCTGCCAGTACCAATACCCGGCTGAGCAATCTCAGGCCGCTTTGATGCCCGGAAATTCTCTTGGCGATATACGCTGTCCTGAATTTTTTGTTTGATTATCTCCAGCCAGGCAGCCCCTGGTGCTTCTGCCTTTCCGGCTTACCCGTATGTCATCTCTGCCAGCACTAAAAGACCCCATTCCCCATTCTGTCTGGTAATACCCTGCACCTCAAGACCATCTGCCAGGTATTGCTCTATCAGCTGCCGCCTGGCCTCCTCCAGTCTCTCACCCGGTACCAGAATGGGCGTCCCTGGCGGATAGATACACACAAATTCTCCTGCATATCTGCCTACAGCATCCTTTAAGGCGCTCCATTCCGTAGGCTGATCCCAGCACTCTGAAAGCGTTCTGCTATCCCTGTGCCACAGCGGCTCTCCGCTCTCTGTCTGCTTTCCCTGGCCCGTTCCTGCCTGCAATATTCTCCTGTGTCCTGCCTGCGCCATCCGGCTGTCAATCTCCAACAAGGCCTTGGTCAGACGCTCATATCCCCGGGAACAATCTGCGATGGTGAACATAGCCAGCACATAGTCCTCGCATACCATCTCCATTTGCAGTCCGTACTTCTCCAATAGCTCCCTGTATAATTGTTTCCCGGATGTCCCTGTTTTTTTCACGGAAATCACTAATTTCCCAATATCCTGGTGCCTTTGATATTCCGCCGGTTTAAGCGAAGCGGGGGGCCAGATCGTCAAAGCCTGGCAGGCCGACAACTCCCGCAGCATATGGTTCCAGTTTTCAACCATTCCCGAAAAGAGCTGCTCCCCTTCCTCCGCTGCCAGATGTATGGCGTTATCGATGCTGGCCATCAGCACATAGGAGGGGCTGCTGCTCTGATAGATCTGCAAAAAGCGCCTGACCCGCCGCCGATCCACCCGCGTGCCATTCACATGCAGCAGCGCTGTCTGGGTCATGGCTGGCAGGGTCTTATGCACGCTGGTGATGACCAGATCCGCTCCTGCCCGGCTGCTGCCCTCGGCAAATGCGGGATGAAATCCCAGATGAGCGCCATGAGCCTCGTCCACAATCAGCGGTATGCCATGGCTGTGTACGATCCGCGCTATCTCCTCTACCTCTGCAATCCGTCCCTCATAGGTGGGGGATACGATCAGCACCCCGGCAATATCCGGCTCCCTCTCCAGCGCTTCCTGTACCTGCTGCGGCGATACTGCCTCACAGATTCCTGCCTCCGGCACCAGGGCCGGATAGAGATAGCTGAGCCGGAGCTGGCGCAGATAAGCTCCATGATAGACGGATTTGTGACAATTGCGGGCGATGAGCAGCCTGCCGCCCATGGGCACAGCGGCGCTGATGGCGCTGAGAATGCCGCAGGTACTGCCGTTTACCAGATAAAAAGTCTCCTCCGCCCCATATACCTGTGCGGCATACTGCTGCAACTCCTGCAGGATTCCCTGGGGCTGATGAAGATTGTCAAAGCCCTCAATCTCTGTGATATCCAGTCCTGCCAGCTGTCTTGTCAGCGTTCCCACGCCCTGCCGCTTATGTCCGGGCATATGGAAGGGGTAGATGTCCGATTCCCCATATCGTCTCAGTTGTTCAAATAGTCTCTCCACCGTCCGTCTCTGCCCTCTTTTTCAATGCGCCATGTCCCCGGTGCAGATGCAGGGTTTCCAGAGTGGAACACCATTTGTCTGCCGCCGTCACAATCCACGCCTCCCTGCACATGGGCGGCACCAAAGTCAACGGCCACATATGTTTCTTGATAATATCCTTCTCCCTGGGTGTCAGCTGATACTCCGCAGACGCATTTTTCAAGGCGATTCCCGGATGATAAAAACCATGCAGATTGTGGATCTGCACATGTTCCTTGTCGTGCCAGTCATAGAGGAAATAGTCATGCAGCAGCGCTCCCCGAATCAGTTCCCTGCGGCTGCAACGGATATGCAGCTTTGCCAGTTTTTCGCTGAGATACAGACTGCACTTTGCCACATCCATACAATGACTGTTCACTGTCTTGCTCCCATGCTGCACATGCTGTCTGGTCCTGCGAAAATTGGAGGATTGCAGAATATCCGCAGCATCCTCCTTTATGGCATGGTACAGACGGCGCTCTGTCTGATAGCGCTGCCGGAACCGCTCTGCCTGCTTTTCGCTACGCTGCCGGATACGGTTCTGCCAGTTTTTTCTATTTACTCCTATATCCATGTTTATTCCCCTTTTTTGTTTGAAAAATCTATCAACTCCTGCTGTTCCTGCATTGTCAAGCCATATATAATTGTATCATAATACGCTTCGCTTGTGTAGACATTTCTTCTGGTGATTCCTTCCACCGCCATTCAAATCAACCGCCAGCTGCCCAAGCTGCAGCACTGCACAACCCACTCCATAACAGACAATATCCTTAAAATCATACACAGCACCCAGAAGAGTCCTCATAAATCTGTTGTCAGACAGCCCCAGCAGTTCCACTAGGTTAAAGTATTGTAGGAACTCCACTCCTGCGGCAAATATAAAGATAATGAATGGCAGCCATCTGCATCCCTCCGGCAGGAACACACGCACCAGAAAGTAGAGAACTATCACCACCAGCACATCTCCTATATAGGGGCGTACAAAACGATCATGTACAAACAGGGCGATCAAAATCTCTATTATCAAAAGCAGCAGAAAAATCCCCAAATATATTATCCTTTTTTTCATGCTTCCTCTTTCCTGCATAAATCGTCCAAGCCATAAGCCTACTTATATACTACATAAATATATCTTGCCATTTTCTCCCTGAACTGTTCATAGCCCCCTATAATACACTCCGTCTGGCCCATCAGCAGGTCAAACCAGTTATGATGCCCCTCCCTATCAAACTCCGCCTGATGCCTGAGAGCGGCATTGCGCTTTATGACAAGCATGTCATAAGTCTGTCTTGTAATATCTGTCACATCATATTTCATGCCATTTTGCCTCAGTGCCTCTGCCAGCATAGTGGTGTCTGCATTTGCAGTTCTGGGCATCACATCACCCTCCTGATATCCCACAAAAAACACACCATTCTGTTTCATCCACCTTTTGATCTGCCCTGTAAATGCGACCATATCTTTTGCAAAATACATGGTATCCATAGAGGTAATGACATCAAATTTTTCTTCCAGATAATCAATCTGACCTATAATTCCTTCACAAAAATCCGCATTCGCCGTAAATAGCGTCTGTGCTGTCCTGATAGCCTGGCTGGAATAATCAAAACCATATATGTGTGCCCCTGTTTTTTGTTGCAGATAGCCCAGCATTTTCCCATTGCCGCAGCCGATATCCAGAATATCCACCTCTGGACTTTCAGGAATATATTGCAGTATCATTTCTACCTGCTTCAGATCACTAAAACCATCCTGGGAAAAGTCTTCGCCAAACGCATCCTTGCAATATGCACGGAAAGCATCTGAGGTTTCCGTCATGGCATAAAAATCTTCGTAGGCGTCATAAAAAAGCAAGTCCTTTTTATCCATTACATTTTCCCTTCCATTTGACACCACTCTTTTGTCCCCGTTGATTCTTCATCAGCTCTCTCTTCTTACAGTATAACATAAATATAGCGACAGAAAAAGGATGTTTTTACCTTTTCTGTCGCTTATACAATGAAAAGTGCCCAGAACCGGAATCGAACCAGTGACACGAGGATTTTCAGTCCTCTGCTC
>CAZKAO010000008.1:0-69519 GCA_964550745.1 uncultured Acetatifactor sp.
TTTGGTCAGACTCAAGAAAATAAAGGTATGCTTCTGCAATCCGTCCGGAAATAAGCGCAAAAACACCACATTCAAAGCAATCCTTTAACCGTTGCGGTGGGTTATTGCTGACGGAAGTGCCTCCCATAAATCCCTTGAATTCTGCCATAGCAAATATTCCTCTACTGTGATAATTTAATTCATTTCAGTAAATGTAAATTCTTTTTTTGCATCAAAGCCTACTGTATATTTTCACCGGTTACTCCGAGATCATCTAAAAGACTGTTATACTGATCTGCTCCTATGTAGGAGCAATCATAGCAGTAACTCCCACTGCCATCATAAACCGTAAGGCTGAAATCCGTTCCAGCTGTTATTTGGGATGAGAACGACAAAAGCAATAAGGCAGGCAATCCATATTGTATGGATAATTGATCTTGCGATACCCAAAACAAATATAGTATATCTTCTTTCAATATATTGCATACCTTACAAGACCAATGCAGTTGTTTTCAACTCATAAAAATGTATAAATTCAATAAAATTTTATCAGATTTCAACCAAAAAATCAACAAAAATAACGCTTCTTGCCACGGCAAACTGTGCAAGTGTCTCATTGACTGGTCTGGCTGGTTTTGTTATTATTTATAATCAGTTCTTTTGAGGCCGCTCAGATACAGGCCCACTCCGAGTATACAGAGAAACCCGCCAAAGCACATTGCGGCGCTCAAATCCAATTCGGCTAATTTCCCCAAAACAAGATTTGTAAACACCGCCAGCAAATCCATAATCACTGCACTCATACTAAGTGCAGTCGCACGGTCCATCGTTGTAATGGCTCTATTTTGCAGTTCCTCGCATTTCTCTATCACTTTGCTTACATTTATATCTCGCAATAGCAACGGTCATCTTTTTCATTAACATATATTTCATGTTCTGCAATATTTTTAAATTCAGGTAAAGTTCCCAGTGCATTTCGGATTATATATTTATAAAGCAAATTATAAGTATCCATTTCAGAAATTTTACCATTACTCAGCTTTCCTGTGATCCAGCCCTGTCTGAGAAGTTTCAACAGCCATTCCTTTTTATTGTCGATCAGCCGCCTTGTCTCGTCATTATTTATATCGGTAAAAGTCATGAGTAAATATGACACAGGAATACCTTTCTGAATCGCCGCCTGTCCACTGCCAAATGAGTCAAATAATTCTCCTAATGGCGTTAACAGCTTGCTAATCCATTCTTTATCTTCCGGCCGGGCCGCGGCAAGAAATCTCAACACACTAATACCGGTTGCGAGACATTCACCCTGCATACAAAAATTACCAAAGCATGTGTTCTTAAGGCGCTGTGTTGTGTCTTCAATCATCTGCCTAACCTGAGGATTATTCGGGGCAAATTTTGTCATAATTCTCAAGCTCTCAAGTTCGTAATAGTTGGCAGCCAATATGTTGGTCTTTGGCAAAAATCCCTGAACTAATCTGTGTTTTTTCTTACCATGCGGAGGCATAAAAAAGACTGGATACATATTTTCCGCATCTGCATTATGTCTGATAATGGGCTTATTGTTATCTGCACCATCCTTACTGTGAACACTTGCCAGTAGTTCTGATACAATTCTCTCTTTTTCATCAAAACTAATCTCCTCACCCATGATTTCTTTTGTATTTACTTTTTCAATGATTTCATATATATCCATATTCTTTCCCCACTCAATATTCTCGTATTTAAAGTTATCTGGTCAGGCATCACACACTTTGGCTGCTATCTGTATTGCTTTCAGTTCCAGTTCGCGCATTTTTAACAATGCTTCCGCCTGAGTTTCTCTTTTTTGTTTTGTCCAAAAGCTACGAACATCTGAAGTCTCAACAGAGCCTTCAAGACCAACCATATCTTGTATCGAATCCGCGAGTATTGATACCTTTTCAAAGCAAGAAGCGATCTGTTCCAACTCTTCTGCATACTCCGGCAGCAATCGTTTGCCTGATGCAAGATATAAGGCAGCTGACTTTCTGGCATCACAAAGCGCCAGTGCACAGAATTGATTTACTGAAAGTCTGTGAAATAGGGCTTCATCATCATGCTCATCATACCAGGCATGCTGCTGTAGCTCCTCTGCCCATACCTTATATGCTTCAACTCCGGTTGCATATTCACGAACCACACCCTGTTTGTTGCAATCAATCAGAATCTGTAGTGATTTCAGCAGATTTTCCTTCTCCGTAGGCGGAACATGCTTCTCTGTAAAGAAAGAAATAATATATGGCCAGTTATCTACAGGTAAATAATCAAATTCATTAGGTTTATCTGATTTGTACTCTGCACTGTCGATTATTTCACAATCAAATTTTGTTCGGCAGAACAGTTTACTGCCTGACTCTTTATATCCACAGATAATCCCCCACTCTGGCGCTACTCTCAAATTAATTGCCAAAACCGGTTTATTCTCCGAAATATTTTCAATAATTCTATTTCTTACTTCGGCTCGTTGTTTCTTTTCCACACGATCCTCAAAACACACATTATAGCCGAAAGCCTTATAAGCAGGCTCCGCAAAGTCATATACAATCAATCCATCCACAGAACTGTAATCCCAATCCGGCATACAAAATGCCAGTCTGTAACATGCTCCTGATACCCCCATAACCTGAGTGTAGTCAGTTGAAACCCCCATAGCCTGCAATGCACCCGTAAATGCCGCAGCCCATGAACAGTCATTACCCTTACCAAACTCAGGCAGCTTCGGTACATTGGGGATATAATATTCTCCGCTTGCTCTCTTCTGGAACAGATCACATTTATTCGCCGTATACTGCAGGTATTCTCCTTCTTCGCAGGTAGCTAAGTGAATGCCATTCTGATTCAAATACACCAGCGTCAGATACTCCTTTCCGTCAATGGCAGGATTGCTCGGGAATATCTCCTGATCTGCCAAATATCCGTCCCAATGGAAAAACTTATAGTGCTCAATTTTTGACATCACATTATTGTATCTGTATCTTGTGCCATATACCGCGGCAATTATCCTGAGGTTTTCTTCTTCCGTCAAGGGAGTAATTCCACTGGTTCCTGCATCTATCAGCAAGCGATCCTTCTCTCTTGCAAAAATATACGAAATGTTATCACCCATCTGATATTTAACAATCAAAAATGCTGGACGATCCTCCGTTATCGGGCAGGCGAATAATTGTTCGTTCACCTCGATATCCAGCCTGTCGTTCTGAATCAGGCTGTTAAGTCTGCCTGTTACATCTGTACTGTCAATTCCGTCTCCGTAGCGGGCTGATAAAATTTGAAAATCATTTTGATTCAGCAAATTATCAATACTTGTATGCAATGTTTTCGCAAGAACAGGCAACAGAGCTGTATCTGGCAGCGCTCTTCCGTTTTCCCATTTGGAAACGGCCTGTGGCGATACCTGTATCAGTTCCGCCAATTTCTCCTGCGTATATCCGTGCTCTTTTCTTAACAAAACTATTTTGTTCCCAATTCTGTCAATATTCATATGCGCAATATCTCCTTTTTTACAGTTTGCTGTTGAGTGCTTTTATAGATATACAATATCTTATAATAAGCCGGCTGTGAATACGCTTTGGTTTAAAAAATGAAAAAAAAAGTAAACCGCCGGTTGAGTATAGACAGCATACATAACAGTATTTGCATTTATTTAACAATCGCGGAAAAAGTGATATTTTCACATACTTGACATTTCATGGCAGCAATAAAGATATCCTCCGGAATATTACGCCTTACTTATTCTCCATAAGACTCCTTCCGTGGGGAAACACTTAGATTTATCTAAAGATTCGAGGGCGTTCCGAGACTCGGCCTTTGCTGTCTCAGCGCTTCCTCTCCGAAAGCTTCTGCTCAAACCGGTCCTTTCGGGTATCCGTGGGGACGGCGGTGGGATAATTTCCGTCAAAACAGGCACTGCAATAACCACAGCCCCCGATCAGGGACTGCAGCTCAGACACCGGCAGGTATCCCAGGCTGTCCGCACCGATGATTTCCGCCGTCTCGGATACGCTGTGGTGGCAGGCGATCAGATGCTCTTGGGAGTCGATATCCGTGCCATAATAACAGGGATGCATAAACGGCGGCGAGGAGATGCGCATATGGATTTCCCTGGCCCCGGCCTCCCTAAGGAGCTTCACAATGCGTCCGCTGGTGGTGCCCCGCACGATGGAATCATCCACCAGCACCACGCTCTTTCCCCTGACGCTCTCTTCTATGGCGCTCAGCTTGATCCGCACCTGGTCCAGTCTGGCTTGCTGCCCGGGGGAGATAAAAGTCCTGCCGATATATTTGTTTTTGATCAGCCCGATTCCGTAGGGAATCCCGGACTCCATGCTAAAGCCCAGCGCCGCATCCAGCCCGGAATCCGGCACACCCACCACCAAATCCGCCTCGGCGGGATGCTCCTGCGCCAGGATTCTCCCGGCCCTGATTCTGGCGCTGTGGACGGATACCCCATCGATCACCGAGTCCGGCCTGGCAAAATAAATATATTCAAAAATACAGAGCTTTTTCTTCTGTTTGCCGCAATGTTCCCGGCGGGACACGACACCCTCCGGGCTAAACACCAGGATTTCCCCAGGCTCCAGATCCCGTATGAACTCGGCCCCGATGGCACTCAGGGCACAGCTTTCGGAGGCCACCGCATAGATACCCTCAGATGTCCTGCCATAGCAGAGAGGCCGAAAACCATAGGGATCTCTGGCGCAGATCAGCTTTTGAGCGGACATCAACACCAGAGAATAGGCTCCCTCCAGAGTATTCATTGCTGCGCTTAAGGCATCCTCGATGGAGGGCGTACGCAGGCGCTCCCTGGTGACGATATAGGCGATGGTCTCCGTGTCGCTGGTGGTATGGAAGATAGCCCCGGAAAGTTCCAGCGTATTGCGGAGCTGCGCAGCATTGCTGAGATTGCCGTTGTGGGCCAGAGCCATCTTTCCCTTCTGATGGTTGACCTCGATGGGCTGGCAGTTGTTGCGGTTGGTTGCGCCCGTGGTGCCGTAGCGCACATGCCCCACCGCCATGCCGCCCTGGGGCAGACGGGACAGAGTATCCGCTGAAAACACCTCGCTGACCAGTCCCAGGTCTTTGTAGGAGGAAAACACGCCGTCATCGTTCACCACGATACCACAGCTCTCCTGACCCCTATGCTGCAGGGCGTACAGCCCATAATAGGCCATGCCCGCCACATCCACAGAGTGAGGACTGATCACACCAAACACGCCGCATTCTTCATGTATATTGCTCATATTTACCTCTTCTCTGCCGCCGCCCCAATAAATCCTTTGAACAGCGGATGTGGGCGATTGGGGCGGCTCTTGAACTCCGGATGATACTGTACGCCCACATAGAACGGCCTGTCCGACAGTTCCACCGTCTCCACCAGCCTGCCATCGGGGGAAGTCCCGCTGAGAACCAGCCCCTTGTCCTGCAGCAGCTGACGGTAATCGTTGTTAAATTCATAGCGGTGTCTGTGCCGCTCGCTGATCTGATTTCCCCCATAGCATCTTTCCATGGTGGAACCGGGCAGAATTACACAGGGATAAGCGCCCAGACGCAATGTACCTCCCTTGTCGATATCACCGCTCTGTCCCGGCATGAAGTCAATGACCTTGTGAACGCACTGCTCGTCAAATTCCCCGGAATTGGCGTCCGCAATTCCCGCCACATTTCTGGCATATTCCATCACAGCGATCTGCATCCCCAGACAGATTCCGAAATAGGGAAGCCCCTGCTCCCTGGCATATTTTGCCGCCAGAATCATGCCCTCGATGCCCCTGCTGCCAAATCCCCCCGGAACCAGAATACCATCCAGCCCGGACAGTTTCTCCTCATAGTTGTCCGCTGTGATTTCTTCCGAATCAATCCAATGAATATTCACATGAACCTGATGGGAAAAACCGCCGTGACGCAGAGCCTCCGCCACCGACAGATAGGCGTCATGAAGCCCCATATATTTGCCCACCAAGCCGATTTCCACAGTATTCTCGGCATTCCGACTCCGTTCCACCATCTGGGTCCACTCCCCCAGATCGGGCTCCGGGGCATCTATACCCAGCTCCCGGCACACCACCGCAGAGAAATGGGACTTCTCCAGCATCAGCGGCGCTTCATAGAGGTTTGGCAGCGTGATGTTCTCTATCACACAGTCCGGCTTTACATTGCAGAACAGGGATATCTTCTTGAAAATCCCCTCTTCCAGCGGCTCGTCACAGCGCAGCACGATCAGGTTGGGATTGATGCCCATGCCCTGCAGTTCCTTGACAGAATGTTGGGTGGGTTTGGACTTATGTTCATCAGAACCTCGCAGGAAAGGAACCAGCGTCACATGGATGAACAGGCTGTTCTCCCGGCCCACCTCCAGGGAAATCTGACGCACCGCCTCCAGAAAGGGCTGGGACTCAATATCGCCGATGGTCCCTCCGATCTCGGTGATCACCACGTCCGCATCCGTTTTTTTGCCCACACTGTAGACAAATTCCTTGATCTCATTGGTGATATGGGGGATCACCTGTACCGTGGAGCCCAGATATTCTCCCCGGCGTTCCTTGTTCAGCACATTCCAGTAGACCTTGCCGGTGGTAAGGTTGGAATATTGATTCAGATCCTCGTCGATAAAACGCTCATAATGCCCCAGGTCCAGATCCGTCTCCGTCCCGTCCTCGGTGACATACACCTCGCCGTGCTGGTATGGGCTCATAGTACCGGGGTCCACATTGATATATGGGTCCAGCTTTTGCGCCGCCACTTTCAATCCTCTGGCCTTAAGGAGCCTTCCCAGAGACGCCGCCGTGATCCCCTTGCCCAGTCCTGAGACCACGCCGCCTGTTATAAATATGTATTTTGCCATATTCGCCTCACTCATATCGTTCCCACCTGCCCACTTCGGCGGGCAGACTTCTCACACTATTCGCCGCTGGCCCCATAATTCGCCAGCACGCGGGCTGAAGGATCATTTACATCACAGCCCTCCCAGGACTTGTTGGGCATCCAGAAATCCACGATCATCCCACTCTGTCCGGGATAATGCTTTTCAAATATCTCCCTGTAAAGCAGAGACTCCTTGGTAAAGGGCTGCGCATGTCTATATGCCTGGCGCTTCTCCTCAAATTGCTCCTGAGTATAATAATTCTCTGCGTATTCCTTCAGATGATCCACCATGGAATGGCCCACCGCATCGGAGAAAGCCGCCTTCTCCCGCCACAGGATTTCATCGGGCAAATATCCCCCCTGCTCAAAGGCGTGGCGCAGCAGGTATTTTCCCTTGCCATAGGTATTCAGCTTCTTACAGGGATCAATGGCCATCACATACTCCACAAAATCCAGATCGCCAAAAGGGACCCTGGCCTCCAGGGAATTCACCGAGATGCAGCGGTCCGCCCGAAGCACATCATACATATGCAGCTCCCGAATCCGCTTCTGAGCCTCCTGCTGGAACTCCTCGGCAGAGGGGGCAAAATCCGTATATTTATACCCGAACAGCTCATCGGAGATCTCCCCAGTCAGTAAAACCCTTATATCCGTCTGCTCATGGATGGCCTTGCAGACCAGGTACATACCGATGCTGGCCCGTATGGTGGTGATGTCAAAAGTGCCCAGCAGGTAAATGACCTCCTCCAGGCTCGCCAGCACATCCTCTTTAGTGATAATAACCTCTGTATGCTCACTGCCGATATAGTCGGCCACCTGTTTTGCGTATTTTAAATCGATGGCATCCTCGCTCATGCCGATGGCAAAGGTGCGGATGGGCGCATTGCTTTTTCTGGCCGCCACAGCGCAGACCAGAGAGGAATCCAAACCTCCCGACAGAAGGAATCCCACCTTGGCATCGGCCACCAGCCGCTTTTCAATGCCTGCAACCAGTTTGTCATGAATATTTTTGCAGACTGTCTCCAGATCGTCCTCACAGACATCCGCCACAGCAGCCATATCCCGATAGCAGATAAACTCTCCATCCTTGTAGTAATGTCCCGGCGGAAAAGGCATAATTTTGCCGCATATGCCCACCAGGTTTTTCGCCTCACTGGCAAACACAATCACTCCCTGGGAATCATATCCATAGTAAAGCGGGCGGATTCCGATGGGATCTCTGGCCGCTATGAACTCCTGCGCCTCACCGTCATAGATGATACAGGCAAACTCCGCATCCAGCAACCGGAACATGTCGACACCATGTTCCCTGTACAGAGGCAGCAGAATCTCACAGTCGGAATCACTCTGAAAATGATATCTGCCGGATAGCTCCTCCCTCAGTTTCTCGAATCCATATATTTCTCCGTTGCATACCAGATAACTGCCGTCAAGGGAAAAAGGCTGCATTCCCTCAGGAGTAAGACCCATGATGGCCAACCTGTGAAAGGCGAGCAGCCCTTTTCCCGTATCGATAATCCGGCTGTCATCCGGTCCCCTGGAAAGGGTTCTGTCGAACCCCTCCCGAAATTTGTCCAGAGCGGCGCTAATGCCGCAATAGCCCATAATTGAACACATATTTACCTCCATAATCCAGGCCAATTGGCACCAGGCCCCTTATATTAATTCCAAACTTACCTCACACCGAACAGAAGATCCCCATATGTAGGGAACGGCCAATAGTCCTTAGCCGTAAGGGTCTCCGCCTCATCGCAGGGAACACGCAATTCATTCATTTTGGGCAGGATACTGTCACGGACCAGATAGCTCTGGGAGGTGATATCCTCCGCCTTATGGAGAGATACAATGGCATCCTCCAGCTCCTCCACCTTTACGGCAATCCTATCTGTCAGAGAGGAAAGTTTCTTAACCAGCTCCACCTCGTAGCTGCATGCAATGCCCGCATCCAGCGCCTTTTTGGCGGCAGCTGTCTGGGCCAGCTTCAAGGTGTAGTTCTCGATGGCCGGTACAATCTGGGTCCTGGCCATATCCACCATGGTGCCCGCCTCGATCAAAACGGACTTGCAGTAGTTCTCCAGCATGATCTCGCATCTGGACTTCAGCTCCGCCTCGGAAAATACCTTGTGGGAGGTGAGCATCTTCACATTCTTCTCGTCCAGCAGATGGGGCATGCAGTCCGGTGTGGTGCGGTAATTCAACAGCCCTCTCTTCTCCGTGGCCTCCTGAATCCAGGCATCGTCATAGCCGTTGCCGTTGAAAATGATATTCTTGTGATCCTTGATGGTCTTGCGGATCATTTCATGCAATGCGGTCTCGAAATCCTCCGCGCCCTCCAGCCGGTCTGCATAGATTTTCAGGCTCTCGGCCACCGCGCTGTTCAGCATCATGTTGGCGCAGGCAATGCTGTTGGAGGAACCCAGCATGCGGAACTCAAATTTGTTGCCGGTAAAGGCAAAGGGCGAGGTGCGGTTGCGGTCCGTGGTGTCCCGGTTGAACTTGGGCAGTACATTCACTCCCAACTTCATCTGCGTCTTCTCCACACCGCTGTAGGGCTGGCCTGACTCGATGGCCTCCAGCACGGCGTTCAGTTCATCACCCAGGAAAATGGATACCACGGCGGGAGGTGCCTCGTTGGCGCCCAGACGGTGATCATTTCCCGCTGTAGCCACAGAGAGACGGAGCAAATCCTGATAGTCGTCCACTGCCTTGATCACGGCGCAGAGAAACAGCAGAAACTGCGCGTTTTCATAAGGAGTCTCGCCGGGAGACAACAGGTTTACGCCCGCATCCGTAGCCAGGGACCAGTTGTTGTGCTTGCCGCTGCCGTTGACCCCTGCGAAGGGCTTCTCGTGGAGCAGGCATACCAGCCCGTGCTTCGCCGCCACCTTCTGCATGATCTCCATGGTCAGCTGGTTGTGGTCGGTGGCAATGTTGGTTGTTGTATAGATGGGAGCCAGCTCGTGCTGTGCGGGAGCCACCTCGTTGTGTTCGGTCTTGGCCAGAATGCCCAGTTTCCAGAGCTCATCGTTCAACTCCTCCATATAAGCGGCAACCCGGGGCTTAATCACGCCGAAATAGTGATCCTCCATCTCCTGTCCCTTGGGAGGCTTTGCCCCGAACAGAGTTCTGCCGGTAAAGCGCAGATCCGGGCGCTGGTCATACATTTCCTTGGTAATCAGGAAGTACTCCTGCTCCGGTCCCACAGAGGTACGGACACATTTCACCGAATCATTGCCAAAGAGCCTCAAAATGCGCAGGGCCTGCTTGTTCAAAGCTTCCATGGAACGCAGCAGCGGCGTCTTCTTATCCAGCGCCTCGCCGCCATAGGAACAGAATGCAGTGGGGATGCACAGAGTCTTTCCCTTGATAAAGGCATAGGAAGTGGGGTCCCATGCGGTGTAGCCTCTGGCCTCAAAAGTGGCCCTCAGCCCTCCGGAGGGGAAGGAGGAGGCATCCGGCTCACCCTTGATCAGTTCCTTGCCGGAGAATTCCATAATCACGCCGCCATCGGGGGACGGAGAAATGAAGCTGTCATGCTTCTCCGCCGTGATGCCGGTCAAGGGCTGGAACCAATGAGTATAGTGGGTGACGCCATGAGCCACCGCCCAGTCCTTCATGGCCGCAGCCACCGCATTGGCGACGCTGATATCCAGCTTCGCCCCCTCGTCAATGGTTTTCTTCAGGGACTGGTACACCTTGGCAGACAGGTTCGCCTTCATCACCCTGTCATCAAAAACCAGACATCCAAAATAATCCGATACTTTTTCCATAATGTTCACTCCTCCTCTTATTTGAGTTCCTCATCCGCCATCCGGCGCACTGCGCAGATGGGCAGGTGCTGACAAAATTATACAAAAAAGAAAAGGCGTCCTTGAGTACATCACTCAAAGACGCCCTTGCCTTTCATATCCTGCATTATGCACCCCTGCAAGGAATTTGTCAAGTCCTGTTTTAAAAAAAGATTTATTGACCCTTCAAATCCTTGGCAAGTTCATAGATTGACTCAAAAATCCCCTTGCACTCCTGCACTTGTCGGACTGTATTGTTGGAATTTTCCAGCCCCTCATTAGATGCAGCCGCAACTTCCTGGCTTGTGGCAGAAAGCTGTGAAATATTATCATAGATGCTGTTGGAGAGGCTTCTGGTCTGCTCCATACACTCCTTGACTTCATCAATATTTTGTGAAAGCACACCTACCTCCTGCGATACTTGACTGAATTTATCCTTTGTCTCACCAATCAGCTCGTTTTGTTTTGTTACGGAATTGACTGCATCTTCTATGCTCTCATTCGCCAGCTTGGTATCCATATTAAGTTCCTGTATAATACTGGTTATATTGTTCGATGCTACTTTGGTATCCTCCGAAAGCTGCCTGATTTGCTCTGCCACTACCGAAAAACCTTTGCCGGCTTCACCAGCCCTGGCCGCCTCGATAGAAGCGTTAAGCGCAAGGAGGTTGGTCTGGCTTGATATACTGATGATCGTATCCACAAATCCGCTCACTTTCTGCACTTTTGACGTGAGCTCTGTGATAACCTCCTCCACAACTTTACTGCTGTTGCTGACATTGTCTGCCTGTCTACCAAGCTCCTGTACCGAGGAAGCGCCGCTCTCCACAGTATCTCTTACACGCCCCGAGGCCGCTATCATTGACTCGGTAGCCTCGCCTGCATGATCGGCCTGCGTAAGGATTTCACCACAGATTACCGCCTCATCCTGTATTGCCTCCGCAGTGCTCTCTGTACTGTCTGCGATATTTTCCATAGATGTATGGTTTTTGCCCAGACTCTCGCTCAATGCATTGAAATGCTCCATCGCCTCGCCAAAATGCTCAATGATATTGTCAGCAACCGTAACCATGATTGCATTACTCGCTTCCTGCTTCTTGGCGGCTTCCATGATAACCTCAGTATTTTCCGCATTAAATTTCACCAAAAGCTTTGTTATTCTTATGGATGCATATGCCACAAGGAAAACAACAAGCAGATTGAGTATAACCGCTTCTCTCTCCGAACTGCTCAGCTTATTGAAATACAAAAGCGCCCGAATTACGTTAACAGCAACAATGGTACTGTTTCCCCAGATAACCAGTCTGAGGTTAAGGTACATCATACTTGCTATCAGTATCGGATATGCATAGATGCATGTCCCCTCTGAAGTACCAACGAGCCGAGTCACAACGTAGGCAAAAGCCCCCGCCCCCATCATGCAGACTCCGCATAGCTTAGTATCTCTCTTTGTAAGAAATACAGCCACCACGGCAATCAATCCAATCACAGAAGCCACAATCTGCACATAGGTGTACCAGCCTGTTGAAGCCGCCTGAGTTATAATAAGCAGAGCCATTGCCAATGTCAGATACCCCAAAATCAGTACCATTATGGGAAAAACCACATTATTTGCGCGCCTATATTGCTCTTTTGTCATCGTAACCCCTCCCCTATATTACTTGATAACTGTTCCGCCATGCCCTTTCATAAACAGCTTAAATATACATACTCTATCGCTTTCTTACATGACTCAATTACTTATATTATATTCCACTAATAATAGATTGAAAAGACAAAATTCTCAGAAAAGCAGACAAAATTTTATGCATTATTTTGTATTATTTGTATCTGTTTTTAGGAAACGCAAAGCCGTGGAAAGACCAGAACAGCGCACAGTTCCATTTTACTTGACAGAAGAAGGAATTTGGTGTAGAGTACTGATAAGTGAGCAAGGGCGTTCATTTTGGTGCAAAACGGGATGTGTTTTTTGTGCCGAAATGAGCGCCCTGCCAGTAAGTGGCAATATTATTTGGGTAGGTATACATAATATAGGTTGTAGAAAGTGGGGCAGAATTATGAAGTATTCGGCGCAGGAGGTTATGCAGTATGTTCAGGAGGAGGACGTGAAATTTATACGTCTTGCTTTCTGTGATGTGTTCGGCAGACAGAAAAACATTTCCATTATGCCGCAGGAGCTGCCGCGGGCTTTTGAGCATGGGATTGCTTTCGATGCTTCCTCTGTGGCTGGGTTCGGGGATGAGGCACACTCGGATTTGCTGCTGCACCCGGAGCCGGAGACGCTGATGCAGCTGCCCTGGAGACCGGAACACGGCCGGGTGGTGCGCATGTTCAGCAGTATCTCCTATCCCGACGGCAGACCCTTTGAGTGCGATACCAGGAGTCTGCTGAAGAAGGCCGTAGAGGAGGCCGGTAAGGCCGGGTTCCGTTTTGACTTTGGAGCGGAACAGGAGTTTTATCTGTTCACATTGGATGAAAATGGCAAGGCCACCAAAATTCCCTATGACGAGGCCGGTTATATGGACATTGCCCCCGACGACAGGGGAGAAAATATTCGGCGCGAGATATGTCTCACACTGGAGCAGATGGGCATTCAGCCGGAAAGCTCCCACCATGAGGAGGGCCCTGGCCAAAACGAGATTGACTTTCGGTATTCGGACGCCCTCGCTGCCGCCGACAATGCCTTGACTTTCCAGAACGTGGCCCGGATTGTGGCTCACAGGAACGGACTGGCCGCGGATTTCAGTGCAAAACCTCTGGCAGACAAGCCGGGTAACGGGTTCCATATCAATATATCCGTGAACACAGGGGACGAGTCCGCTCCTTTAAACTCTGTGATTGCCGGGATTCTGGCTAAAATACAGGACATGACCCTGTTCCTTAATCCCACGGAGAATTCCTATGAGCGTTTCGGCAGCCAAAAGGCTCCCAAGTATATTTCCTGGTCCACCGAAAACCGTTCCCAGCTGATACGAGTGCCCGCCCTGGCAGGCGGAAACCGCCGCGCGGAGCTGCGTTCTCCCGACCCCTGCGCCAATCCCTATCTGGCCTTTGCCCTGATAATCTATGCGGGACTGGGAGGCATATCAATCGGACGGGAGCTGCCGCCGGCCGTAGACTGTAATCTATACACGGCGGACCCAGCCTTGTTATCCAGCCTGAAACAGCTGCCCGGGGATTTGGAGAGCGCCCGCATGGCAGCCAGAGAAAGCGATTTTATAAGGAGTCATATACCTGCTGCCATACTGGATATCTACTGCGGGAAACAAGAAAACTAACCTACTGGAGATTAACGTACTTTTAAACACACAGAGAGGAGGGGAGCAAAATGAGTTTGGAACAGCGTGTATACAGCATTCTTGTGGTTTCCGCAATGGATAATTTCAACTCGGCCCTGTCGGACCTGCTCCCCGAGGCTTCCTATTCTCCGGTTCAAATGGTCTCCAGCGTCAACATAGCAAACAGAATGCTGGCAGAGCGTGACTTCGACTTTGTGATTGTCAATTCCCCCCTGCCGGACGACCCGGGTGTGCGCCTGGCCATTGACGCCTGCAGCGCCAGAGGCACGGTAGTACTGCTGCTGGTGAAATCCGATTCCTATATTGGCGTCTACGACAAGGTGGTGGTCCACGGCGTCTTCACTCTCTCCAGGCCCATATCCCGACAGTCTCTCCTGCTGGCTCTGGGCTGGATGGCCAGCGCCAGGGAACGCCTGCGGAAAATCGAGAAAAAGACCCTGTCCATCGAGGAAAAAATGGAGGAGATCCGGCTCGTGAACCGGGCCAAATGGCTGCTCATCAGCGAGCTTAAGATGGATGAGCCGCACGCACACCGCTACATTGAAAAACAGGCCATGGACATGTGCGTCTCCAAGCGCCGAGTGGCCGAGGAGATCATTCGTACCTATTCTTAAACAGAGGGGCGCTGTTTACAGCATACCCTGAAACAGGCAGGCACCCGAGAAACTTTTCACCGAAATAACCTGTCATTCTCTATAAATATTTTTTCCAAATTCGTATGCTCTTTCCAAATGCGGTGTTTTACTGATTTGAGGTTTTCCGTTTGTATCACCGCAGCCCCCGGCTAAAAGCATACCTTTATCATTAAATCCTATGTAATTTACCAGCGCAAACTGATAATAAGATACTGCCTGTTCAAATGTCCAGAAAAAATCATCCGCCGATGTCATAAGCAGGGCACAATCCTTAATCGGATATTTCTCATATCTGCCCAAAGGCGGCGTTTTATCCTCCTCTGCAATACAATAAAAACGTTCAATAAATGCTTTGATCCGTGCAGATACTGTCCAAAAATATAAAGGCGATGCAAACACAATACAATCCGCTGCTTTAATTTTGGGGACCATTTCGTTAAATGCATCTTTTTGTATACATGGTTTCTGGTAACGGCATGCATTGCAGCCCAGACAACCTTTCACCTCATTTTTTACGAGAGAAATCACCTCTACGAAATGCCCTGCCTCGGTTGCACCTTTTACAAACTGCTCCACCAGTTGTTCTGTGTTGCCTTTGTTTCTGCCACCGCCCTGTATGACAAGAATATTCTTCATTCTCACTCCTCCAAGTTAATTAGGTTTACTTATTTTAAGACTAACATAATCATGAGAACAGCACAATCCTTTCACTTCAACACCCATCTGCCCGCTTCAGCGGGCACTCGAATCAGGATGAAAATGCCGCATTTCAGGCATTTTAGAGTGTGAGATTAGAAGTTCTTTGCGAAACAGCCTTTGCTGTGAGCAATTAGAACTTCTTCTCACACTAACCATACCATCACTGCCTGGAACACCACCAGCACCGCCAGAAAGCAGAGATTGCTCAAAGTAAAAATGCCAATATATGCCCCCTTGCGGCCGCCCTCCTCCCGAGCCACATGTTTGTAGGAAATCAGACTTGCCATGGAAGCGATCAAAGTTCCCAGACCACCCAGGTTCACTCCCACGATCAGCTGTCCATAATTGTCCGTAAAGCCGGACAGCAGCAGAGCCGCGGGCACATTGCTGATAATTTGGCTGGCGGCGATGGCGACGTACACCTCCCTGCCTGCCACCACCTCCTGCAAAAAATCCCGAAAAGCCGGGATTCTCCCCATATTCCCGATAAAGACAAAAAATCCAACAAAGGTCAGCAGCAGAGAATAGTCCACCTTGACCAACACCTTTCGGTCCATTATCAGTACAGTCACCAGAACAAGTGCCAGCGCTGCCTGCCAGGGCAGCACACGGGCCACTGCCAGCAGGCACAAAACAAACAGCGCCAGGTAGACGATCAGCGGAATAGGAGACATACCGGGCTCTTTCGCCCCCTCCTGTTCCCGGCCGGACTGCAGCCTTAGGCCCTGAGAGCCGCCCCCTCCCTGTATCAATCCCCAGGCCGCCAGGAGAATCAGCGCCACCAGCGCATAGGGCAGCATCAGCAGCACAAAGCTCCCGATGGATATTCCTGCCTTGCCATAGAGATACAGATTCTGAGGATTGCCGATGGGCGTCAGCATACTGCCCAGATTGGCGGCGATGGTCTCCATGGCCACCAGGGGCAGAATCAGTTTCCGACGCCGCTCTTCTTCCACCATCTCAAGTACTGTGAATGTGAATGGCACAAAGGTAATCAGCGCCACGTCATTGGTGATAAGCATGCTGAAAAAAAAGCACAGAAATATAAAAATCAGCACCAGGCTGCGGCAGCTTTTCACCCTGCCCAAAAGCCCTTGGGCAATTCGGCGAAACAGTCCGATTTTCTGCAGACCGGCCATGACGCTCATCAGGCTAAGCAGAATTGCCAGCGTCCGAAAATCTATGTAACCGACATACTCCCTGTCGGGTGGAATCACAAATGTGGATATCAGGGCCAACAGCAGCGCAATACACAGCACCGCCTCCTTTTTTATAAAACCAGCTATTTTTTCCATGTGTGTCCCTCCCGCATTCTCTTGCTACATCTATACCCTCAAAGCATTGTAGCATATGTGGCAGACCCGCGCAAGAGACATTCGCACGGGCCTGACACTAAAAAATCTCTTGGGCCTGTCACTGATAATACTCCGCCTGGGCCTGCCACAAGTTACGGTAAACTCCCTCCTCCAAAACCAGACGGTCGTGGGGACCCAGCTGCGCCAGCCTGCCCTGAGAGAACACTGCCACACGGTCGCAGAATCTGCAGGTGGACAGCCGGTGGCTGATGGACAGGAGTATGCGCTCTTTTTCCCGGCACTCCTCCAGGCTGCCCAGCAGCTGTTCGTAGATCTCCGCCTCCGCATAGGGATCCAGCGCCGCCGTGGGTTCATCCAGTATCAGTATGGCCCCATCCTTGTACAAAGCCCGTGCAATGGCCACTTTCTGCGCCTCTCCGCCCGACAACTCTGTGCCGTCCTCCTCATAATCCGTAAAGAGCGCCTGCTCCAATCTCCGGGGCAGACTACTTACCTTGTCGCTCAGCCCGGCCCGAGCCAGCGCCGTCTCCGCCCTTTCCTCGTCATACTGGCGGGCGGCAGCCACATTGGCACCCAGCGCAAAGGCAAACAGAGAGAAATCCTGAAACACTGTGGACAAAAGCGCCCTATAGCCTTCTGCGTCATAGGTCCAGATATCTCTGCCATTTAACAAAATCTCTCCTTCCGTGGGCCTGTACAGACGGCATAACAGCTTGATCAGCGTAGTCTTTCCGCTGCCGTTCTCCCCTACGATAGCCAGCTTTTCCCCGGCCCGCAGCGTCAGACTGACGTCCCGCAGGGCATAGTTTCCCTCGCTGCCCGGGTAGCAAAAGCTCACATGTTCAAAACGTATCTCGCACACCTTTTCCACTGTGTGCCCTTGATCCTCCCCACCGTCCACACCCACGGAGCCGCCGCTTTCCTCCGGCAGGTCCATATAGGCAAAATAATTAATCAGATGGGTGTTGTTGTTGCGCAGGTCGGTGAATGTCTCCGCAGTATTGCTGGCAGAAAGAATCAGCGAGGTTATGGCCGCATGCAGCACCAGAATATCTCCCACGGGGATGTGTCCTCCCATGGCCTGCGCCGCAGTAAGAGCGTAGACCGCCAGGCCGCATACGCCCACACACAACAGTTTCACACTGCCACAGAGACTGTCGACCCTCAGTTCTTTACGCTTTCCCCGGGCAAACGGCTCATAGCATCTCTTTCCGCTCTCCTCCAGCACCAAACGGCTTTGCGAAAAAATCCGTATGTCCATACCCATATTCTCATCCGGCAGATAATTCATGGTATAGTAATCCCCGTACCGCTGGTACGCCGCCCCCTTCACAAAGACCTCATAGCTCACATCCCAGCGCCGGGAGGTCATGCGACAGGATATCCAGATGCATACCGCAGCCAGCAAAGACAGCAGTGCCAGCGCCCCCTGTGAAAGCCCGGTTCCGTAACGGACAAACAACAGCAAAGCCACCACCGCCGCGCTCACATTGCCGCAAATACTCTCCATATCCCAATAAAGGCTTGCCATCCCCGCACCGGAGACATTGATACTGCCCGATACCTGTTCCCTCAGCCGTCTCACTTCCTCGCTCTCCAGAGATTCATAGGAGAGAGAATACGCCTTGTCAGTCAAATGAATTTCATGCGCGGAAAACATATCACTGCATCCCACTGAAATCTTAGCCTCCAGAATGCTTTTTACCAAAGTGAGCAGAAAGATCACCAGCACAGACACCGCCACATATAAAAGCAGCTTTTCCAAGTTCCTGCCGCCTGTCAGTTCTCCCAATATCCCCGCCATGGCCACCGTAGCCACGCAGGGAGTAAGCGCTCCCAAAACACTTTTTCCAGCCACATATAAGAGCTGCCCCGGCAGGATGCGGTCAAACTCCCCAATGCCTCTGTATATCAGTTTCACGTCCTCTCCCAAGGTACGTCCATTTTTATCAAAACTCATGACATTTCCTCCTGATAATATTTGCTCTGTATCTGAAACAGCTCCGCATACCTGCCCCCAAGGGCCAGAAGCTGCTCATGCGTGCCGCACTCCGCAATACGCCCCTCTTCCAACAGAATGATCCGGTCACAAAAACGCGTGGACGCCAGTCTGTGGGAGATAAAGACAGCTGTTTTGCCCTCCGTAAATCTCCGGTACTGCTCATAAACCGCCTGCTCTGCCAACGGGTCCAGGGCAGCGGTGGGTTCGTCCAGCACCAGCACCGGCGCGTCCTTGTATAGCGCCCGGGCCAGCAATAGCCGCTGCAGCTGTCCGCCGGAGAGCTCCGTCCCCTGCTCCGCGACACGCTTATTCAAGCAGGTGTTCTCCCCCTGGGGGAGCGAGGAGACCTTCTCTTCCAGCCCCGCCGCGCGGATACAGTTCTGCAGCCGCTCTACATCCACATCTCCGGTGATGTTCAGCGCAATATTGTCCGCTATACTCACCGGCAGCACCCCTGAGTTTTGGAACACCGCCGAAAACAGATTATAATACTCCTCCGTCTCTAAGAGCTGGGAGGACACACCCCCCGCCAGGATCTCTCCCTGCTGAGGATGCAGCAAACCGCACAGGAGCTTTACAAAGGTAGTCTTTCCCGCACCATTTGCCCCCACCACCGCCAGCTTTTCTCCGGGTGCTATGTCCAGATTCAGGTGTTCCAGCACCTGATGCATCTTCGCCTGCCCATCTTCTCCCGTCTCGGTATAAGCATAGGAGACATCACGAAATTGAAACCCAACCGGCTTTGGCAGCTCCGAGACCCCCCGGAGCCCGGAGGACACTTCTTTTTGGAGACCATCACTCTCGTCCCCCAATTCCATGTACTCCCAATAGTCCCGCGCAAAATTTCGGGACTCCTGAAACTGGGAGATGCTTTGCGTCAACCGGCCAAGCCACCCGCCCAGCCCCGTTACCGCCGTAAAATACATGGCGAAATCTCCCACTGTCATGTCTCTATGAAAGAAAGAATACAGAAGATACCCATAGGCACAACCGTCTCGCAGCAGGATCAGCGCGCCGGCCAAAAATAGTTTCCTGCGCTCATACCCCGCCGTAATCTGTTCAAGCCTGCGCTTTTGCCCCAGAGCCAGCCGTGCCATCTCCCGCAGCCATCCCGCCATATGGTATATCCGAATATCCTTGCCTTCCTTAAGGCCCCTGGTACCATAAGCCACATAGTTCAGCCTGCGTCCCACCTCCGCGCGCTCCTGTTTCAAGCCCTGCTTTTTGCGCTCCGTGCGGATACCCTGCCACAGTTCCAGACCGGAGATCAATAACAGCGCCAACACTGCCAGAGGATGCAGCCCCCCGAGGACGATTCCATATGCCAGCAACCCTCCCGCCGCCGTAAGCAGCTGCGTCAGCCGGGGCAGCATAGTCACCATTCCCCAGTTGGGGCTGCACACCGCCTGCCTGGCCTTCTCCATCAAAACCTTGCCACGGGGAGAGGAAAAAAGCTCATAGTCAAGCTCCATGGTCTTTTTCTCCCAGGCCGGTATCAGCCGTGTATAAAGCCGGGTCTGGGCGTAGCTCAAAATGACGTTGCGCACGACCTGGTCAGCTATGGTGAGCAGCAGCCACAGCCCTCCCGCCAAACCAATCTCTGTGTACAGTACCCGCAGGGAAACCCAGGCAGTCACACAATCTAATATTATTTTTGGGAGCCAGAGTGTGACCAGAGATAAAGCTATCTGAATCATGCTCCCCAGGATCGACAGCATTCTGCCATCGAAAGAAATATCAGTAAACATTTTCACAGAATAATTATTTTTCATATATACCTCACTGCTTTTCCGGTGCAGCCGCAGCGGACAGGTCAGTCCGCCGGTATAACACCCATAATAAAAGGCCACGGTTTACCCGTGGCCGATTTACATACCAAAAACAGCTCCAATATGCTTGGAGGTATCAGGTATTGTCGTATCGTTGTCTACGGGAAAATGCAACACAAACAGACGGGAAAGCCCGCCCTGAATTTGTGTTTATACTAGCGCATTCTTCCGCACGCAAAAATCAACACGACAAATACCTCCTCTTTCTTAATTATTCGTTCCGCATCTACTCTGACAGTGCCATCATGGCAGAGCAATTTCTGCCCGTCCAACGTGCAGAAATTCTCTGGGCACTGTCAGAGCAGATGCTGTTATTGACAAAATGAATATACCATATTTTATTTCGGATGACAAGCCCTTATACCATTTTCTCTTCCGCCCCCGGCTGCTTCCCCATCTGGGTCAGATACATCCGCGCGTACTCCCCCTCCAGAGCCATGAGCTGCTGATGGGTTCCCTGCTCCGCAATCTGTCCGTCCCTGATCAGCAATATCAGATCCGAATCCCGTATCGTGGACAGACGGTGGGCGATGATAAAGGAGGTGCGCCCCTGGGTGATAGTCAGCATGGCCTGGCGGATATGCTGCTCCGTCACAGTATCCACTGAGCTGGTGGCCTCATCCAGAATCATGATGGGAGCACTGTCCAGCACCGCTCTTGCAATGGTCAGCAGCTGGCGCTCGCCCTGACTCAGTTCGGCGCCGCCCTGGTGCAGCACCGTCTCGTAGCCCTGAGGGAGCCTCTGGATAAATCCGTCCGCCCCCGCCACTCTGGCGGCCTCCCGCACCTCCTCCAGAGGCACGTTGTCGTGGCCGTAGCTGATATTCTCCCGGATCGAGGCGCCAAAAAGCGCCGTATCCTGAAGCACCACGCCAAAGGCCTGGCGCAGCTCCCCCAGCCGGTACTGGCGCAGATCGCAGCCGTCCAGCAGAATGGCCCCCTCCTGCACATCATAAAAACGGGTGAGCAGATTGATTAATGTGGTTTTCCCCGATCCGGTGGGACCCACCACAGCCACCTTGGTTCCCGCCGGAATCTCCAGATTGATATGCCGCAGGACCGGTTTGTCTGCCCGATAGCCGAAGGTCACGTCCCGAAAACTTACAGCTCCCCGGACAAGGGCCGCGCTCCTGGCTCCCGCCACATCCTCCGGCTCGCAGCCCTCGTCCAGTATCTCTATAATACGCTCCGCTCCCGCCACCGCCGTCTGGAAATTGTTGTAAATGTTGGCGATCTCCACAAAGGGCCTGGAAAACTGCCGGGAGTACAGCAGAAAACTGGAGATCTCCCCCACGGTCAGCCGTCCATTAAGCGCCATTATGCCGCTGGCCATGGCAATCAGCACATAGATCAGATTGTTGATCACATTCATCATGGGCATCAGATAGCCGGAGGCAATCTGAGCCTTGGTGGCCACCTGGCAGAAAGCGTCGTTGTACTCCACAAACCTCTCCACCATCTCCCGCTCCTGCCCAAACGCTTTGACCATACCGATGCCGGATATGCTCTCCTCCACCTGGCCGTTGAGTTTGCCCAGAATGGTCTGCTGCTGCCGAAACAGTACTCTGGTTCTCTTAGTCACCGCACGGGTCAGCAGAAAGATTAGCAGCACCGCAAAGAGCGCAATGCCCGTGAGCAGAGGATTCATGCAGATCATGGCGCAGAAAATGCCGGTGATCGTAAACCCATACATCAGTAGCTGCGTCAGCGAGTCCGATATGGTGACACTGATATTGTCCACATCGTTGGTCAGTCTGCTCATCAGCTCCCCGTGCTGCCGGGTATCGAAAAAGGACAGGGGCAGCTTTTCCATATGGGCAAACAGGCCGGTGCGGATATGCAATATCATCCGCTGTCCAATGCCCGCCATGAGAAACTGCTGCAGAAAGCGCACCAGCCAGTCCCCCAGATACAGCGCCGCCAGCACTGCCAGCAGCATCAGACCGGGATCGCCGTTGTCAATGTGGTTGACCGCCCTGCCGATGAGGTAGGGTGACAGAACCGCCGAACCGGAGCCCAGGGCGGACAGCAACAAAATCCATCCCAGTCCCTTTCTGTGACCCTGGGTCAACTGCCACAGCCGTATCAGAGTGCCCTTCATATCCTTGGGTTTGACTGCCGGGACGCCCCTTGCCCGGCCCAGCTGGGAGGGCGGCGTTGCCATATTCTTATCCATGGAATCTGCCTCCTTTCGTCAGAGTACTTTCCGGATCATCCCCAATCTGGGAACGGTATATGGCTTTATATGGCTCACAGCTCTCCATCAGACTATCATGGGAGCCGAAACCGCAGATCCTTCCGTCCTCCATGCAGAGAATATGATCCGCCTTCATGACCGTGGAAATCCTCTGGCTGACCAGCAACACTGTGGTCCCCGGAGAATTGCTGAGGATTCCCGCCAAAACTCTGGCTTCCGTGGTGGCGTCCAGGGCGCTGGTACAATCGTCCAAAATCAGTATCTGGGGCTTTTTCAGCAGCGCTCTGGCAATAGAGAGACGCTGCTTCTGGCCGCCGGAGAGATTCACACCCCCCTGACCAAGCTGCGTCTCATACCGCTCTGGCAGCTTTGCTACAAACTCCTCCGCGCAGGCGGCCTGGGCCGCCCGGTGGATTTCCTCCACAGTGGCCTGTTTGTCCCCCCAGCGCAGATTCTCCTCTATGGTGCCGGTGAAAAGCAGCGCCTTCTGAGGCACTATGGCTATCTGCTGCCGCAGCAGTGCCGTGGGTATCTCTGTCACATCCTCTCCGCCCACCAGCACCTGTCCCTGGGTGGCGTCATAGAATCGGGGAACCAGGTTCACCAGCGTGGATTTTCCTGAACCGGTGGGACCGATAATCCCGATGGTCTCTCCTGCCCTGACAGAAAAATCGGCCTCCTGCACCGCCGGGCGGGCAGTGCCTGCATAGGAAAAGGACACCTGACGGAAGGCAATGCTGCCATCCGGGGCAGTCACGGCATTCTGTCCTGCTGCCGCCTCCCGCTGGGCAGGCACCTCGTCCAGAATCTCCCGCACCCTGGCGGAGGACGCCACGGCCCGGACGGCGGAATTTAGAATATTGGACACCATGCCCAGCGCAAACAGCACCTGGGTCATATAGTTGACACATGCCATCAGCCGTCCGATCTCCCCGGACAGCTCCCGCCCCGAAAGCCAGAGCATCACCACAATCCCCCCGTTGACGGTGAGATTGATCAGGGGGCCGAATATAGCCATGACCCGCATGGAGGATATGCCCGCCTCCGCCAGCTGCTGGGAGGCCTCCTCGAATTTTTCCTGCTCCTGTTCCTCCGCCCGAAACGCCTTGACCACCCGGATAGCGCTCAGAAACTCCCGGCTGGTGCGGTTCAGTCCGTCCAGCTTTTTCTGCATTCTGTCAAAACGGGGATAGCCCAGCTTCATATTGCCATAGATCAGCAGTCCGGCACAGACCAGAATCACCAACATCAGCGGCAGCAGCCGGGGCATCTGAAAGATAATCAGCGCCACCGCGCCGATACAGGTCACAGGAGCCTTCAGCATAATCCTCATAATCCCGTTAATAAAATTCTGCATCTGGGTCACATCGTTGGTGATTCGGGTAATGATGGACGCAGGCTGCAGACGGTCAATATTTTCATGGGACAGGGTCTGCACCTTCTCATAGATGGCCAGCCGTATCTCCTTGCCGATGATCTGGGAGGTCCTGCTGGCATAGGTGTTGCGCACCACGGCGCCGACGGCTCCCATGGCGGTAATCCCCAGCATAATCAGCCCGTAGCGCAGGATCAGTCCCATCTCCTGACCCTTGACGCCCCGGTCCACAATATAGGACATAAAGGTGGGCTGCAGCAGATCCGCAAAGGTCTCTATGGTGAGAAACGCCACTGCAATCAGGAACATGCCCATATGTTTTTTGATATAATGTATCATCAATCTCATCTGAAAACCCCTTTAGCGCAATCCTCTATTCAGAAAAGGAGATAACCGCATAAGGTATCTCCTTTCCATCAATCTCTCGTTCCATTCCTATATTACTCATTTAACGGCAACATTGTCAATAACTTTTGCTCCTCCAAATCATTAAACGTATCAGTGAGCATACCGCCCGGTGAACTCCATGATCAGACCGGTGAGGCAGGTGTCCTCATACAGGCTGCCCGGATATACTTCTACAATCTCAAACCTTGCCTCCAGCATTCCCCCGTTGATGACTTTGATATCGTCCTCCGGCAATTCAAAATATTGGGGCTGTATCGTGTCCTCCAGTTCCAGATAGGCGTAGGGACGATCCTCCACATACATCAGAAGCTTTTTAACGCGTCCGTTTTCCTCCCAGGTCTTTCGTGTTTTGGCGTAGCCGTTTACTATACATATTTCGCTGTAGCGCATAAAACCGTCCAGTTCAGGGTCCCGGTTGTCGTAGGTGAGGGCCTCCCATTTGTTATCGATACCATAGGTGCAGCTCTGGCGATAGGTGAGACTCTCCCCGATGCCGGGGCCCTCCGCCCCTTCCGCCCAGGTTCCCCGTCTGTCCTGGATTCGCACATTGTCGGCGCAATATCTGTCTTCTGCCGAGGCGAGCTCCGAGGATGCTTTCACCTCCAGTTCAAAATCATATGCACCACACCAGCTGGAGCAGCCGGGAGCCCGCCAGTCGATATAGCCAAAATTGGGAGCGTTCTCGTCCTCTTCCCAGGAGCACCACAATTCTTCCTCATAGTCCTCATAATTCTCATAATCCCCATAAAAGAAGCTCTTTATCTCCGGCGTCAACACCAGCGGCTGGTCGGGATAGTTGACGATGGGGTCCTGGGATAAGATAATCTCCATACAGTCAAACCCTTGTTCTCTGGCATATTCGGCCACAGGATTCTCCCGCTCCTCTGAATTGCTGCCATAGCACAGCAGAAACCCGTCCCGGCAATTCTCGAATACACCTTCCTCCAATACTGTCTGAGTGTCAGGAATCAACACCGTCCACAGTTCTTCATTGTCCGCAAAAGCCCTCTCCCCTATGACCAGCGGCCGGTCTGGAAACATAAGGCGCTCCAGACTGCATCCCGCAAAGGCTTCGGCTCCGATTTGCTCAAGATTCGCCGGAAGATGCAGGTCCTGTATGTCCATGCCCGCAAAGGCCCCCTCACTCACCACCCTCACCGGCACGCCGTTTATGTCGTCCGGTATCAGCATATGTTTGTATCTGATCCTGGTGACAGCAGACATATTTTCCCAAAAACTGTCCGTGTACTGTTCGGCAACTCCCGTGATAACCAGATAGGATTCCCCGAGACGCTCACAGGTCTCATAGGAGAACAGTTGCTCCAGCAGAGGAGACTCTGTCGATGCAGTGTTCTCCTTGGCTGACTCTGTCGATGTATTCTCCTCGGCGGGCCCTGCCGATGCAGTGTGCTCCTTGGCGGACTCGTCCATCTGCGGTTTTTGTCCCGCAGGAAATACCACCCATGTCCCCGTTTCCTGCATATCTTTGCTCTGTTGCCCTTCATCCTCCGAAATATCTGCGGACGGCTCCCGGCGCGCCCTCATCCCGCACCCGCTCCACAGCGTGCATCCTGCCAATATAACAGCAACAACCCGCATAAAACCATATTTGCATCTGTCCAATTTATATTCCTCCCGCCTGTCACATCTACCCAAACAGAATTCTTGTCGGCGCCCCCCGGCCCCAACGAGTCATTCGCCGTCTTCTCCAAGCAGGGCAATCCGGTCTGTGTAGTAGCCCAGAACTGCCTGCTGCGCTGCGGCGGACAGATACACCACCTCATACTCCGTGCCATGCTGGCTGACCTTCTTACCCAGGAAAAAGCCCTCCCGATCACCGCTCTCCGTCACCAGTTTTCTCCAGCGGCCCTCCTGGTAGACCTCCTGCACCCATCCCTGAGCTGCAGCGCACCGGAAGATTTCTGCCCCGGAAATCTTTTGCACGGTCTGTAAATCTGCAAGACGGTTGAGTTCCTCCGCCAGCTCCGTGGCAAGACACATGTCTGTGGGCCGAAACTCCGCCGCCCGAATGGAAGAGATCATGAAGGGTTGTTTTTGCACCCTTATTATCTTTTTTCTGGCGGTGTCTTTGGCGGCAGTTTCCTTATCAGAGGTCTGTATGTCCGGCATTTCTCCATATACGGAATCTCCGTCTGAGGGTTCTTTGTCAAGTACTTCCCGGAACCCAATTTGTCTGCTGGCGGCTTTCCTGGCTGCAGACTTCCTGGCAGAACGGTTTTCAGCCAGCTCCATCACGGCTCTCAGCTCTCCAAAATAGGTCTTCTCCTTCCTGCCCTGGGTAAATTCCCGAATCGCAGCCAGGAAAGCCTCACCGTAATTCTCATACTTACGTTCTCCCACCCCGGCCACCTGCAGCATCTCCCCCTTGTCAAAGGGCAGGCATGCACACATTTCAATCAAGGTCTTGTCGCTGAACACCATATAGGGCGGAATGTTCCCCTCTCTGGCCAGCTCCATGCGCAGCCTCTTAAGCGCCTCGAAGAGCTCCAGACCTCTGTGATTCAGGACATCAGATTTGCGGGCTTTTCTGGTTCTCGCGGCGGCCTTTTCGTCCTCCTTGGCCCAGCGCAGAACCAGGCTGTCCCTGCCTTCAAGAAGATCCTGGGCCCTGCCGCAGACCTTGAGAATGGCATACTTGTCCGGCGTGGCCGTCAGATATTCTCTCTGCTCCAGCTCACGGATGATCTGCTTGATCCGATCCTCGGAAAAATCCTGCAAAGCCCCATAGGCAGGGCAACGGTCCGCTCCCAACTCCAGCAGCTTGGACCTCTTGTCTCCGTGAAGCGTCCCGGAGACCACATTGATGCCAAAGCGCTGCCGCAATTCCAGAATGCAGGTGATGATCTGCCGGGCCGCCTCCGTGCAGTCCTGTTCCTCATATTCCCCCTTGCAGGCGGAACAGTTCTCACAGCGCTGCATGCCATACTCCCCGAAATACTCCAGAATATACTTCCGCAGGCAGCTGGTGGAGTAGGCGTAGCTTACCATGCTCTGCAACCGCTGGCTGTCCCGCTCCCTGACCAGTTCATTCTCCTCCGGCCTCAGCTCCTCATTGGGGGGCTTGTTATCCAGCAGGTACTGGTTTACCATCACGTCCTGGCCTGAGAAAAGCATGATGCATTCCGACTCCGCGCCGTCCCGCCCGGCACGGCCCGCCTCCTGGTAATAGTTCTCCATGCTCTGAGGCATGTTGAAATGCAGTACATATCGGACGTTGGACTTGTCGATGCCCATGCCGAAGGCGTTGGTAGCTATGATCACGGGCTTTCTGTCGTAGATGAAGTCCTCCTGGTTCTCACTGCGCTCCTGAGCTGTCATACCCGCATGGTACTTGGCCACAGCAACGCCCTTGGCCTGCAATGTCTCATACACCTTCTCCACATTCTTGCGGGTGGCACAGTAGATGATGCCGCTGTCCCCGGGATGACTCTCTATGTATTGCAGTATGTAGTTCATCTTGTTTTTGGGAGTTTCCACGCCAAAATAGAGGTTCTGGCGGTCGAAGCCGCTAATCAGCAGCTGTGGTTCTCTCAGACCCAGCACGGCGATGATGTCATCCTTCACCTGGCTGGTGGCCGTAGCCGTAAAGGCGCTGATCACGGGCCTGCTGTTTAATTTTTTGATAAAAGAAACGATTTTCAAGTAGCTGGGCCGGAAATCCTGTCCCCACTGGGAGATACAGTGGGCCTCGTCCACCGCCACCATGCTGATCTGCGCCCTCTGGGCAAAGCAGGTAAAATCCCAGGTCTCCAGCCGTTCCGGAGCCACATAGATGATCTTGTATCTGCCGCCCATGGCATACTCCATGGCTTTCTGAATCTGTCCCTCCGTCAGGGAACTGTTGATGTAGGCAGCGTGGACGCCCGCCTGGTTCAGCGCCTGCACCTGGTCCTTCATCAGCGAGATCAGCGGGGAGATCACCACCGTAATCCCCGGCAGCATCAGGGCCGGAACCTGGTAGCATATGGATTTTCCTGCCCCGGTGGGCATGATGCCCAGCACATCCCGGCCGCCCAGGATGCTGTCGATCAACAGTTCCTGCCCCGGACGAAAATCGGTGTAACCAAAGTATGTCTTTAATATTTCCTGTTTTTGCAATCTGTTTTTCCTCCATGGGCGCACCGTCCTCGCCATAGCCCGTTTCTCCTTCCGGCGCGCCTGTTGCTCTCATACTCTCAGTATATCCACTCCTTGGGACAAAATCAATAGAATTATTTTTCAGCTTCTATCTATTCAACCTAACCAAATTATGCTAAGATAAGCCTATAGAAGAAAGCGAGGCAATTATGAGAACACAATCCGAGCTGTGCCAGGAGGCTGAAGAATATTTCCACCAGATGAAACTGGATTGGGACGCTACCAATGCCGCATACCAATATATCCTCACCACTTTGGACACAGCATTGGCAACGAGAGATTATGCCGCTTTGCTGAAGCTGATTCCATATATTGAAGAGGGAGAGGGATATCTCGCCTTTCAGTACATTGGCAAGACCCACCGCTTGTTACGCATTTTGAATATCATTAAACTGGAAGCCGGATATGGGAAGACGCTATTCTGCGATGACTGTGACAAAGCAGAAGCCCTCTGGGAAAAATATATGCTGACTCTGTTTGCTTTCCGACGCCTGCTCTTTTGGCTCTCCGGGGAATCGGTAGAGGAAGCGGTTACCTATCTGCAATGCCACCCTGTTTCACACTTTGCCGCTTACATAATGACACAGGGGGAGCTTTTGATACCCAGTCAGGATTTCTATAAAACTCTGACGGATATATATACAGAAATATGGAGCCCTGCGGATATACAGCAGTTTTTTGCCCTGACGACCTCATCTCAGTCGGCATAAATCTGTTTGGACATCTAAAACAGCGGGATGGAGATGCACACAGACAGACCTATACAGGCTACTGTTTCAGCAAAAAGATATCATCCGGGAGAACATTTATGAACGATCACAAATTTGCCTTTATCATATGTACCAATGACACATTGCTTCTGGAAGAATGTCTCCATTATATCGATCACCTGATCATCCCGGAGGGATATGAGACAGAGTTACTAACTATCACAGATGCCGAGTGCATAACTCGGGCATACAATGAGGCTATGCAAGCCAGCGATGCCAAATACAAGATTTATATGCATCAGGATGTGTTTATCCTCAACCGGAATATTCTGGGAGATCTGCTGGCTGTTTTCGCATCAGATCCGCAGATCGGCATGGTGGGCATGGTGGGATATGCAAAGGTGGCTGCCGATGGAATCATGTGGCACACCGACAGAATCAGCAGCGTATATACGCGCCATCCCCAGGTACCTTATCCTCCACTATCCGAATATCGCTACAATATTAGGGATGGCTATGAATATGCTGCGGAGATTGACGGATTCTTTATGGCTACCAGCCATGACCTGCCCTGGGATACCGATAAGCTGGACGGCTGGGATTTCTATGATGCTTTTCAGAGCATTCGCTTTTTGTTAGAAGGCTATAAAATCGCCGTTCCCTGCCAGAAGCATCCCTGGTGTATGCATGACGATAATAAGATGCTGAGTCTGTCTCATTATGACCACTACCGACAGATATTTTTACAGGACTACCGACAATTTCTGGGAAAGAGTTATGCGGAAATTCTTGACACCCTTCCCGTCAGCTAAGAACAGTGAGGAAATGAATATGTACGAAGAACTGATACAGCAACTAAATCCACTGCCAAATTTCATTCTGGACTGGTATAATGGTCAAGATTCCTATTCTGAAGGAGATGTAGAGGACAAGATCATCCGCCTTATAGCAGAGAATCCTCCGGAGGACTATGTGGATGCCATCTATGCCAATTTTGACTGGTCAACCTACTATCACCTTACCCATGTCCGCCAGAATATCCTGAACTGGTATCCTTTTCGCCCAGATGCCGAGATCCTGGAGATCGGATGCGGGCTAGGAGCTATCACCAATATGCTCTGCTCGCGCTGTTCACATGTTACGGCGGTAGAGTTGTCCCTGAAAAGAGCGACTGCCGCCCTCCTGCGCTGTCGGGAGCAGAGCAATCTGGATATCATCGTGGGCAATCTCAATGATATTACCTTCCCCCAACAGTTTGACTATATCACACTGATCGGCGTACTTGAATATCAGGGAAGCTATACGGACAGCGCCAATCCCTATCTGGATTTCCTCCGTAAAGTGAAAACTCTTTTAAAGCCTAATGGCAGGCTTCTGATCGCCATTGAGAATCAATACGGTTTAAAATACTGGTGCGGTGCCCGTGAGGATCACACCGGAATCCCCTTCGAGGGGCTGAATCAATATTCCATCAGTTCCAAAAAGGTACGCACCTTCTCCAGGGATTCCTTGGACAAACTGATACAGAGCAGTGGCTGGAAGCATACATTCTTTTATTACCCTATGCCCGACTATAAGCTGCCCACAGTTATCTATTCACAGGACCATCTGCCCTCCGACGAAAACATGCTGAACATGCACCCTTATTACACGCCTGATGCAGCTACTCTCATTGCGAATGAACGCAATTTGTATAAGGATATTATCAATAACCATGTATTTGATTTTTTCGCAAACTCATTTTTGGTTGAGTGCAGCGATGTGCCGCAGTCCGGAATGGTAACCTTTGCTTCATTAAGCTCTGAGCGATTTCCCGAATACCGAATTGCCACCCGGTTCCTGCAGGATAAAAAAGTCGAAAAATATGCCTTAAGCCAACCCGCCGGTCAGCAGCATATACTGGAGCTGTTAAAAAATGAACAAAACCTGCTACGCCAGGGATTACGCGTCTGGGAAAGTCAGCTTGACAACAACAGCGCCGTTTCCTGCTACTGTAAATACCCGACATGGGAGAGACATCTTATAACGCTTTACGATTCCGGAGATGTTGACCTGATATATTCTGCTTTTGATACATTGTGGAATGAAATATTGCGTTCTTCTCCCACTGTTTCCTGGGAAGAAAATATATTGTACACCTTTGATCTGGGTATTACGCCGGATGGAGGAAAATACGGCCCTATATTGGAGATCGGTTATCTGGATATGCTGTTTCGCAATGCCTTTTACACAGAGGACGAGATTTATTGGTTTGACCAGGAGTGGACTCTGGAAAATGTGCCAGCCAAATATGTTTTATACCGGGCAGTGACACAGTTTTACAGTTCCTGGAAAAAAGCTAATGATGTCCTTCCCATAAGGGAGATTATTCTGCGCTATGATCTGCTTCCGCCCTGGAAGGATTTCGAGATATTGGATCATCTTTTTGCAGGTGTTATTGTAGATCCCAACCAGCTGGCAGAGCACAAATTTTTTGAGAATATAGAAGATCAGATATATATAACGAATATTAAAAAGTTTTTGTAATAACAGGAGAGACGGCAATGAACAGCAAAAGGGATAATTTTTATGTCGAAGAACTGGAACTGCTTCATGAAAAAGTAGATAAACTGACTTCGGAAGTGGACCGGCAGAATCAAACCATAAATGAGATCTGCCAGGTAATCAATAATCTGACCCAGTTCCTGACCACTATTGAACAGAATGGACGCATTAATTCTCAAAACATAAGCGTTTTAAAAAATCGTATCGAGAATTTGCCCTATGAAATGAACGATCCTGCATGTTCAGGAAAATATGTTCTTCCGCACATTATGTCTCTGGAGGAAACGATTCAGGCGATTGTACATGACCATAAGTCTATCGCACGTTTTGGAGATGGGGAATTCGGACTGATGTTCGGAGATGCCAGATGGCGTTTTCAAAGGACAGACGAAAAACTGGCGCTGCGTCTCCGTCAGGTAGTTACTTCTGATGAACCGAATATTTTAATCGGCTTGAATAACTTCTATGGAGACTTGTCCCATCGAACCCCTCATGATGCAGACGGAATACGCTCCTATATTACACCTGCCATCCGGGCACAGCATATGCAGCTTTTAAATACCAGACAGGTATACGCCAATGCCTGTATCTCCCGGGCCACTTCCTGGGAGATGGTCCAGCTCCAGAAAACAATTTGGGAAGGAATGGACTGCGTATTTATTGAGGGAAACCAGACTCGCATGGGCGTTGGGAATGATCTTTTTGACAATGCCCGTTCGATTCAGCGTATATTATGCCCTGCAGAGAATGCCTTTGACCGCTATGAGGATATATTGAGCGAAGCAAAAAAACTACCGGTCAACAAGACAATACTGATCGCTTTGGGACCCACGGCCAGCGTATTGGCATACGACCTCGCCCTCTTGGGATATCACGCCATAGATATCGGCCATGTGGATCTGTCATATGAATGGCTAATCCGAAACAACGGAGCTAAAACAGCTGTGACCACTAAATATAACAATGAGTATCCTGAAGGATATATTGTGGAGGATATCCATGATTCTGTCTATGATTCTCAGATTATTGCGGATATGAGCTACTAGTTTAAAGGAGCTACCTTTTTTCAGGCAGCTCCCTTTCGCCTTCGCCCCATTTCGCCCTGTTTTCCCGATACTGCAATTTGCCAATACCAAAAGCACTGCTTGCTCCGTTCTTCACAGCATAACCAAAATGTTCGGGGCATCACTGTGGACTTAACCTCTACAGAACCTTATCCTAATTCCTCCACTGCTTTCAATACAGAAAGCATACCACACAAACTTTCTTCATTTCTCATATAATGTTCCAGTATAATGATTCTATCTTCCAGAGAAACAATATCATCCGCACCCACCTTGCCAGTTTCCTTGCAAATGGCAAAGGGACTTACTTTCTTGTCGGCCCATCGGGTCGGAAGTTCCCTTTCCGTTATTACCTTACTCGCATAGCTGTAGATCTCACTCCACTCCCGCTCATCGTATTCTCGCAATACGCTTTTCCTAACATCCCATTCACTGATGACATCTAAAAAAATCAACGGATACGCAGCGGACATATTTCTAATCCCCTCTATAGAATGTGTCAGCAAAATAACTTCTTCCTTGTCTTTTGCAAGACAGGGTAAAAAATCCGAAACCGTTATCCGCTTCCCACCTAGCATTTTCACTGGATAAGCCTGATATTAATCTATGTCCCAGTTATAGGTTCGATCTTGTTTTTCCACTGTGTTCAACATCCAGTACAATGCTGCCATTTCATTATTTTTGTTCCATTCGATATCCATTTCCAATGCGACCCCGATTTCAACTATGGTAACAACATTTCCCATATTTCTAAGCATAATGGCAATGCTTTCATAATAGCCTTTCATATTTTTGGGAAATGCACATGGAGGATTTAATATAATATAATGCCTTTTTCTCTGTTCTTTTATCAGTCTCAAAATCTCTCTTTCCCGTTCAGTTTCCGCCTCCCTCAGTTCATCAGAAAATGCATCTGTATTTATTCTCAATGCGTTTCCCAGATAGAACAGACTTTCCATATGCCGTCCTGCCATATCAAGCGCAACAGAATAATTGAAAGAGAAGTCAAAGGTATCTCTTTGGGTCTGTTGAAGACAGTCAAACACAGAAAGCGCTGTTTCCACATCATTATTTTGTAAATGTGCAATACCTTTTAACTCCATCAGCCGTTCTCGCATATCCGGTAAAATACCATAAGCATCCAAAGAAAGTTGGTCAATATAGTCAATCACCCCTATATTATCATTGGCCGCCAGCATTCCCTCCAATTCATCCCATACAATGGCTTTGGGGCGCATTCCGTAATCCGCCTCATAATTTTCGCAATAATGCCCCACCGCATATTTGTCCATGATAAAGATTCCCGGAATGCCATCCATATCCAAGTCTCCATTGGCAATATTTATCCCTCCCTTACGCAAGGACAGAAAAGCTGCCCACGCCCCGAAAGTACTTCTGTCCGTCAAAACGTGATGCCTGCATGCAGCCATACAAAACAGTTCTTCCAGATCCGCTTCCCTTCCCCCAAAACAGCTAATATAATGATAATTGGCGCTATATCCCAGAGCACTCTTTACCCATTCAATGTCATCGGAAAAGAAATAAAATTCTGGTTCCTGCGTTTCCTGTATCAAATAGTTGATTGCCGCCTGATAGTATTTTAGTGTCTCATCACCAACCCATTTATTATCAATAAAATCCGTTCTGCGGATATGTATCGCAACGCTCTCTCCTTGTTCTGTTCTATCTATGAACTCCTGTAAGAATCTACTTTTCCCGACCGGCTGAAACAACTTTTTCAATTCCTCTTTTTCTTCCTGAGTACAAAAAGAGAGTTTTCCATATCCCATAAGCCATATATTCCGCTTTCCCTCCACAGCCGCCAACAATTCCTCACGACTGTTTATCTCATCTGTATTTATTATACCATCAAAATTCTTAAGAAAATGTGCAGGCGCTCCATATGGGCAGCTATAAATCGGCCCCTTATGTGGATAATAGATTTTTATATGGTCAGGAATAGCGAGCAGATCCAGAACATAAGGACGAAAATACCCTCCAAAGTAATCTGATACATCCAGTATCATCTGTTGCCCCATATATGTGGCGACTGTATACGCCGTAGCATATGCTCGTAATTGATTTCCCATTCCCCCTAAGATTGTTGTCACTACCATATAAATTATCCCTTTCCGCTCCATCATCTCTTATTTACTACTATTTTCATAAAGAATGCTCGTTTCCCTCACTCTTAATAAAAACAAAAATACCGCAGTCATAGCCACCCATTTGATCCAGATAACTCTCTCTTGCCACTTCCTCTGCATCAAATAGATTGACCGTTCCATTATGTATCAGATACATTGCTTCAATCTTCAGGTTCTTTAATGTATTACAGATAGTCCTCGGATGAAAAATTCTATGAGCATTAAAGCACAGCTTCTCTTCCCGCCCAACTGGTACAGATAAATATAACGCTCCATTTACAGCAAGTACACGTTCCATATTTAGCATGGCAATCCTCCATGCATTCGGATTAATCTCATCCCCATATCGGCCAAGTCCAAAATGCTCAATAGAATGCAAGGCAGACAGAGATTCAATACTCCCGCTCTCAATTCTGTCCAAATTGGTCGCATCCTCCTGTATGAAATCCAGTTTAGCCACTCCATATCCGATATTAATATCCCGAAAAGGACGAATATCAATTACCGTAGTATGAATTCCACAAGTCAGCAGATGCGATATGAATCCATCCAACCTTGATCCAATGTCCCAGTGATGTAATACCTTTTTCGAGGCAATAAGCGATGCTACAATCATGTCCTGAAAAAAGTAATGCATATCTATAGCGCCTGCGTCTTCTCTATAGTCTGAAAGCATTTTGTATTCATTTCCGACTTTCATCTGGAAATTTCCCCAAATGCCGTCCCCTGCCTCATATAATTGTATATATCTTTCCCGGTCTTGCCTGTACTTCAATTCATCAATAAATTCCAAACCACTTATTCGCTCAGAGGCGATACCTAATGATCCTGTCAATACAGGATAAAGGATTTCCTTAAAGGCCTTCTCACAAACAAGAAGTATCCTGTCAAATTGTCTGGAGTTAATATCCTCAATCCTTATGTGTTCATAATTTGCTAAGCCTTGCTCCAAATCTAAAAGGTCAATTGCCGCCACCACACGGCAGGAACATTCTATAATTTCTATGTATTTCTCAATTTCCTTTGCCGTGCCTATCATGATGATATCGTATTCCATTCTAATGATTCCTCCATTTACACATGCCTATTATATTCGCTAACGATCAGATTTTCCTTTCCGCCCAGTGCATGTTGCCCGATTATGTGACATGTGCTGTGCGGGAATTGGATAATCTTAACGTTAGTCAGTATAAATCTCATGATTCGACTTCGCGCTCAATACGTCCGCATAATTCTCCCCATACATCAACATAGCTAATTCCTGCTCACTGTATTTTTTTCTGACGACTTCCCGTGAAAAAGATATTGCCGGAGAATCCGCGTTCTTAACATAGCGATTCTCAGACACTTCGGGATATCTTCCCCGCAATTCTTCCATAATCCATAAATAGTTCTTATAAGAAAAAAACTCTTTATCTTTTAGCATCCTTACAATCGGTTCACAAACAGCTTTTAAAAAGTGCAGATATTCCCATTCCTGCCTGCAATCCACCAGCAGCCTATCCTCTATAATCCTATCCGTTGCCCAATTTTGTACCTGCATGGAATCCATATAGTAAGTAAGCGCCTGGGAATTACGATAAGTCCCCTCGGGATTTATATAATAGAAATAAAGAGTTTCGGGTATGTAGGCATATCGGCTCATATGGGCCATACATAATTCTGTGAAATATATCTTCCATGGTAATACTTTCCGGAAAAAACACGTCGCCATATTCCAAAAGCTCCTTTTTATACAACCTCCCCCATGGAGCTGTCTTGTGAAAATGACGCAACATACATGCTTTTTTGTGCCGTTCGTTCTTCATGTCCCAAAACTCTGCTTCCCCTTTCGTTTCCACACTATCTACCAGCTCGTCCGTAAATGTTTTATATGCGCATTCTGCTATATCACAGCGATATTCTGATGCAACGCAATACAGTGTTTCCAACATTCTGTCTGCAATTACATCATCCGCATCCACATACATAATGTATTCGCCGTTAGCGTAGTCCAGAGCGATATTCCTTGCTCTTCCCTGTTTTCCATTCTCCTCCAACGCAATAACCGTCATACTCTGTGAATACTGCTTTTCATATGACATCAGTATCTCAAGAGTATTATCTGTAGATTTATCATCAATACATATTACCTCATAGTCTACTGTCTCGACTATCTGCGCAAAAACACTATCCAAACATCTCTTTATAAAGTTTTCTACATTGTAACAAGGAATAATTATCGATATTTTGTCCTTCACCATGCACTTACTCCCCAATCAGTATATTCACTCTTTTAGGCAAAAGCAATGAGCTTTTCAAAGTCCTGGCGTCCAATGCTTACTGCCCTAGCCATACCCAGTCTCTCCTCCCGGCATATGCCATGGTTCAAAAGCCCCTCGCCTCCAAAATCAAAGGAACAAGAAATACTAACATATACTTATAGTTTCATTCTCTCTCCGCCTCTCCAATGCTGTGAGTCCCTGCAATTTTTGCTCCGACGCTTGACATATTGTAGTAGGAAATCCAAGGAGTTTGAGCTATCATATTTTCTATTTCATGGCGATAGCTTATGAATACTGTATCTGAGTATACGGTTTGACCGTTACACCCCTCAATTGGCACCAATTTATCCATGGACTTTTTAGTTCTGTCCATAGTATCCGCTGCGTGTGTTACGCCTCCGGGGTAGGCCAGATCCACACCCACCATGAAGATTTTTTCTGCCTTAAACCGGACTGCCGCCTCCAGCGCCAGACAGGTCACCGTGCCGCCGGCATTCCATGTGTCCTCGTACTTTTCCGTTATGTTGTCCAGTCCCTCCACGGACTTCGAGGGAATCAAATACTTTTCTCCCTGATAAGCCGCCGCAAATTTCCAATGAGCGGTCATATCCAGCAGCATGGGAACCTTCTGCTCCTCCGCCCCTTCTATCTGCTGATAAGTCCGTTCCTGAGGATCTAAAATCACCACCATATCCGGACGAATTTCCTGTTTCAACAGTTTTTTAAACACGGTTCCCACTGCGATGATTGTCTTTTTCCCTAAGTTTTCTCTCAGAAAATTCAGATTGTCATCCAGAGACGGTCCTGCTGCCACGACAATGATATCCTTTTTCACACTTGAGACATCAAACTCAGATATCATCCTGCACCCGTTTTGCAGATTGCTCCAATAGTTAATCTCCTGATATCTCTTAAACCTTCTGCTTGCACTGCATCTTGCATAAAGCTCCGCCAATAACGGTCGGCTTTCGTCCGGCTCGCCTGACAATTCCGGCACCAGCATATAAAATCCCGTATCTTCCTCAAGCGCACTTTCCAAAAAGAGAAGAGAATCTGCATCCACAATAACCTTCAGACAATCGGAAGGCACCCAATCCAGCACCCCGTACTTTCTGGCATACTCTACCATACGGGCATCCTTTTCATAAACACGAATAGAAATAGCGCCGTTTGAAATGACATACATCTGATATATCAGATATCCCAGTCCACATCCCCGAATGCTGTATGCCCTTTTTCGGGGGTCAAAAATGTATTCCGCTGTTTTCAGTGCCTCCCACATGGGATCGACCGTGCTGTGGACATAGATATTATGTTTCAAATCCTTTACTGTTAAGAAACCGGATTGTGTGGTCTGAAATAAAAAGTCCCCCTCCTCATTCTCTGTCTGAATCGCACCATAATACTGCATGCTCTTCTCCAGAATCGGCAGCAGTTCATGTTCTATGACATCTCCCATCAAAATCAAATCATGGCCTATATTATGTATCTTCTGAAGACAACTCAAGAACTCTTTTCCGCCTGCTTCGTCTGATTGCGCATATCTCTGACAGACTCTGATCAGTTCCGGAAGCTGCTCCATATATTTTATCCTGGCATGATGCTCATCATGAACCTGCGCATAGCAGACAATTTGACGCATCTGTGTTATCAATTTTGCATCCTGATATATTTCCTCTAAAAATTCCTCTGCCATTGCTACGTCCTCCTCACTGTTTTTCTGCAAAATTTATCTATAGGGCATCTTGTTTTGTCCATATTTTTTGCACTGGAATCATATATTATTTAACTCCCTCCCCTATCTCCACCAATGCTTTAAGCAAAAACTCGTTCTCCTCTCTGCCCTTTATGGCAACACGGATATACTGTCTGCCTTCAAATCCGAGCTTGGTGGATAAATCTTTTATCAAGATATTGTACTTATCAATCAGCACGTTCGCCAACTCCCTGGATGACATCCTCTCCACTCTGCACATCACATAGTTTGCCTGGGAAGGATATACCTTCAGGAAACCAAGCTCCTCCAGACGCTTCATAAGATATTCCCGCTCCTTAGCCAGACGGTCACAGCCTTTGACATAGTCCCTTTCATATAGGGGAAATATCTCCAGGAAGTACTCAGCAAAGGAGTTGATGTTCCATATAGCCAGATTGGCGCTTATCTTTTCCAAAAGTTCCCTGTTCCCCGTTGCCAGAATGCCAAGCCTTAACCCTGGAATCCCATAGGACTTGCTGATACTCTTGATTACCACCAGGTTCCTGTACTGATCCAGTATCCTCTGGCTCAGCAGCGTGTAACGCACTTCCACATTTGCAAAGTCCACAAAGGACTCGTCCACCACGCACAACTTCTCCCTCCTCTGGCACTCCGTGATGATGTCCAACATATCCTCCCTGGAGAGAAATCCCCCACTGGGGTTGTCAGGATTCACCAGGATGAGCATATCGACCTTGTCCAGAGTATCTAAAATAACCTGTTTTTCCAGTGACAGATCCTCCCTCTCACTGATAATATGCACCTTATCATTATTCTCAAAGCAACGCAGATACTCGTTAAAAGCGGGCAGCGGCACGCCTATGGTCCCATCATACACACGCCCCAGCACATTGATCAGCTCCGCCGCGCCATTCCCTACCAGGAGAGCACTCTCATCAATGTCGAAAATCCTTGCTGCATTGACCCTCTGCACCCTCATCCCTGATGGATACTGGGTCAGAAGGGTTCCAAACATATATTGCAGCTGTGCCTGTAAGCGCTCTGTAGGGAAATAGGGGTTCACCAGATAGCAAAAGTCATATACCTTGGGGAAACGCCAGTACCCTCCAAACTGCAGCTCATAGCTGATGAGTTTCCTCTCCTCGCTCTGGAACATAGTCCCAGCTATCTCATAGTCCTGCGCATTGTCTATCTCGTACCATTTGCTTTCCCCTATATCAAAGGCAACCAGATCCGATTTATTGATGTGGGCGATAATTCTCAAGACAGACTCATAATACTGGTTGGAGCCATATACATGGATATATGTCTCCAAAAAGGGAATATACTTGTCTGTGGCAAATTTCTTGCTGAATTTGTAGATGTTTACCGTCTTGTAATACTGTTCCGCATTGGCATAGTCAAAATCCTTTTTCTCCACAAACTCTACAATGTTTCCGCTCTCATCCAGCGTACACACGGTTCCATCCATCCAGTATTCATATTTGGACACCACCGCCAGGTTTGGCCGCTCATCCTGTACCAGACGCTGTATAATGGAAGGCTCATAGATTAAATCGGACTCCAGGAGCACCGTATCCTCCCTGCGCAGATAGTCCCTGGCCAGATAAAGAGAGTAAATATTATTTGTTGTGTCATATATCGTGTTATAGACAAACTCAAATTCAATACCTTCCACATGATGCAGGGCATACTCCACCAGCTCCGCGCCATGATACCCAACCACCAATATCACCTTATGTATCCCGGCGGCTTTCAGGGCATCACAGGCATGCTCCAGCAATGTTTTTCCCGCAATTCTGATCATGCACTTCGTCTGGTCCTGTGTATATTTCTGTAGCCTCTTTCCCATACCAGCTGCCAAAATCATTGCCTGCATGTCTTATCCCTCCAATCATTTTTCATAGTATAATCGCTGTGCCTTTTCTTCTTTGCATCATTGCTAATCCCGATTCTTCAAAATTATAAAACACTCCCAAATTTGTCCAAATACTTTCTCACCTCAAAAAGCTTTGCCGAGTCTCCGTGCCCCGGCATAACGCATATATCATCCGGCAATTTATCAATCGCGGGACGGGTCTTTTCACAATAGGTCTTCCAATTCCCCCCGGGCAGTCGGCATATTACGCCTGCGCCATTTACCAAATTATCCCCCGAAAACAGGATGTTGTCATCAAGAAAAATGAGTGCGCCGCCCTTAGAATGCCCCGGAGCTGACTGCATTCGTATAGAATGCCCTTCCCAAGCTAATTGTACACTTTCTGAAAACGTACGATCAGCATGACAGGAATAAGTTTCATCTGCGACTGATATGCCAGCCTTTATTTTTTCAGGCGGCTTGTCCATCAACAGAACCTCCCAGAATTTAGCCAGATTTTGTGAAGGATTATGTAATGCCTCAGCTGCCGCCTCTGTTGCAAACACTTCTATCGCGCAGGCAGGGAGATTCTCACGCAGCCAGTTAACACCTGAAATATGATCATAATGCTCATGGGTCAGCAGGACAAGAACATTTCGGACCTGTCTTTTAACCATGAGCGCGAGTGCATCCGAGTTTACATTAGGATCGATGATAAGAGCTGATTCATCCGCTATCATCAGATACATATTTGACTCAATAGCCGGCATGATGTATCGGTGTATTTTTAGATTATCCATTATACTATTTCTCCTCTGCTGCGCGCCCATTGCTGTCTCTTCTCACTGGTCTGCCAAATATCATTCTACAGCATCTTATGTGTAGTGTCACACATCAAATTGTAACTTTTGGAATCAGCTTCCAGTATCCCCGCGATAAGCACCACCCGAATGGAAATGAGCCGCTATTTTATTAGCCTTATACTGTCAAAAAAAAGCGGTGTTCCTCCCGTGTGAATAAACAAAATATTTTTTCCTTCTATCTCCCTGGATTTAGTATATTGAAGCATTCCCCAAAATGCTTTTCCCGTATATGTCGGATCAAGGGGAATTCCGTTCGAAATCATCATTGTCTTAATCGTGTTTATAATATCCTCATTATACTTTCCATAACCGTCACTAATATATTCATCACAGACTTCAATATATCCATCGTTGAGACAGACATTGTTTTTCATAGAATAAGCAGAAAGCATGTCATTTAAAATATTTTCCTGCCGAGCTTTTTCCCTCGACACCGAAATTCCGATCATTTTCTCTTTTTTCGAACCATAAAGCACTGATCCTGCGATCATTCCCGCCTGTGTCATACCCGTTCCAGTCGCAAGAAAAATATAATCAAACTCTATCCCTATGTCATCCGCCTGATTCTGTATTTCCCGAAAAACTTTGACATACGCACGCAATGGGACCTCTTCATTTCCATGTCCGTATTTATCTCCATAAATATAATATGGCTTCATTCCTTTTTGCACGCATTCATTCCATACAGCTTGTACCGTATCTGCCACTTCATCTTTTTGACAGAAATGTAATTGAGCTCCACACATTTCGGCAATCGCACTATTATTAGTCTGAATACGACTTCCGTCATCTTCTGCCGGTGAAATTATATGGCACACTTCCTTTCGCGATGAACTTATATTAGCTATTGCCCGGCTCAGATTAGATTTTGCATTGCCATAGCCAATCATACAGTCTCCACCTTTGAAAGCCATATCCTCAAAAAACTCCCATGCAATTCTTACTTTATTACCACCAAAAGAAAATGGCAGCAAATCATCCCGTTTTATATAAAAGTTATTACCCTTCAGCCCATACAACGGCATAATCGGTGTTCTCCACTCCATCTTACCATTTCCTTCCCAATACTCCTAATCCACTTGCACATCCGTTATCTGGGTATCGCATATAAGACCAAACATTCTGTCATCGCATTTGTAAATCTAAGATAATATTTATATCTTTTCTTGCCTGCTAAAGCCTCAATTTGAGGAATATAGTCAATCAACGCTCTTTTATCGATTCCTGCAGTGAGAATTAGCTTGGGCGTATACTCAGATAATATTCCCTTTGCACCGACCAGTAGAGGCACGATTGTATTACCTACACATATTTTGATAATAGATACATAAACATTTGCACATAAAGCATCTACGGTTGTTACTGGAATGATAGATCCTTCCTCGCCTTGCGCTATGCATGTACTCTGTTCATTGAAGTAAAACCGCTCCTCTCCCGCATGATCGCTGACACCTATGTTATAAACACAAATCTTCGGATGATCTCCATATTTTTGCAATAACTTTTTGCATGCTTCCGGCATAACTTCTACCGCCAGGATTTGTTTGAAATCACTACATTTTTCCATAAAGTTTTTTATGGATTCCCCATCATATGCGCCTAAATCCAAATATACTTCTTCTTTTCCCATCTTTATAATATCATTATCAAAATATGTTGAGTTCCGCTTAAACTCAGAAAATATCCATGCATCATCTTTGGTCAGCTTTGCATTTAAATATGCAATCATATTTCTTTTGGATAACTCATCCTCTAAACGTTCATAAACCTCTTCCAGTAATGAAATGTTTTCACAGACAAATTCCTTTGTAATTTCTATATCATCCCTGGCGGCACCGTTTAAGCACCAGATATGCTCAATCTGGTCATATTTTTTTAACATATCTATCAGTTCATAATGAGAATGACCTACTATAACGGAAAACGATACTTTTTCTAAAAGCAGGTTTTCTAACTGAAATATTGGTATGTTCTTAGCCGCAACTCTTGCATCAAGATGATAATCAGGAACATTCACAAAGCATCCATCAATTTTAATATTTCTTTTTTCCAACTCATTTATAACACCGTTTGCTACTGATCCGACACCCCAAATATATAGTTTGCCCCCCCTAGTCGTCCATTCCGATATCTCTTTACAATAGTCTTTTGGATTCCCAAAATATAACTGTTCAAATAAATTAGCCATAACTACTCTCCTTAATATGCGCTGAGTCCGCTCTACATATTTTTTCCTTGATAGCATCCATCGGAATATCGGCTGCTTTTTTGACCCATTTGTTTTCTGATTCCTTTTGAAGCCCAAAGGCTGATTGAAAATATCATTTTTTTAATTCGACAATTCAGTCAATCACACGACACGTTCCACTACCAGTCTTCCATTTTCACTATTTGTGATACAAAATCCCATTCTTTTATAAAATCTTTGAGCATCAAAGTTTTTCTCATCACAGTTAGTCCAAACAGTCAATCCCAAAGGCACCCGTTTGATAAATTCCTGCATTAAAGTCTGTCCGTAGCCTCTCCCCCTCATAAATTTTGATACACCGACTAAGGTTATGTATACTTCATCTGCAACATATCTGTTATTTATATATCCTGCGATGATGCCAACAATTTTTCCATGATTTATCAAAACAATCCCATCACTTCGTAAAATCAGTTTTTCCACGTAATCAGCCAGTGATTTTTCTGTCAATTTATTGCTAATTGGAATTATTAAATACGGATCTATTTCTGTTGTAATAAAACTACCTATTTCTTTGGCACTACAATCTTTTATTTCATGGCTCTCAATATTCTCTTCATTATCAAAATTCTGTAAAACCACTATGATGTTGTTCCTTTCTAATTAAAAATACACGTTTGTCTTGCTATATCTTTATTGCCGTTCTCAGATAAAGTTGTTTTTATTATTTTATCCTGCCCGATATTCTTACCATAGATATATCTTTCTGCCCTATGATGCCAGTCTTAGCCACCAATACACTTCTATCCACATCTTTTCCATTTAGCCATTGAACAATTGCTTTAGGTAAATTAACACCTGCAATATGGCTAAATGGATATCCCCCGCCAAATCTTGCATTCATCTCCAAAACGTAAACCTTATCATCTTCAGCAAACATATCCACATCCATATTACCAATATGTTTTGTTAATGACGCCAGTCTCCGCGCCATTTCTCTGATTACAGGCTCTTCCACTATTTCTGCACAATCGGTTTCACCTGAACGCATACCTATCTTTTTTCGTATTATAGTGTTCCGGTAATTGCCATCCAAATCATTAATATTATCAATCCCAAACTCTTGTCCATTTATTTTTTGCTGTACGATCACGCATCTTTCCGCATCAATCCCTGATTCAAATTTAAGATATGAGTCGAAAATTTTTCGTTTGGTTTTTTTGTATAGCACTTCTAATTCTTCTTCATTTTCTGCTTCATATATACCAATAGACCCCATACCCCATCTCGGTTTTATAATCATTGGAAAACCTACTTCTTTTGTTTTTAAGGCATTATATACCTTTTGCAAGTCGCAAAAGGTTTGCGGCACCAAAAAACCGTTTTCTTTCAAAAACTGATATGTCAACCATTTATCATTACATATCTCCACAATTTTCAAGTCGGAAACAATAAGCGTTACCCCAATTTCATCAAACTTCTTCCTATTCCTCGCTAAAACAGGGATATCTATATCAAATAACGGAATAATGGCATTTATGCTTTCTTTCTTGCAATAATGCAAAAGAAACGGAATATATTCGTCACTATATATTATTGGAGTACAAACCGCCTTATCCGCTACTTCCATAGCAGCAGAATAAATTGAACTGTTTGCTGCATGGATTGTTCCCGTATCACCCAATATATCCTTGAAATATTTTACCAGATAGCTTCTTCTTCCCGCAGATGTAAGCAAAATATTCATTTTCATAGCTTTACTTCGCTTTCTTTCCTTATGCTGCTTTTCACGCCTCGGACAATTCTCTCTATATCCGCATGCGTAAGTTCCGGGTATAGGGGCAACACCAATATTCTTTCCGATATATTCCTGGCAGTATACAATGGCTGCTTGGCATATCTTTCTCCAAAGCATGCGGCCTGTGAAGTCAACGGGTAAAAATACTTTCTGGAATATATGTCCTGTTGACGCAGATCAGCATAGACCCGGTCCCTTACCTCCCTGCTTTGGAACACCACAGGGAAGTAGCCATAATTATATGCCACATTATTTCTATGCCGGAAAGGCAATATTACTTCCTCAGTTCCCTTGAATAACTCCAGATATGTTTCTGTTATCTCTTTTCTCAATGCAATATTTTTCTCTACCTCTGGCAGATTGCATAAGCCCATAACAGCAGCAAACTCATTCATCTTCGCATTGGCACCCACACCTACCACCAATTCTTCCCCTTGGATTCCAAAGTTTTTGAGATTATACAACTTCTGGTACAGCCTTTCATCAGAAAAGGCAACCGCCCCGCCTTCAATTGTATTGAAAACCTTAGTGGCATGAAAGCTGAACACAGAAGCATCCCCATAACATCCTATGCCCTTGTCTTTATATGTTTCCCCAAATGCATGACAGCTATCATAAATGACTTTCAACCCTTGCTTCACTGCGATTTCTTCTATCCTCTCAATGTTACAGATATTGCCATAGACATGCACCGGTACGATAGCAACAGTTTTGGGAGTAATCAGTTCTTCTATCTTATCTTCATCTATTGTATAGTCATCCGGCTTAATATCACAAAAAACAGGAGTCAAATGATTTCGTACAATGGCATGCGTGGTAGATATAAAGGTAAATGGAGTCGTGATCACCTCACTGCCTTCTGGAAAATTCATCGCCTGAATTGCCATTTCGAGAGCCAAATGACCATTTACCATAAGTGAAAGATGTGGCACTTTCAAATATGTTTTCAGTTGCGTTTCCAATTCCCTGTGATATGTACCCATATTTGTCAACCACCTGGTTTCCCACAATGGCTTGATCTTTTCAATAAATTCTTCATAAGGGGGCATTGAAGAACGGGTAACTAAAATTGGTTCATCCATCTGTATCCTCTCCCTCTATTACCTATAATCATGCCTTAACTGCGTTACTTCTTGATTCGGAATCCAATATCCAGCAATTTTCTCACATAATCCTCCATACCTTTGGTGTTAGCAATAAACCTTTGCCGCATCAATTCCCCCTTCTGATTCCGCAACTCCTTATCAAAAAATAAACGTTCCACATATTCCTTACACTCTGGATATCCACCGTCAACCGCGTTTTCCACGCCCAATACGGGAAGGCAGTCTGACGGAAATGTGGTTGTCACAATAGGAAGCCCGCAACGCATCGCCCGGCTTATACATCCGCCTGCTCCATTTCGTTTAGGATTCCAAAATATATCACACATACCATATAGAGCGCATAAGTCCGTTTCATACCCCCATTTAACTATCCTGCCTTCATCAAAAAAGGACGGATATGCCATTTGCATGTAATCACATATTTCCCAGCCTACCAACAGCCATTTTGCCTGGCTGTACTCTTTTAAGAAAGAACAGACACAATCCACAAATTCTACAGTCAGCTCATTCTTCAATCTGTCCCCGCTTGTCACAATGAGAAAATCATCTTTGCCAAAACCATAAACTGACCTGTCATAAGGCTGGCTGAGAGCGCCTGCGTGTACATACTTTGTATCACATGGCGGCGTCATCGCCTCCATTTTGTTCAGAGGAATAGAATGAAACACCTTGTTCTCCTCTATACACATTTGCCTGTCTCGGGCGACATACTTATCGAACCACGCACTGGAGGCATACCCACGCATGGGCAATGCCACCGTGGGAAATGCGTCATAATAGATGGAGGAACAGAACGCATACTCGCCGCAAAAGTCAAGAACCACATCCGGATTGTAATGGTATATTTCCCTGGCAAAATGGTTGATCCTCTCCTTTATCGTACTTCCCTGCGGGTATACTATATCTATTCCCGGCTCTAACAATTGCCTGTGTTTTTGTTTCATTAATGAGGAATCCTTTACCACGGGGAGAATCGGCTCCATGAAGCATTCTCCATAGCTGTACCTCAACAGGTCGATGGGGAAAATGGTTATTTTGTACCCCATACTGCTTATCGCATTTACCCCCGGCTGTGCGAATCTAAAGTGAGACATTGCTACATTGTCAAAGTGAAAACCAATGACCGCAATTCTTTTCTCCTCCGGGTTCTTTTCTCCCTTCACAAGATTGGCTCTATCCACAAAGTACTCCATGTTCTCCCGCATCGCCTGGCGCTTGTCAAGGAAATAGTTGTCATACCTGACATGGGAATTCTCCAGTTCCATGATAGATATGTCCCATGTAAGCCATATCCGGGATTGATAATCATCCTGTATTTCCCGGATACACTTCATCATTGTCTCGACACTCTCTTTGTCCAAACATCCCACTTCATAAAAAATCCTGACCAGAATAATTTTTTTCCTTTGGGAAGTCTCCCAAGACAGGTAACCCTTTAGGTACTCCCTCTCCTTATTGCCTTTCTCAGAGTTTAAGTACAGATCCGTTTTTAATTCTTCTATCATTTCGTCAAAATAATGAATATCCCCCTGCGCCTCATGCAGAAAGCTTTCCAGACAGGCAGACAAATTCTCATATCCCTTGAGCATATATTCCAGCCCATATAGTGATAAATTACTCCTTATTTTCTGCGCCTGGACGCAAATCATCTTTTCTGGGGGTATGTCTGTCCTCTGCTGCAGATCCTGCATAATGGATTCTGCTATGTCACTGAATGCAGCGGCCACCACAATATAGTCAAAGATGTATTGAGGCAGATCGTCCAATGTCACGACATGATATTCTGTCTGTGCGAACTTAGATGCGTCCCGGTCTACCAGAGCCACCACATTACAATAGCCCAGCGCCCTGACCTGCTCCAGGTACTGTCTCCCCACAAAACCCATGCCATAGATCACAATGTCCGAACCTTTTTTAACCTTATCAAACGGGAAAAGATACTCCGTCATACTATTGCCCCCTATGTTCTAACGCTGAATATAAGACCTTTCCTGCCTCATTTCTGGGCAGTGCTTCAATATAATGCACCTGGAAAGCCGATGAGTTGATTCCGGTCTTATCCGCAATATACCTCCTGACGGCATCCATGTCCTGCCTGGAGTTCACATAAACCTGCATGCACTGGTCATCCCCCACACAGGCACATTCCACGTCAAAGGCTCTCTTGATAATATTCTCACACTCATCCAGCCCTACCCGGTATCCCCACAGCTTCAGGAACCGCTTCTTACGCCCAACGATATAGAAGAATCCGTCTCCGTCCATCTTCACCATGTCGCCAGTATACAGTATGCCATGCCGCTCATCCTCAAGAGCCAGATCCTCTCCCTTCTCCGCATAGCCCAGGGTGACATTGGGTCCTTCATAGACCATCTCCCCTATGGTATCCGGCCTGTCGACCACCTTTCCGTCCTCATCCACTATGTACAGCTTCCCGTTGGGGATGGCCTTTCCTATGCTCCCGCACTTCTCCAGGGCATACTCAGGCGGCAGCCACGCCATCCGAGCAGATCCCTCCGTCTGCCCGTAGGTGACTATAAACCTGCGCCCAGTCTTTTGGGCATATTCGGCAAATTCCCTATGAAGCCCCTCGTCCAGCTTCCCACCCCCCTGAGAAAAAGTCCTTAAATAGGGCAGATCCATCCTAAATACTCGCAGTTTCTTCAAAATTTCATAGCTATAGGGGACATTGGTAAAGCTGCTTGCCCGCTCTTCCTTCAGGAAGTCCCAGTATCCCGGATTTAGCACGTTCAAACTGGTGAGCAGCACTGTGGCCCCTGAATACAGATGGCTGTTTAGGATGGACAGACCATAGGTGTAATGAATGGGCAAGTCTACCATGGGGCGCTCGGCGCTGTCCAGCCCAAAAAAGACCGAGATGTTCCTTGCCTGCGCCTCCAGGTTCCCATAGGAGTGCCGCACCAGCTTGGGGCTTCCAGTGGAGCCGGAAGTTGTCAGGAGCAGGGACAATTCTCTGTACATAGGGTAAGGTGGCAAGCCCGTAGCGACCAGTGCGTACTGATACGCCTGCAGCAAAATATTTTCAGTATCCCCTACCATCTCCACAGGTTTCCAGAGATAAGCGGGACGGTAGATTCCAACCAAGGCTTCCAGCAGTTCCTGATCCATGCCGGCTCCCAGCATCAGGGGAACCACCTGATTAATCATCGCCCCCAAATACCCCGCAGCTGCCCCCACGCAGTTCCTGCTGAGAATGAATACCAGCGTACGTCCGCCGATACATTCCTTGAATTTATCCGCAAAACTGATAATCCCACCATAGGATATTTGCATACCCTCACTGTCAATGACCGCTATGGCATTTTTCTCTTTCCGATCAAGATCCAAAAACATTCTTATACCCTTCTTTCACCCCATGATAATGGTGTTTCTATCCGCAACTTACCCAAAAAGTTCCTTCAGTGTAATAAGCCTGCCCTGATATCCCAACCCTCTAAGATACTGTACAATATCATCAGTCCTATAGAGCGGTGTAATCAATACAGCATCTGATTCATTTTTTATAATCTCTTCCGGAGAAAGAACATCATACCCTTCATACTGACAGCCATACGCATATCTGTCTAACAAAGATGCAATACAAAGCTTGCCCTGACATAGTTTTACAATCATTTTCCCGATAGTGCCTACGCCATAAATAGAAATCTGGGGCTGCCCTCCCTGACTGTTCTCATCCTCATTTATGTAAGAAATAATCTTTGCTGATAAATCCTGTTCATTCAAAATCTTGTTAAGATATTGGTCCATCATAATCCCTGGATGACACCCTGTCTCTCCATCACCTCTCCCCGACCAGTGGAACACTTTCTGGTTATTAAATATGGGATGTTTCATGACCTCCAAATATTCCTCGTAATACGGATGTGACGGATTCCTGACATCCGCAAACCATTCTATATTTTTATTATTGGCGCCATGCAAAATAATAGGACGTATCCTTACCCGATCAGCACCATAGGAAAGACACTTCTCGACAAACTCCGGCATTTCTCGGAAATTCCTTTCCTGCATGACAGTAGCAAGCGTCAGCTTGTTGATAACCCCATTCTCCCGCAAAGACTTTACAAATTCAAGATTATGTTCCAAATTGCTAATTGGGAGCTTGGTCCCACTTAAGTACTGATACGTTTTCTCCTGAAAACTCATAATTGTAATAGATACGGACAGATTATATTTCCCCAAATTCTCAATCTGTTTCCAATTTTTCTCATTAAATAAGGAACCATTTGTTTCCAGAACCACACAAACTTCCTCTTTAGGATATATTGGTTCCCATTCGCTCAACAGTTTCAAGGTTCTCTTGCTCATAAACAATTCACCTAAACCGTTTGCGCTTAAATTCTTTACATATGGAAGAACTTCCCGCAGCCTTTCTTCAATGATATCATAATTTTTTTCCCAGTCCTTTCCTTTTGTCTGGGTCATATATCCATGGGCGGAACAGCAAGTACATTTATAATTACAAACATTTTCAAACCCCAAAAAAAGGGTTTCTGGAAATCTTGGTACACACTCTACGTCCTCCAGGTTTTCCTCCAGGATTCCGTTCGCTATATATGGACACCTCTGCGAATCGCAGATACTGTAATCTCCTTTAAAAAAAGAATTATGGATTTTCTCCGCCCTATCTCCATGATAAAGTTCTTCCATGGTATTGTCCAACAGGCTTCCTATGTTTCCTCCATCTCTCAGCCAGCTACATATCCGTACCCCCCCCAGCGGATTCTCTACCTGTACCATATTCAATCCTCTCTGACAAATTTTCATGACCTTACCTCCTCTTTTTGTTTTGTGGACAGTACATACTTACTGTAAAATATTTGAATACCTGCTCTGTGTATCTATCCTCCCCCCGACACCACTAAAATCTGTCCTGTCGTATAGGAGGACATGTCCGAAGCAAAATACAGACAGGCATCCGCTATCTCATCAGGCGTACCCAGTCTGCCCATCCCTATGAGGGGAATATGATCCTTGTATTCCTCCCTAATAGTTACCTGCAGCCTCTCTGTCGCAATCATCCCAGGAGCCACTGCATTAACCCTGACCTGATATGGCGCAAGTTCCTGTGCCATAGACTTCGTCATTGCAATCACTGCCCCCTTGCTGGCCGAGTACGCAACCTGTCCCCTGCTGCCCTCCACACCCACGATAGAAGCAATATTTACAATGCTTCCGCTCTTTTGCTTCATCATAAACCTTGTAGCAATCAGCTGGCTCAAATCCAACAAACCAAAGACATTGACCTCAAACATGTCCCGCATTTTATCCTTCGATACCATGCCAAGTACCTCATTGGAAACCATGCCGGCATTATTGACCAACACATCCAGCCGCCCCTGCTCCCTCTTGATCCTCATGACCGCCTGTTTCACGGAATCTGAATCTGTCACATCAAAATAGATAGGAACCAGTTTACCTGATACATCTGCATTGATTGTACACGCCCATTTCTCCAGGCAGCCCTCCTGCCTCGCATTGGCATAGACAAGAGCTCCCCTCTCCGCAAACCTTTCTGCAGTTTCCTGCCCAATCCCCCGACTGGTTCCGGTGACCAGGCAGATTTTTCCTTCCAGCAGCTGCCCCTTATCCATGATTTTCTCCCTACATCTTTATTCCATATTTTTTTAATATTTCTATTCCTTCCCCATAGGAGGTAAATCTCAGAATGTCCTCCGTCTCAAACAGGATGTCAAATGTATCCTCGATTTCCGTGATCAGCTCCATATGCCCCACAGAATCCCAGTCCGGCGTACTGCCCATTTTCACCGTTTCCACATCAAGATCAGCCTCCAAAGAAAAAACCTTACAGAAACACTGCCTGTACTTCTCTGCATTTCCCATCTTCTTCCCTCCTATATCAAAACCCACTCATCCGCCACCTTATCCATTACCTCATACCCTATTGACTGATGATACCGTATGGATTCTATATTATCCTTCGCAACCCAACCAAAATAATTCTTGATATTGTGTTTAATGGCGTATGCAAAGGAATGATATGCCACTGCCGCCCCAATACCATATTTTCCCTTATATTCCGGTTTCACAGCCAGCCAATTACCCTGTACGGCGTTTCCCGCCACACAAAACTGCTGTGCTGCACATATTTCATCCTGCGCATTGACAACACATCTAAAATACCCGTTTTCTGCCGCCTGCTGTCTCTCCTCCATTGTCTCATACAGGAAATGATAGGGCTTCAACTCAGGCGTATTGTCTCTCAGGCGGACAATATCCTCCAACCGGGAACTGTCCGCATAGAGAATTTTCAGGCCAAATCTTGTCAAAAATCTTTCTGACCTCTCCAGCTTCGCCAGGATATTCTCCTTAGCGGCAAGCGGCCTGGCCAATATCTGCACGGACTCATCATAAAGTGAAAAACCCAATCCCTGCAGTTGACTTTCCACCTCCTGCTGAGCGGCGCACTTATTGCCTTCTCGATAAACATTCCGTACCAAAACAGGCTTATCCTTCCTGGGTAGCTTTATGCTATTCTCTCCACACTGTATATATATCCGGTAAAACAATCCTTCATCCGTACATATATATAAGCCGCTCTCATCCAGTCTGTATTCCATCCTGTCCAACTCTATATATCTCTTTACCGCATCCATATCCAGATAATTATTGCTGAATTGGATGAACCCACGCCGTCTGGCTTCCTTCAGCAGTTCTTTATACTTTTCCCAGTTCTCTAATTTCTCCACTAAGATATCCCTCTCTCAATCCTTTCCTATCAATTTTCCCATTGGCATTGACAGGAAGCTGCGGCAGCTTGATATAAGTATCTGGGAACATGTAGCCTGGCAGTTTTTTTTCCACCACATTTTGCAGTTCTTCCTGTGATACCCCCTGTCCCTGATAAAAGAGTATTATCTTCTGTTTCTGTTCCTCATAGATGCAGGCACAGGCTTCGACTTCTCCCATCCCTCCCGCGGCTGCTTCAATCTCCCCCAGTTCAATGCGGTTTCCCTGTCTCTTAATCTGGAAATCCCTGCGTCCGTGATAAAGTAATTCACCCTTGCCGTTCACACTGACCATGTCCCCTGTCCTATAGACTAGATCTGGATAATGTGTATTCAACGGGTTTTGAACAAATGAGGACTTTGTTTTCGTTTCATCGTTATAGTATCCAAGCGCTAAGAAACTTCCCCGAATACACAATTCGCCAATTTCTCCAACGGCCGCCTCCTTATCCTCCCCATTCAGGATTAATACACCCACATTGTCACAAGCCTTCCCTATAGGGAGGGACTCATCATCCGTAAACTCCCGGTCAACAATGTAATATACACCTATATCCGTGATTTCCGTAGGGCCAAACAGATTTACATAAAGCGCATCCGGCACATATTTCCGCCAAATATTTAACTGTCTCACTGGCATGGTTTCCCCTGCAAAAAGTATTTTCTTCAGAAAGGGCATATCATTTTTCTCAAGTGCTCTCAGATTTGCCACAAGGCACAGCATAGTGGGAACCCAGTAAATGGCATTTATCCGTTTTTCATTCATATATGCCAGAAGTTTCATTGGGAATGTAAAGTATTTACGGGGCAAAATGTGTAGCTCCCCACCACTGCGTACCGTGGCATAGATATCAAAAACAGACATGCTGAAATAAAACGGAGTCTGGTTGCCGAAAACAGTCTGGCTGTCAAACCCAAATGTTTCCACCAGCCAGTCCGAGTAATCGACCACGGAGCGATGGCAACAGACCACACCTTTGGGGATGCCTGTGGAGCCGGAAGTGAACAACGCATACACTGGGTCTGTGTCAATTGATCTTGTACGGATTTCCCGCAGCTTTTCTTCATCCACTTTCGTTTCCGTCATATCCCCACATAAGACAACAGGCACACTACCTGCCACCGATTCTGCTTTTTCCCTGTTCTTAATATCCGTAATTACCAAAAAAGGGTGGACAACACAAAAAATCTTCTTTACTCTGTCCTCTGGCATATTTTCGTCTATAGGGACATAAAAATTTCCACTATAAATCGTCCCCATAAAACTTACTATTGTCTCTTTGCTTTTATCAAGCATTATGGCGACTGCACTGTTCTGCCTGCCAAATCTGGTCAGATATGTGCCTATGGCTTTAGCCTGGTCAACTGCATCCCGGTAGGTAACAAATCCCTCTTTGTCAGAGAATGCCCTTTTTTCAGGATATAAAGCTGCTGAATTTTCCAATAACTGCAACACATTCTTTATCATGGCAGCCGAATCTTCCTCCTATCCTAAAGAATTACCCCTGGATAATCTGTTTAACCAGCGTCTCTATTGCCTCCAAGCTGCAAAAATTCTCCGGCACAATCAATTCAGGGTCAATCTCCACTGCAAATTCCTGTTCCAACCGCATAATGATATTCGTGATTTCAAAGGAATCAATTAAGCCTTCCTCCAAGAAATCCACATCCCAGAACTTATCAAACTTGGGGTTTACAGACTGCAAAACCTGCATAATCCTCTCCCGCATAATTAATCCTCCTTTGCGCGCAATAGCCATTCATCCGCATATTTGTCCATTAAGCGGAAACCTATACCAGTATGGTATCTGATAGAAGCCACATTCGTTGTCACACTCCATCCATGTGTATATTCAACATTCTGTTCCTGCAGCCATTTCGCCCTGTTATATGTAAGGATGGGGGTAAGTCCCTTCAGTTTATATTCTTCTTTTATTACCACCGCCCCTCCCTGCGCTATCCCGTCCACAATGGTGGCCAGCGAACCGCCACATATTTCATTATCTTTATTGACGATGCATAGATAAGAACCCTTCTGTAATGCTTTTTTCTCCTCAGGCGTCATATATGCCATGTGGTAATCCTTGACTGTCCCCGAATCACAAAACAGTTTATCTATTTCTTCAAACTGGGCCTCTTCGGCCATGACACAAAAAAACCCTCGAGCTTGCATCTTTTTTATATATTGTTCAATGTCTTTACACTTCTCCAGAATATCCTCTGTTTTGCCCTGCACCTGAACAGTGGTTGCCTCTTTGCGGAAGCCATTCTTTTGCAAAATACGGGACAGGCATTGCTGTGTTCCCGCTAACCCCTTGCCGTCATAGACCAACCGGGCAATACATTTTTTGTCCTGTGGCAATATACAAAAATCCTTACTGAAATCCCCATAGACAACCGTCTGGTAATATGTATGTCCATCCACATAGAATACACATCCGCCGTCACTTTCCTCCACAAACAATCTGCCCTGCGCAATGTACCTTACCACATCCCTGTACATAAAATAGAGGTTGCCAGCCGGTTTCCCATGCCTTTCTCTTATACCTGATATTAATCTTTTATACTGTTCCATGGAACTTATTGCTTCCATAACCCCTCGTGCCCTTCCTATATGTCAATTCCCGTTCCTGCACTGCCCTACTGCCGGGCATCCAGAATCCATTCATCCGCATACCTGTCCCGGAATTCATACTTCATGGACTTATGAAGCCAGATGGACGGCATGTTGTCCGTCTCGACCCACCCCTGAGAACAGACTACATTGTGTTTCTTCAGCCACTGGGTTCTGTAGTAAGAACACATGGGGACAAGCCCCCTCATTTTGTATTCCTCCTTCACCACCAACGCACCCCCTGTGGTAATCCCATTCACAATGGCACAAAAGGAGGCGGCACACATATTGCCTTCTTTATCTAAAATGCAGAGATAGGACCCTTTTTCCAATGCACTCTTCTCCTCTGGGGTTCGGTAAGCTATCTGGTAGTCCTTGATGACCCCTGAAGCACAGAACATCTCCTCGATCTCCTGGAATTGCGATTCCTCCGCATAGACGCAGGAAAAACCCTGATCTTCCATCTTTCGCACCCATTTCTCGACTTTTTTCCTTTTCTCCTCATTATTTTCTATGGTCTTCCGCACCTCGACCGATGTGGCTCCCTTATGGAAACTATTGGCGGACAAGATTCCGGAGAATTTCTGCTCTGTGACCTCAGCATCCTTCCGTCTATAGACATAGCGGAGCACACACCTTTTATCCCGGGCGGGAATAGAGACTATGGCGTTGTCCGCCACATAAATGGCTGTGTTGTAATAGGCGTGCTCATCCACATAAAGCACACACCCTGCGTCAAATTCCTCAACGTACAGTCTGCCCTGCGCAATATACCGTGCAACCTCATCCGCCATAAAATAGATATTGCTGACGCCTCTCCCACATCTCTGTTTGATGTCCTGCATTAATTCTTTATATTGATCCAGTTCTTCTATTTTTTTCATAATCATTTTACCCTTCCTGCTTTGCACAGTCCCCGCAGTTCCACTCCCATGTTCCAAGGGAATCCCTGACTAAATCCAGCTTCCCGTCCTGCCAGAAATACACCTTGGGCAAATCCCTGCTCAAAAACAAATAGATCCCCTCCGTCACCGAATAGGCTCCTATCCTCTCAAAGAGAAAGTAATCATTCTGCTGCGGCCTGCTGATCTCCAGATTACGGGCCAATACGTCGGCAATTGTACACAACGACCCACAGAGGTTCCATTTTTCCGCCCCAGGTTCGGGCTTTACTTCCAGAAAGTGTCCACCCTGTTCTCTCAGGTGGTTTACCGGAGGCTTGCGAGCTCCCATCACCTGCCCATAGTAGTTTACATGGTGTATCCCGCCGTCCACCAGGCAATAGTTCTTCCCTTCGTTCCTTTTCCAGTCAACCACTTTCGTCAGATACCAGCCGCAGTCCGCCACCAGGAACCTGCCCATCTCCAACACCAACTGAATGTCGTCCGGGAACTGATCCAGAGCGTTACTTACCCCCCGCAGCAGCGTTTCCAGACTGTCCTCTTCCCCATTGCCAAAGTATTCCACCCCAAGCCCGGGCCCATACTCAAGGACATCTATCTGGTATCCCGCCTCCCTGAGCTGCCTCACATACCCGCATAGGAGTTCTATTTCCCCCACAATCTTTTCCTGCTTCTTCTGCGTCCCGGAAAAATACTGTATCCCCCGGATATTTAACTCAGACATTTCTTTCCTGTGTAGAATGAGCTGTCTCACCACATCCCAGTCTATGCCGAACTGGTTGCCTGAGGTGACACGGAGAAGGACGGGTATTGCCCTGCCCTTGTTCCGGGCATACTGCCGCAGCAGTTCAAGCTGCTGCTCCGACTCCACGGTGAATACCCCCACACCATACTCCAGAGCGGCCTCTATCTCCTTCTTCCCCTTGTTCACCCCAGAAAACACAACCTTTTTACTGTCCACCTTCTGGTCAATACAAATGGAAAGCTCCCCAGGGGAACAGACCTCAAATTTGTCCACTGCCTCCCCAAGGGAGGCAACCAGAAATGGATTAGCTTTCATGGCATAACACAGGCTGCAATTACGTCTTCCATGCGCGGTCAGTATGCTTTTTATAGCCAGAACCCTGTGGAGCAGCTTATCAATGTCAAAAATAAATGCGGGTGTGTTGTCCCTCCCCGCAAAATAGCTTAACCATGCCTCCATGCACCCTCCCATCTCGCCGCGTCCTGCGGCGCACCCCCCACGAAATCTTGTGGGGGTTATGTATCTATATAGTCTCTCCGCAATGCTTTGCGGTCTATCTTCCCGTTTGCGTTCAGGGGCATCTGTCCCAATTGAACATACCGTCCGGGGATCATATACTTTATCAGTTTCTTTTTGAGGCCGTCCTTGATCTCCTTCTCAATTGCGTCCCCCTGATAAAAAGCCACGATCTGCTGTTTCTCCTCGTCATACAGGCAGCATACCCTGCTGACCCTGGGATTTTGGAGAATGCAGTTCTCTATCTCCCCCATCTCTATCCGGTGCCCCATATGCTTGACCTGGTTATCCCTGCGGCCAATATAGACAAGTTCCCCGTCCTCCCTGTAATAGGCGAGATCGCCTGTCCTGTACAGCATATCGCGGTATTTTGCGTTTAAAGGGTTCTGCACAAATACGGAGTCCGTCTTCTCTCTGTCACCATAATACCCCAACGCCAGTCCGGCCCCACCCACACAGAGCTCGCCGGTTTCACCTACCCCTGTGATCAGTCTGTCTCCTTCGCCCAGGAGCTGGATGCGTACATTGGGGAAATGCCTGCCGATCGGAAGTGTATCCTCTTCCCCGATATCCTGGGGTATGATATAGTAACTACAGTTGCAGGTGATCTCCGTGGGGCCATACAGGTTTACAAACATGGCCTCCGGCAATGCTCTCTTCCAGGCCAGAAGGTGTTTCATGGGCATCACCTCGCCGCTGAACAACACCTTTTTCACGCTGTAGGGTACCTTGTAGGTGAATCCATCCAGGGAGGTGATAAGACACAGTGCCGAGACGGCCCATATCATAACCGTGATCTGCCCCTTTTCCAGTTCATCCAGCGATTTCTTGGCAAAGGAAAAACATTCCCTGGGGATCAGGTACAGTGTTGCCCCGGTCAGCAGCATGGAATAAATGTCCTTCACTGACACATCAAAATCAAAGGGAGCCTGGTTGCCGATAACGTCATCCGAAGTGATATGGAATATTTCCACAAAATGGTGGATGAAGTTTATCACCGAACCATGCCCCACCACCACGCCCTTGGGAACTCCGGTGGAGCCGGATGTGAAATTGATATAGAGGGGATCCCGGTCGGTACTGTCCTCCCGGATACGGGCCAGTGCGCTCTCCGCCATGGCGCTTTCCAGCAATTCCTCAACCAGAAGGATTTTCCCCTGAAACGCAAAGGCTCTGGCCTTTTCCAAATGCTCCCTGTCTGTGATCAGCACAGGAGCATCCAGTCTCTGCAGAATACTGTTACACCTTTCCTCCGGCTGTATAGGCGCCAGGAGACTGTAACATCCTCCTGCGTAAACAATCCCGAAAAAGGCCTCCAGAGTCTTTACCCCTTTCTCCATGTATACCGGAATGGCATCCCCTGAACTAATCCGCCCAGCCAACCCGCTTCCCACAAGTCTTGCATTATACTCCAGTTCACTGAATGTAACGGACTCTCTGCTGTCCTTCACCGCTACCTTCTCAGGATATTTTAAGGCTGTACTCTCTAAAAGCTGTAGAACATTTCTCTCCATCTCACCCAATACCCTCGATCATCTTAATGATGGATTCCGCAGTCTGAAAGTTCTCCGGAGACACCATTTCCACATCGATGCTGATGCCCAGCGCCTCCTCCAGCGCCATTACCAGATTTACGATGTCAAAGGAATCTAATATGCCGGATGCCAGGAGATCCCTGTCCAAATCCTCCACAATCTCCTCATTTTCCTCTTTCAGCACTTCTAATATTTTTTCCCTCATCTTACTACTCCTTTCCAGTTGTGAAACCTTTCCTGTTTTTATAGAATCTTGTCTTATTGCTACTTCCACCCGGTCTTTACCAGTTTCCCATATTCCCCACACTCCGTATAGACTGCCCTGTGGTAGCGAATTGTCTTGTCCGTAATGGCGAAAGCATAAGGGATCTTCCCCTCATTCACCAACTGATCTCCAAGATAGCTGACCAGAGCCTCATAACACCCCAGTCCACGATACTCCGGCCTGATGACCAGGCCACTCACCACGGCAACCCCTTCCGCCTCCGCAAATGTCGCGTCGTGGGCAACGATTCTGCCATCCATCCGTATGATAACACTGCGCCCTGTATGTGTGCGGATCCTCTCCGCAAGCTGCCTTGCCAGGTCTTCCTCCTTATAATTGACACGGAAGGTATCATCGGAACATAGCAACTCCGCGATCTCCGCCGCGTCATCCTCCACTGCCTCTGTAACCTTTAACGCACATGGTTTTGTCCCGCCCATTGCCCAAAATGTCCTGCGCAAATAACTCACATCAAACACTGCGCCATAAACAGCATGGTAGCCGCTACAGACCCCTTCCAACTGCTCTATAATGTCCCGCCTTGCCGATACCATGGTCACCGGATACTCCTGCAGGAGAGCCAAAACCGGTCCCACATCAATAGCCCTTCTATGGCTGTATACCTGGAAGCTGTCAAAATATTTCATCACCACGAGTTCTATCTGTCCATCCTGCTCCTGCAGCCACACGGCCATATTCTCCGAGACTACCCCATAGTTCAGAATGTCGATATACATATAGATACATTCGGCAACCGATTTCTTTAAATATTCCAGGATTGCCGCCTGGTCCTGTTGTACTGCTCTCCTCATAGCTTCCCTCAAAAATCAGGTTCCTTCTGTGGCTTTCCCTGATCTCCTGCTCAAAAAAACCAGTTCTAATCATCATTTCCGCCATTACCCCTATGCAGATGGCGGATTTGTCCAATATTCCATATTATATATCGGCATTATTTTTCACAATATTACCCTGTAAATTTTTTGCCCCAGATATTTCTCACCCAACAGCGCCTTATGCCGTTTGGCCTCGCATTCCACTTCCACAGAAAAGAGCTCTGGTAAAGTATACAAAACTATGGTAAAAAGTAAAAAGAGTAAAATGCTTCGCATTTAACTCTTTTGAACAGAATATGCGCTGAAGCGCATGAAATCATGGTATAATATACATAAAATTAGATCCATATATTGACCGCACTCTGTCCAGCCTTTCATCACAAACCATAGGCGTAGAGAACTTGGAAATCATCTGTGTCGATGATGTGTCCATAGATAACACCTGGAAACACTCTTTGCAGTTGTATACCAATGACAGCGCCTATGTATTCTATCACAGCAGAGTCAATCTTAATATTTTGCGATACTGATGCTCTCGGCTTGCTTGCCCCTCAGCCTCTAGGGAATCGCAAAAGTAACAAATTCAGATATTAACACATTATTGAGCGGTCCGTTATAACGCATATAAAGCTTATATTGCGGATTATATTCCCGCATCAGCCTTGGAATCTCATATATATGATGATTATTGTGATAAGAGCAGATTGCAAGCTTGGGTTTATCTCTCCGAATATGCTGCTCCGCGCCTTTCATCGCCTCTATTTCACTGCCCTCGATATCCATCTTAATAAATGTGATTGGCTCACAGATATCATCATCTAATCTTACCATTGGGATTTCTGTATCGCCCTTTGAACTGACAAGATTGCTGCCGGGGGCTCCATTAAATTCTGTCATACATATGCTGCCGTTCGTATTCCCGACTGCAGTCTGGCGATATATAATATTATCAAAATCTTTCAGATTTTCCTGCGTTACCTTCATAGATCCGGCAGTCATTTCATAACAGTATATCCGTTTATACAATCCGAAATTATGAATAAAAGACAACGCGGAATCCCCAGTATAGGCACCTAAATCAACCAAACATTCCTCCGGGCTGCAGGTTATAATATCAAAATCATAATAGTCATCATAGTTGTTTTCTTTTATGGAGTTCTTATATGCATAGTCAAATGTCAGCCAATGTCTGAGAATTCCGTAGAGTACCTTCTTAGAACGATAATCTGCAAGATTGTCATATAACCAGATAAAATCCTCCAAATGACTTTTTATTTCATGGACACGATTTTTTATTAAGTTCGTATCTCCGTTCTCCAAGTCCACAGAGCCCCAGAAATGGCGATAGCCATTATATACTTTTACGATTCCATCATACCCCTCTCTATCCACCTGCCGGATTTTTTCAAGATAGGTAACCCCCTCTGCGACTAATGCTTCTTCACTCATAGCAGAAACATGAGAAAGGAAAATATGAAAATCATAATCAATTTTATTTAAAAGTGACTTCCGGTATTGCAATTCGTCAGATAACGTATTCAGCCACTGCGCATACTGCTCTTTAAAGGATGCCAGATTGTTTATATGCTTGTCAAAAGGAAACGCCGGAATCTTTCTACAGCCAAATAATTCGGTATTAACTTCCTCCACCGCATTTAATATTGCATGAATCAGTTCATCTTCCACATTTTGATACTGGTAGAGAATAGCAGCCATTTCTTGTGATAGTTTTAACATGTCTTCCAGTTGAATTAATTCTTTCCTCATCACTTTCCTCCCTGCTCATTCTTACCTGTGTCTGGCTCCTTCTCCAGATACTGTCGGTTAATGTCCAAAATCACTTCCCTCTCAGTGCAAATCCGCAACGATCTGCGCCTCATACTCTGCGTCATAAATCTCCTCCACGATATGCCCGCCCGCCACTTCATTCGTATATTTATTTGGAATTCTGCCATGATCTCCACGAAGCATCCACTCATAGCTCAGATCTGCATGTCCTATGTCAACAGCCTGATATCCCTGCAGCGCCAGATCATAGGCCAGGACGCTGGCAGTGGGACCTAGGGCAATCAATATCAGCTTGTCTTTGGGCTGCTTCAGCACCTCGTTGTAAATATCCTCATATCGGTCAAAAGCGCTTTCTGCCGGACACAGGATTCTGACAATAGATGCGGCATTGTCAAACAGATCATTGCCAACCCCCATCCTAGTCTGGAAGCCCTCGACAAACACGCAGTCCCTCCCATCCCATATCCTCTTTTGATTATTTACCCTCTCCCAGGTTTCATTGCGGGATATGCTTGTGTTTGCATAGATCCTGTCCCTCTCAATAAGCGCGTAATTCTGCTTTCTGGTTTCCGGGGTCAGATATATCCTGGCTCCATTTGCCGCACTGCTCTCCCAGGTGCTGAGATCACCATAGTAATCAATGAGTCCTACCAGAATATCGTCATGTTTCGAGTGCAGAACCTCCTTAAGTCTTTGAGCCAGCTTATCATCCTTCTTCTGGAATCTCCAACGCTGTTCCCCACACATAATGCCAAATTCCCCATCTCCAAACCGGGCTATGGACTTCCTGTTTGCCACTATTTCCTCAATGGTTTCCTCGATACTCATTATCTGAGGATACCACAACTTCTCCCGAAATCTCGGATCATTAATCTCCCACCCGGTATTATCCATGGTATGAAACAGGATCGTAAAATTTGTCTTGGAGGCTTTCTGCAGTCCCGCGAGCCGATCATTCAGATTATTCAGAGCCTGCCGCAACAGCCTGTTTTCCTTCTGAAGCTCAGCCAGCTGCCCTGCCATATTCCCTGTCTCATTCTGTTCCACCAATTGAATATCCTTTGTCGCCACATACATGATGGATAAATCGTCAAAACCACAGGTCTCGTAAAACTCATCTCCAAACCATTCCCTTCCCAGCTCATTCACATAGAAACCAGCATTCTGTAGCTTTCCGATAAAGTCCTGTTTCCCGTAAAGCCTGGAATGATCCTGTTGACCAAATCGTCTCCAGTTCTCCTCCTCCGTACATCCCCACTGCTCCTCTGTATCCGTTTTTCCCACGATCAGAGGTACCAGTACCAGACATACTCCCTCCGGCTTTAACATCCTGTGCAATTCACTCATAGCCAGGGCATCGTTCTCAACATGTTCCAGAACATGGGAGCAGACTATGATATCATAGGTCTCATCCTCCACCATATCCATATGCTGAAGATCTGCCTGAAAAGTCACATTCTGCATCATCAGATCCGTTGATTCATATACAATGTCCCCTCTGCCCTGCGCATAACGCCTTATTGGCGGTGTCGGCGCCACCTCCAGCATTCTAAGCTGCTCATTCCCTTCCGGACGCACCTCATCCAGAAAAGCAATCATCAGGCGTTCTCTGTCATACGCGCCACAGACTGGACAGCTATAATTATCCCTGCTCTCCAATTGAAAGTCCGCATTCCAATATAAAAATCCATGCTCCTTGCGCTTGGCCTCATAGCCCCCGGGAATCGGGGCAAAAAACACATCATTTCCACAGACATTGCAACGCTTTATTTTTTGACCGATAAAGTCTTCTATTTTTTCAAGAGCATCATAGAGATTCATCAGAAGCTGCATCCTCTGTCGCTCCCCGCTCTCTTTACTTTCTATTGCATTTCTGAGCTGTTCACATCGCTCCGACAGATGCGGCTTGAGTTTGAACAGGACATTGCAGTTGCATAGGATATTTGCCGCAATCAATAGTTCGCCCCATATCCCGTCATCCCACTGTGAACCTTTCTCAGTCATATCCTGATAAAGCAGAGAAATCTTCTGCTGCAGAAGCGGCAGCTGCCTATATACCTGCCACTTTAACTGATTCACTTCTTCCTTGCTGTACTGTGCTACTCCCATACCTCAATGTAACTCCCTTCCTCGAATTCCTGCTGTGCAATCTCCAGCATCTGTCTGGCAGAAAGCTTTTCCTGATACTTCTTATTGTCAAACAGATGTTTCTGATCCTCCCTGACAAAATCCCCCTTCTCAAAGGATATGGCAAAGAAATCCCGGCTCAGCCATTCATAATCGTCGTCGGATATAGTATCCAATTCATAAAATACGCCGCCATATCGAAAGGAATGCCAGCTGCGCAGGCGGTACGCCTCCGGGCAGCGCAACGCCACATAAGTGCCATAGGTCTCAAATTCACTAAAGCTGTTGGACTGCAGATCCTTGACATCTATAGCGTGGATAATCTTTTCCCAGAAATTGTCTCCAGGAATATTTTCATTGGCTTCTATCTCCCGAATCAGCTGGCACATAATCCCGCAATTGATCAGCATGTGCTCTGAGATAAAGGACTTTTCTATGCATTTATGCATTCCCGGAATCAACTTTGACAGGGTATCAAAATACTCCTTATGGTACTCTGCCTTGATATCCAGATACGGAACGCCCGATTTCTCATGGATCATAGAAAACGGACCACATGGTATCGTATCCCCGTCCCAGGCCAGATAATAGGCGTCTTCACACATGCAGGCATACTGCATCTTCAAAAACTGTTGATAGTACCACCCTGTGATGCCTCTGGGCAGTTCCCGGCCCTGCAGCAGGCCCTCCATCGCCTGTGTCATGACGGCATGTACCGCATCAAAGGAAAGAATGGCGTTTTCATTCAGAAATCCCACTCTCTCTCCCAGATCTGACTGCTCCACAAGAGCGGCAACCTCCTCATTGCCCACAAAGAGGATTCGTCTTGACGGCATATTGGCAGTCAGCCTATGGTATTGATTTTGAACTCTTGCGTAATCCTTGGCTGTCACCACGATAATTGCGTCGTACTGTTGTTCAAAGCTCATATTTCTTTCTCCTGCCCTCATACAGAATTATATATCCTTTTTAATTTTCCCACCTGCTCGTTAATACAGGCACACATGGTAGTCGCCAGTTGATAATATACGTTTCTGCTAAAATGATTAATACTGTCGTCATAATCATCCTGGGAATGGATATAGTCGGTCATCTCTATGATCCGCATCCTGTCCTTATCCCTGGCGTACGCCCTCACCAATGCATTGATCTGCCTGTGATGCTCCGCATGGTTGGCAAATTCCTCATTGATCCCCTCGTATTCTATCTCGCTTCCCAGAAGCAGGATAAACATAGGGGCTCCAAGAGCATGGGTATACATATAATCCAGATTGCGGATCAGGTCATCTCCCGGGGTCACACCCACAAATTCCCAATCCCTGGCAAACCTGGCAATAATATCCTCCGTAAATGGAAAAGCATGGTTTACAATACTGCCATCAATATATCCCTTTACATTCTCCCTGGCTGTCAAATCAAAGTTTTTACTGCCAAAGCTGATATAGCCACCTGTTTTTCTGCTGCGGTACAGGCCGGTATGACAATCCGGCAGCAGGCTATAACAGATTACATGATATTCCCTGCTGAAAATACTGGTCTGAAAATCCCCCGGAACAATAAACGGAACTTCCGCTATCAGGTCCGCTATCTGCTCCCGGGTAAGCATGGCGCTCTGCCAGATATGCATGGAGTGATTCTGGCCTGTTGTGATAAAGCCCTGATCATTCACATAGTTAAACTCTGTGGTTACATCTCCTCCGGACAGATAGCTCTCGATGGCGCTCATATCACAGGGACCCTTGAGCAGAACCCTGATCCTGTTCGTCCGTCTCTCCCGCAGGTCCTCCGCGCCAGCTCCTGTATCCGTCTGCGCAAGTTCTATGTGTATCCATGGGGTGCTTATACTCTCACCCAGGCGCACAGCCACAGGCTCCGCTATCTCTATTTCAGGCGCCCCCAGCCATCTGTAGACACACTCCGCAATCCCCATTCCTATAATCCGGCAGGAAAACAGAAAATGCCGGAGTCTCTCTTTTTGACGGTCATAGGAAAAAAATCCCACCACTCCGTAATCCCCGAATTTATCCCGAACCTTCACATAACCATTTCTAAAGTTCTCACTCTGTAACAGGCTCTGCAATTCCTCCCGGCCCTCGCGGAGCTTGGTAAAATTCAACTGGTTGGTTCTGGCTGTCAGCTCCACAATCCGATCTATTTCCTTTATGCAGTCCTGATGAATCTCCAGAGTGATCCCGCTTTCATACAGGAATTGTTCCTTCGTCGAAAAACTTCTCTCCTCTCTGCGGCGCTTCTCCAATATTTTATAGCTGTCCAGTCTCCAGTGCTGCCGGTCCGTGCGCTCCAACCCTTTCACATACTCTTTAAGCCTGTCTGTCACCTCCGGCAGCGCCGTCATCAGACCCGGATTATAATATTTCCCCTCCTCAAGGTTACGCGGATCATCATCGATAAACAGCGCATTTTCCGGGCGCAGATGCATATCCTCCAATTTCCTCTGTATCTGCTCCCCTTTATTCTCCCAGTTTATGTTGTTGAACACAAAGTAGTCCGCAATTCCAAGCCGTTTTAATGCCTGCAGCGCTTCCCCTTCATTGTTTCTGGAAGAAATAGAATTAATAATCCCGCAGTCCGTCAACTCCCTGATCAGATCTATTTTATCCTGATGCGCCGTCACGCTGCCCTCGCTCAGTATTCCGGTCCAGAAGGTCTGATCCAGATCCCATATAACCAGCTTGATCTGATCCAGCCTGACACTGTCCTGCTCTTCTGCTCTCGGCAGCACCACGCAGTTGTCCAGACACAGCTGTCCTATGATCTCCCACTCCGCCTTACTCCATCTGCCATACTCCTCTTTATCTGCAAGCAACACATGAAACACCGGCTTATGAAACGTCTCCAGCGCAGACGCCGGACTTTGAAACACCAGCCCCGTGTTTCGTGAAATATGATATAATGCCTCATCGGCTTCTATGCCGATCACATTAGCATGTGGAAACGCCGTGCGGATATATTTCAGATCCGCCCCCAGCCCGCTGCCAATCTGCAGCAGGTTGAACGCGTCTTCCCTCGAAAAGGGTATCTGCCTGATCTTCTCCAGGTCAGGATATGCATACCTCAGGATATCCAGTCCATATTTTTCCATAAACAGCCTGTAATGGGATACCAGTATCTCATCCACATCCCGGCACTTGGAAAAACTCTGGCTTCCCGCATGATAAATAAAGCTGTTGCGGCACAGCAAAAGCCTGTAACCAGCTTTTGAGATCTTCATGGAGAGGTCATCATCCTCAAAATATCCCGGCGCAAAGGCCTCATCCATGCCCCCGGTTTCATCCCAGACATGTCCCCTGATCAGCATGGCAAAACCGGAGAGCCTCACCCTCTCCTCATAGGGAGCTTCATCCGGTATATTCCTGCGCGCTCCGTAGTCCAAATATTCTCCTGGCAATGTAAATTCGATATCCAGCTGTTGTTTATTGCCCGCATAGTTGGACAGGCTGCCCGCAGCCCCCACCCTCTCATCCTCGTACAGACCCATGCGCAACCAGAACAACGCATTAGGAGCCAATCGAGTATCATTGTTGAGCAGAAAGACATCCTCCTGCCCATCACTTGATTCCCGCAGCGCCCTGACAGCCTGATTGCATGCTGGGGCAAAGCCGACATTCCGCCCGTTCTCAATAAGCAGAATATCCTGCTGCTCTCTCAGCCATTCCCGCACCCCATCGTCGGAGGCATTGTCTACCACAAGGATTCTGTAGGTTCCCGGCAATAGGGTTCTTCGGATACACTCTATATTCTTCTGCATCATATAGCAGGCATTATAGGAGACGATAACGATTGCCGTATTGCGCACAGTTACCTGGCCTGATTCAACCAACTCCCTCATATCAGCTGCAATTATCATTGCGTCCTCTTCCTGCCCACAATATAACAATGCATTTTGAAAACACAGGTATGCCTGATTGGGATTATCTTGCAGATAGTAGTAACCAAGCATATAATACAACTCATAATTTCTATGAGAATATTGCATGCCATCTCTGATAGACCGGAACATGTTTGCCCTGTCTCCCAGAGCCTCATAAATGTTGGCATCCAATATAGCCATCACATCATTATATTCATATCCCTCCCGCCTCAACGCATCCATATTTTCTCTGGCTTTGACATATTCTTTTTTGCGGATATTATCTTGTACTTCTTTTAATGTCATGGTTTTCACTCTCTGGGTTTATCATCATGCACCACATCTCCTTCGCCTACAGGAACAAGGCTACCAGGTATCCTGCTGGGGACCCATCGTATCTCAGAGCGAAGCCTGTCCCATAGACCCGAAATTACCCCATAATAGGACGGAGGTGGAACACAATATGGCCACTGCTTACTTTAATCTGCGCTTTGCTTCATTGGGGACAGGAGACCTTTAAATGCAGGTATTCCTGATCCAATATAAGCTCCCGTATAGGCAAACCGTCCCATGTCATTGGTTTTGTGACGGCATGAAACTCTCTACCATGTAAATATTCTATCACGAAATAACAGCAAATTCCATATATAAATAAAAAAAACAAAGATTCCTGAAATGAAATTTTAAATTCCACTACCTCAAACTACAGTAGCATTTAGTTCCG
>CAZKAO010000009.1:0-67043 GCA_964550745.1 uncultured Acetatifactor sp.
ATCCTGACATGAAATATGCCTAAAAGGTGTCCAGTATCTCCTTGGTAAGCGGTTCCATGACTATCTTATCGTTTTTCACATATGCAATTTTCGGCTGTACCTTGGTGCGAATACTCCACTTTGACTGTTTGTCACTGTTTTTATATTTGAAATCGCCGATTTTTAATCTTTCCGGCTCCATTTCAAGCGCTGCTACATATATTCCCTCACTGCCGTCCGTTCCCGCATAGGCCTCCCCATACAGTCCGCCCAGGATAATGATATTTTTCGGGGAGATCACCGCACTGCCCGGATACACATCTCCCAGTATGATAATACTGCTCTCCGTCTCCAGCACTTCGCTGTTTTTCAGAGAACCCTTATGAAGCTGTCCCTCGCTGCCGACGGGGAGCTTTTTTTGCACCTTCTGGATCGCCTTGATATAGCGCCGGTTGGTCTCCTCGTCCCTGCCGATGATACAGACAAGATTGAGATTGCTGGACTGCCGTATAGCTTCCACCAGAGCAAGCTCCTGTTCCTGCCCAAGCTGACGCCCCTCGTAGGAAAGCGCCACATCGGCATTGCCGAAAAAGCTGCGGGAACTCTGGAATTTGGCGGACAGTTCACTGATGATCTCCTCAAAAGAGACATCCTCCCGCAGGATCAGATTGATACCATTTTGATAACTTTTAATCAGCACTGCATCCTTCAATGTCATCTCTCCTTATTTTATAGTTCCGCCTCTGCCCGAACAGTACCATCCGGGCAGACACTGCGTTAATCCATATTATATTTCGTTGATCGTCACACCGGCATCCGGCGTGCTGGCCATGCCGGTGATGATATTCTCCTCCGGCTCAAGACCGTAATAGTAGGAAATCAGATCCCTGGCCGTCTGCGCCGCATAGTCGGAGGAATAGCCAAAAGGAATCCTGACCGTAATGGCGATCTCCGGGTTGTCGTAGGGCGCATAGCCCACGAAAAGCGCATGGTTGGGGCGGGAGGAAATCTGCTGTGCCGTACCGGTCTTTCCAGCCACCTTTATGGCAAGTTCATTAAAATAACTCTTTCCCTCAACCACCCTGCGCAGGCCCAGACGGATGGCATTCCAGTAATCCACCGGCATGTCCACTGTATTGCGGAGTACCGGATTCTGTTCCATCAGGATCTCGCCCTCCTTATCCTGTACATGATCGATCAGCGTCAGATTATAACACTCTCCCCCGTTGGCCACTGTAGACACATAGCGGGTCAGTCCCACAGCGGTAAAGCTGTTTGTACCCTGTCCGATAGCGGAGGGTATGGGCAGTTCATCCGAGACGGAAGGCTGGGATTCTTCGATCTCCACGCCGGACTTTTCCGTCAGGCCGTACATCTCAGCATATTTTGCCAGGATATCCAGACCGTCCTGGGCGACGTAGCTGCCGCTCCTGGTGGCAAAACCGTAACCTATATCATAGAAAAAGAAGTTGCAGGAATTTTGGATAGCCGCCGTCAGATTCAACGATCCGTGGCCGCTGTGCCGCCAACACCTGGGAGACGGCGTCACCTGGGTGTAGGCGCCGGTACAGGTGACTTTGCTGTTTAAAGTGATTTCCCCCTCCAACAGCGCTGCCGTGGAGGATACCATCTTAAAGGTGGAACCGGGAGCAGCCGCATACTGGGTGGCATAGTTCAGCATGGGACTGGTCTTGTCTATCAGCAGCTTGCTGTAGTACTGCGGATTCACGGAGTTGGCCATCATGTTGTTGTCATAGCCCGGATAGGACACCAGCGCCAGCACTTCTCCCGTGTGTACATTCGTCATAACGACGGAGCCGTTGCAGGGGTCCAGCGCCAGCTGTGCCGGAGTAATGTCCAGATGTGTGATCCGGTTCATCATAAACTGATAGGCAGACAGTGAACCGTCATACAGCCTGTCCACATCCTCCGTAGGAATCTCGATGGCATTCTGCTCACAGAGAATCATGCAGATCTGCCTTCCGCTGATCACATCATTCTTAATCATAAACCGATAGATACGTTTCTGAAACTCCAGATTTCGGTCCAGAGCCTCAAAAATATAGTCGCAGATTCTGTCATATATCTCCGACGAATCCGCGTATTGCTGATCCATCTCCAGTCTGTCAACATCAATCCAGTTCTCTGAGATGCAGTGGGTCAAATATTCATGCAGACTGATTACCTCGTCCTCTGACCAGGCGATCTGCACCGGATCTCTCATATCCATTAGTTCCGTGTCTATGATGTTTCCCCTTAAAATATTGTTTACAATATAGAGCTGATATACCTGATATTCCAGCGTCAACTTGTTGTAGGCAGTCTTTTTCTCCTGAAGCTCCTCACGGAGGCGCGCATATACCTTCGCCTTGTACTCCAGATACTTCTCATGGACGGTGCGTTCCGTTTCCCCCGCAGTATCCTCCGCAAAACGGTTAATGTCAATGACGTTATTATTAATCGTTGCGAAATACACATCATAAATGGGTATCTTGATATCTCCGTTGGTGACCTCCGGCGCTTCTTTGGCGTTAATTATCTTGTTTGCAATAATGCCTGCAATACGCTGTTCCAGAATCTTGGAAAACGCAATCTGTACGTCCTTATCGATCGTCAGATACACATCGTTGCCCGCCTGCGCCTCCTGGCGCTCCAAAATGCTGATTACCTTGCCCATATTGTCCACACAGACTGTCTCAGAACCCTTTATACCCTGCAAGGTAGCCTCCATAGATTTCTCAATACCGCTCTTGCCCACCACATCGTTGCTGTTATATCTCTCTCCGGTGCCGCCCTCCTCCAGATCCCGGGCATTGAGATCAGTCAGCTCCTCCGAGTCGACCTTGCCCGTATAGCCCAGAATATGGGCAAAATATTCGCTGTCATTGTATCTGCGCACCGTGTCCTCCACGATGGAGACGCCGTCCAGCTGATAATTGTTCTCCATGATGACGGCGACTGTCCTGTCACTGATATCCTTCGCCACCGTGGTGCCAATATATTTGCGGTAGCTGGTGAGGTTCATGGCATACCGGATATTTATCATTTTCAGGAATTCCTCCTGAGTATAACCCTTACCCACCAGAAAATCACTTTTGCTGTCTCCCTCTACCGCATACTGTCCGAGGGCAAATCTCTTACCCAGATACTCCAGGACCTCCTGGGGTGTAGCCGTCCGTTCTTCCTCCTTCAGCTGATCGACCGTTGAGTGTCCGTAGACATCTGCCAGAAAGCGCAGAAGTCTGGTTCCAGACACATTGTATGTATAGTTTCCCTGCTCGTCCAGCACAATATTGAAATCCGTGATGATATGATCGCCGTTTTTTTCAATCATCTGTATCAGACGGTAAATCGTAGCGTTGAGTTCCCTGTTCTTGTTGGAACTGTTCTCAAATACATCCTCTATTTTGACGGAATAAGCCAGTTCGTCATAAGCCAAGACATTGCCATTGCGATCCCTGATACTGCCTCTGGAGCTGGCGATATCCCGTGTTTTCTCGGTCTCAAGCATAAAATCATCCAGATATTCCTGACCATGTACAATCTGCAGCACAAAACAGCGGTATATCAGTATTCCGCCCAGTATGGCAAAGCCGATGGTCATCAGCGTAAGCCTGCTGGTAAAAAAGTGGATGATATTTTCTTTCAGTTTGTCAAACAAATTTTTTCGCCCTCTTTCTCTCAAATGCCTCCAGCCGGTTGTTCACAAACAGAGCCAGCGGGTAGAGTAAACAGGTTATGACTATCGTGTACACCACCTCCGGTACAATTACATTTCGCAGATAGAACGAAAAATCCAGCCTTCCCCGGAGCAGGAAGAAAAGAACATAGCAGATTACCCCGTATGACAGATCGCTGACAGTGATCAGTGCCATAGGAAGCTTGATATCCTCGGGATAAAAAATCTTGCAGAACTTACCGTTCAAAAAACCGATATACATATATACCAGTGCCTGAAAACCCAGAATCTCCCCGAAAAAAATATCACAGAGCAGTCCCGAAAAGAAACCGATCAACAGCCCCTCCTTCTCCCCCCGCATAAAACCGAAAGCCGATGTCAACACGATCAACAGATCAGGCACAATCCCCGCAAAGGCCAGGCTGCGAAACAGAGTTGTCTGCAGCAGGAAGCAGAAAAGAATCATGATGGCCATGGTAATTTTTCTAAGCATCTTCCATCTCCCATTTCATATCCGTAATTACCAGTACCTCCTCCAGGTGTTCAAAGTCTACGGCGGGAGTCAGATAGCCGGATTTCGTCAGATTGTTGGAATCCCTGTTGATGGTATGTATTGTACCGATCAGAATATTGGGCAGATACTTGTCACTAATATGGGAGGTCACCACCTTATCTCCTACAGCCACACTATCCTGGCTGTCGATCAGCTGGCTGAAACGGATCACGCCGTCATGCATGGTCTTCAAATCCCCTGTCACCGTCATGGTATCCGAGGAATTCAGCGTCTTTGCCGACACATTGGAATTGTCGGATATGACGGAGGTCACTCTTGCCCAGTTGGGCCCCACCTCGCTGATACGGCCTACCAGACCGCCGCTGGCGATCACATTCATATCTATCTGCAGACCGTCGTCCGCACCCTTGTCAATCGTAAAAACGGAATACCAGTTGCCGCTGTCTCTTGCGATAATACGGGCTCCCACCTTATGATACTCATCGTATTGATTATCCAGCTGATACAACTCCCGCAGGCGGCTCAGCTCGGATTTCTCCTGCTGAAGCCGGGTGTTTTCCAGCAGCACCTCATCCAGCTGCTGCTGCAGCTTTACGTTCGCCTCCAGAAGCTGGCGGATCTGCACCAGTTCATCCTTACGGCCGGACAGCCAGCTGCCCGCCTTGCTGATGCCCTGCTGAAAAGGCACCACCACATAGCCGACTGCCGTATTCAGCGGCTGGTTAAACACATCTGTGCTGAAAGTCAGCGCCATCAGCACAGTACACAGACAAGTTAAAACAAAGAGGAGATATTTACTGGGTATCGTAAATTTCTCCCCTTTTTTCTTGATTATCGGGCTCATTTACTCATTCCTTCAATCGCATATGCTACGGTTTTATAGTTGTCTTCATTGATGATCTTGGATAATCCCACAGCCACACTGGTCATCGGGTTTTCGGAAATATTCACCTTCAGCCCCGTACCCTGGCTCAGACGATCAGCCAGATGGCTGGTCTGGGAAGCACCGCCTGTCAGATAGATGCCGTGGCGGTAAATGTCCGCTGCAAGCTCAGGGGGAGTTCTCTCCAGTATCACCTTCACATTGTCCACAATCGTGTTAAAATGCTCTTCCAGACAATCCACCACCAGTTTGGTGGGAATCTCTCGCTCCACAGGCAGGCCGGTCACAATATCCCGTCCATAGACCACTGCGCCCTGCTTGTCCTCCTCCAGCTGGGACAGGGAGATTTTTACCGACTCCGCCGTCTTACCGCCGATAATCAGACTGAACTCCCGCCGCACCGCCGCCCGGATGGCCTCGTCAAACTTGACGCCGCCCACCTTAATCAGCCGGCTGAGAACGATCCCCCCCAGAGACAGAATAGAGATCTCCGTGGTCTCAAATCCCACATTCACAACAATAACGCCCTGTGAATTCTTCACATCAATATCCATGCCCAGGCCGTCTGCCACAGCTTTTTCCACCACCATGATCTTGCGCGCCTTCATATTGGCATCCCTGACAAGATCATAGAAAGCTCTTTTCTCCACCTCCGTCACATCCGTGGGGACGGCGATATAGTAGTCTGCCGGCTGAGTTTTACCCCTCTGGATATCGCTGATAAAATACCGGATCAGCGTCTCCATATTTTTGATGTCCGCGATGACGCCGTTGGACAACGGGTAGGAAATATGAATATTTGCAGGCGCTTTCTCATACATTTCAAAAGCGGAATCTCCATAGGCAAAAAGTACATTTTTATTCTCAATGGCGATCATGTTCTTTTCCGTAGTGATCTTGTCATCGTTCTTGCTGTAAATTTTAATATTGTTGGTACCCAGATCGATACCAAATGCATTGTTTGCCATAGTAATGGTCCCTTTCTTATTTTAAGTTCCTTATCCGTCCTGCCGATGCAGTCCTACTGTATAAGTTCTTTTTCCCGAAAACTCATGTATCGGTTGTCTCCGATGATAATATGATCAAGCAGCGGAATACCCAGCATCTGTCCCGCTGCGGCAATCTGCCCTGTCAGTTCCACATCTGTCCTGCTTGGACTGGGGTCCCCGCTGGGATGATTGTGTATCAGGATGATACTGACAGCCTGATGTTTAAACGCCTCCATGAAAATCTCCCTCGGAGAGATCAGGGACATGGTTGCGCTGCCGTTTGACATGACGCAGTCTCCCAACAGACGTCCCCTGGCGTCTACAGATGCCAGCACTACGCACTCTGTCTTCCGATGCCTGAGCTGTTCCATATAATAGGCTGCCACAGTCTCAGGCCTCTGCATACAGATCTGCTCCCTGGCGGTGGCCGATGCAATACGACGTGACAGCTCGGTGATGCACTTGAGCTTCACTGCTTTGACTTCCCCGATACCATTGATCTCCTGCAGACGCTCCAGTGGAATGTCGTACAGGCCCAGCAGCCCTTCTCTGGACGTATCCGCGAGTGCCAGCACTTCCTGGGCCAGCTCCAGGGCACTCTTATTTCTGGTGCCTGTCCGCAGTATGATGGCCAGCAGTTCGCTTTCCGTCAGGTTCTCCGGCCCGAAACGAAGAAATCTCTCGTAGGGCAGGTTCTCCAGTTTTACTTTACTCAAAGAATTCATTGTCCTCCCATCCGCCCTCTCCCATGTGCGGCTGTCACAGGACTATCTGATAAAACGATATACAATCAGCGCAATGGCTACGCCGATGACGCTGGCAATGGTAATATGGATCTGCAGGCCGAATGTCAGTATGATAAAACCCAGATCCAGCACAATGGGATTGTTCAGTCCGAACGTCTGCCCATAATTCAGAAAGCTTCCGCTGAAATAGGTTCCGATAAAACGGCCGATCACAAATCCGATCAAAACCAGCACTATGAACACCCAATTGACTCTCTTCAAAGTATTCCCTCAACTTTCTTTCGTATTACCGTCTGTTTTCCCCCGGAAAATATAGGCGGCGGAAACAGATTTTCGTGCGAAGCACTTTACTTATATTACCATATTTTTGTTATTCTGTACACACCTAATCCAATATTTATGACAGGGATTTTTTCCACTTATTTCTAGCGCTGGCGACATCTTCCGCCGCCACCAGCCCTTTGTCGACAAGGGATTGCAAAGATCGCAGTATGCCGAACTTTGCGTGCTGCCAGGTCAGTCCTCCCTGAAAATACACTGCATAGGGAGGTTTGATCGGCCCGTCTGCGGACAGCTCGATGGAGGAACCGGACACAAAGGCTCCTGCCGCCATGATCACCTGGGCGTCATAGCCGGGCATATCCCAGGGCTGGGGAGTCACATGGCTGTCCACTGGGGCCGCCGCCTGAATTCCCTCGCAGAACGCAATCACACCCTCCGGGCTGCCGAAGGTCACCGCCTGGATAATGTCATGCCGGGACTCTCTGCCGTCCGGCACTACCCCGCAGCCCAGTCCCTCATAGATATTGGCGGCGAAAATGGCTCCCTTCAAAGCACCAGCCGTCACTGCCGGAGCCAGGAAAAAGCCCTGGTAAAAGTCCTTCAGCGCCCCCAGGGAGGCCCCCACCTCCTTGCCGAGTCCCGGGGAGGTCAGACGGTACGCCGCATTCTCCACACACTCTCTCCTGCCGGCGATATAACCGCCGATGGGGGCCAGGCCGCCGCCGGGATTCTTGATCAGCGATCCCACCACCATATCCGCTCCCACATCGCTGGGCTCCGTGGTCTCCACGAACTCCCCATAGCAGTTGTCCACCATACAGATCACATCCGGCTTGATCCCTTTGACAAAGGCGATCAGCTCCCCTATCCTGGCCACGGACAGGGTGGGCCGGGTCTGGTAGCCCTTGGAGCGCTGTATCGTCACCAGGCGGGTGCGCTCATTTATGGCCCTGCGGATATTCTCATAGTCAAAGCCGCCGTCCGGCAGCAGATCCACCTGGGCATAGGTCACACCGTACTCAGCCAGGGAGCCTCTGGAGGGGCGGATTCCTATGACCTCCTCCAGCGTGTCATAGGGCTTTCCCACCGGGGAGAGCAGCTCGTCCCCCGGCCGCAGATTGCTCATCAGGGCCAGCGCCAGGGCGTGAGTGCCGCAGGTGATCTGGGGGCGCACCAGGGCGTCCTCCGTGTGAAACACAGAGGCATAGACCTTCTCCAAGGTATCCCTGCCCAGGTCATTGTAGCCATAGCCCGTAGTGCCCAGCAGACAGGCCTCGCTGACCTGGTTGTCCTGCATTCCCTTCAGCACCTTCAGCTGGTTGTACTCCGCCGTGGCGTCTATCCCGTCAAATCGCTCCCTAAGGCCTTCGATGACAGCCTCCCCATATTCATAGACTTCCCTGGATATTCCCAGAGAATAATACATATCATACCCATTATTCATAAAAACTCCTATCCTCCCACTTCAGCGGACACCTCAATCGAGGGAAATCCCCGCCTCATGCAGATGCCGTCCGATGGCGGCCAGAATCTTTTGCTCATCATACCCATAATCCGGCTTGTTTAACCAGATCACATCCTTTTCCCGGCGAAACCAGGTCAGCTGTCTCTTGGCAAAATGCCGGGTTCCCTGCTTAATGCGGCGAACCGCCTCCTCCAAAGTAATCTCCCCCGCCAGATAATCCAGGATTTCCTTGTAGCCCAGCCCCTGCATGGACACCATATCCCGCCGGCAGCCCTGTTCCATCAGGCGGCGCACCTCCTCCACCAGCCCCTCCTCCAGCATCCGGTCCACCCGCTCCTCAATGCGCTGATAGAGCTTTTCCCGGTCATCGTTCAGGACAAAATAACAATAGCGGTACGGAGATGTTCTCTCCGCCTCCCTCTCATTGTGCTCGGATATTTTTTCCCCAGTGAGATGGTAAAATTCCAGCGCCCGTATCATGCGCTTTACATTGTGGGCGTGAATTGCCTCCGCGGAGGCGGGATCCACTGCCCTGAGCATCTCATGCAGCGCCCCAGGGCCCTCCCTGGCCGCAAGCTGCTCCAACTGCCTGCGGTATTCCGCATTCTCCTCATTTTCCGTGAAGTCGATATCCCGCAGCACCGCCTGAATATAGAAGCCCGTGCCGCCGGTGAGGATGGGAATATGGCCCCGCTCATAAATTCCCTCCATAGCCTGCCTGCAGAGCCTCTGAAACACCACCACATTGAACTCCTCGGACGGGTCCAAAACATCGATCAGGTGATGGGGAATGCCCTGCATCTCCTGGGGCCGTATCTTGGCGGAGCCGATATCCATGCCCCGATAGACCTGCATGGAATCCGCAGAAAGAATCTCGCCGTCCACCGCTTTCGCCAGTTCTATGGACAGCGCCGTCTTGCCCACTGCCGTTGGGCCTGTCAGTACAATCAAAGGTCTCATCGCTTAAATTTTTTCTCCATTTCATATTTGCTCATGGATATGATAGTGGGACGCCCATGAGGGCAGTTGTAGGGATTCTCCAGGGTCAGCAGCTCGTCTATGAGCTTCTGGGCCTCCTGAGTGCTGAGACGGTTGTTGCCTTTGACCGCCGCCTTGCAGGACATGGAGGCTATCTTCTCTCTCACTGCGGTAACATCCCCCTTGCTTCCCCCCTCCAGCAGATCGTCCAGCACCGAAAGAAAAAGCTCCTTCTCCCCACAGCCATACAGATCCACCGGAACGCTGCGCAGGGCATACTCGCTGCCGCCAAAGGGCTCCACCTCAAAGCCCAGCTCCGCAAAGACGGAGGCGTATTCCTTATAGGCGGTCTCCTCCTGTCCCGACAGACTTACGATAATCGGAGGCATGAGATTCTGGCTCACCAGGCTTTTCTCGTGAAACTGCTTCATAAGGCGCTCAAATTTTACCTTCTCGTGGGCGGCGTGCTGATCGATGATAAACAGCTTGTCCTCGTACTCGATCAGCCAGTAGGTGTCAAAGACCTGGCCGATCAGCTTGAAATACACCCGCTTTTCCGGGGTCAGCACCTTATCCTCGAACAGTTCCCCCTGCCGATAGTCCTCCATCTGTTTGCGATCCGCCTCATAGCGCTGCTCCTCCATGACGCGGTACTGCATGGCGCGGTTGATCTCAAACGGCTCTGGGGCCTTTTCCCGGGAAAATTTTCCCGACATCTCCTGCGCCGCAGATGCATCCGGCGTGGGAATCTGTGACATTGCCATACCGTTGTCCACTCCGGATGCTTCCTGACGGAATGTGTTGGTGGTGCTGTCCGTCTTGTTTTTATCAAACTCGGGAGTTCTCCGGGAAGCAGTATCGTTTGTCCTTTCTCTGCCAAATCCCAAAGTCCCCTGCGAAGCGCCACCATGCTTCTCTCTGCCGAAATCCCGGACAGGCTTTCCTGAATGGGACATCTGCTGCAAAAGCTGCATTTCCGAATCCGCAGGCTGCTTGCCGTCAATGCCCACGGCAGGGATCATCTCCCTGTTTTTCAGCCGCTCCCGGATGCCGTTAGACACGGCGTCAAATATTCCGGGACCGTCCAGAAAGCGCACCTCCATCTTGCTGGGATGCACATTCACATCCACCTTGGAGACGTCTTTCAGAGTCATACGCAGCACGCACAGAGGAAATTTGTGCTGCATCAGATATTCCTTATATCCCTCCTCGATGGCCTTGCTCAGCAGATTGCTGTGTATGTAGCGGCCATTGAGAAAATAGATCTCAAAATTGCGATTGGAGCGGACGATGGCCGGAGTGCCCAGATAGCCGTCCAGCAGAAGTTCCTCGGTCTCCAATGTAAAGGGCACCAGATTCTGAATCATATCCCGCCCGTAGATCCGGTAGATAACCTCCCGCAGTTCCCCATTCCCGGAGGTGTAGAAGCGGGTCTGGCTGCCCACCAGGAATTTGAAGGAAATATCCGGCCGGGACAGCGCCATATGTTCCATCAAATCGATAATATATCCCGCCTCCGTGGTGGGACTTTTCAGGAATTTGCGCCGCACAGGGGTGTTGAAAAAGAGATTGCGGATCAGAAAGGTCGTTCCAGCGGGGGCCCCAACCTCCTCAAACGCCGTCTCCTTCGGCCCCTCCATGACCATGCGGGTGCCGGTAAGCGCCTCCGCCGTCTTGGTGATCACCTCCACCATGGCCACCGCCGAGATGCTGGACAATGCCTCCCCGCGAAAGCCCAGGCTGGCAATGCGGGTCAGATCCTCCGCGCTGTCAATCTTGCTGGTGGCATGCCGCAGAAAAGCCGTCCGCAGCTGATCCGCCGGTATCCCCGCTCCATTGTCGGTGATGCGGATAAAGCCGATGCCGCCGTCCTTAATCTCCACTGTAATGGAATCCGCCCCTGCGTCGATGGCGTTCTCCACCAGTTCCTTGACCACGCTGGCGGGACGCTCCACCACCTCCCCGGCGGCGATTTTATCTATAGTCTCCGAATCCAGTACATGTATCTGACCCATCTTTCTTCTCCTCTGCGTGTATATGCATAGTCATTTTCCTACACCTAACCTAGATAAACCAGAACCAAGGTATGGAAAATTTATACAATTTCTCCGCTTGTGGGCCTATGCGAAAAGAGTGTTTCCCTGTACCCACAAAGACACAAAAATTCCAAGAAATCTTGCCATTATTCCCTGTTCATGGATCTATATGGACAAAACATCCTGTCAGACCCCCGTTTCTACAAAAAGCAGGGTCTGGGAGAACATTTTTTCTATGTGGACCCACTCCCCCTAAAGCAGGAAGATGCACTAGTAGCCCTTAAATCGGTTCTTCAGCTTGTTCTGCAGCCGGTACAATGTATTCATGGCGTCTAACGGCGTCATCACCGTGATGTCGAGCTCCGTCAGCTCCTTTACCACATCCTCATCGGACACCGTATCAAAGAGGGACATCTGGGCCAGATCCACCTCGTCATATCGTGGCGGCTTTTTCGCCTTGCCCTCCCCCTTCTGCTCCACAGCGATACTCTGCACTTTCTCAGTGATATCGTTGTCGGACAGCTGTTCGGCAATCTCCTTGGCCCGGTCAATCACCATATCCGGCACTCCCGCCAGTCTGGCCACCTGGATGCCGTAGCTGCGATCCGCCCCTCCCTTGATGATCTTGCGCAGGAACACGATATCGTCCCCGCACTCCTTGACGGCGATACAGTAATTGTTCACATTGCTGATCTTGCCCTCCAGCTCCGTCAGCTCATGATAATGGGTGGCAAACAGAGTCTTGGCTCCCAGCAGCTTTTTGTTGCTGATATGCTCTATGACCGCCCAGGCGATGCTCAGCCCGTCAAAGGTGGAAGTACCCCTGCCGATCTCGTCCAGGATCAACAGGCTATCTGCGGTAGCATTTCTGAGGATATTGGCCACCTCGTTCATCTCCACCATAAAAGTGGACTGTCCGCTGGCCAGATCGTCCGAGGCCCCCACACGGGTAAAAATCCGGTCTACAATCCCGATATTCGCGCTCTTCGCCGGCACAAAGCAGCCCATCTGGGCCATCAGCACAATCAGCGCTGTCTGACGCATATAAGTGGATTTTCCCGCCATATTGGGCCCGGTGATCACGGAGATACAATGGCTTCCATTATCCAGCAGCGTATCGTTGGCAATAAACATCTCATGGTCGATCATCTGTTCCACCACAGGATGTCTTCCCTCCCGGATATCAATGATCCCCTTTTCGTTCAGCTTGGGGCGCACATAGCGATTCCTCTCGGCCACATAGGACAGGGAAGCAAACACATCCAGTCCCGCCACCGCCTTGGCGGTACGCTGAATCCGCTCGATCTCTCCAGCGATGGCATCCCGGATTTTGCAGAACACATCATACTCAAGGGCCGAGAGCTTGTCCTCCGCATTCAGTATGGTGTCCTCCAGCTCCTTCAGCCGGGGGGTGGTGTATCGTTCCGCATTGGCCAGAGTCTGCTTGCGCACATAATCCTCCGGCACCATATTTTTAAAAGAATTGGTCACCTCAAAATAGTAACCAAACACTTTGTTGTACTTGATCTTCAGATTCTTGATGCCGGTGCGCTCCCGGTCCTGCTCCTCCAGCTGGGCCAGCCACATCTTGCCGTCCCGCTTGGCGCTCCGCAGGCGATCAATATTCTCGTCAAAACCGTCCTTGATGATGCCGCCCTCCCGGATCGTGATGGGGGGCTCCTCCTCTATGGCCTGATCGATCAGCGCATACAGATCCTCCAGACCGTCCATATCTCTGGCAATATCCGTCAGCAGCTCCTTCTCAAAGCCCGCCAGCACCTTTCTGATGGGGGGCAGCATCTCCAGGGAATTGCGGAAAGCCAGCAGATCGCGGGGATTGGCGGTCTTGTAGGTCACTTTTCCCAGCAGACGCTCCAGATCGTATATGGGGCTCAGATACTCCCGCAGTTCATCCCTGGACACGGAGTCCCGGTTTAGCTCCTCGATGGCGTCCAACCTCTTCTCCATCTCCGCCCTCTCGACCAGGGGCTGCTCCAGATAACTGCGCAGGGTGCGGGCGCCCATGGCTGTCCTGGTCTTGTCCAGCACCCACAAAAGGGACCCTCTCTTCTGCTTTTCCCGCAGCGTCTCCGCCAGCTCCAGATTCCGCCGGGTGGAGGAATCCAGCAGCATATACTTGCTGGTGAGATAGGAATGGATATGGGAAATATGGCCGAGATCCGTCTTCTGCGTATCATACAGATAGTGCAACAATGCTCCTGCGGCAATCGTGCCGATTGGGAAATCTTCCAACCCCAGGCCAATCAGGCTTTTGGTCTTAAAATGCCGCAGAATGCTCTGTTCACAGGTCTGATCATCAAAATAGTGACTGTCCGCAGCGCTGACTGCAATGTGCAGCCTCCCCCGCAGATCGGCGATATCCATGCCGCTGACCAGGAACGCGTCATTACAGACAATCTCCGAGGGCTCATATTTCATCAGCTCATCCATGAGCCGCCGCAGATCCTCCACTTCCGTCATATAGAAGTCGCCGGTGGTCACATCCGCCGCCGCCAGACCAATGCCTGTGGGAGTAAAGGTGATGCACATCAGATAATTGTTTTTTCCCTCCTCCAGAGACTGCATATTCAGATTGGTTCCGGGGGTGACGATCCGCACCACCTCCCGCTTTACCAGTCCCTTGGCCAGCTTGGGATCTTCCACCTGCTCACAGATTGCCACCTTATAGCCCTTGGCCACCAGCTTGCTTAAGTAACTCTCCACCGCATGATAGGGCACGCCGCACATGGGGGCGCGCTCCGCAAGGCCGCAGCTTTTTCCCGTCAGCGTAATCTCCAGCTCCCGGGAGGCGGTCAGCGCATCGTCAAAAAACATCTCATAGAAATCCCCCAGACGGTAAAACAATATGCAGTCCGGGTATTCCTGCTTGGTCTCCAGATACTTCTGCATCATGGGGGTCAGATCTTCCACCTTTACTTCCTCGTTCACATTTACCTCGCTTCTGCCGCCTGGCGGTCTGTTTCCTTAGTTTCTCTTCTGCTTCCGATGCAGTATTTTCCCGCATTACAAAACGGACACACCATGTGATGTATCCGCTTTTTATGTTACCACAAAATATTGAGTTTGTAAATTATTCCACAACTTTTTTTCAGCTTTTCCGGCAGCGCCTTAGTCTACCTCGAGGTAAAACTCCGCCGAGACACAGGGCAGCGGCAGGCGATACTCGGTGGCAAGCGCAGGGCCGCAGGCGTTTGAACCGACTCCCGCCATTTGGCTGTCCACGCAAATAATGTTGCTCTCGCATTTTTGCAGTTCAAAATTGTGCCGTTTTGAGGAAAGCTCCTCCTGCGTATATTCAGACGCGTTAAAGGAAAAATCCCCGGCTGCCGTAAATTTTATTCTTGTCTCTCCGTCTGTGACGGTCAAATGCTTACAGCCGTAATGGGAGGAGTTTTCCTGCGGACGGATATAATCCTCGTGCATTTCCTCAATAAGCGCAGAGAAATTACCCACATAGCTTGCCTGATGCTTGTCAATATAGCTCTCATAAGGTCCGTATCCGAAATACTCTACGCTTTTGAAACTCTTCGGCACAAACAGACGGATGCCGAATCTGGGGAGAAACGTCACCTTGTTTGAAAATTCAGCCCTGCATTTTATACAAAGCGAGCCATCGGTCCGAACCGTATAGACCGTGTCCATATAGGCAATGGGCTGATGAATACTCCAGCCAAAGGACTGACGGAGAGAAATGGCAACGCCGTCGGAGGTTTTCTCCACATTTACGCCATAATTTTTCACGGTGTAATCGTTGAGATGCGCTCTGTACCAATCGCCCTTCATAACATCGTTGTCAACGGGCGCGCGGAAAAAGTTGAATTTCATCGGTTTGTCGAGAATTTCCTTTCCGTTAACGCAGATCGAATCGAACTCGGAAATTCTCTTGTTAAAGCGGTAGGAAACGCCGTTTGCCGCAACATTGACAAACAGAGGCAGGTCTTCAAGCGCAGGGCAAGCTCCGTCATTTACTGTCGGCCTTTTGCCGGAGACATCACATAACTTTATCTGGTCGAAACATACCTCATACCCCTTTTCGCAAAATGCGGTGTCTTCCTTTGCGGTGAAGATAAAGCGGATATAGGTTTCCCTGTCGTTTATTTCCCCCGCTTTCGGGACAGATATCTCCGCGCTCCCCATGGGCTTAATGGAAAAGCTGAGCGTACCCTCCGCAAGACACCCCCCGTCACAGGTTATCTCATAGCGGCAATCAAGGATATCCCCTGCGTTTTCAAATATAAGCATATTTTTAAAAATAAAATTTCCGTTATTTCCCTTCTTCTCAACACGGACGGGACGATAGACCTGCTTAAGCTCCAACAGTCCTGTATGCGGCGTTCTGTCGGGATACGTCAGAGCGTCCATGCAGAAATTTCCGTCGTTGTGCTTTTCGCCGAAATCTCCGCCGTAGCCGTATTTTGCTCTGCCGTCATCCGTATATCCCAAAATACACGCATGGTCGCTCCATTCCCAGATAAAGCCGCCGCAGAAACGCTGGTTTGAATAAAAAATATTGTGATAATCCTCCAGGTCCCCTGGGCCGTTGCCCATAGCATGGCAGTATTCGCAGAGAATAAGGGGGCGGCTTTCTCCCTCTTTCTGGAGGAATTTCTGCATATCCTCGGGCGAGGTATACATTTGGGAAACCACATCCAGTATTTCGTCGGAGGTATCGTCAAGCTTGTGTGTGCTTTCGTAGTGGAGCAGTCTCGTGCTGTCCAGAGACTTCACCAGCTCTCCCGCCGCAAGCATATTCGTACCGTATCCGCTCTCGTTTCCCAGGGACCAAAAAACCACGCAGGGGCGGTTGATATCCCTTTTCACAAGTGCCTCCGCACGGTCGGTTATCGCCTTTTTAAAGCGCTCGTCAGAAGCAAGAAGGGCGATTCCGTTGTAGCCGTTTTCCCAGCTCCACTTGAAATCATTGTAAACTTCCACGCAGCCGTGAGACTCCAAATCCGCCTCGTCGATGACATACAGGCCGTATTTGTCGCAAAGCCCGTAAAACAGCGGCGAATTGGGGTAATGAGAGGTTCTCACCGCATTGACGTTATGCCGTTTCATCAGCAGAATATCTTTCTCCATCTGTGGCAGCGACGCGTAATAGCCCGTGTCGGGATAGCTGTCGTGACGGTTTACGCCCTTGAATTTCACAGCCCTTCCGTTGATTTTCACCACGCCGTTTTCGACGGCAATTTTGCGGAATCCGACTTTCTCTCCTATCTTTTCGTCCCCCGCAACGATCGTGAGATGATAGAGACAGGGCTTTTCCGCCGACCATAAAACGGGGGAATCTATATGCACGGAGACGGCCAGGCCGTCAGATGCGGTAAAATTCGCGACAGTATTTCCCCGGCTGTCGGAAAGCTCTGCCCTCACGTCGCAGCCAAACGCCGTGAAAACAAGCTCCGCCGAGGATAGATCCTCCGAAAGCTCCGCTTTTACAATGTAATTTTCAAGCCTTTTCTGCGGACGTGACAAAACGAAAACATCGCGGAAAATTCCCGATAATCTGAACTTGTCCTGATCCTCCAGGTAGGTTCCGTCGCACCATTTTAAAACGGCGGTGGTTATCGTATTTTCACCCTCCCGGAGAAAGGGGGTGACATCAAATTCCGATGTGCTGTGGGACACCTGGGAATACCCCACAAATTCATCGTTGACATAGAGGTAAACGCAGCTGTCCACGCCCTCAAAGACAAGAATTCTGTCCATTCCGTCGGGAGCATATTCATAGCTGCGGCGGTATACTCCCACAGGAATATCGTCCGGCACATAGGGCGGATCATAGGGGATGGGATAACAGACGTTGGTATACTGCGGGCTGTCATAGCCGTGAAGCTGCCAGTTTGACGGCACGGCTATTTTCTTCTCAAAGGGAACGCCGATAAAATTGTCCTCCAGATCAATAATGCTGTCGTAATATCGGAAATCCCACTCACCGTTCAAAAGACAGAAACGGCCGGATTTTTCTCTGTCGTCAAACGCATTCTGTTCTTTTCCGAAAGGGATAAAATAGCAATGCCTGTCAAGCGTGTTGATATGCAGACTTTCAGGGTCCTCGTGATAGATCATTTTGCTTTTCGGTGTATCTGGCGCTGCGATTTTTGATAGATTCATAATTACCTCTTTTCTCCCTGATAGATTCCCAGAAACGCGAGGGTAGGATCGGTTCTGGAGTCGGTGATTCGGATTCTGATGCGGCTTGTGACTATATTTTTAAGAGGAACGATACGCTTGTAGCCTATAACGGTTCCCCGATAAATCTCGGCAAATTCGCCGTCAAGCTCCGCCTCGATGGTAAATCTTTCCACGCGCTGGCTGCAAAGAATATTTTCCTTTAAAACGATGCAGCCAATGGTGACAGGACTGTTCCATTTCGCGATAATTTCGGCGGTGGTCCTGCCCTTTGAGGGAATATAGTACTTGCTGTAGTCGTCGGTTCTTGCCGCCTCGATATCGCCGCTGTCACAGGAGAGATGGGCATCCTCCAGGAGATTGGCGCGGAACGTACTTTGGATATATTCTCCAAGCTCCGCGAGCCGTCTCACATCATTTTCGTGAAACAGGCCGTCACAGGTGGGCGGGATATTCAGTAAAAACGTAGCGTTGCCGCCCACGGAATTGTTGTAGATATGTACAAGCTCCTCCAGGCTGCGCACCTTGTCGTCCTCGCTTGCATGCCAGAACCACCCCGGACGAATGGAGGTGTTCACCTCCGCGGGATACCATATCAATTTATCCTCATTTTCCAGTACGGCGCGGCTCCCCAGATCGCTGTCCCTTGCGTCAACCTTTCGCTGACAAAATTCCACATCGTCACAGTGCTGGCTTTTTTCCGAGACAATCTCGCTGTCCTTTGCCCTCTCGGGAACAACGCTCCACTCCGAAACGCGGGTGTGCCCCGCTTCGTTTCCGCACCAGCGGATATCGGGACCACATACGGAAATACAGGCGTTAGGCTGAAGCTCTCGTATTACGCCGTAATATCTCTTCCAATCGTAATACTGTTTTTTGCCGTTTGGTCCCTCGCCGCATGCGCCGTCAAACCATACGGAAAAAATCTCACCGTAACCTGTCAGCAGCTCGGTGAGCTGCCCCACAAAAAAATCATCGTAGACTTTGCCCTGCCCGTAAAGGGAAGAGTTTCTGTCCCATGGGGAAAGATAGACACCGAATTTTATTCCATGTTTTCTGCAGGCCTCCGCGGTCTCCTTCACAACGTCTCCCCGTCCGTTTTTCCATGGGGAAGCCGCAACCGTGTGTCTGGTATATTTGCTCGGCCACAGACAGAAACCGTCATGGTGCTTGCAGGTGAGGATCAGTCCTCTCATTCCGGCAGATTTTACAGCCTTTACCCATTGCTCCGGGTCAAGTTTCTCGGGGTTAAAAATGAGCGGGTTTTCCGAGCCGTCGCCCCATTCTCTGTCCGTAAAGGTATTTACGGTGAAGTGTATAAATGCGTAGAATTCGAGCTGCTGAAAATAGAATTGCCTTTCATGTGGAACAATTTGCGTGAGTCTTTCATCGTAATTCATAAGGTTCTCCATAAAAAATTATTTGTAACACTATAACACTTTTTTTAATTGATGGAAAGACTAAGCGATAAATTATAGACAAGAAAAACCCCCTGCTGTCCAAACGTAAAATGGGCAGCAGAGGGTTTTGCCATGTCAGATCGTTTTCCGTTAAGAATCATAACCTATGCCTATGTCACTTTGCGATCCACAGTCACAGCGTCGACGTTGTGATATTTTAATTCCAAAGATATATATGTATACAACTCGTCAAATACCTCTTCCTCATTTTCTGATTCATACCATATGCCATGCCGTCCTCTCTCCCCGTTGACATACATCTTCCATTTATTATCATTTTCATCATAAAAACAACCTATGGCATATTGTCCAGCTGACTCATAATCTATGTTTATGGCAACTGGCATTCCACAGTCATAAAGTTGATGTTGTAAATCCTTCTGAATTGTCAAAAATTCCGCCTTTGTCATAAACCTGTCTCCTTCCCATTACAAGCCAAATGAAGACGATAAATTGGCCCCTTGAGGCATGATGCTATACCAGTGCTTTGGCCTGCTGGTATTCCTCCAAAGTCTTTCCGGCATATTCGCAGGCCTCCTCCAGCGTACAGTGCAGCTTTGCCATCATGCTGTCTATGATGACGATGATCTGGTTGGCTTCTCCTGCTTGTCTGCCCTCCTGTCGGCCATCTTCAATCAAATCCTCAATCGCCTTCCACATATCCTGTTCCTCCTCTTCCTGCTCTGTCTTTTCCTGTAAACTTCGCAGCTTTGCCGCTCCCATCAATTGTCTTATGACTTCATGGGTCTCCATGTCCAAGTGGCGGCATTCCTCATGTTCCTTCACATAGTCCAGAAACTGTTGCTTGTCTGATCTGCGGGCATACAGCTCAAATACTGTCCGCAGCGGGGTCTGGAATCCCGAATAATCATTGGTCTCGTTTAAGTCCAGAATGTGCAGGGGATACTCCGGTATCAGCTTCTTCAGCTCCTGAGCCATGTCCTCCGCTATCCCGCTGAAATCCAGAATCTCATGCAGGCTCCTGGGCCCATCCCAGCGCTCGCTCCCCCAATAAATAATCAATGTACTGACCGGACGGATACGGTCAGTTTTCCCGATTTTGTACAGATACTCCCCCGCAGAACCCTTCTTCGGCTTATCCTTGTAAGCAGCCTCATTCCTGCGCCGGATATTCTTCACCTGGCGGTCATACTCCAGCGCCTCCCGGAGCAGCACCCGCACGGGCATACCATAGTCCACCGTCTCCTGATTTTCCAGAATCCACAGGGCATATAGGCCGCCACCCGTCTTCTGGCGCATGGCAATGTCGCATGTCCTCTCCAGCGCCACATCTCCCTCCGCCTTTACCGCCACAGCCTGAACCTCCTCCAGCTGCGCCCCGTCCAACACCTGCATTCCCTTAAACACGCTGCCGTTATAGACATCCGCATAGCGCACCGGGTCAGACAGGTAAGACTTTAGTGTCAAGTCTTTCTTTCCCAATTATACCTCCTTCTGCAGGAGATATCACATGCCGAAACCTCCCGCTTTATTCATTTGGTTTTGTTGAAAATAAAGCATGAATCTGTTTCGACATCCCATGTGGGAAAAGAAAAATCGGTCTGAATCACAGACAATTAGAATCATTACTTTGAAGTTACTATAGCATAAGAGTTGAAAGAAAGTCAATTATTTTTTGCAATGCTGATTTCATGCTTAAGCCATCCGCTGGAACAGACTCTGTTCTGACGAATGGCTTTATACTGATTTACTAATTATTTAATTTTCTCTTGTACTCAGGCTCTCCGCCAATGCCAGCGCATCGTCAATATGCTTGCAGAAATACTGCTCCCCGACCCGCTCCACGAATTGGGCTTTCTGCATCACCCTCATGGGCTGCTCATTCACATGGGACAGGATCAGCTGGATCTGTTTCTTCTCACAGATAGAGGCCAGGGTCTCCAGATTGTGCATGGCTGTGGCGTCTATGGCGCTGACGCTCCGCATCCGCAGGATCAGCGCGGTGACGGTATTGTCGGTGTGAATATGCAGGATCTTGTCCGCGGCGCCAAAGAACAGAGGGCCGCTCATCTCATACACCAGCGTGTGGCTGGGCACATGACGCAGTTCAATGCTGTCCTTGTCGTTCTCCACATCCTCATCGATGTAAGTCCAGCCCTCCACCTCCGTCACATCGCTCATGCGCTTCATAAACAGGATGGCCGCCAGCACTATGCCAACCCCGATGGCCACCACCAGGTCAAACACCACTGTCAGCACGAAAGTAAGCACCAGCACGATAATATCGCTCTTGGGCGCAGTTTTGCACAGGTGGAGAAACTTGCGCCACTCGGACATGTTGTAGGCCACCATAAACAGGATGGCGGCGATGGTTGGCATGGGGATCAGCGCCGCATATGGCATCAGTACTACCAGAATCAGCAGCAGCGTCACTGCATGCACCATACCCGCAATGGGGGTGCGGCCGCCGTTTTTCACATTGGCGGCGGTGCGGGCGATAGCTCCCGTGGCGGGGATGCCGCCAAAAAGAGCGGAGGTAATATTGCCCGCTCCCTGGGCAATCAGCTCCATATTGGAGCGGTGTTTGCTGTTTATCATGCCGTCCGACACCACGCAGGACAGCAGGGACTCAATCGCCGCCAGAATTGCAATGGTAAACGCATCCGGCAGCACATTCTGTATGGTCTTAAAGCTAAATGCGGGCAGAGATATGCCGGGCAGCTTATTGGATATCTCATATAGATCCCCGATCGTCTTTACATCCATTCCGATCCCCTTTACCATGGCAATGCCCGCCAGCACGGCAATCAGGGACGGGGGAATCCGCTTGCAGATCCCCGGCAGATAAGGCCAGATAATCAGGATTGCCATACACACGATGCCCACGATAACCGCCTGCCCGTTTATGGTACCGATAAACCGAAACACCGCCTCCAGCTTTTCCATGGTCTCGATCAGCGGCTCCTCACTGACCACGGTGAGCCCCAGAAAATCCTTGATCTGGCCGATAAAGATTGTCACGGCAATTCCCGCCGTAAAGCCGGTGGTGATGGTGTAAGGAATAAACTTGATCAGATTGCCCATGCGCAGCACACCCATCAGAATCAGGATAATCCCCGCCATAATCGTAGCCAGGATCAGTCCGTCCATGCCGTTTTTAGCCACAATCCCCGCCACAATGGTGGCAAAAGCCGCCGTGGGTCCGGCGATCTGTACCCGGCTGCCCCCCAGAAAGGAGATCACAAAACCCGCCGTTATGGCGGTATAAATTCCCTTCTCAGGTGTGACCCCGGAGGCCAGCGCCAGGGCGATAGACAGGGGCAGCGCAATAATGGCCACAATAATGCCCGCCACCACATCCTTTACAAATTGCTCTTTGGTATAGGTTTTCATCACAGAAAAAAACTTTGGTTTTAACTTGTCCATTTTCCCTCTCCTCACAGTTCACAGAATAAATCTGCGACACTGCATCCATATGTATTTGTATAATAAGGCAAAATAAAATTTGTGTCCCTCTGTATCAGACAGATTGCGCACAAATTTTATTGTATGCCCAATATATGGTTTTTGCAAGTGCTTTTTGCATCTGCAACTACTCCGAGACCATATGTCCTATGTAGTAAAATCCCTGGCATTCATCCAGACTTACCGTCACAATCCGGCCCACCAGTTCCACAGTCCCCGGAAAATGCACCAGCGTGTTGTTGGACATGCGGCCGGTCAACAGCTTTTCATCGTGTTCATTCACTTCCTCCACCAGCACCTGCGCCCTCTGGCTCTGATATCGGGCCACCTGTTCCCTGGCGGTGTCCTGTACTACCTTCAGCACCCGGTCAAAGCCCTCCCTGACCTGGGCCTCCGGCACCTGATTCTCCATGGCGGCGGCCGGCGTCCCGGTGCGCTTGGAGTAGATAAAGGTAAAGGCATTGTCATATTTGACCCTGCGGATCACGTCTATGGTCTCCTCCACGTCCTCCATGGTCTCCCCCGGAAATCCCACAATGATATCTGTGGTGATGGCGATGTCCGGAATCTCCCTGCGGATTTTCTCCGCCAGAGCCAGGTACTGCTCCTTGGTATACCGGCGGTTCATCCGCTCCAGAATCCGGGTGGAACCGGACTGCAGGGGCAGGTGCAGATGACGGCAAATCTTTCTGGATTCCTTCATGACCTGTATCAGCTCCTCCGACAGATCCTTAGGATGGGAGGTCATAAAACGGATTCTCTCCACTCCCTCTATCTTCTCCACCTCCCGGAGCAGCTCCGCAAAGGTCATGGGCTCCTTCAGATTCTTTCCGTAGGAGTTCACATTCTGTCCCAGCAGCATGACCTCAACCACGCCCTCGGCGGCCAGTTGCCGGATTTCCTGTAGAATGTCCTCCGGTTCCCGGCTGCGTTCTCTGCCCCGCACATAGGGGACGATGCAATAGCTGCAGAAATTGTTGCACCCAAACATGATGTTGATGCCGGACTTGAAAGGGTACTTGCGCTCCACCGGCAAATCTTCCACGATCTGGTCCGTGTTCTCCCAGATATCCACAATCATGCCCTGCTCCTCAAAGCTTCGGCAAAGCAGCTCCGCAAACTTGAAAATATTGTGAGTGCCGAAAACCAGATCAACAAAGCGATAGCTGGTACGGAGCTTCTCAATTACCGCCGATTCCTGCATCATACAGCCGCAGAGGGCGATCTTCATATCTGGATTACGCTTTTTGCGGCTCTTCAGCTCCCCCAGACGACCGTAAACCCTCTGGTTGGCATTGTCCCGCACCGTACAGGTATTAAAGATAACAAAATCCGCGTCCTCACTCTCCGTCACCTGATACCCCACCCTGCGCAGGATTCCCACCAACTTCTCCGAGTCTCTGGCATTCATCTGACAGCCAAAGGTAGTGACGCAGCAGCTGGGAATACGCCCGTTTTTCTCCTCAAATCCACGAATCCATTCCCGGCATTTTGCCATAAAATAGTATTGCCTGTCCGGCTCTTCTGCAGGAGGGATCGCGCTTAAATCTATTTTATCTAAATCAAATTCGCTATACATTTCTCTTAACATCCTCTCTAGCTATTTCCCCAAATATAATACACCCTGCTGATTTGAAAAATCATAGCCGTATAAGTATTCCTTCGGTAAAACAGCATACGCTATAGATGCCGATTCTGCTGCAGGGTACTCCCTTCTCAGGGGGTTTTTGTCTTTAAATTCAAAATGTATTGTCATCTCATTTTTGTCAATATACAACTTATTACATACAAATTCACTTCCATATGGTCTATCAAAATATTGTATTATATATACATATTCTCTAATCGGATATTCCGTCGTAATAGCACTCAACTCTGATGAAAAAAAATCAAGATATTCATAGTTATTCAAAGCATACTCCAATTGCTCTTCAGATTCCAGAATCAATAATTCTTTAGGAAATCCCGTGATAATATTATCATAATTAATACACTTTAAATAAATATCATCTGCTGAATAGGAAAGAATACTATCGCTTTTTCCACCACACGAAACCAGAAACATCATAACACAAATAAAAAATATCCAATACATCTTTTTTATTCTACTCACCCCCCATCACTATAAGGCTACTATAGATGATTGCGAAACATACTCTGTGAGTATCGGATGCGGTCATATGCATGTGTAAACAGACAGTTTTTGTGAGATTATCCTTTCATAACTATCCTCAACCCTGCAATTTTGCAGGAAAACTGTCATTTTTCCCTGTTCGTTGACCAATGCAGTCATTTATATTGACTGTATTGGTCAACAATTCTAATGTCTTATACGAACTTTTTCACAAGACCAATCAACAGCTTCACCGTTTTTTCCATGGACTGTACGCTGGCATACTCATACTTGCCGTGGCAGTTTTCACCGCCGGTACAGATATTCGGGCAGGGAAGACCCATAAAGGACAGTCGGGCACCGTCCGTGCCGCCCCGTATCGGGGTGATAATGGGCTTGATGTCCTGTTCTTCCATGGCCTCCACCACCTTGTCGATCAGATCCATATGCTCTTCCATGATCTCCCGCATATTGTAATAGGAATCCTTCATATCCACTGTGACCGTGCCCTCTCCGTACTTTGTGTTCAGAAATGCGGCGGCAGCCAGGAAATGATTCTTTTTCTCCTCAAAAAGCGTCTTATCGTGATCCCGGATAATATAGTCCGCCCGCACGGACTCCACATTACCCTGAATGCTGTCCAGATGGAAAAACCCTTCATATCCTTCCGTATACATGGGATTTTGGGCAACGGGCAGCAAACTCTGGAACTCCTGGGCGATCAGGATGGCATTCTTCATCTTGCCCTTGGCGGAACCCGGATGCACACTGCACCCCTGTACATAGAGCTTTGCGCCGGCTGCGTTAAAGTTCTCGTATTCCAGTTCCCCCAGGGCCCCTCCGTCCACGGTATAGGCGGCATCCGCTCCAAACAATGCCACGTCAAAGAAATCCGGCCCGGCGCCGATCTCCTCATCCGGTGTAAAGCCGATCCGCAGCTTACCGTGAGGCTCATCGGGATGAGTCAGGTAATACTCTGCCATGGTCATGATTTCCGCCACACCTGCCTTGTCGTCCGCCCCCAGCAGAGTGGTTCCATCTGTGACGATAAGATCCTGTCCCTGGTATTTGCGCACATCCGGGAAATCCGCTGTCCGCAGCACCACATTAAGCTCCTGGTTCAGCACAATATCCTGCCCGTCATATTCCCTGACAATCCGGGGTTTTACCCCTGCGCCGCTCATGGCCGGCGAAGTGTCCATATGGGCAATAAAGCCCACCACAGGCCTGTCCTCACATCCAGCGCTGGCAGGCACAGTGGCATACACATAGCAATGCTCCCTGTCATAAGTGATCTCACAGGCTCCCATCGCCTCCAGCTCCTCCACCAGGAGCTGTGCCAAATCATGCTGCTTTTGTGTGCTGGGATGAGTCGCACTGTCCTCGTCCGAGCAAGTATCAATCTGTACATAGCGCAGAAAACGCTCAATCACATTGTTCATACTAACCTCCCATCTGCCCGCTTCACAGGCACTCAAATTTAAACGATTGCAAAACTTTTCGAAACACAAGGAATGTGCAATTCCCGTCACTTGCAGAGAACGTTTTGCAATTACCTAGCAACTCAAATTAACGGTAAGGAATGCCGGACAAGGGCGCTGCCCTTTCCGGCAACGCCCGTCCCTTAATAAGTTATATTATTCTTTCTATCCCGGTGTTTTATTCCTTGTTCTCCCCTGTCACCAGGTTCACCTGCACAGGGTTCTTGTCGCTGGCAACCTTGCCGGCCAGGAATCCAGACAATACAGCGCTCAGATCCACTCCAGTGGAATCCTTCAGACCGTCTGTCACCTGGTTCACGGTATTGATGATATCTCTGGTCAGCTTGGCGTTGTTGCCGTCGCCGTACATGGTGATCTTCTCCACCTTCTCCAGAGGAGCGGCAGCGTTCTTCACCACCTCGGGCAGAGCCTTGAAGTACATCTCCAGCACAGCCGCCTCACCCATCTTGGCCATGGCTTCCGCCTTTTTCTCAATACCTTCTGCCTCTGCCACTGACTTGGCTCGGATGGCTTCCGCCTCCGCAAGACCCTTGGTACGGATACCCTCGGCCTCCTGCTCCATCTTGTACTTCTGGGCTTCAGCTTGGGCCTTCATAGCTTCAGCTTCCTTCTCGGTCTCAAACTTGCGTGCCTCAGCTTCCCTCTGACGCTCGTACAGCTGAGCGTCCGCCTGTTGCTGCTTGGCGAACTTATCCGCCTCCGCTTTCTTCTTAACCTGTGCCTCCAGCATATGCTCGGTTACTTCTACTTCCTTCTGCTTCAGCAGAATCTCCTTCTCCTGCTTGGCAATGTTGGCGTTGGCCGTGGTGATCTCCACCGTCTTACGCTGTTCCTCCTCCTGGATCTTGTAAGCCGCGTCTGCCTCAGCCTTCTTGATATCAGACACCTTCTTCAGCTCGGCCTTCTTGATCGCCAGCTCATTCTGCTTGACGGCGATCTCGGACTCTGCATTTACCTCCGCCTCATTGGCCTCCCGCTTGGCGTTGGCCTGGGCCTTGGCAATCTCCTTCTCGCTCTCCGCCCTGGAGATGGCGGCATTCTTCTGGATCTTTACAATATTATCCACACCCAGATTCTCGATAACGCTGTTGTTGTCCACAAAGTTCTGAACATTGAAGCTGATGATATCCAGTCCCATAGCAGCCAGATCAGGCTCTGCATTCTCCTTTACCAGAACCGCGAATTTCTGCCGGTCGCTGACCATCTCCTCCAGAGCCATCTTACCGACGATCTCACGGACATTACCCTCCAGCACTTCCCTTGCCACACCGCCGATATAGTCCGGCTTCTTGTTCAGGAAATTCTGGGCAGCCAGCTTGAGCCTATCCTCGTTGTCGCTGATTTTCACGTTGACCGTGGCGTCCACCCGGATATTGATATAGTCCGCTGTGGGAACTGCCGTGGAAGTCTTGACATCAATGGGAATCAGCTGCAGGTTCAGTTCATCCTTTCTCTCCAGAAAAGGAATCTTCACACCGGCCTTACCGATCAGTACCTTGGGCTTCTTGCGCATACCGGAAATGATCAGCGCGGTATCCGGTGAAGCCTTCACATAGCCTGTCAGAAAGATGATAATGACAAGCAAAACGATAATTACAACGGGAATCAGTACACTTAGATTTAGATTTGTAGGCATAATGTTCTCCTTTCGTCTCCCTTATCCACAGCACCACGCTGTGAATGTTCTCTTTATGTTTATGCATCTATCATACCACAATAGGACTACTTTGCGCCACATAAAAATCTGCACGATATTTGTACGTTATTGTATATTGCTGCACGTTAAAACAATACACATATCACCCTCGGATCTGTCCGTTTCCGGTAACACGGTATTTGTAGCTGGTCAGTTCCTTAAGTCCCATGGGTCCTCTCGCATGGAGCTTCTGGGTGCTGATGCCTATCTCCGCGCCAAATCCGAACTCAAAACCGTCCGTAAAGCGGGTGGAGGCATTCACATAGACACAGGCGGCATCCACTCTGTTCAGGAAACACTCTGCCGCTTCAGAGTTGCTGGTAATAATGCTCTCCGAGTGATGTGTGCTGTAATGATTGATATGGTCTATCGCCTCTTCCAGAGAATCCACTACTTTCATGGAAAGAATGTAGTCCAGATACTCCCTCCCATAATCCTCCTCGGTAGCGGGAACCACATCGGATATGGTAGCGCAGACCCTATCATCTCCCCGGATCTCCACCTGCTTCTCCGCCAGCGCCTCCTTCAGCCGGGGCAGCAGAGCTTCACGCACCGCCTCATGTATCACCAGGGATTCACAGGCATTGCAGACCCCGATCCGCTGGGTCTTGGCGTTGATAATAATAGGAATCGCCATATCCAGGTCCGCATCCTTATCCACATAGATGTGACAGTTGCCTGTGCCGGTCTCTATCACGGGGATCGTACTGTTTTCCACCACGGTGCGGATCAGCCCTGCGCCCCCCCGGGGAATCAGCACATCCACATATTCCTTCAGCCTCATAAAAGCTGTGGTGACAGCCCGGTCCGTGTCCGTGATCAGCTGCAGGGAGTCCGCAGATATCCCACAGTCTGTCAGCGCCTGCCGCAGTACTTTGGTAATTGCCACATTGGAGGCCAGGGCATCGCTGCCCCCTTTTAAGATCACGGCATTGCCCGCCTTAAAACACAGGGCAAAAGCATCCGCCGTCACATTAGGCCTGGACTCATAGATAATGCCGATGACTCCCAGAGGGACCCGGCACTTCTCAATATGCAGGCCATTGGGACGATCAAAGCTCTCCAGGCACTCCCCCACTGGGTCCGGCAGCGCCGCCACCTGCTTAAGCCCTTCGGCCATGGCGGCAATCCTTCCCGAGTCCAGCTTCAGACGATCTAACAGTCCCTGATGCATGCCGTTGTCTCTGCCCTTCTGCAAATCTTCTGCATTGGCCTTAAGAATCTCCTCCTCATGCTCTGTCAGTGCCTGGGCGGCATGTTCCAGAGCCCGGTCCTTCTCCTCCCTTTGCAGATGCTGGAGCTGATATTTGGCAACGACAGCCCTCTTACCCATCTCTGTTAATTCCATAATACACCTCTTTCCCTGTATTTCTTCAAATACTTCTTCTCACACCAGTATCACCTGGCAGGGCCTGCAGTCTGTCTCCTCCACAGGCAGCGGCTCCTCCACCAGCTGGCAGCTATGGCCTATGGCCATGGTATATGCCTGCCCCATATATCTTCGATCATCATCTGAAACAATATCCTCATAGACCGTTCCCTGCGGATCAAGGCGGGTCTGGAACTGCGGATGCGCCGCCAGATATCGGTCGTAATATCCGCCGCCATACCCCAGCCTGTTGCCATACAGGTCAAAAGCCACTCCGGGCATCAGCATCAGCGTCCGCTCTGCCCCTTCTCCCCCATAGATCCGTGCGGTATCCGGCGGCTCTAAAATTCCATGGAACCCGGGCTGCAATTCCTCCAGCGCTCCGACCCGGAAAAAATCCATCCGGCGGCCCTCTCCCACCTTGGGCACATACACCTCTTTTCCCAGCCTCAGCGCCTCCCGGATCAGTTCCCTGGTGTCCAGCTCACTGCCATAGCTGACATAGCACAGCAGGCTCCTCGCCCGGTAAAACCACTGATGCCCCAGCAGACGCTCTGTAATCAGGCAGGTGGCTCTCCGCTGCTCCTGGCTGGTGAGCGCATCCCTGCGGGCCAGCACCCTGCGCCGGATCTGCTTTTTTTTCTCCGCCGGCAGCGTGTCCGGCATATTCCCGCCCGGCTTATCTCCCGTCATAATCACCTCTTCACTGGCCGCCATACTTTTCCCCCAGGTTCTCCAGGGTGCCGTCCTCCCTCTGAATCGTGATACTGTTTAGCTGACCCCTGAGATTGGCTCTCACATTGGCCACATATTCCTGTCTGAGGGCCGCCTGTTCAGCCTTTTCTTCCTCCGTCAGGCCCTCCGTCTGGGATTTGTGATAGAGCTCATTGATTCTGGCAATCTTCTGCTCCATAGTTATCTTTTCCATATTTTCACCCACTTCATAAAATCAATGTTTGTGCAGATGGCTGACAAATTCCGGCAGATCAAACGAGTCATCCTCATGGGCCACAAACAGTGTGCCCTCCTCCCGGCCGTCCAAAATCCTGTGCAGAATCCCGATATCTTTGCTGTTGGCAATCACCATATCCACGCCGGAGTTGGTGGCGATCCGGGCGGCCTGCAGCTTGGTATTCATGCCGCCGGTTCCCACATCGCTGCCGGTGCTGCCCTTGCCCATGGCCAGCAGTTCCTCTGTCAGCTCATCCACCTGGGAAATAAATTCCGCCTTCGGATTGCGATGGGGATCATCCGTGTACAGTCCGTCGATATCAGAGAGCAAAATCAGCAGATCCGCCCCCACCAGCGCTGCCACAATGGCAGACAGGGTATCGTTGTCCCCGATCTCGATCTCGTAGGTCGCCACCGTGTCATTCTCGTTGACAATAGGAATGACACCCATCTGCAGCAGCTGGGTAAAGGTATTGTGGGCGTTAAAACGGTTCAGATCGTCCACAATGGTATTTTTCGTCATCAATATCTGCGCCGCCACCTGATTGTACTCGGCAAAAATCTTCTGGTAGGTCATCATCAGCCGGGCCTGTCCCACAGCAGCGCAGGCCTGCTTGACCGCCATCTTTTGTACCTCGTCCTCCCCAGTGATCTGCCGTATGCCCACCGCCTTTTTGCCGGCAGGGATGGCTCCCGAGGTCACCAGAATCACATCTTTGCCCTGATTGCGTATATCACACAACTCCCGCACCAGCTTCTCCAGCCGGATATAATCCAGATCCCCGGTCTGCGCATGCTGCAGGGAGGAGGAGCCAATCTTCACCACGATACGCTGTTTATCCCTGATTGTTTCTCTTACAGTTGTCATCTTGCTGTTTCCTCACATTTTCTCACATTCTGCTATGATACCGGCCATTGCGCAACTCCTTTTCATTGCCCAGTCCCGGCACTTGCCTGGAACGTTCTGTAATTCCTTATGTCAATATGTCTGATTCTAACATCAATTGTCCCCGCCGTCAATGTTGGTATGACATCCTCCGGATATTTTATAACAGGATATCTAATAGAGTCCTCACAGCGGCTTATAGACAGCGGCAATGGCCTCCGCCACCTTGATCCCATCCATGGCGGCGGAGGTGATTCCACCTGCGTAGCCCGCCCCCTCGCCGCAGGGATAAATCCCGGCAATCTGGGCCTGCAGTGTGCTTTCATCCCGCAGAATCCGCACTGGAGACGAGGTGCGGCTCTCCACCCCCGACAATATGGCGTCCGGCCGATCAAAGCCGGGAATCTGTCTGCCAAACTGTTCCATTCCTTCCACAAAAGCCCGGCTGCAGCCTGAGGGCAGCAAACCGCTCAGATCGCTCTCCCGCCATTTTCCCTTAATACAGGGCTGCAGAGGTTCCCCCTGTGTGCCTTCCCCGACAGGCGGCTCCTCCCGCTCAAGCTCCTCCTGGCTGCAGCCCTGCTCCACACAGGCGCGGTACAGTCCGTAGCGCTGCACGGGCACGGCTCCGCCGCCCAGCTCATAGGCCCTCTCCTCCAGCCTTCGCTGGAAAGCCACCCCCGCCAGAGGATGATTGCTGCCGTAATCCTCCGGGGATACGGACACAATGATTGCGCTGTTGGCATTGCTGCCGTCTCTGCCGCTGTAGCTCATGCCGTTTACCGCCAGACGTCCCGGCTCCGAGGAGGCATTGACCACATAGCCGCCGGGACACATGCAGAAAGAGTACACGCCCCGTCCGTTGGATGCCTTGGCTGTCACCTTGTAGGGTGCGGCTCCCAACTGCCCAGGCTCACTCATGCCATACTGGGCCTGATTAATCATGCTCTGGGGATGCTCCACCCGCATGCCCACGGCAAAGGGCTTAGCCTCCATGGCAAGTCCCGTCTCATATAGCATCTCAAAGGTGTCACGGGCGCTGTGACCGATGGCAAGCACCAACTGGCCGCAGGGAATCCGGCGTCCGCCGCCGACCCGCACCGCCGCTATGCTCCCGCCGTCCGGTGTCAACTCCAGACCCTCCAGAGCAGTTTCAAACAACACCTGGCCCCCGTGGGCCAGAATGTCCTGTCGCATGTTTTTCACTACCTGGGACAACACGTCCGTGCCAATATGTGGCTTTGCGTCATACAATATCCGCTCCGGCGCGCCATGAGCCACAAGAGTGCGCAGTACCTCCCGGTTCCGGCCATATTTATCCTTGACCAGCGTATTTAGTTTCCCATCGGAAAAAGTGCCTGCGCCGCCCTCGCCGAACTGCACATTGGACTGGGGCAGCAGGTCGCCGCCGTCCCAGAACCGCTGCACATCCTCCTTGCGCCTGTCCACATCCCTGCCCCGCTCCAGCACAATGGGCCGGTAGCCGTGCAAAGCCAGATAATAGGCACAGAAAAGTCCCGCAGGACCCATACCCACGATCACTGGAGGGTGGAGCAGTGGCCTGTCCCCACTATCGGGAAAATGATAGGTCTGTCTTGTCACCCGGGTGACAGACGCCTGTCCCAGCCTCTTGCATATCCCCGGCTCCAGGGAAGTCTTTTTCAGTTCCACATCCACCGTATAGCTGCACCAGATCTCCGGTTTTTTCCGGGCGTCAATGGAACAGCGCAGAATCTCCATCCGCGCAATCTCTTCGGTATCCACTCGCAGCATCCTGGCTGTCTTTCGCAGGATCTCCCGCTCTCCCTCGCCTGGCCTGACTTTTACCTGATTTACCCGCAACATAGTGATTTACCATTCCTCTTCCGCATGAACTTACTGCCCTTTCTCCGTCTGGCAGGCCAACCCCGCCGCCTCCCCCGCAATATATCCGCTGGCCCAGGCCCATTGTAGGTTATAGCCGCCGCAGCGCCCGTCCACATTGAGTACCTCCCCCGCCAGATACAGTCCGGGGCTGCATTGGGACTGCAGCTGCGAATCCACCTCCTGCAGGCTGACGCCGCCCCGGCACACCTGGGCGCTGTCGAAGGGATGACTGCCGGTGATAGTAAAGGGCAGTTTCCGGCACAGCGCAAAGACCTGCCTGAGCCTTTGCCGATCCGCCCCGTCCGCCTTCTGCTCCGGGGACAGCCCCGCCTGTCGGATGCAGACATTCATGATTTTCTTATGTAGCATTCCGGTAAAGAACGTCTCAACTGTCTGGCCTTTCAGGTTCTCAAGACGCTGTCTGCACAGCTGCCCATAGTCCTCCTCTTCATACTGTGGGAAAAAATCAATCTCCGCCCTCAGCCTCCGCCCCTGCGCCAGAAGCTGGTTCACACTGCCGCTCAGCTGAAATACCGGAATGCCGGAAATGCCATACTCCGTGAACTGTATCTCCCCTGCCTCCCGGCAGATGCAATCCTGTATAGAATCCGCTTTGCCACCCTCATTAAGGCAGATCCGCACCACGCCCTCCGCCCGCACGCCCGCCAGCGCCTTACAGTATTTTTCGCCGCAGTGCAGCTGGACCAGCGATGGGACGGGTGGGATCACGCGGTGCCCCAGAAAGCGGGCCAGATCATAGCCGCTGCCATCGGATCCGGTCTTGGAAGCCGCCTGCCCGCCGCAGGCCAGAATCACCCGCTTCGCCCACACTCTGTCACCATTCTGCAGATTAATCAGATATCCCTGGCACTCAGAATCCTTAATCCTCTGCGCTCGCCGCTGCAAAATATCAGGTTCGTCTCTGCGCGCTGGCACCATTTCCTTCACAAAAGCCTGCGTCAGCACCGTAATCCCTTCCCTCTCCAGCCCGTAGCGCAGCACATCCAGCACAACCGCCGCCTGTTCGCTGACCGGATAGAGATATCCCCGCCTCTCCTTCACCATAAGTCCCAGAGACGCAAAAAAGGCGATGGTCTCCTCCATCCCGAAACGCTCCAGCACAGAGGCTGCCATAGCCATATTATCACTGTAATAGCACGATGGCTGCAGATCCCGGTTGCCAAGATTACACTTGCCGTTGCCTGTCATAAGGATCTTTTTGCCCGGCCTGTCATTACGCTCCAGCGCCACCACCCGGGCTCCCGTCCGGGCCGCCGCTATGGCGGCCGTCATTCCTGCTGCGCCGCCGCCCACCACCGCCACATCATATCGGTCAGCTGGTATAGTTTTCCAAGAAGTCATACAGACTCTCCTCATCCGCAATATACATCACCTCGATGATCTCCTGCTGCAATCGCTCCGGCAGCTGAGACAGACGGATATTTGTATATTGATACACTGTTTGCCTATCTTCCTTGTAGACCACAATCAGGTCATTAATCGCCATGACATAAAAACTTTTTGAGGGCTGTACATAGCGGTAATTCATCTGCACCACCACACGGCTGGGAGCAAAGGACAACACATCCAGGCTCACAAACCCCCGCTCCTTTTCGGACAATGGAGGCGCCGCCGCATAATTTTCCATGGCAGCCAGAAACTGCTCCCTGTTCATACCGATGTACATATCCGGTATATCCTCGCTGGTCTCCACCTCCGAACCGCTTAACAGATCTTTTTCCCGCAGAATGTACTCCGTATCGGCATGAAGAGTATCAGGAATGCTGATCACCGCATCCACAGGGGAATCTATCAGCTGCCCTTCGTCATCCACCCTGGCCTCCATCACTTCATTATGCCATCTGGGTACAGGCAAAACATCCGATTCCGAAATTATCTCCTCTTGAGATTCCTCCTGCCGGATCGGCTGCGGCTGATAACGCTGAGCCAGCCTGGCTCCCATCAGTCCGCCCACAAGCCCCATCAGTCCGCACAGAAATACTCCTGCGCAAAACATCCCCATATGCTGCCCGGTTCCATTTGTCCGTCTCATCACATACCTCTTTTTCCCACAATCCGTGAAAAACGGCTCAATGAGACGTTTTTCTATGTGCAATATTCACTCTTACACATAGTTTCGCCATGTTTTATGATATTATACGTTCCAACAGCTTTCTGGTCTGCTTTCCGTACAAAATAGAAATTTCCGATTCCCGAATATTCTTAGTCACCACCAGTATGGCTCCATAGACAATGAACCCCAGCAGAGCTGCCACCACCAGGGACGCCAACTGGCTCATATGAGCCCCCAGAAGCCTCGTGATCAACATCATTATCAGCCCCGTGACTCCTGCGCCGATCAGGGGAATCCCCAGAATGCGGATATAGTCGATACTGATTCTCTCCCGCCAGAGACAGTAGGCGACAAGCCCTGCTACCAGTATTCCCACTGCCATCATAGTCCCGGTCAAAATTCCTGTCACACTGTACTGACTGAGCTTCACAAACACATGCTGCAGTAGCAGGTCCAGAATCAGCCAGATTCCCAGCATCCCCATCAGGATAAAACGCTCCCCATAGGCCACCAGAATCACAGAAAACATAATCGCCAGAACCGCCAGAAGCACCAGGACACCGCCGGACCGAAGCATAGCGTCTACACCAGCGTCCCTGCCAGGGAAAAAGCCCGCCGCCATCTGCGGCGCCATCACTGCCATTGTCACAGTAATATACAGTCCCACCCCCCATGCATAGTGCAGACCACAGGAGGCCACATCCCTGCAATAGCGGGTGTCGTTCCTGCGGACGGCAGCGCACAGTTTTCCATAGACAGGAAAACACCTTGCCGCCGGAATCAGCACAAAAACAATGCAGAGCAGAAAACATTTTCCAAAAAAGCTCCCATAACCGGCTATGGCGTCATTCACACCCTGTACCGCCATGGGCACCATTTCCTCGCCGGATTCTGCGGCCGGAACCACTGCCGAAACAGCCGAATACAGCTTTGATACACTGCCCAGATACATGGCCGCCCCGATTGCCACCGCCAGCACCACCGGCAGAACCGTACAGATTCCCGGCCAGAGGGAACCATAGAATACTCTGACCGTATCCCCTATGCTTTCTGTGCGCCGCAGTCCCTCCTGACTTCTCTGCTCGTCCGCTTTACGGTCACTTGCCAGATAGATAATAACCAGAAACAGGAGTACCAATATCTCTGTGACCAGCATTCCCAGCGCAACCCCCATGGCTCCATACATACCGCCATAGCTGCTGTTCTTCAACAGACCGGAAACCTTCTCCCCATAACCAGCCAGCATCTTTCCAAACAGAGAGCCAAACACCAGGAAAAAGCCCTGCCGCATCACTACACTGATCAGAGATGGCATCTGGCTGCCGCTGCCCTGAAAATATCCCAGCAACACCGTCTGCAGCGCCTGAAGCATAATCACTGGAGCCAGTATCTTCATAGCCGACACACTGTGAGGAACCTGGAAAAACTTCTCGGCCAGCAGATCTGACAACAACAGGAAAATCACTGTCAGCAGAATTCCTCCAACTCCCTGTATGATCATCAGCTGCTTCCGCATTCGTGCCACTCCTTTGTACTGCCCTTTATTTCTGCGGTTTTTCTGCAGCCGGGCAATCACATCGGATGCGCCGGAAACCATCAGCAGGGAAAAAATGCTGACCGCCTCCATGGCCACAGCCATGTAAGCCAGACCATTATCCCCCAGCAGCCGGCCCATGCTGATCAAGCCGATAATCCCAATAATATAGGTATAACAAATAAGCTGTTTCCTCTTTATCTCCATTTGGTTCATTGATGTTCTCTTCCCTTCCGTAAGTCCCTTATGTCTCAGGCATCCGCTGCATTGTCAATATCTCTGGTAATACCAAGCTCTGTCAGAATCTTTTCCTGTTTCAGCTCCATCACTGCCGCTTCCTCCGGTTCCATATGATCATAACCGCAGAGATGCAGCATACTGTGCGCCACCAGAAACGCAAGTTCTCTTTTCAGGCTGTGGCCGTACTCGGCAGCCTGTCCCGCAATCCGGTCCACCGATAGAATAATGTCTCCCAGGATCAGCTCGCCGCTGTCGGGATCAAAACAGTCCGCCTCCTGCTCCGGCGGGATCTGAAAATCTCCGGGCCGTTCATATTCCAGGTTGGGAAAGGACAGCACATCCGTCTCCCGGTCAATCTGACGATATTGCCGGTTAAACTCCCTGATACCCGCATTATCCGTCAGCAGTACATTAACCTGTACCTCATAGGGACAGCGCTCCGCTGCCAGCACCGCCTCCGCCACATCCCGAACAGTCTGCTCCACAGAGAAATCATAGGATGTCTCTGTCTCATTCTCAACGTAAAAAGTCATAATAGAGCTTCTCCTCTTTGAAAATCTTCTTCATCTGTGTAATCTCCTGCATGGAAATCCTGCACTGATTCAATATGCCGGACTCCAGCTTGATACGAAATACCGAATCAATAATCTTATCATAGTCCAGCTTCCGGCCTTTATTCACCGCCAGCATATGGATGATGGAAGCAGTCACGGCATCCGCCATTATCAGCACCGCTGTCTCCCGGCGGCTGACAATCCGGTCAGGAAGCAGATATTCTTTCAGTATCTCCTGCATGACCGGAGGGAAATGCTGCTTTTGGAACATGGTAAACAGCTCGTTCCCAATCTCTCTGGGATCCCGCAGGCTCTTCTGGCCCTCTGAATCCTGATTCTGGTACAGCACACCTATTTTGTGGTAGAAACCGGCGGCTTTTACCGCCTGCACATCCAGCTCCAGCTGCGACGCAATCCGCTCGCAGAAGTAGGAAGTATGCATGCTCTGGTAATAGTCCTCCTGGGCCTCCTCCTTCAGACGGGTCAGCAGCTCGCATTCCGGCGCCGTGAGTTCCATATAAATCACCCGGTAGCGGTAGGTTACCGCCTGGGAAAATACCTTCAGCATCCCCAGCAGCAATATGGCGCTGATAATCACATTGGCCGCCGGAATTACAAACAACTCCATCTCCAGCCGCTCATTGGCAAACAGCACCACATTGGCGGTTTCGCACACCATCAGTCCCATCAGGGATATGGCGAAGGGTACTCCTACCTTAAACTCTGTATCGAGACAGCGGAACAGGCTTACACCGATAATCCCGCTGATCAGATACATTACAAAAACGTGGACCTCGGCGCCACTTCCCAGCACGGTGACCATCAGCAGTACCGAACCCGCCACAACTCCCAGAAAAGTGCTGCCATACAGCCCAAGCGCAACATAAATCACCAGAAAAGGCCATGCCCCTGACGGCAGAAACACACAGACCAGCGCAGTCGCCAGACCGATGCACAGACACAGGAAATACCGCATTACATGCTCTTCGTTGCCGTACTGCATCATATGCTCGATGGCCTCCTGACGGACCAGAAGGCACACAATCCCCATACCTATGGCAGTCATCACCATATTTCTCAGCAGGGTATCCTGTCCAATTTTGAGAAGCGTTCCAATCAGCCATACTCCGGCCACCGCCAGAGCCACCAGCATAAGTCCTGTCAACAGATGATACCATCTGTAATTTCTCTTTTTTTCACCCATATTTTACCAAACCTATTTTCGTCCGTATCTCTTTTCTCTGCCTTTCACCCGCTCTCGTGACTTCTCCCGCGCCTCGTAGTCGTCATATGCCTTAACGATCTTCTGCACCAGAGGATGCCGCACCACATCCTTGCTGGTCAGATTACAGAAGGCGATATCTTCCAGCTTCCCCAGCACTCTTGTGGCTATATCCAACCCGGAGCTGCTGCCGGTGGGCAGGTCCTTCTGAGAGCTGTCGCCGGTGACTACCACCTTTGAACCGAAGCCGATGCGGGTCAGGAACATTTTCATCTGCGCCGGCGTGGTATTCTGAGCCTCATCCAATATAATATAGGCGTTGTCCAGAGTCCGGCCTCTCATATAAGCCAGCGGCGCCACCTCAATCAGGCCCTTCTCCATATTTTTGGCAAAGCTCTCCGCACCCATGATCTGGTACAGCGCATCATACAGCGGCCGCAGATAGGGGTCCACCTTGCTCTGCAGATCTCCCGGCAGAAAGCCCAGCTTCTCCCCCGCCTCTATAGCGGGCCGGGTCAGGATAATCCTGCTCACTTCGTCGTTCTTAAAGGCGGTGATGGCCATGGCCATAGCCAGATAGGTCTTGCCGGTTCCGGCAGGTCCAAGCCCAAAAGTAATCATCTTGCTGCGAATGGCATCCACATACTGCTTCTGTCCGAAAGTTTTAGGCTTGATAGGTTTGCCGCTGACCGTATGGCAGATCACATCCCCGTCAATCTCTGTCAAAATCTCTTCTTTCTCTTCCATACCCAGTGTTATAGCGTAATCTACGCTCTGCTCCTCAATTTCATTACCTCTTCGGGATATCTCCGTAAGCTGGCTCAGAATACGGCAGGCCTTACCCGCCTGATGCTCCTCTCCAGTGATGGCGATACGCCCGTTGCGGTTTACGACGCTCACCTGCAGATCCTTTTCAATCTTGCGTACATAAGAATCCCCGGCGCCAAAAATCTTCTGCATATGCTCCGCAGGCATATCCATCTGTAATGTCACTTCACTCATATTGTCCTCCATGCTACTGCAGCACCGCTGTATCGTTTTCCATAGTGGTGGGCACCAGCCGGCCCGTGGGCTGATCTGCCAGAATCTGGCACTCCATGGTCCAACATGCACTACTCTCTTCTATTTTAACATCTTTTTCAATAATGTGTACCCCTTTTTCCTCTAAAGTTGAAATAAATTGCAATTCTTTTTCCGTAAGCAGCTCCTGCGCCTGTATAAGTGTGTATTCATGCTCCACATTCATATACTCCCGGTGGACATACTGTCCCCAGGAGATGGGAATGGACAGCTTCTCCAGAATCATTGGCGTATTCCCCTGCGTAACCGTGTCATACACCAGATAAGGGCGCTCCTGCGGCATTCGAAGCTCCTTGCTTCCCAGCCGCAGAAAGGGCCGGCTGTCGGTGCGTCCGGTATAGACCTTTTGAATATAGGTGACAGGCAGCGTCTCCTGGTAGATGATGGAATGTTCCACAGTAATATCCGCATCCGCTGTGATATACAGATATTCCCGGATGGTGGCGTCATCATTGTAGATGGGCACCCGCCCCTCCACCAGCAAAGTCCCCTCCTCCACCGTATCCCCGATTTTTACCACAGGGACGCCGCTCCGCACAATCATCGAGGTGATGACGCCGCTGTACTCAGACACCAGATCCTGCCCCCCACTGTAGGTTTGCTCCTGCGTAATGATCGGGGCGTCATTTTCCTTGATGGATATCTCCAGTCTGGTGCCGGAAAGCCTGGCCGAGGTCCATGTCACCTCCGAAAAAGCCCGCCGTATCTCCTTTTCCAGCGCATTGATATCCAGATCCTTCTTCTGCATCCCTACATGTACCTGCTGCGATGCAAGAAAATCCGAAAAAACCTCCTGTGTGATCTGATAATTGCCTTCAATACGGATATCCCAGACAAAACGGTAACTGACAATCCAGAATGTCACGCACAGAATCAGTCCTGCAATAAAAATCTTTCTTTTCAGCAACCCGGGCAGCAAAAAGGGTAGTCCATATCTCTGCAAGATGACTACCCTGACTCCTGTCTTTTTGGCGATGGGACGAAGCTGCAAAAAAGCTCGCAGACTGATACACATGGTGTATATATCTCCATCCCGGCTGATATTCCACAACAGAATATTTTTATTACTGCACAGGTTGAGAAAGCGTTCCGGAGATACGCCCCACACCTTCATTCTGACATACCCTTTGAGGAATTGCAGTACACCTACCATAGAAATCCTCCACACACAAGATTACTGATATCTGACACAGCGGATACATCCGCTGATCTTCATATCTTCGTTGGTATAGTACTCTATGGACAGGCGCTGTCCCTCAAAGCACACCTGGCAGTTCTTGCCCTGCAGCAGGATCTGGCACTCCGTATATTCCAATATTCCCTTGTAATTCTCCACCCATGCCTCCTGGCTGCCAGTCAATGTCACCCGCAGGGCTCCCAGCAGAATATCCTTGGGGAGAGAGAGTGAATCTATGATTGCCTCCTTGCGGCTGGGGCCGTCCGCTCGCTTTTTCCTCATGGAATTGCTCATACCTCCGCTGAATCGGCTGCACTCCCTCTAAATATATGCATTCCGTACGCCGGGTATGCCACAGGTCCTACGCCCTGTCCAGAACCTGATGGATCAGCGCCGGAGCCTCAGACTTCTCCTGGCTGAGAGTATATGCCTGATAAAAGCGGTCCCTTGCCGCCACCGCCTTAGCCCGGTCGTTAAAGTGCATATATGCCAGCGGTTCCCCCGCCTTTACATAATCCCCCACCTTGGCTGTCAGCACCAGACCCACAGACAGATCAATCTCACTGTCCTTAGTCTCCCGTCCGCCGCCCAGCAGCAGGGAGCAGACACCGATCTCATCACAGCGGATGCTGCGGATATAGCCATCTGTATTGGCGGGAATCGGTTCCACCCATGCCGCCCGTGGAAGCAGGTTCGTATCGTAGACAGGTGCGGGATCGCCGCCCTGCGCCTGCACAAAGGCGGCCAGCTTCTCCAAAGCTGCGCCGCTGGATACAGCCTCCTGCAGCATGGCTCTGGCCTGGCCTTCCTCCTGAGCCTTTCCCCCGGCAATCAGCATCTGGCTTCCCAGAGTCATACACAGCTCCACAAAATCTGCCGGTCCCTGTCCCCGCAAAGTATCGATGGCCTCCTTTACCTCCAGCGCATTGCCCACCGCCCTGCCCAGAGGCTGATCCATGTCGGATACCACGGCGATGGTATGTCGGCCTGCACCGTTGCCGATCCGCACCATCTCTCGCGCAAGAGCCAGGGAATCCTCCAGCGTCTTCATGAAAGCGCCGCTTCCGGTCTTGACGTCCAGCACGATGGCGTCCGCCCCCGCCGCCAGCTTCTTGCTCATGATGGAACTGGCGATCAGGGACATATTGTCCACAGTGGCGGTCACATCCCGCAAGGCATAGAGCTTTTTGTCCGCAGGGGCCAGATCCGCCGTCTGTCCCATGATGGAGATGCCGATCTCGTTGACCTGCCGGATGAAATGCTCCCGGCTGATGCCGGTGGTAAAGCCCGGAAAGCTCTCCAACTTATCAATGGTGCCCCCGGTGTGTCCCAATCCTCTGCCGCTCATCTTGGCCACACTTATGCCGCAGGCCGCCACCATAGGGGCCAGGGCCAGGGATGTCTTGTCGCCCACGCCGCCGGTGCTGTGCTTATCCACCTTCGTTCCCTTTATGGAGGACAGATCCAGCATATCCCCGCTGTGTGCCATAGCCATGGTCAGCGCCAGCGTCTCCTCCTCATCCATCCCCTGAAAATAGATGGCCATCATCAGGGCGGACACCTGGTAATCCGGGATTTCCCCCTGTGTATATCCGGCGATAAAGAACCCGATTTCCTCCGAAGACAGTCTGCCTCCGTTCCTCTTTTTCATGATAATATCGTACATCCTCATAGTACCGCCACCTTTCTTGCTGTGTTTTATTGTCCTCAGTTTAACATAAAAACATTGCAATGTCACTGAATTTATGCCCATAAGCTATTTCTCAATGTAAAAATTCTTATACAGCAGCTTCCAGTTGGCGGCAAACCACCGCATGATCTGCCAGTAGCCGCAGCCTCCCAACCCAAACTCCCTTATCAGGTCAAATTTGCCCTGAAGACTGCGCACATCCTCAAACCAGACCTCATGCTCCACCACAGCTTCCCCCTCGGCCTGCTGATAGGTAAAAAAGGGACTTTGGGCCACATCATCAAATTGGATCGCCACCCCCTGCTCTATGGCAATGCGCACCGCCTGAATATTACCGATAGAAGTAGCTGCCGTCTCCCCCCTCACAAAGGGGAGCGGCCAGTCATAGCCATAATTTGGAATCCCCAGATCAATTTTCTCTGGTGGGATCTCGGTCACAGCATACTCCACCACCCGGCGCACCTGGTTTAAGGGAGCCACTGCCATGGGCGGCCCGTAGGTATAGCCCCACTCATACGTCATCAACAGCACATGATCCGCCGCCTCTCCCAGCGCCCGGTAGTCTTTTCCCTCATAGAGAACCCCCTTCTGGTCGGCGCTGGTCTTGGGCGCCAGCGCCACGGAGGTGTGATATCCGCTCATCCGCATACGCTCCGCCACCTGCTGTACAAAACTCGTAAAGGCATCCCTGTCCTCTGCCAGAATATACTCAAAATCAATATCCACCCCCTGATATCCCTTGTCTGCCATAACTGCCAGAAGATTGTCAATCAGTTCATTCACCGCCTCCTGATTCTGCACCACACTGTGAATCAGATAATTGCTGAACCGTCCCTGCTCATCCAGAGGAGTCAGTGTCAGGATCGGTGCCGTACCGTACCGCAGCGCCAGTTCAATCATCCACTCATCCGGCAGCGCCGGGGGCACCAGTTCCCCCGAGGTGGTAAATCCATAAGAAAAAATCGCAAGCTCCGACAGAAAAGGCAGCGTATCCGCCAGAACCGTCTCATTGATATAAGGATATGCATATCCCGTAACCCGCAGAGATCGATAGGGCTGCCTTGTCCCCAGATCAATAAAAAGAGCCTGCCCTAAGGCAAGCTCATATGGATAGATTATTTGGTTGTCACGAATGAGACTCTCAACACTTACGCCATAATATGCAGCGATGCTGTCCACCGTGTCTCCCCGCTGTACTACATGGATAGCTGTTCCCACCGGCATAACATACTTCCTCTCATATTCAGAAAATATACTCCAAATATATGCCGATGATCCCTTTTTATTACTGGAATTACTTTGTCTTTAATTCCTTCTTCAGCTCAGCCAGCAGCGCCTCAATAGCCTTGATCTCCTGCAATCTATTTGACAGATCCTCGTCCATCTCGAACATGCCTGCAATAGCGTCTACCTTGCTGATGATGGTACGGAAAGCCCTGTAATCATCCAGAAACTTCTGGATCAGTACTTCTCTGGACTTCTCGGTGGGGCCAAAAGTTCTGCTCAGCACATTGCCGCTGTGGGTTACACCCTGCACTTCTACCAGTTCAGCCGCCAGCAGCTTGCGCAGCACCGCCTGTACTGTACTCTGGGTCAATTCCGCACCGCAATTGACAATCTCTGTGGATGTCAAAGCACGGCTGTTCTCGTGCAGAATTTTTAATACTTCAAGTTCTCTCGGATTTAATCTCATAGTCATCTCTCCTCGTGTTTTATTTGTTTGATTGTATTATAATACACTCGTTACATTTTTACAAGAATATTCTTTTCTTGCAATAACTATATTGTAATTATAACGAAACCTATTTTAACACATATATTTCTCAATAACAAGATTTATTTTCAAATATTTTTCTTAAATTTTGATATTGTAAATTCTTTATCGCTCTTTGCGTTTCGTATAAGATTCTTTGTATCGTAAAATATTCCTTTTGTAAGTATGCAAAAATTTATTCTATTCCGTCCGTTGAAAAAGGTTTCCGCTCAAAAAAAAATTGTATCTTTTTCCAAACTATGTTAATATATATACTTGGCAGTCATAATTACCTGCCATCCCGATAAACGGCAAAATCGCCGCTTATATGACACGAGGAGGAAATTAACATGAGTGAAAAGAAGATCCCCTATAAGATCTATCTGGAAGAAAACGAAATTCCAACCAGCTGGTACAACCTGAGGGCGGATATGAAAAACAAGCCCGCACCGCTGCTGAATCCGGGCACACTGCAACCCATGACCGCCGAAGAACTGAAAGGCGTGTTCTGCGATGAGCTGGTGGCCCAGGAGCTGGATGATGTGAACGCCTACATCCCCATCCCCCAGGAGATTCAGAGCTTTTACAAGATGTACCGCCCTTCGCCCCTGGTAAGGGCTTACTGTCTGGAGGAAAAGCTGCAAACCCCGGCAAAGATCTATTACAAATTTGAGGGCAACAACACCAGCGGAAGCCACAAGCTCAACTCCGCCATCGCCCAGGCCTACTATGCCAAGAAGCAGGGGCTCAAGGGCGTTACCACCGAGACCGGCGCCGGACAGTGGGGCACCGCCCTCTCTATGGCCTGCGCCTACTTTGACCTGGACTGCCTGGTGTATATGGTGAAGGTATCCTATGAGCAGAAGCCCTTCCGCCGCGAGGTGATGCGGACCTACGGGGCCACAGTGACCCCTTCCCCCAGCATGACCACCGAGGTGGGCCGGAAGATCCTAGCCGAGCATCCCGGCACTACGGGAAGCCTGGGCTGTGCCATCTCCGAGGCTGTGGAGGCGGAGCTGACCCGCGAGGGTTATCGCTATGTCCTGGGCAGTGTGCTGAATCAGGTGCTGCTGCATCAGACCGTCATCGGCCTGGAGACCAAGGCGGCTCTGGACAAATATGACATTGTTCCCGATATCATCATCGGCTGCGCAGGCGGCGGTTCCAATCTGGGCGGACTGATCTCTCCCTTCGCCGGAGAGATACTCCGCGGTGAGAAAAACTACCGGATCATTGCCGTAGAACCGGCGTCCTGCCCCAGCTTTACCAGAGGCGTGTTCGCCTATGATTTCTGCGACACCGGAAAGGTCTGCCCCCTTGCCAAGATGTACACGTTGGGCAGCGGCTTTATCCCCTCCGCCAACCATGCGGGCGGGCTGCGCTACCACGGCATGAGCCCTATCCTGTCCCAGCTCTACCATGACGGCATCATGGAGGCCACCAGCGTGGAGCAGACAGCCGTATTCGAGGCCGCAACCCAGTTTGCCAGAGTGGAGGGTATCCTGCCCGCTCCCGAGAGCAGCCACGCCATCCGTGTGGCCATCGACGAGGCACTGAAATGCAAGGAGACCGGGGAGGAAAAGACCATTGTGTTCGGTCTCACCGGCACCGGTTACTTTGATATGGTGGCCTACGAGAAGTACAACAATGGTGAGATGTCAGACTATATTCCCACAGACGAGGATCTGAAGCCCGGCTTTGAGGGTATCCCTCATTTCCCGGGTAACGAATTCTAGATCAGACTTACTACAGGCAGAACCCTTTCGCGGCTCTGCCTGTATATTTTGCGGTACTTAATCTTCCAATTCTCCGGTGGAATCATTGATCCGGTAATCCATAGAGTGACCGTCCTTCTCATAACGGATCACATGATAATACTCCCCATTGCCTATTTCCAGGTCAAAGTAATAGATATAGTCCTCACGGGTATCCGTCTCCCCGTCGCCATCCTCTTGAACAACATAGTAGTAATCCGGCAGTTCTACTCCCTTCAGCAGCTCATACCCCTTCTTTTGCCATGCCACATAGGGCAGAGCCTCCCGCGTCACCTCCATCCGAAGATACTCCCGGACATATTCCAGCGCCGCTGTAGTATCCATGTTGACCGGCAGCCCTTCCGGATAAGTATGATAGGTGTCATAATACAGGCTCAACCTGGGAAATGCCCAGTGAACAGGATATTCGTCACTTGCCAGATCTACTCTGACCATACGATAGCCGTCATGGGCCAGAGCATAGCGGCTCCATGTTCCATCAGTCTCATTATATACCGTCACATCAAATCCTTCTGCCCTGCTATCCTCTACGCGTATAGTCCACACCCGTTCCAGACTCCCCTGCAGGTATTGATAAATCTCCGTTTCTCTGGCTCCACTGCTGCTTCCCCATGCATGCAGGATCAGCACCTGCCCCTTCCCCATCCACATTCCCCGATAGGGATCTCCTCTCATACCTCCGACGTCCGGATTCATTATGTGGATATCATTTTTCAGTTCTTTGTAGGAACCATCCTTCTGCTGCAGTAGAATATACATGTGCCGGGTGTCATTGACAATTATAAGTTCTCCCCACTCCGCAGGTTCATCACGGAGCACAAACGCAACATCCTGCAGGCCGTCCCCGTCAAGATCCGCCTCCGAAAAATCAATACATTCATACTCCTCCACATCCGGCCGCTGTTTCTCCATCCAGTCCGTCACTACTTTAAGCTGCTCCTCCGATGCCGGTCCGCTTCCAAAATTCAGCAGCGGAACCTGCGCCACCGGCCTTAAGTCGGCGCAGGGATTTCCAGATACCGCCGCATACAGAAGCTCCGGCTTATCCGCCAGCGGTGAAAAATCCCCGATCCGGTTGTTGGACAGACCGACCTGATTTAAGCGGGAGAGTCCCGATAAAGCCGAGATATCGCTTATGCTGTTTCCGTCCAAAGCCAGGTCATATAGCTTATCCAGACCCGCAAGGGGACTTAGGTCGCTGACTTCATTCTCCACCAGACCCAACCGCTCCAGCCCTGACAATCCGGTCAGGGGCGACAAGTCCGTAACCGAATTATAATTCAAGTTTACACCCCGCAGATCTTTTAGGCTGCTCAGAAAACTTATATCACTGATCCCACAGTCCTGCAATCCCAGATCCTGCATTTTCAACAGCCTGCCGACCGTCTCTATATGCTCCGCCTCCCTGTTGCCGTAGAGAGACAGTTCCACCAGCTCCGTCAGATTCTCCAGCACCGCCAGATCATCAACAGGCGTCTTATACAGTGACAGGCACTGAAGCTGCGGCATCTCCCTGAGAAAAGAGGCATCTTTCAAATCACAATTAACCAGGAAAAGCTCCTTGACCGTATCCATCTTCGCCAGAAAGGAAAAGTCCAGCTCTTCCCCAGCAGGATACTTAATATATAACTCTCTCAGCTGGGTAAGTTCTGCAATCGGAGAAAAGTCCTGAATCGGAGAACCAAGCAAGACGTCATAGCTGATCACCAGTCTCTTGAGATTGGGCCAAAGCCGCAGGCACTCCAGACTTGGAAGATACTTCCCGTTACCTAATTCCAGGCTTTCCCACTGCTCCAGCTTTTGCAGGATCACTTCCTCCGTATCCTCCTCACTGATCCCTGCTTCAAACCATGTATGCCTCCAGCTCCCGCTCTCCAGCAGCTGGGCCAGTATTTCCCCGTTGGTGCGTTGATCCGCCACAGTCTCCGCAATTTCAGGGCTCTGCTCTGCGCCGACGGGCCACTCCGCCGCTGTGGGAATCTCCGCCATCGTAGAACTGGCGCCAACTGCCATACCAAACAGCACAAGCACGCAGACCGCTGCCTGCAACACCCTGTTTTTCATTCCCCCTGTCACCATTCGTTTGTCACCTCTATCTCGCCGTTGAAATCCTTTATTCTATAATTCCATGCCCCGTCATCTCCAATATAACGGATCATATGATAATACTCTCCCGACCTGACTTTCATATCCAGATAATAAAGGCGCTTCAAAAACTTCTCTGGCTCCTGCCCGCCGTCCTCCGAAATATCCCGGATCACATAATAGTAATCCGGCAACTCCACTCCTTTTAACAGTTCATAACTCTCCTTCTGCCAGGAGACATAGGGCAGCCTTACCTGTTCCCAATCCCCCTCCAGGGTATCCCGCAGATACTCCAATGCCTCCACACCGCTCATGCAGGTGGGCAGCTTCTCCGGATAGGCATAGTAGGAGACAGAATATAAATCCGTCTCAGGAAACAGAATGTCACTGGGGCATTCATCTGTGTAAAGGTCTACTCTGACCAGGCGGTGGCCGTCCATGGCAATGGCATAATGGACATATGTGTTCTCCTCTTTCCCGCTGTCCACTGTCACCGCATAACCGTCTGACCAAAAACAGTCACTTATGGAGATATACCATAGCAGTTCCAGACTTCCGTTCTGATAACAATATATCTCCGTTTCTGTAGAGCCTTCGCTGCTTCCCCATCCCTGCCTGACCAGCACATACCCGTCTCCTATCCATATTCCCCGGTAGGGGTCTCCCCTCATTCCCCCGGAGTAGGGAGAACTCATATGAACGGCAGCGCTGTCCACCTCTTTAAATGAGTTGTCTCCTTGCCGCAAAAGAATAAACATACGGCGCAAATTATTAGATGTGTAAGGATCAGTATCATCACCATCCATGAATTCCCCGTCAACTACAAATGCGATGTCTGACAATCCATCTCCATCCAGGTCAGCCTCCACGCAGTCAATGCACTCATACTCCTCCACATCCGGCCTCTGCTCCTTGAGCCAGTCCGCCACTACCCTTTGCTGCTCTTCCGATACATTTCCATTTTCAAAATTCAGAAGGGGAACCAGCAGCAAGGGCTCCAGATCTGAACAGGGATTTCCCAAAACGGACGCATACAGCAGCTCCGGCTTGTCCGCCAAGGGTGAAAAATCCTGAATCTGATTGCCGGAGAGACCGGCCTGATTCAGGCGGGGAAGATTCGCCAGGGCCGAGATATCGCATATCCTGTTTCCGTCCAAAGCCAGGTCAAAAAGATTCTCCAGACCTGCAAGGGGACTTAAGTCGCTGACCTCATTCTCCACCAATCCCAGCCGCTCCAGCCCGGAAAGTCCGGCTAACGGCGTCAGGTCCGTGACTGAGTTGTAATTCAGGTTGACACCCCGAAGCTCTGTCAGACTGCTGAGAAAGCTGATGTCCCGGATTCCACAGTCCTGCAGCCCCAGGTCCCGCAGCTTCGAAAGCCTGCCCACAGCCTCTATATGCTCCGCCTCCCCGTTGCCGTAAAGGGCCAATTCCACCAACTCCGTCAGATTCTGAAACACCGCCAGATCGGCCACCGGCGTCTGGTACAGGGACAGGCACTGAAGCTGTGGCATCTCTCCCAGAAAGGAGGCATCCTTCAAATCACAATCCACCAAAAACAGCTCCGTGATTGTTTCCATCTCCGCCAAAAAAGAAAAATCCAGATTTTCCCCGGTGGGATAGCTGATGTATAGTGTCTTTAACCGGGAAAGCCCCGCAATCGGGGTAAAATCTTCAATCTGATCATTCTTCCAGGTATCATCGTCAATTACCAGGCCCTGGAGATTGGGCAGGAGACGCAGATCCTCCAGACTGCAGACAGCTTCCGATTTTAGTGTCAACTCTTCGCACTGCTCCAGCTTTTGCAGGATCAATTCCTCTGTATCCGCTTCCTCGATCCCTGCGGCATTACGAACTCTCGCCCGAAAACCTTCGTCACCAATCAACTGCTCCAGTATTTCTTCGGCAGTACGGTGATCCGCCACAGGCGCTACGTTTTCGCCGAAAGTCTCCCTCACCGTAGTAGTTTCCGGCACATTTCCCGGGGGCTGCCCTGCGCCGGCCAGGCCGCAGCCGGTCAGCAGCAGTCCGCATATTATGAATAGCCACAATCTTGTAAATGCTTTTCTCATAGGCCTGGTCATCCCTTCCTGTTAATAGACAAACTTAAACAGTGTGGCGCCATGCGTGACACCATAAACCAGATTCAGGCAATAGGAGGGCATATCGTTATTCCCGTCATAGATAAAAAACCTCTCCGTGTCCGACCCTGTCCCATACATCCATATGCGCATCAGCCTCTCGCCGTCATACTCGCAGACATACATACTCTCATGCGGGAAAGCATCGGGCAACTCCTCCGGCGGCAGATTGCCCAGATAAATTTTGTCCATACTATCCCCTTCATACATGGCAAATACCCCATAGGGATCGTTTTCTTTGCAGTCTATCTCCATACATCCCTTAAACATAAATCCGTCCATGTCTGTAAGCGTCTCCCCCGGATAGTCCCAATATCCGCACCCCAGTTCCCTCTCCGGGTCAAAATACAAGGTAAGAACAACATCGGAGTGGGACCAGATTCCGGTGTCAGCAGAGGACTCATTGTGCCACTGGTACTCATAAAATTTGTCCTGCCGTGACAGGCCCACCTGGCTCAAAAACGCATCCACACCATCCCTGGGAACATCTATTCTGTTGTGATAGTCCTGTTCCTCCACACGATCTAACTGCGTAGAATGACGATATGGCACTAAATACGCCGTAGGAATCATGGAATCGCCCTCATAGATCAGATAGCGGGTATCAAAGGCTCCCCGCCTCCCATGCTCCACATAGAGCAGCCGCTCAAGCTCATCATAGACATAATGTGGATTCCAGTCCACACTCTCGTGCCCAAAGACCTCTTCATTGAACCAATACTCTTTTTCCTGTAGAGTACCGTTCTCCCTGTAGGAGAAAGAAACGGTGAACAGTTCCTCCTGCTCGCGCTCTCCCTCCTCTGTTTTCACACAGCCTCGCAGATGATAGACACAGAGCCTGTTCTCCGAATCATAGGTATAGGTTTCCTCAAGCCCCGTCGTCTTTTGATATAAAAAATAGGGGATTCTATCTATCCGCCAGGCTTCACCATACGCGATCTGTGTTGAGTAGGGATTGTGGAAATTCCAGTAGTTTTTGGACAAACCGCTCTCATAGCCGCTGATTTCAAATCCCTGCAGGTATGGTCCGTCCTCCGTCTCCTCATATTCCAGCCCGCAGCCCTGTCCTGTCTCCCGGTCATAATACAGCTCCACCTTGAGCGTTCCCTCCGGGTCGTAGTAGCAGATTGGGCTTATGTCCTCCATTCCCAGGCTCTTCAGGTACGCCGCCACACCCTCTTCATCCTCCAGTTCATAACTGGAGCCTTCATATGGATTCTCCCGGGCAGCAGTTTCCGGCTGGGGTGTGTTCTCCGGCTGCGGCGATACCGCCGCTTCGCCGCAGCCCACAAGCCATAAGGCACATAAGATACCGCATCCGCAAATGATCTGTTTTCTTATACCTCTGTCTCGCACTCTGCTGTCACCTTTCCACATACGCTATCTCTTCCAGTCTTTATTCCCCAGAACTCCGCCCATTTTCCCGGCAGCTCGTCCTCGTAGGTCTCCACATTCCCGTCCTCACCGCAATATCCGGGATATAAGTCCCTGGTTCACGCCATCCTTGAAGATTGTTGCCTCCGTATCCCCGCCAAAACATATCTCCCCCTCCTTCAAATGAAACCCTCTGGAAAAGGCGTACAGATAGGTATGCCCATCCCCGAACGTCCACTCACAGAGCCGCCTTTTTTCATAGCAGTTATCTGACATCTCCGCATAGAAAGCCTTTGAAGGATGGGTCAACCGCCGCACCTTTTTATTCTCTGGGAATCTGTCCGATCTGTCGCGGATTGCCGCCATCAATATCCATACGGTAGACGGGATTAGGCTCCCATGGATCGTATAGCTCCACTATAATCTCGCCGCCGCTGATTTCCATTATGTTGATCCACAGACCCTCATAAGACGTCTCGAATATCGTTTCCTTTCCGGTGCCATCCATATTGATTCGATTCAGCTGGTAGACAACGTCATCGTCCACGGACTTGCAGGCTGTGCTGTAATATATCTTGTCTCCATAAGCTTTTATACTATTAGCAATAGGGGCATCCTCCTCAGCCAGCACATTCAGGGACTTATCCTGCCAACAGTACATGGCCAGGTAATGTTTTTGCTGATCGTCCTGCCCACCACAGTAAAAGGTATACAGCACACCGTTCTCGTCATGATAGTCATCATTGTAAAAAAGTGCTCTTCCCGGCATTATTACCGTCTCCCGTGAAAGCTCTATTCCCTCCGCAAACACAATCTCGCGCACCTCCCAGTCCGTCACCCGATCCAGTGCACTACACCAGCGCTTACTGGCCTGATAGAGGGTAGGCGGCTCATCCAGTCTCATCTCATATTCAAGATCATACCCCGCCGCCTCTATTTCCTCCTCCTCCATCATCCAGACCTTCTCCACGTCAAAATCTGTACTTCGCATCTTCCGTGTACGGACACCCTTCTCCCAGTCGTCAATCACATCATCGACTGCATATAACCCAAACATAGAATATTCTCCCGACCAGGTCAGATACCAGGTTCCGTCCCTGTAAGTAAAAGTATACATCTCTGACCACTTCCATGAGCTGCCGCCATAGGCGCTGACTGTAAAAGAATTCCCCTCCGCCGTCAACCGCTCATAGGGATCTCCAAATGGCCCTCCCTCATTCCATGTATGAATCAGACTTTCGTTCTGAAAGTCCAGACGATATTGCTCCGGGCCTTCGCTCACTATCGCAAACAAAATACGAAAAGCCATGGAATCCATCCAATTCTCCTCATCGTTCGGCACCTCCAGCACACCCACATAGTCTGCGATACCATCCTCATTGAAATCCAGCTCCACGCTGTCCATGAGTTCCCAGCCCTCCGGCACAAAATCGGAAAGCTTTTGTCCTGCGGCAGGCAGCGTGGGTATGCTGAATTTCGTCTGCTCGGGGGATGTCTGCTCCGCTTCGGACTCCGACGATTCCACAGAACTGTCCTCCGACCGATCCGTTGACTGTTCCATCACGCCCTCCTCCGGCTGGCCCGTTGACAGTTCCGCTGCTACATCTTCTGAAGTATCCACAGTCTCTGTTTCGATAATGCCCATTGTCCCCATTCCAGACTGCCCGGACTGCCCTTTTCCGCACCCCGCCAAGATAACTGCCTCCATTGTCAGTATTACAATCCTTGATACAATTTCTCTGCTGTACATACATGCCCTCCACTCTTTTCGGGACAACTGCCCCCGCTTAGGGCCGATCCAGCTCCATATCAAACAACTGCCGGAACTGTTCTGCCCATTCCTCTGTCCGGTAGAGTACAATGCAGTCCTGATACCCATCGCTGGTGACATACAGATGACTGCCCGTGTTCTGCTCCCCGATTACCCGGTTCATAAAGGCTATCATCCTCACATCAAACCAGTCATTGTGAAACCGGGCATTGTATTCATAGGCCGTTCCATTGCACCGAAAACGTATCGTCTGAGTGCCCATTCCCGTCTCCAGAGTTTCCTCAGATACCTCCTCCTCTATGTCTGTGATCTCCAGACTGCCCCGGGCAATACGGGAGATGCCTTCCAGAAAAACAGTGTACATCCGCAGGACGTCCGGCACCTCCATATCAAACACATAGAGTTCATGAATCATCTGCTCTGTCCCCGGATAGAACCCGGCCCCAACGCTGCTCAGTATGACGCCCAGTATCTGCTCTGGCTCCATGGCCTCCAGCTCCTCATCCGGCTTAAACAAAAACTGATTCGCAATCTCCTTCTCAGCCGCCAGAGCGTCAATCCCCAGTTTCTGCAATTTCTCCAAACTCTCATGAATAAACTCATTAATCTCCATAACCTCATCCTCCCATTTACCGCATATGCCCTTAACTGTCAGCTTCCTCCATCAGTTCAAAATATTCCACATCAACCTTTTTGGTGAGCCATACCCCGTTCTTGGACCGATAGAAGGAGACTCCGGCCCTGTGCATATCGCCGCTGTGAACCTTCAGAACCACAGGACGGCCATGCCGCTTTCCCACCACATGAGCCGTCTCCATATCCCCTGACAGGTGAACATACAGCCTGCTCATGGGCAGCAGGCCCTGCTTCCGTATGCTCTCCAGAAATCTGTCTGCAGTGCCGTGGTACAGATACTCCGGCGGCTCCTGCTGCGCCAGCTCCACGTCCACCTGAACGCTGTGGCCCTGGTTAGCACGTATCAGAGTCCCATCCTCATTGAAAGAATACCTCTGCTTTTTATCCGTCCTGACAATCTCCTCCAGCGTCTCCCTGTCGATTTTCCGCCCGGTGGCATTTATCCCCGCCAGAAGCTCCTCCACATTAGCCCAGCCATGCTCGTCCAGCTCTATGTTTGCATCCTCCGGCCTGTGTCGGAGGATGCGACTGATGAATATACTTAATAGATCCTGTTTTGCCATTACACTATCTCCTGGTTATCTCCGTTATGGTGACTAAATTATTCCTCACTGTTTGTCAATAGATCTCCGATGTCTACCTGCTCTTTTTCTAAGCCTTCGAGTAACACGCCTACCGGGACACCTGTGCCAACCTCACTTGGATGTATGTAGCTATCCGTCTGCGGGCTGTATGTCTCCAGCGTCCCCACCATGACTTCAATCGTTGTCCCATCTTCTTTTACCAGTACTGCGGCAGCTCCTTTTTTCATGATACCACTTTGTACATATCCCGTCACCACCACACCTCTGTCATCTAACAGCGCAAATACATCTTCCACTTCAAATTCAAATGTGTCGATCTCCTCGGCAGACTTTGGTTCCTCTATTTGCCGGCCGCATCCAACCAATACCATAACCATAAGCAATACCGCTGAAAACAACACTAAAATTCTTACTCTTTTCATGATTCTCTCCTTTCGCTTATATACCCGTCATACTGTGACATTCGGCGTTTTTATCTGCGTTCACTGATACATCGACTCCTAGCCTGATCCCTCTTTTAACCATTATTTGCCATATATTGCTTCAAAAAATTCAGTACTTCTATCGTGCAGTCAACGACCCGGTTATGGCTGTAATGCCTGTTGCAGGAAAAATACCCGAAATATCCCCAGGGGTCTTTCACTTGGGGCCCCCAGTCCCACAGCCCGTCCGGGCGGACATTCTCCAGCAGCCATTCCACAGCATTCTCCAGATAAATTCGGGAACCCCTGAATTGATTGATATAGTTAAAGGTCTTGAACCATCGCCTTGTCTGGTTATATACAAAATTCTCCGGCAGCTTGTCCGGCGTTTTCTCCCAAAAGTAACCACGTTCATAAGCTCCCCGCCCCAAATGCCGAAGCATGGCGTCCTCCAGACTCTCCGATATGTTCCGGCGCCGTTTCAGCAGCAGTTCACTCTGCATGGGCACCAGCCGATTCTCCCTTGTCAGAAACACCTCATGCTGGGCCGCCCTGTCCTTCTCATAGGAGTACTCCCCCTCCTCATAGGCCCTGTCTGCAATATACAGCCACTGGCGATAAGTCTCGTCACACATCGGATGGTACGGCGTGATAGCCTCCAGCAGATTGCAGGCAATGGCGTTCTGCCACGGATTGGCCCGCTCATTCTTTTCAAATATCCCCTCGCTGCCAGTGCCTGAAAGCAGCCCCTGCAGGTACTCGCTCGCCATAAACAGGATGTCCCTGTCCTCTATGGTAAGACCAATATAAAGACAGCGCTCAATACCCACGCCGGAGGTGGGAATCCTGGCTTTCACGGAATAGTCCTTAGACCGCAGTTTCCCCCAGCCCCCGTGTATGTCCTGAGTCTGGTACATCTCCTCCACGATATCGCTCTTCAAAAAATCCCTGCGCAGCGCGATCAGCGCTTCATCCTGATAGGGCGTATCCAGCAGGGAAAACATCACCTTGTATTTCACAGCAGGATACTGGCAGAAATCCAGAAGCGCCGCCGCGTGTTTCTTGAATTCATCTCGAGTAAGCATGCTCACAATCCCCATACCTCTGCGAATGCCAGATAGTTGCCGTCCTTTCCCTCCGGGATGGCAAAAATGACCTGCTCAAAGCATCTGTGAGTGGTCTCCAGGTATTCCTTGAATATCCCCGCCACCTCCGATGCCTTCTGACCGAAAACGCCGCAGCCGTAGGCTCCCAGGATCAGAGTTTTCACCTGGTTTTCTTTGGCGATATCCAGCACAAACTTAATCCTGTCTCTGAGTACCTTGGCATTCTCCTCATAAGAGACATTTTGATACCTGTGCGCCGCCGAAATATTGGGGGCCGCGCATGTGATCACGTCGCAGGCCGCCGTTTTTCCATCCCGCATAAAGACCACTCCCGGCGTGTACATGCCCCGGTCCCGGTACAATGCCCTGTTCTTGTTCTGGTTGTTCCAGTCATAGAATTTTTCCGTCATCTGCGACAGCACATTGTACAAAAAGGACTCCTGGCAGAGACATTCCTCCTGGGCCTTGCTACCGCCCAGGAATCCCCCGCCCGGATTTTTGTAGGAAGAAAAATTCAGCACAGCCAGAGGTCTTTTACCGCTTTCCGCCGCTTTCAGAACAGCGGAAACGCTGTCTAAGGCTTCCAGCGCAACTTTTCCCTCACAGTTGTATTCCCTGCCGCACGCAAAATCCACATCGTAAACAGTGGTATGCTCTATAGCGTCCTGTATCTCCTTCCCATAGACTTTTTCCATCTCTCTGGTGTGGAGTACGGCCTGCTCCGCCCTTTTTTCCTTGCCGTCCCAGTATTCTTTTATGTATGCCATATGTATATTCCTCCTCACACTAAATCTCTATTGTGGCTCCTGCAACAGGGAAACCACCCATTCCTGATACTCCTCCCCGATCTTCAGCTCCATCTCCGCCTCTATCCTGCGGCGGGTACACGGCACTTCCTGACCGCTAATGGGGTTATAGCCCTTCTTCTCATAGACAGAATGATACAGTCCAATTCCCCGCTTCTGCCAGCTGGGCAGTTCGTTGTAGTTGATCCCCCTGGAAAAAAGCAGTTCATTTTTCCAGGAAACAGACTTACCTTCTATCATCCCCGTGGCCTCCTGGGCAGACATTTCCCCTTTCCGCAGCAGCCAGTAGCAGTGGGCATTCAGGGAATTCCTGTGCGCATCCTCCTGCCGCCAGGAAAAATAGTCCTTGACACACCTTAAGTTGGGCAGCGGCACCACCCGGCTGTCAAAACAGGCGGCAACGCCCAGCGATAGCGACAGATGGGCGCTGGCCTCCCCGGCCAGCACAGAATTGATCTTCCTGGTCTTCCTGCCAAAGGTGTTGTCATCCGGATGAAACAGCAGGGAAATCTCATCGCTCTCCGTATACCCGTACACGATTCGGAATCCGCATTCCATCAGATGCTTTGTGGTATCCACCATGGCATCCCGGAATTGTATGTCAAAGGGAGCCTCAAACTTGCAGATCTCCTTGGTCAGCCTGGTAAAGTTCCTCCCGTCCAGCCGCGCTACCAGATACATCTCCGGCAAGATCACCTGATCCAGGGATTGCTCAAAACGCCTCATTTTTTCATCCAGTTCATCAAAATTCATGTCTTATCCCTCCATTCCTCTACCACAAATTCTCCCCGCTCTATTCGGACAAAATACAGGTGGTCAAATCCTTCCCGATACGATGGCAGCTCCAGACGGTTGGAGGTGCATGCGATCGCCTTGTCGGGAACACATGCCTTCCCTTGCCTCATACGGTTCCTATCCATGCAGTCCGCAATTACCGACTTGAAAAAATACCCGTCCACCTCATATCCGTGTTCCCTGGCGGCGGAAATATATTTCTCCCGCTCTGCAGCCGTGGGATTGGTATTGTCCACCACAAAAGAGCGGCCTTCTCTCAGGCACTCCTCAAGCAGCAGACGCTCCTTGTTCCTAGTATGCAGGGTGTCCAGATTGATATGTACATAATCGTCCTTCCACATGCGATGATAGCAGGTGGATTTTCCGCTGGCCTGTAGCCCTATCAGGATGATTGCGTGTTTTTTCATAGTTTTCCTCTGTCCGCGCATCATAAATTATTTTGTAGCCTTAAAATTCAGTTAATTTTTCAGATTTTCCTCTATCCACTGTTCAAAATCGCCTTCCGGATTACTCATTTCAAATAGGAATTTTAAATTTTCATATACAATTTGCGTACGCGGATGATCTATTCCTAAACTGAATAAAAGAATATTGTATGCTTTGAAGTAACAAGAAATTGCCATTTTATTTTTTCCCTGGCTCTTATACATATATGCCAGATTATTATAACCCGTGGCAGTGTTTGGGTGTTCCTCTCCCAGCACCTTTTCTTTTATCCGCAGGCTCTTTTCATAAAGTTCTTCCGCTTTCTCGTACTTTCCCTGACTCTCATACACTCCTGCCAGATTATTATAACTTATGGCCGTATCTGGGTGCTCCACTCCCAGCATCCTTTCACTTATCTGCATACTCTTTTCATATAATTCTTCCGCTTTCCCGTACTTCCCCTGACTCTCATACAATTTTGCTAGATTATTATAACTTATGGCCATATCTGGGTGCTCCTCTCCCAGCACCTTTTCACTTATCCGCATACTCTTTTCAAACAGTGCTTCCGCCTTCTCGTGCTTTCCCTGACTCTCATACACACATGCTAGATTATTATAACCTGTGGCTGTATCTGGATGCTCCTCTCCTAGCACCCTTTCACTTATCCGCAGGCTCTTTTCATACAGTTCTTCCGCTTTATCATACTTTCCCTGACTCTCATACACTTTTGCCAGATTATTATAACCTGCGGCTGTATCTGTGTGCTCCTCTCCCAGCACCCTTTCACTTATCCGCAGGCCTTTTTCATATAATTCTTCAGCCTTCTCGTACTTTCCCTGACTCTCATACACTCCTGCCAAATTATTATAACCTGTGGCTGTATCTGGGTGCTCTTCTCCCAGCACCCTCTCACTTATCCGCAGGCTTTTTTCATACAGTTCTTCCGCTTTCTCGTACTTTCCCTGGCTTCCATATGTTAATGCCAAATCATTATAACTTGCAGCAGTATCCGGATGTTTCTCTCCTAGCACTCTTTCTCTTATCCGCAGGCTCTTTTCATATAATTCTTCCGCTTTCTCGTACTTTCCCTGACGCCAGTATACGCCAGCCAGCTCATTATCAATCTCTGCAATCTCCAAATGCTCCGGCCCAAGTAATTTCTCCTTGATTTTCTGCGCTTTTAATAGCAGCTCTATACTCTCCTTATAATGTGCCCTATCCCTCTCTTCTCTGGCCTGCTCAAGCAAATCATATGTCTCTGCCAGCTTCTGCTTTGATTCCTCCGAATCCCACTCGCTTTCTTCCACCGGCTCGTCTGCCAAAGAAAGCAATTCCCCCTCTTCATCACTATCCATTTCATAATTATGAAACAAAACCCGAAGCTTTATAAACGAATAAAAATCATATGCCCCAACCGCCAGCCTGTCATCCCAATACGGCGTAACCAGAAAAATGAAATTCTTTCCCAAGCCCTCCAGCATATCCCTGCTGAAATTCAATCGCTTAATACTTTCCTCATTCTGTACTGCGAGATGGAAATTGGCAATCATAAACGTCCGTGTCTCCGGCGTGCCCGCCACCCATTGCTGTAAGTCATGAAACGAATATGCCCCCGGGTGCCGCTTATAGTCATAAACACTCACTGCGCCCTGCCGATAAATCCTAATGATCTCGCTCTGTATATGTTCATCCGCTATAACCAGAAACATCCCCTGTTCCGATTTATTTATGATCCATCCTAATGTCCGATATCCCTCCTGATTACTCTCCAGCATCTTCAATCAGCCCCTGTTCCTTAAAAAATTTCACCACCAGCGGATGGACATTGTGCCACCGTCTCCCATTGTATTCCAGCACCACGGATGCCTGCAGCATTCTCAGCAGCATCTCCTTATCCTCTATCCGCTCCTTATTCACATTATAAATATTCAGCAAAAATGGATAATCCTTCTCCTCAATTCTTCTGGTCAGAGAGGTTTTCACTTCCTCCAACGCGCGCTCCGCATCCTCCATGGAAATGCTTTCACTGTCTCTGCGCTCCGCCCTTTTTGCCGATGCATTGATCACATGAAAGAGATCCCTTAATGAACCGCCGGTGTACTGAACCAACCTTTCCAGAACATTGGCCTCAAACAGCTCAAAACTAGCGCGTTTTCTCACAATTTCCAGTATGATTTCAATACCATCCTTAAAAGGCTGATTGTCTATCGTTTCAATCTTGATCATCGGAAGCGTCTTGGTTATGAAATAGCTTTCCATGGCCGAAAATCTTGTATCATAAGAAAGTCCGATCGGGAACGTATATATGACTGGAAACGCCATCCCTGAAAGAATCGACGCATAATTATAGAATACCTTCCAGGCATCCTCCGGATTCAGTTTATCTAGGTCCTCGAAAATAATAACTGGACGTTTTCCATCTGCCTTCATGGTGATTTTTTCTGCCACATGTCCCAATATTCCAATCCATTCACTGGAACGGACACTTATTTTTTTTCTATATTCCTTCCTGGTCTCTTCATTGTATTTTAAATCGGTTTTTATCTGCGCAAAAATATTCAAAAGACCTGCAAAAACTCCTTTGGTCTCCGTTCCCATACCCGATTCCAGTGAAAGCGTCCCTGAGTCCTGAGATATCATGGTCTCTGTGCCTTCACACCAGAAATTCTTGATTTTCTCCAGTACATCTGTTTCCAGTTCACACTCTAAATCTTTAGCAATTTCCAGCAATGCCTCCCCCATCAAAATAAAAAGGTCGGAGTATACAATACTGAACAAATCCAGATCCATACTGCAATTGACCGTTTTCACATGATAACCGCCCTTGGCCAGTTTCTCTGACATACGGTTCAGCTCCGTACTCTTACCGCAGCCTCTATGGCCCAGCAACAGGCATGCACTATGCTCTTCCGGATTTCGACAAATGTCGTAGATATCCTCGATGGGAGAATAATACTTATCGCTTGTGCGATATTCCATGGTGTCCTTGCAGTAAAACTCTGCCATCTGCTCCTCTTTCAAGGGTGCCGGTGAAAAAGCATTTATAATTTCAGAGATTCGATTTGCATATTTCATTATAAACTCCTCCGCAATATTATTGGATTTTATTATATAATATATATCACCGATTAGCAAAACTTTTTTCAATAGCCTCTAACATTTCGCCGGTTCCTCTACCACTCCGGCGTCAAATAGTACTGATACTTATACCGCTCCTCCAGCGAGCGAAATTCCTCCACGGGCACCCGCTGGCCTTCAATCAAATATTCCCTCACATATCCGGCCTCCAGAATCGTATCCTGCGTGTAGGGAGCATCCGTTGGGTCATAGAACAGCTCCGCATCTTCCAGCAGTTCATCCCTGCCATAGTTTCCCTTTGTCTGATCATAACTCATAAAAGAAATCTCAGGCACTGCCTGGCCGTCTTTCAGGGTATATATCTTTCCGCCGTATGCATAGCCGCCAAAACCGCCCCAGCTGCCTATTGTACCCATTTTCCATGCGTCCTCCTCCTTATCGTATAGAAAGCGCACCTCATCTCCTCCGAGAGTACCACTGCCTGTATAACCATCTATCAACTGTTCCACCTGACCATCTCTGGCAATAAACAATGCGCTGCTGCATTCGATATTTATTCTTTTCCAGGGCTCGGCATAAAAGTACAACATGTCCTGCCCCTCTATTCGGTACAGCTTGCTGAAACACCAGCCCTCATTTCTCAAATCCTCAAATCTATCCATATACCCTTCAACATGTGCATTCGAGACAGCGATAGCTCCGTTTTTCACAAAGTCTGCGAAGGGTCCGGCCTCCGGCGTAATCCAGTTAGTCAGAAACTCCTTCTCTGTACTCTGTCCGGCCTCCTCCCCTGCTTTCAGCAGAATATTGTTTCCGGTATCATCTTGCAGAATATAAGTATCTTTCACTCCCTGTACCGTCTCATACCGCCAATAACCGGGGGCAACCGGCTGCCCTTGCCTGTCCCAATAGTTTCTGCTTTTCCATGTTCCGCTGCGTTCCTCTGTCTCATAGACATTCCCCAGCTCATGTATCCGGCCATACTCGCCGGTGAGAATCAGATTGCCCTGCCTGTCCATCAGCCTTGCCGTCTCCCCCGTCCAGACCGCCATGGAACCGTCGGAAAACAGGCGAATATCGTCATACTCCAGCGGCAGCTCCAGCATTCCGTCATTTCGGATTACACCGTATTTTCCATCCTGTATCACCACAGCCCTTCCCTCGGTAAAGGCTCCCATACCGTCATAAACCGCCGGTATACTTACGCAGAAACCCTCTCCGTCCAGATAGCCGATTTTTCCGGTGTCCCTGTCGGTAACGCGCAGGCCGCCTCCGCCGTCCGCATAGATGCTTCCGTAGATAAACGGTACTCTGACCTGTCCCGCATAGTCCAATATGCCGGATTCCCCATTCTCATTATGCACTATAACCAGTTCTTTTCCGGCTATCGGAACGATATGTTCATATACCGGCTCCAGAATCAGATGTCCGTTACTGTCCGCCAGGCCGTACAGATCATCCCGGCACACTAAAAGCATTCCGTCCTCTTCCCTGACGCTGTCCCATGCGCCCAGTGAAAACTCTCTGCCCTCTCCGTCAATACAGCAATATGTACCCTCCTTCTCGGCAATGATATAGGTCTCCTCCCGGCGGATACGGTTGTACTGCGGCGCAAGCACCTCTCTGCCGTCCTTATCGACCAGCCCGAAGAAACCGCCCTTCCTCACGCCGGCAAGCCCATCATAAAAATACCCGGCGTCATCATAGACCGGCGGGATGACAACCCTGCCGCTCTGGTCCATATATCCGTAGAGACCGTCCCGGCAAAAATACGCAAGCCCCTCCCTGAAGGAACTGATGCTGTCACAGTTCTCCAGCCGCAGGACCACCGCTCCCTCCCGGTCGATCAGCCCATATTCCTCCCCGCAGGAAAAGTAAGCCGTCCCCTCCCGAAACGGCGATGCCTGGTCATATAGGAAAGGCAGAGCTATCTCCCCGTTTTTATCAATATATCCGTATTTGCCATCCAGACACACGCAGGCCAGCCCCTCGGAAAAGGGCGTCGCCTCACTGTATATGCAGGGGGCTATCTCCTTCCCGTCCTCCGCCAGATACCCGTAGAGACTGCCATTGTAATAACAGTAACAGCCCTCTGAACAGATTGCCCACTTGATCTCTTCTTCCGTAGATAAGGTTACAATGACGGGGCCGCTATCCCTCTCATCCTCAGGCGCTGGCGTCTGCCGGATCGCATCTGCTTTTACAGTTCTTTCCGGTAAATCCGCCGGGGCGGCGCAGCCGCCCAGAATTATCGCAAACATAATCGCAATAATAACAGCGATATATTTATGTTTCAGCACAGTCCCCTCCTCCATAACTTATCCTGACTTTGTGTCCACAAATCCGTCCGCTACACTTAACCGGGCATAGCCTTTTATTCTTCCTCCCATGGAAATTCTGCGGGAAACTGCCCCATTTCCTGTAGCTCGCTACCATCCACATTCATCCGATAATAGGAATAAAAATCACCGATGTACACCTCCAGCACGATCTCGCCGCCACTGATCTTGGCGTCAATACTCATATATGGCGGCCTTTCCTCCAAAACCGGCTGGTCCGTGCCGGGATACATATAGGTAAATATGGTCTCCTTTTCTGTTCCATCCAGATTCATCCGAACCACTTTCTGTCCAATATCATGTTTGTCTTCTATAATGTAGGTTTCCTCACGCCACGTTGACTTGTAGCTAATTGTCTCCACAATACCTACACTATAATAAATCTTGTCCTTGTAAAGACCTAAAATATTTATATTATCAATGTATGCATCATAGAAATCCTCCTCCGCCAGCGCAGCCAATGTCTTATCCTGCCAGCTATACAGGGCAAGATACTCTTTCTCGCTCTCCTGATCCAAAAAAATATAAAATCCATAGTTCTCATCAATAGACCCTGAATGATATGCACCCGGCTTTCTTACTTTATCCTCCGGGAGTTCTATCCCCTCCGCAACCACAATGTCCCTGACCTCCCAGTCCGTTATCCTGTCCGCCGCAAGCCACCAACGCCTGCTTGCCTGATAGAGGGTAAGTGGTTCGTCCAGACGCATCTCGTATTCCAACTCGTATACCCCCGGGTCATAATAGAATAACCCATCGCCACAATTGACGGTCCTTCCCCTGATTTTACAAATACGTATACCACTGTCCCAGTCATCTTTCTGATAATTATCCACATTCCATTCGTATCCGCTGCTGTCTTCCGATGCGGTAAGATACCATGTCCCAGCCCTGTAAGTGTAGGTGCGGGACTCCGACCATTTATCCGAACTCCCTCCGCTGGCATAAGTGGTAAAGGATGTTCCACTCCCTTCTATTCCATCATAAGGATCTCCCATCATCCCCCCTTCTGTCCTTGCGCGAATCAGATTGGCGTCCTGAAAATCAAGGCGGTACTGCCCCTCACCATCACTGGCTATGGCAAACAAAATACGCAGACTGAGTTCGTTCCACCACTCATCCCTCTCCTTGTCCAGGGGCACTTCCTGCACGCCCACATAGTCCACGATTCCATCCTCGTTAAAATCCAGTTCCACGCTGTCCATAATCTCCCAGCCCTCCACCACGAAATCAGCAAGCTGCATTCCTGTGGCCGGAAGTTCGGGTTCTATACTGCCTATGTACTCTTCCTGCTGTTCCTCATCGTCCTCCGGCGGGGCAGCCATGTCCTCCTCAACAAGAATCTGTTCATCCCCGGTGACTATCTCTTCTTCTGTGGATTCGTCCTCCATGCCAGTCCCTGCCTCCGAGGATTCATCCTCCACCTCTGCCTGCTCTGACGATATAGCATCCCGCCCGCACCCGGTCAGGATTATTGACACTATCACCAATATGAAAAAGAGATATAACCCTATTCTATTTCTTTTGCTTGACATTGCCCGGCTCTCCTTCTGAGTACCTATATCTGTTTACGCCTCTCCCAGTCCTTCCATGACCTCCATCAGCTTTTTATACGATTCCTCGCTGGCGGCTCCATAGATGGTTTGCAGTTCTCCTCCCCCGCAATCCATAATAACCACCATATTATCCGGAGCATTGCTGTAAAAACTCATGTTAGCATCCACCATCCAGCTGTTAAGTTCAAAGGGTTTCTTTTCCAGCCCGGCCTGAACGGTTTCCAACTCCTCCTCGGTCAGCCACAGGACAAAATCCTCCGGCCCAAAGGAATAGGTAAACACTGCTTCATAAGCCAGCGCTGCCTGCAGGAACTCACTTGTGGTATCAGCGCACAATTTCCAGCTTTGGTCGTCCTTGGTCACATATACCGGCGGATCTGCCTTGTCCAGGTCTGACCTGCGGATTCCGGCCCGACAGCAACCCTGATTTTCATTGAGCAAAATCAGGCAGTCGCTGTTTCTCATCCAGTCCCATCTCTGAAAATTCTCAGGCTTCATCCACATATCCTGCACATGATGGATCGCCTCTGTGCGCCCTGCCCTGCGCCAGAATTCCTCCACCACCTGGGGCAATGTACCGAAGTATGCCTTCACTGAGGCAATCTCTGCCTCCGTATATCCCTGCAGTTCCTCCACTGCATATAGCTGTCTTAAATTTTCCCAAAAATCCATCTTCTCAGTTCTCCATATTGTTCTGAACCAATTCATTCCCCTGACAGCATATGGATAGTCTCTCCTGCTCTGCTTTTGAGCTGACTTCCTCCAATATCCATGCATAATCCGACTCATGACAATAAGCGATGGACAGAATATTTTCCCCTTCAAATGTAATTGCCATGCAGTCATCAAGGAATTCTACATTTTCCACCCGAATCAGATTGTTATATCTCAGCTTTGCCAGTTCATAAGCCAGCAGGCAGTCCTCCCGCTCGCCAGCCGCCATTGTGCCGTCAAAGATCATTGTCTTGGTTTTCCATTCCTCTATGTTCCCAAACCAGCAAGGAGCATCTATCAGCAGCGCCAAAAACGGCCTTTCCTCCGTTCCATCCCTGTCAAACCTCTGCTCAAGCAGCAGGCGGAATACTTCACCGTATGAGATTTCAATCATTCTCGAACCTATCAACAGTCTCTTTAAGTTGTTCTTCTCTATGGTATATCCATCCAATGTTTCACCCTCATCCTCAACAACGCCCTCCTGCCCGTTTTATCCATATATACAATCAAAAAATCACCAGAAAAAACAATATTCTTTCTAAAAAAGATTGTTCACCCAGCGTCATAACGCCCCAGTTCTCCGCCTTTTTTCCAAATGCTTTCAGATTTCCGTTCGGCGTCATATGCCATGAGCGCTGCGTGTACTCCCGCATTTCCGGGTCAATCGCAGATATCAGCATTCTGGTCGCATGGTCGCAGTTATATGTATATAGCTGATAGAGAGGCAGGCTTTCCTCCCGGCCAAGCTGCTCCAAAGCCTGTTCATATTCCGCCTTCCTGTCCATATCATCCTCTTCGGCCCACTTTTCGTACAGCCCCGCAAACTGCTCCTCGGCCGTATAATAGGGCGCAAGCTGCTCCAGAATAACACGGCAATCCTCCGCTGAGATCGGCCTGTACAATGCCATATCATAGTTGTCCGTAAGCTGGTCGCCGTCCAGCTTCAGGTCCCCGGTCCGCAAAAAAGCAGCCGTCTCCTCCGCCGTCATCACGCCCACACTCATTTTTCCAACGCCGCTCTTTCCCAGAAGGCTCTCACCCAGAGACCTCTGCATTCCGTTGAAGCTGAACACCTTTCCGCAGCCTTCCTCATCCACGATCAGCAAAATACTGTGCCCCAGCCCCTTCATGC
>CAZKAO010000010.1:0-66326 GCA_964550745.1 uncultured Acetatifactor sp.
AAAAAATGCAGAATGATCCCGAAAAAGAGAAGGATATGAAAGACATGATAAAAGGTGTTGAGTCTATGTCCAGATTGGCAGAAAGCATAGCGAAAGCCACTGGCTGGACCATAGTGTATCAGCACAGTTATATTGATGAGAACGGAAAATATCATTGCAGAATGCAAACCAGAAACGATTTTATGTTAAATATGAGTGATAAGCTCCGTGAAGAAAGACGGAAAAATTCGGAGAAGCTGATTGAGAAGTCGAAAGAAAAGGCGGCGGAGAAGAAAGAAAAATTAGAGGAGACATTGGAAGAAAGGAAAGCGGCAGCGACAGAGAAAGGAATTACCAAGAAGACATCTGAAGAATCAGCTTATGACAAGGCTGAACAACTTATAAATGAAAAAATTGCTGCTTCCAAAGATGGCACGATTTATCTGAATGACACAGATATGAAAACCATTATTGAGGCTGTCCAGGAAGATAATGCAGGCAAAACTACTGCGAAAGAACAGGCACAGGTTGGCGCAAATTTGGATTTGAAGATATAGCCAAGCGGATATATTGATTAAGGAGGGAATGGGCTGCGACAAGAGAGCCGAAAGAGCCGGAAACAGCGTCTTGACAGGGAAATATACTTCGTGATAGCATGAAGAAAAACCAAAGTGGAGAGGGAAAAATGGGAAGAAGAGCGATTATAACAGGATGTCTTCTGGCAATGACAATGTTTGGACTTACGGCTTGTGCCAGCGCGGAGGGGCAGGAACCGGCACCGACGCCAACGCCAGAGGTTGTGCAGACAGAGCCGACGTCAGAGGAGCCCAGCGCAGATGTGAATGAATCGGAAGAGACGGAGACTGCCGCCCCAGAGACAACGGAGACCACCGATCCGGAGACAACGGCAGCTGCGGGTCCTGCGACGGCTCTTGTGGAGGATATTGTTTTTGGCTGGAACCTGGGCAATTCTCTGGACAGCTATTCCGGAACGGAACTTGGCAAAAATGAGGGACTGTCCTCTGAGACGGCATGGGGTAATCCGAAGACAACACAGGAAATGATTGATCTTGTCAGGGACAGCGGTGTCAATGCGGTCAGAGTCCCGGTCACCTGGTATAATCACATGGACAGCGACTATGTGATCGATGAGGAATGGATGGACCGTGTGCAGGAAGTGGTGGACTATGTGATTCATGATGATCTGTACTGTATTATTAATGTTCATCATGACACGGGAGCTAATGGCTGGCTCAGGGCGAGCGATACGAATCTCGAGGAGAACAAGGCCATGTTTGCCGCCATATGGGAACAGGTCAGCGCAAGGTTTGCGGAGTATGATGAGCATTTGATTTTTGAGGGTTTCAATGAGATTTTGAACGATGCAAACGAGTGGGTTAATCCGGACAGCCGGGCGGTTGAGATTGTGAATGAACTGAATCAGCTTTTTGTGGACACCGTAAGGGTTTCCGGTGGAAACAACGCTGAGAGAGTCTTGGTTGTAAATACTTATTGTGCGGGCGGAAACAGTCAGGTGACCAGGGGCTTTGTGCTACCCGCCGATTCCGCGGAAAACAGTCTGGTGGTGGAGGCGCATATTTATCAGCCCTACTATTTTACGGCGGAGGAATTCCCGGAGGTGACTACCTGGAGCAAGGATACCATAAACAGTTACCTCAGAAATATGTACACCAGCTTTGTGCAGAAAGGAATTCCTGTTATTGTCGGGGAGTTTGGATGCGCCGACAAGGGGAATGCCGAGGAGCGCCTCTCCTGGGCGAAATATTATATGGAGACCTGCAGGGAATACGGGATCAAATGTTTCTGGTGGGACAATGGAACCGCATATAAGATTTTTAGCCGGAGGAACCTGAAAATATCGGAGGCTAATCTTCTGGGAACAATGATTGCGGCTGCCAGGGGAGAGGAATATGTTGCCCAGACGATAGAGGAGGAAGTTTCTGACGACAACCTGTGTGCCAATATAGATAACTGGTCCGGCTGGGTGAATTCGAGTGCGAAAGCTACGATATCCTATCTTTCGGATGGGGTGTCCATAGAGGTCACGGAATCAGGAGATGAGGAGTGGTACATTCAAGGGAGTTATGTGGGCCTTACGCTGGAGCAGGGGGCATCCTATGAGATATCTTTTGACTACTCGGCCACGACGGATATTACTCTGCCCTATCATTTCCAGCAGAACTATGATCCATACGGCGTATACGCGTCGGGCAGTGCGGATTATACCCAGGAAACGCAGCACTATTCTGACGTGTTTACCATGACGGAGGAGACGGATAAAAATGTGGCGCTGGTTTTTAACTGTGGAAAACGTGAGGAGAAGGTGCCCTATACAATGACGGTTACAAATCTGAGGATTGTCAAAATAGATGAGTGAGCCGAGTTTCCCTTGATACATTACTTAAAAGGCAAATAGCGAATAGAGCGTGAATGAAAGTAAAAGGAGTGTATAGGTGGAAATCAGAGTTCTTCGTTACTTTTTGACCGTAGTCAGAGAGGAAAGCATCACAAAGGCCGCGGAGGTTTTACATATCACACAACCGACGCTCTCCCGCCAGCTTGCGCAGATGGAAGAGGAGATCGGCGTAAAACTGTTTGACCGGGGGAGCCGCAAAATCAGATTGACCAACGAGGGCATTCTGCTTCGCCGCCGCGCGGAAGAGATCCTGCAGCTTGTGGATAAGGCGGAGCAGGAGCTGGTTGAGCAGGAGGAACAGGTGGAGGGTAAGATTTCCATCGGCTGCGGAGAAATTGCCTCTGTACAGTTGCTGTCTGAGCTGTTCGGAAATTTTCACCGGAAATATCCCCGCGTTACCTTTGATATCTTTACAGCAACGGCGGATCTGGTGAAGGAGCAGATGGATAAGGGACTTCTTGATCTCGGCCTGCTCCTGGAACCGATAGACATGGAGAAATATGATTTTATCCGCATGAGCAGGAAGGAGAGGTGGGTAGTTCTGATGCCGCCAAATGATCCGCTGGCGGAAAAAGAATTTATCACGGCAAGTGATTTGCTGGAATTGCCGTTGATACTTCCGAGACGTATGCAGGTGCAGAGCGAGCTGGCCAGTTGGTTTGGCGACCATTACAAAAATCTGAATGTCCTGTTTACCAGCAACCTGAGTACCAACGGCGCAGTGATAGTAAATCAGGGGTTGGCGTATTCGCTGGTTATCGAGGGGGCCGTGCCCTTTTGGGATTCCTCCAAGATAGCTTATCGGCCGCTGTATCCGGAGCTTAGGGCGACGAGCGTTTTGGCGTGGAAACGCGGACAGCCGTTCAGCCTGGCCGCGACAAAATTTATTGAGCTTGCAAAATGCTTTTTAGGCATGAAAGAGGCATAAAAACCAGGTATTTGATATATTTCAAAAGCGCAAGTATAATGTAAGTGCAGGAGGGGGCGTAGTACTCCATACTGCACTTATATTTTTGGGAGGTAATCACTGTGAAAAAAACAATTGCAATCGCACTCTCTTTGCTTATGATCTTGGGCCTTGCCGCCTGCGGAAATGCAGCGAATCAGGCAGAACAGTCTTCCGAAGAAGGAAACCGAGTAGAACAGTCTTCCGCAGAAGAGAATACTGCAGAAGAAAATTCTGCGGAAACCGTCGCAGATGACACTGTGCCGATGGACAATAGCAGTGCAGAAGATGAGAAAGATACAGAAGTTTCCGAGACACAGGAGAACAGAGTACTGGTGGCCTATTTTTCCGCCACCAATACGACAAAGGGCGTAGCAGAACACATTGCGAATGGTCTGAACGCCGATATATATGAAATCACTCCGGAAGAGCCGTACACGGATGCGGACCTCAATTACAATGATAACAACAGTCGTTCCAGCATTGAAATGAACGATCCCGGCTCCCGTCCGGCGATTTCCGGTTCGGTGGAGAATATGGAGCAGTACGATATTGTGTTTATCGGCTACCCCATCTGGTGGGGAGACGCGCCGAGAATTGTCAGCACCTTCGTAGAAGGCTATGACTTTTCCGGAAAAACGATTGTGCCCTTTTGCACCTCCGGCAGCAGCGGCATAGGTTCCAGCGCAGCCAATCTGGAACAGCTTACGAGTGGCGCCGAGTGGCTTTCCGGTCAGCGTTTACGCGGCAGTGATTCTCAGGAAACGGTTATGGAGTGGGTAGACAGTCTTGGCCTTATTGAGAAGGAAGGACCTAATGAAGGAGAATGAAATTTTTTCCAATCAAAAACTGAAAAGAATGATTGTTCCTCTCTTTTTGGAACAGCTCCTGGTGATGTTTGTCGGACTTGCGGATACGCTGGTCATCAGTTACGCGGGAGAGGCGGCTGTCTCAGGAGTCTCGCTAGTCAATCAGTTTAATACCATATTTATCTATCTGTTTACGGCGTTGGCCTCGGGTGGGGCTGTTGTCATCAGCCAGTATGTGGGCAGACAGGAGAGGGAGCATGCGGGCGAAGCGGCCAGTCAACTCCTGCTGTTCTCCGCCCTTTTCTCCGTTTTGATTGCGGGGGTGGTGCTGATTGGGAATGAGACAATGCTGCGTCTGCTGTTTGGGAAAGTGGAAAGGCCAGTCATGGAGGCCTGTATCACATACCTGAAAATTTCGACCTATTCCTATCCGGCGCTTGCCGTCTACAATGCCGGTGCGGCCGTTTACCGCAGTCTGGGAAAGACAAATGTGACTATGTATATATCAGTGGTTTCCAACGCAATCAATGTCATTGGCAATGTAATCGGTGTATTTGTACTGAATGCCGGAGTGGCCGGGGTAGCATGGCCGTCTTTTATTGCCCGTGTCTTTTCGGCAGTGATTATCACGGTTCTCTGTTTTCGGAGAAAGAATGAAGTGGTGTATAGGGTTCAGTGGATATTTTGCCGGAAGGCCGGTCTGATGAAGAGTATTTTGAATGTTGCGATACCCAACGGTGTGGAAAACGGTATCTTTCAATTGGTGAAAGTAGCGCTCAGCAGTATTGTGGCATTGTTTGGCACATATCAGATTGCCGCCAACGGCGTGGCGCAAAGCATCTGGTCTCTGGCCGCTCTGGCGGGCGTCGCCATGGGGCCGGTATTTATCACCGTCATCGGGCAGTGCATGGGAAACGGGAGTACCGAGGATGCGGAGTACTATTTCAGGAAACTCACGAAGATAACGCTCCTGATATCCACCGCATGGAATCTTTTGATATTCCTTCTGACACCGATGTTCCTGCGATTCTATTCGCTGTCGCCGGAAACCAAGCGGCTTGTCATTTGGCTGGTGCTGATTCACAACGTGTTTAACGCGGCGGCGTATCCCTTTTCCGGCGCGCTCAGCAATGGACTTCGCGCGGCGGGGGATGTGAAATTTACCATGTATGTCTCTGTCATTTCCACGATTGCCGTGCGATTATTCCTGTCCTGGCTCCTGGGGATTGTCCTGCAGATGGGCGTCATCGGCATTGCCCTGGCCATGGTGTGCGATTGGCTGCTCCGGGCTGCACTCTTTATCTGGAGGGAAAAGACGGGGAAGTGGAAAAATTTTCAGGTAATCAAAGCCTGAACTTTTTGCGATATTGTCCGGGTGTCAAATCGAGGGCCTTCCGAAACATCCGAATGAAATAGCTGCTGGAAGAAAAGCCTGTCTGCTGTGATATCAGCTCCATATCCGCATCAGATTCGACCAGCAGCCTTTTTGCGCGCTCTATGCGAATGGCGGTCAAATACTCCGTAAAGTTTCTGGAAAAATGTTTCTGAAAAAAGACGCTGAAATATTTAGGGGACATATGGAACATGCGCCCCAATTCGTTCAGAGAAAGATTTTCCGCACAGTGCGTCTGTATGTAGCGCGTGATCTCAAGCAGCAGGCGCATCTGAGAGGAATTGTCCTGTTGTCCATAAGTTACCAGATTGTTTTGATACAGACGGGCATAGAAACCGAGCAGATTAGCCTTGATCATAAGCCAGTTGCCGTCGTTGCTGCAATAATTGTCATATATTTCCTGAAAGCCGATACTTGCTTGTCTGGCAACGGAGGAGGGCAGCTGCGTTATCACCTGTGCTTTTCCTTCCGCCAAGGGGCTTAGATATTTTTCCGCCGCCTCGTCCAGCTGTGTGAATTGTAGCCATGAAAGCGGAAAGATAAAAGCCAGATAGGTGCAGTCCAATGTTTGTGACTGCATTCCATGCAGCTCTCTGGGGTTGATATAAATAATGTCTCCCGCTCTTCCGACAAAGCATTTTTCCTGAATCTTCAGATTCAGTTCCCCGGTTTGTATCCAAATAATTTCCGCGCTTTCCTGCCAGTGGTACGGAACATCAATTCTTCCGTTTGGCTCCTGCATCAGATAAATCTTCAAGGGACGCATCAATGTTCCCTGTGTTCTTGTCTCCTGTAAGCTCTGCCGCATACGCCAGTTCCCTCCCTGTCAAATACCCTGATATGGATATTTTAACATTATGTGTAGATATTTTGCAACTTTTAAAGTGTTTTATGGGATATAATTCAATTTAGATGATATAGAAAAACCTATAAAAGAGAAAGGGAGGAATCAAGATATGACGCACTGGTTGGAGCAGAGTATTTTTTATGAAATCTACCCGCAGAGCTTTAATGACAGCAACGGGGACGGTATAGGAGACATTCCCGGTATTATTGAAAAACTGGACTATATCCGTGACTTGGGATGCAATGCTCTCTGGCTGAATCCCTGTTATCTGTCGCCGTTCGGAGATGCGGGATATGATGTGGCGGATTATTGTCAGGTGGCACCGCGCTATGGGACGAACGAAGATCTAATACGTCTGTTTCGGGAGGCACATATCCGCAACATGCATGTTATCCTTGATCTGGTGCCGGGGCATACCTCCACGGAACATCCCTGGTTTCGGGAGTCGTGCAAAAACGAGCCGAATGAATATTGGGGCAGATACATCTGGACGGACTCGGTTTGGAAAGATGCGGCGGACTATGAGGGAATCTCCGGTTCATTGCGCGGATTGTATCCGAGAAACGGCAGCGTTGCCGTCAATTTTTTCTCCAATCAACCGGCGTTGAACTATGGCTTTGCCAATCCCAGCGAGCCGTGGCAGAGCGCGGTAGACTCTCCGGAGGCTCTGGCGACCCGCCAGGCTATGAAGGATGTTATGGTTTTCTGGCTCTCTAAGGGCTGCGATGGATTTCGTGTGGATATGGCGGGTTCTCTGGTGAAGAACGATTACGGAAGTGTGGAAACGATAAAGTTGTGGCAGGACGTCCGCAATTTCCTGGATACCACATATCCGGAGGCGGTATTGATCTCTGAGTGGGGCGAGCCGGACAAATCCCTGATGGCGGGATTCCACATGGATTTTCTGCTCCATTACGGACCCTCTCACTATATGGATTTGTTCCGCTGCGAGCATCCGTATTTTAGCCGGGAGGGGAAGGGGAACGCTTTTTCTTTTGTGGAGACCTATCTCAAAAATTATACCTTGACAAACGGGAAAGGGCTGATTTGTATTCCGTCCGGCAATCATGATATGGAGCGTATACGCAAATATTTGGATGAGGAAGAGCTGAAACTGGTGTTTGCGTTTCTGCTGTCCATGCCCGGCGCGCCGTTCCTGTACTATGGGGACGAGATAGGAATGCGGCATTTGGAGCTTCCGTCCGTCGAGGGGGGCTATGACCGCACAGGCGCCAGAACGCCTATGCAGTGGAACGACGAAAAAAATTATGGTTTCTCGAAGGCTCTGTCGGATAAGCTTTACACACGGCAGGATTCATCGGAGGACGCCCCCGTGGTCTCCGGACGGATGGCTGACGCGGGATCACTCTGGAATGAAATACGGAAACTGTGCAAGATCCGCAGGGAGTTTTCAGCCCTGTGCGCATTCGGCGCAATCCAGTTTGTGTATTGTGAGCCGGAAAAATACCCGTTGGTATATCTGCGCACCAGCGGGAGCGAGAAAATACTGGTGGCGATTAATCCCTCCGAAAAGGACGCTGTGTGTGCTTGTCCGCATCGGTTGGAGGAGACGATTTATACACTGGGTAAGCCGGTATGGAGCGATGAGGGAATGCTGCATGTGCCGGGGGAGAGTGTGGGGTTTGTGAAGGTGAATGAGTGATGGGTTCGTACTGCAAATTTCATTGAGGATCAAATAGGCGATTGCGAGACTCTCTGCTTTTATAAGGGGAGTTTCGCAATTCTTTGTTGAGTAAAAAGGAATCTTTCATATCTGTAGAAAAAAGTGGAAAATGAAGAGTTTTTAGAGTATACTATAGAAAAAGTTTATCTAACAGGAGGATTGGCGTAATGGATAAAGAAGTGCTATTTAATCAATATAAATTATATTCAGATGAAGAGTTAAAAGAAATAACCGTTGCAAATGGCTATACGGAAGAAGCTGAACAAATAGCACGGCGGATTCTAGGTGGAGATAGAGGAGAATATAAAGAATATATCATGCAAGAAGAGCAAGAAGAGCAAGAAGAAGGGCAAAAAGAAGAGCAAGAAGAAGAGCAAGAAGAGCAAGAAGAAGAGCAAGAAGAGCAACAAGAAGAGAATGATATGCAGGGAAATATGATTAGTGGCGTATTAAAAGCAATTGGTTTTTTAATACTGATAATTGGGACGATAGGTAGTTTTTATATTGCCTCTCAGGGCTATGAATTTTCTTTTGCAAGTTTCATTCTTCCAGAGATAGGAACGATTGTTAGCGGTATGTTATTCTTGGGATTTTCAGAGGTAATTCGTTTGTTACAGGATATCAAGGATAAATTATAGTAGAGTTTGAATCAATAGAGGAGCTGAATCAGCTGGGCTTGGATATTGCGTGTGTATCTGTGGAGGATTGACTAGATGCTTAAGAAGTTACTGTTTAAAATTGCGAAAGGCCCTTTTATGGGTAAAATTGTAGGAAGAGCATTTCAACACTGTAGTTGGGCTATACCTGTGAAGAAAGTATATAGCAGCAAGGAAATACTTGCGTTTTATCATCCTCACCCCTCATATGAAAATCATATGATTATTTCGCCTAAAAGAGCAGTTAAGAATTTACAGCAAATGTCGTTGGATAGCTATAGCAAGTATTTTGTGAAGATCTGGGAGGCTGCAAAAGATATATGTGAGATGCATCCCGAGTATAGTGACTCATTTGTGATTGTTGCTAACGGAGGAAAAAGACAGGAGGTTCAACAGGTACATTTTCATATGTTTACTAATCATGATATTGTGAATGAATACTCTGCACAGGAGCAAGCGGAGAGCGTCTTTTATAGTGATAAGGACATTTGTGTTCTGGAGCATCCTAACCCTAATTGGGAAGTCCATTTTGTGATTAAGCCTGTTTCATCATCCCAAATTGAAGGGAACGGGGATGATAAATATATGTATTTCAGCGGCATTTTGCATAGTATAGATATTTTGAATGCCGAATTCAATATAGTGCAGAGAGGCTATTCTCTTGTATATCAGTACAATAAACAGAAAAGTGATGAGGAATGTCCTATTTTCCATATTGTATCAGGCAAAAAGCTAAAACAGCTATAGTTATTTTTTCCACTGGCGTATAAGCTGTTTATAGTGTAAAATTTGTTATGTATAGAAAGAGGTGATGCTTATGATGACAGAGAGAGGTGGATTTTACCATACAAAAAGCCCTGATGCCCATGCAGAATAGCAGTTATATAGAAATCTGTGTGGGCGGTTAAAGCTATATAATCTGCTGTTTCTGCAACTTGTTTATCATAGAATAAATAAGGAGTGGGAAAGATGAAGTACACGAATGCAGCAGAAATTTTACCTTCCGGATTATTACAGGAAATTCAATGTTATATTGAAGGAGAGCTCTTATATATCCCGAAGTCTGAGTCGAAACAGGAGTGGGGTGCAGTCAGCGGCTCGAAAAGGTTTTATTCGGAGAGGAACAGTCGGATCAGAGAATTGTTTTATGGTGGAATGCCGGTAGATAAACTGGCCGAAAAATTTGGACTATCTGACAGTACAATTAAAAAAATAATCTATCAGAAAAAATAATACAGTACTTATCTCCCGGAATTTTTACGATAATTCCGGGAGATTTTGTATGCGCAGAATTATATGCGCAAATGGTTATAGTCATTTTGAAGACTGGAAATATTCGGTTTTGTAATATATAGTTTATCTGGGTGACAGGCGATGACTGTAAACGAGATAAAGAGATACAGAAAAAAAGATGCTTATTCATATTGCCTTGGTTCCTTTCCGACATTTGAACTGCTGCAGACCAGACCGGAAATGGTAGAAATGATTTTACTGCATTCGAATGCGAAAGCAGAGATTCAGAATAAAATGGAACAGGAGTGTGGAAAGGCCGGAATAGAAATAGTATATAGCGACAGGCACATGGAAAAACTGCGTGATAAGGAAAACTGCATTGTGATTGGTGTTTTCAGAAAATATCATTGCAGGTTAGAGCATAATGCGAACCATGTAGTATTGGTGAATCCGGGCGATATGGGTAACCTGGGTACGATTATCAGAAGCTGTGTGGGATTTAGCATCACCAATTTGGCGCTGATTGAACCGGCAGCAGATATTTTTCATCCCCGGGTAGTCAGAGCGTCAATGGGCGCAGTATTCAAAATCAATTTTGAATACTTTTCGTGTTTTAATCAATATTATCAGGAATATGGCGGCGAGAGGGAGAATTATCCCTTTATGTTAAATGGCGAGTATCAGCTTGGAACATTTGAACATTCGGAGAATAAACCGTACGCATTGATTTTTGGAAATGAGGCGAGCGGCCTGGACGCAAGCTATTCGAATGTGGGTAAAAGCGTGGTGATTCCCCACACACATTCTATTGACTCGCTGAATCTGTCTTTGGCAACCGGAATAGGCATTTATGAGTTCTGCAAAATTGATCGGAGGTGTGGAAAAAGTGAAAAATATAACAACGAGACAATTTAGTGTGCTGGCAGACTGTGGAAAGATATACCAATTTATGCTGGACATCTATGAAAAGGATTGGAGAAATGGTGTGCCGGCCCCGTTTTTTGAGTATGCCTTTTCTTCGTTTGCATATTGGATGGATATAACATATTCTTTTAAAAATCGAATTTGGGAAGATAATGGTAAAATAGTTGCGTTTTGTTTTTACGAATCGCCCATGACAGATATTTATTTCAGCTTAAAGCCGGGATACGAGGAACTGGCGCCAGAGATGATTGCATATGCAGATAAGCATATGCCAATTAAAGACGGAAAAAGGCAATTGGTCCTCTTTGGCGGGCAGGAAGCGTTGATGAATGCTGCAATGCAGCAGGGGTATTGTCAAGTCTGGGAGACAACGGATCTGCAGTTTGATTTTGAGGAGGCGCTGGATTATCCATTGCCGGAAGGGTTTCATTTTGTGAACCCGGAGGAATTTGACATTGGCAAAGCAAGTAAGTGCTGCTGGAAAGGGTTTGACCATGAACAAAGCGAAGGACCATGGGATCATCAGCATGAGCAGTCCGGTTATCTGCTGAAGGTGGCTCCGCATGCAACAAGCGAGCTGGCGGTGGCAATTGCCGATGAACAGGAGGAGTATGCCTGTTATGCAGGAATGTGGTGGACACCGGAGAATAAGCTGGCCTACATGGAGCCTCTTTGTACGATCCCGGAATACCGGAACAGAGGGCTGGCATCAGCCGCATTGTCAGAGCTATATCGCAGAACAAAGAAATTGGGCGCGACACATATGACCGGCGGGGAAAATGAGTTCTATAAAAAAATCGGTTACAAACCGGCGGTAAAATGGACGTATTGGGCGGCTTTGACATGAGATTTGCAATAAGCCAGCCCGGGTAGCGGACTGGCTTGAGGAGTCTATTTATTCTTGTTCGATATATATTCAATTATAACATCAGCACATTTTTGAACGCCGATAGAACTATCAATACAAAGCTCGTATTGATGCGGATCACCCCATTTTTTCCCGGATATATTTTTGTAATAGGCTGCCCGGGCAGTGTCGGAGCGTTCAATATTCCGTTTGCCCTCATCTTGCGTATCCCCGTACATTTCCATGACCTTTTTGATACGGTACTCCTTAGGCGCATATATGAAAATTCTCACCAGGTCTTTTCTATGACGCAGGGCATAATCGGCTGAACGTCCAACAATAACACATGAACCTGCTTCCGCAATCATTTTTATGACCTTATCCTGTGCGATGACGGCTTGCTGTATAACACGGGTGCTTAAATATAATTCACGCATGACTGCATTTTCATCTGAATTGATATTTGAAATAAATTCACTGGCAAGTCCGCTTTCTTTTGCCGCAATCGCAGTCATTTCCTTGTAATAACAAGGAATATTCAATTTTTCAGCGACTAATTGACCAATATATTTTCCGGCTGTTCCGTGTTCACGGGCAATTGTAATGATAACGCCGGGAGAGGAAGCCTGTATTGTTTCCGTGTTTGCTTCCGGCGGTAAGCTCTGTTCTTCCTGTCCCAAAGATTTCCACAATCTTACCATGACAATACCTGTAATGGCGATAGCAATAACATCAGCAATAGGGGCTGCCCAGAAAATACCCGTAACGCCGCCGAAAATGGGAACAATAATTGAAAAAATAATCAATAGTACATCTCTCAAAATTGATAAAGGAGCCGCTGCTTTTGCGTGTCCTATGGATTGCAGGAAAATAGCGCAAACCTTCTGCACGCATGTAAAAATTATTAAAGAAAGGTAAATGCGTAAGCATAAAACGGCAAATCGCGTATATAATTCTCCGTCCGCACCAAACATTTGAATGAACATGAGTGGAAATACTTCAAACAGGATCGTGCATACTACGCAGACGATGACGGTCCATTTGATAATAAGTTTTAAAAGTTCTTGTACCCTGTCGTATTTCCTTGCGCCGTAGTTGTAGCCCACAATCGGCTGCGCTCCGGCAGCAATGCCGATGGCAATATTTAAGACTATTTGAAATAATTTCATGATTACGACAAACGCCGCCAGAGGAATATCTGCGCCATAAACAGAAGCGGCGCCATATTTTACCAGTAATATATTGTTTATGACGGTGATAATCACGATGGATAGCTGTGTGAGGAAACTGGAGGTCCCCAGAGCCATGACGCGTTTTAAAATAGTTATATTAGGACAAAAACTTCTAAAGGAAATTTTGAATGTCCTGCTTTTTGTCAAATAGAAAATACATATAATAAAGCTGACAAACTGACCTAATATTGTTGCGTATGCAGCTCCCTTAATTCCTAAATCTAAAACAAAAATTGCCACTGGGTCGCCTATGATATTGATAATTGCACCAACTAACATGGCGCACATAGCATAGCGGGGGCTTCCGTCTGCGCGTATGATAGACGCAAGCGTGTTCTGGACCAGAGCTAAGGGCATCATAAAGTAAATGATAAAACCATAGTCATGCGCCAATGATAAGTTTGCGTCCGTTGCTCCGATCAGACGTAACAGGTTATCCCCCCAAAGGTAACTGATAACTATGATTATCACGCCGCAGAGAAAAGAACAAAGTATGCTGTTTCCCACACTGGAATGGATATCTTTCGTTTCATTTTTTCCATAAGAAACACTCAGATCAGCCGCCGCACCATCGCCGAAAAACAATGACACTCCCCAACCGATAACCGTAATCGGAAAGATAACTCCCGTTGCGGCATTTCCCAGATATCCGACTCCATTCCCTACAAAAATCTGGTCAACAATATTGTAGAGGCAGGAAATAATCAGTGAGAAAATACATGGTATTGCAAATTTCTTTAGCAGTACACCGACTTTCTCTGTTCCCAAGTAATTGTTTTGTTGCATAATAACCTCCTGTTTTTACAGACAAAAACAGCACATGCTTTTGCATGTGCCACATAAGAAATCAAACCTGTTCCACATGCAGTAACTTCGTGTACCGTAATCAGATTTACGTGCAAAGCACCACATGTGTCGTTGAATGACTGTATTTATTTTTTTGACTTGATAAGTATATCAAATCTTTATTAAAAAAGTCAAGAAAGCAATTTTAAATTTTTTATTTCTGCTTTCCTGCCCCCGCCCCAATGGCATCAACCGATCGGATGTGCAACCGCACTGCAGCCGTTAGGGAAAATGGGCGAGGATGGTTGCGGAAAAGCGGAAATATGCTTATAATGAGAGTAACCAGCTGACGGAAACCTTGGCTTTTCAGCATCAGATGCAGAACAACTGATTTTCGGGCGTAATTATTAGCAAAACAGCTGTATTGTATGCAGGGCCTATTCCCAACCACCAGTTAACTGGTGGTTGGTGATTTTTTGTCACCTTTTGCCATCCTTCTGCGTGTTTAATATATAGGAGATGAGAAAATGTCAGTAGAAAACCTGGTAATGGAATATAGCAACATGCTTTTTAAAATCTGCATGGTTATCCTGTGCAATGAGCAGGACGCACAGGACGTACTGCAGGACACGTTCTGTCGCTACATAGAAAAAGCAGTTGATTTTCGAGACAAGGAGCATGAGAAAGCCTGGCTTATTAAAGTAGCGACGAATCGATGCCGTGATATTCACAGACAGAGGATCAGGCATCCCCACATCAACATCGAAGAAATTACCGCATCCTGTGAAATGCCGGAGCAGAGCGAGGTGTTGGAGGCGTTGGTCAGACTGCCGGATAAAATGAAGATTGTTATTTACCTGTATTATATCGAGGGGTATAAAAGCCAGGAAATTGCCAAAATGCTGGGCATATCCGTCCAGGCGGTAAAAAAGCGTATGCAAAGGGGCAGGGAAGAGCTGAGGCTGACGCTGTAATGTTGTGTGAAGGAAAACAGCAAGGATGTGGAGCTTTAGAGAGGAGCGATGCTATGAAGAGGGAAGTAGAACATTTACAGGATGCAGTAAATACTATACAGATTAAAGAGGAAATGCAAAAGGAGATTATTCAAAATGTAAAAAACCGCACAAGGAAGAAAAAATATTATTTTCCCAATGTGGCGGCAGCAGTTGTACTTATTGCCATCCTGTCGGGAGCGCTCAGTATTCCGGTACGCGCGTTTGTCAATTCATTCATACAGGAGCGCATGGAAAAAGTGCCGGAAGAAGAATTGACAGAGATGGTAGATGAGTTGAGTACTCAGGAAGCAAACATAGACAGTTTTTCCAGAGAGTTTACCGAAGAGGAAAAAAGAAAAATGGCAGAACTCCTCTCCAAATATACGGAGGGTACTTTCCCAGAGGGAGAGCTGGCCAAGGCAGAAAGCGTAGAAGAAGCAGCAAGACTTGGATTTTGCTTTTTGGTGCCAAGCAGTACCTTTTATCTGCCGGACAGGGAACTGACAGATGAGGAATTGCTGCAGGTTATAGATTTTTATGTGAAAAGAGATTACGCGGTAACAAAACAATACGAGGAAGAATTCGCAGACGAGCTTGCGCAGCAGAAAGAAATTGAGGAACAAGAGATAGAGGAGATTGTGGCAAGCGGCGGTATAACGGAAGAAGAGGCGGTGGAAATCGCAAAAGGATGGCTGATTAACTTATATGGCGTTACTGAAAACGGATTGGAATGCAATCACTATTTGGGAGAAGATGATGCTCCGATAGCGGGTGAGGCGGGATTTTACCATGTGAATTGGACGGATTTTCCTAACCGGAAATACTATTATTTCTATATTGACACAGAAGATGGCAGCTTAGCCTATGCAAAAGGAACCGGCGGAAATATGGAGGAAGAAACCGTTGCCGCTGCAGAAGTAAATGCGTTTCTGCCGGAATTGAAACAGAGTGCAATTTCCTTTGTAGAAGAACAATTGCAGCTGACCTATGAAGATTGCTATTATTCTTATTATAGTGTTGATGATGTTTTAGGTAAGAATGCTATGTTCATTTTTGTGCAGGGGGACAACAGAGCATTTGCGCTGACTTACTTTTGGGATGGAGTATTTTACGGCTTTACAAGAACTTCGTTTTCGACTTATCAGGAAAAATATGAAGCTCTGAAAGCCTCGGCGGAAAAAGTGGAGGGCCATACTCATAAGGGGGAGGAGGTAGAGATTAATGTATTTTTTGAAAAGATGGAAAATTGACATATATGCATTTATTCTGTTGTTTGTTGGTATATTCGTCTTATGTGGCTGCGGGCAGAGCGACATTCCTTCAATGGAAAACGTTGCCAGCCGCACTGGTGAAGAAGTCAATATGGGCTATGCGGAAACCGAGGGGATAGCAGGAACTGGTGACATAGCGGAGGATGATGAAAATAGTGAAAATCATGAATTGTTCCAAGATTTACCCCAGCCCTTAGAGGTTCCCGTAAATACCAAGGGGGAGGAAATTCATTATCACGGCGAGGATGGTATTAATCTGGGGAGCGCTATGCGTCGCTGCAGATCCGACGGGGACAATATATATCTTGTATATGGCGGGCTGGATTTATATGTGATGCCGATAGGCGCGGACGAGCATAGCCGGGCCAATATTGATAATCCGGAAGGACTGGATGTCTGCAATATTACCATGGATATCTATGGGAGGATTCACCTGCTTATGAGCCGTGGTGGTGAGGAGTGGTTTATCTGGCGTCTTGATGAAGACTATCAGATTGACAAAGTGATGGATGTATCCGCGTATTTTGAAACAGCAAGGGTGCCGGTCTGCTTTTTGATTGATAAGGACGGTACATATTGTTTCCTTTGGCCCATAGACCGGGATGGAATAATCGTTGACAGTGAGGGGGAGCTTAAGCACAGGTTTAACCCGAAATCCCTTGAAATCAGATGGATATATGAAGCCGCAGCCGGGAAGGACGGCCGGATTTATCTCGTTTACAGTGAAGGGGATGACAAATTGAAAATAGGCGAACTCGATGTGGAAAACGGTGTCGTAAAAAAGGAAGATTCGGCCCTTTGCTTTCCGGACAGTGAGATTTTTACTTCCATGTTCAGCGGCACAGATACCAATCTTTTGCTGTTCAGCCCATACAGTGGAATTTGGGCTTATGATCATGAAAATGGAGTCATGGAAAACCGTGTGCCGTTATCCGATATTGGTTTCGACAGTTGTTCGGAATTTTACCCTCTCGGATTTTTAGCTGATGGGCGGCTGCTTCTGATGGGATGGTCCGGAGACGATTACTATCTAAAATACATTCCGGCGGGAAAATAGACTGAAAATGTTAAGTGAGGAATACCAGGATGAAAAAGCATATCTTATGGATTTTACTGATGCTGTGTTTCCTATTTAGTGGCTGTAATGCAAAGCCATCTGCAGAGGCAGAGACAAAAACTTTGACGCTGGCAACTTTTCAGGGGGAATCGTCCAGCTTACTGCGATGGGTAAATCTGTACAATGAGAATCATCCCGATGTAAAAATTGAGACTGTAAATTATATGGAGAATTACCCGGACTCGTACGAAGCCCTTAAGCAAATCAAAATCGAAATCAGCGCCGGGAAAGGCCCTGACATGATTGATTTTTGCTGGCAATATTCACCGCTTGACGCTTCCTGCGGAATGTTGGCTGATTTATATCCCTTCATGCAAAATGATGAGTCATTTGAGCAGCAGGATTTTTACGATAATATTCTCAAAGCTTTTGAGGTCGGCGGCAGTCTGTATGTGCTTGTGCCCAGCTATACAATAGATTCCTACGCCACGGCGGACAAGGAGCTTGTGGGCCTGGAAAGGATGAATATCCAGCAGCTGGCAGATGCTTACAATATGTTGGACGAGGAGAGTATTCTTTTTCCCGGAGAGACGAAAAAAGCTGTTTTTGGGATGCTTTGCTATGGGAGCTTGGAAAACTATATTGACTGGGGGGCAGGCACATGTGATTTTGACAGTGACAGCTTTAAAAAACTCTTATATTTTGCCAATCAATTTCCGCTCAATTTGAATATCGAAGATGATTACTCAGCCAAGAAAATGGTTTCGGAGGGGCGTGTCCTTTTGTACCCTGTTTCCATTGACAGTGTCTATGGAATAACCGACATAAGAATGCTTTTTGGAAAAACACCGACTTATATTGGGTATCCGTTTGATTCAGGCTATGGGAGCATGGCGAAAATCGCCGATATTGCAATTGGTATCAGTGCAACCAGCAAAAATAAAGAGGAGGCATGGAGGTTTATAAGAAGCCTGCTCGACAGCGAATTCCAGGACAACATCAAAAACGGATTACCGCTTCGCGTCAGCTCGCTGGAACAAAAAATAGAGGATGCAATGGAGACGGAGTATGATGCAAATGGCGAAAAGATTGTGAAAGAGTCTTTTATCTATTATGGTGAGGAGCCTGTCAATATTTATGAAATATCTGCCGAAGACGCCGAAACACTGAAAGCAATCATCTGCAAAATCGGGCATAATGCAACGCTGGACCGCAATCTGTATACCATTATGCTGGAGGAGGCGGATTATTTGTTTAATGATGACCGGAATGTGGATGATGTCGCGGATATTATTCAAAACCGGGCGAGAGTATATATAAGTGAGAGCAAATAGATGACAAAATCGGGCAGTTCTGGTAAAATATATAGAATAGATCACGTCCAGGAAAGGAGCAGAAAGTAAACCGTTGAATCGTATGCAGATAAGATAGATGGATTCCTTGGTGTATTGGGGTATGATGATGGAAGTGCGGTCAAATTGTTATAGTAGTATAGTGAAAAGAATAATGGGTTTAGGGAAATGCAGTATTGGAGTCATTGTTCTGTTGCTTATTATGAACATTATTGCATGGGCGGCAGAAGGTGAAATGGAAACCGGGGAAAATCTGTATTACATAGTAACGGCAGAAGGCGAAATCATCATAACAGGAAGTCCGGATCAAGAAGAAATCATGATTCCGGCGGAGATTGACGGTATGCCTGTGGTTGGTATTGCAAAAAATGCTTTTCTCAACCGAAACGACATTAAAAAAGTTACAATCCGGTCCGGAGTGCGTTATGTGGGTGAATATGCCTTTGCCGGCTGTGAAACTTTGCAGGCGGTTACACTTGAAAATGGCCTTCAATATATAGGTAAAGGCGCGTTTTCCGGTGATGGTATCCTGGAGGAAATACTGATACCGGACAGCGTGGCATTCATCGGAGAAAATGCCTTTGGAGACTGCACGGAACTTGGGACTATTACATTTCCGCAAACTGCCCATGTAGACGACTATGCTTTTGAAGGCAGCCAGTGGCAGGAACTGCGGGATGGGAGCGGTTTCCAGATCAGGGGAAGCTGCTTAATATCGGCCAGGGGAAATGAGGGAGGAACCCTGGAAATTCCATATGGTATCACAAGAACGGTTGATAATCCTTCCGCATCGGGAGATGTTTGTGCCGTTGTGGGGCAGTATATGGCCTATGGTGACAATATACAGTATGAAGAGATCATACTGCCCGAGACCGTGGTCCGGCTGGGACAGGGCTCATTTAATCGTACGAAGATAGACAGGATCGTCCTGCCTTCGAGTCTTCGGGAAATAGGGATATTTGCTTTTCACGGGGCAATACTGGATGAAGTGATACTGCCGGAAGGGCTGAAAATTATAGATGACTGGGCTTTTAGCGAGTCTTCCCTGATGCAGGTTAAACTGCCTGATACTTTGGAAATCATCAAACGCGGGGCTTTTGTGGATACGCCTTTGACAGAAATAGAGATACCGGCTTCTGTCTGTTATGTTGATTATGATGCTTTTGGCTATTGCGGCAACCTGTCAGATATTACGTTTGAAGAAGGCGTTTCAACGGTCCACATTGGTCTTTGCAATTACAGCGGTCTGGAGAGGCTTCAGTTTCCGGAGAGCCTCGACGTGTTAGAGGGAAGCGAGTTTTTTATTCCCTCCCTGAAAAGGATTTATATTCCAGAGGGAACCAGCGTGATAGACGATGAGAAGATTTTCCGTGCATTTGTCACTTATGAGGTGCCGGTTGTGGTCTACGGACAGAGCGGCAGCAGGGCAGAGGAAGTGGCAGATGCATGGGGAATGGAGTTTGTGGAAGTGGCAAGCGGGGACGAGATGCCATAGGGAGAGGCACAACGGTGAATAAAAAAAATATATGGAAAGCAGGGCTGCTGTTTCTGATCATTGGAATGGTATCCATATCAGGGTACTATTGCGTAATCAAAAGAAACGGTGAAATGATTGCCGAAAACATGGAGAATGAAACTGAAGAACCAGATTCGGATAAAACCGTGGAGAGTGGGACGGATAAACCGGATTCAGATGAAAACGTGGCGGCGGAAACGAAACTGGCAGAAGAGACCGAACCAAACTTTAAATATGATGCTTTGTCGGAGGATACGGTAGTCATAACGAAATATCTCGGGGATGAAACCCTGGTCTTTGTTCCGGAAAGGCTGGATGGAAAGGTTGTCAGCGCCATTGGCGAAAGTGCCTTTCAAGGGAATGACAGTGTGGAACAGATTGTCCTCCCGCAGGGGATTGAAGTGATAGAAAGTCAGGCTTTTAAGGATTGCTCCGGCCTGCAATATGTTGTGATGGGAACAGAATTGAAAAGTATAGGTCAGGATGCGTTCTCATACTGTTCAAGTTTAAAAGAATTGAGACTGCCGGAGGGAATGACAGTAATAGATTTATGCATCTGCGCATATTGTCCCAGTCTGGAAAAAGTGGTCATTCCGCAAAGCATGGAGGAGATAAGCTCATCGGCGTTTATGGAATGTGATAAACTATACCTGATATATGGGAGTAACTCATGCGCGGAGAACTATGCGCAGATAAACGGGTTAGTGTATGTCAATCTTGAACGGATTGAGGAAGAGGGAGGAATAGTGTGGTTGGAGAAGCATACTGGAAATGAAACCAATGATTCCGCAGTGGAAGAAGGACGTATGCCGGCATCGATTCAGTATGACTCGGAAATAATGGACTATGACCCGGAGGATACGATTTATTATAAAACATATTATGACGACTTTCACGAAGGGAAGATTATGAATATCAAATATTCCCCTCATATGGAAATTCGGGAAGAACTGGAAGATTATTTTTTTGATGATTCAGAGACATTCTATTTGGATTACCTTGTTGGGATGTTTTATGACAACAGAACAATAGAGACAGACGAAAAAGAGCTGGAGCAATTATTTTTGAATCATGGATATATTATTTATTTTCACAATGCGGAATTTCAGGATTTCCATTTGAGATTTGTTGAAATTGCGGAAAAAGAAGGGCTATCCTTATTTCCAATCAGTATATTGATGCAGACGTGGGATGACGATTTTATTTACCTTCAGGATATTACCGGACCAATTCCCAGAAAGATAAGAGATTTGATGGTGGTCGATAAGGATGGTGTACGGCAGTTAATCGTTCATTCTTCCGGATTTTCGAAAGAACTTATTCCAGAGGAAGAGCTTATGTTTTGGAAGTTTACCGGCACCTACTGGATTTTGGTGCCGATGGAACTGGAGATAGATACAACACACGCTTTTTTTGAGGATTATCCTTTATACCCTGACATTGACAGGGATGAATTATTTGAAGCGAATTTTTATAGAGATGGGATAGCGTACCGCTCCGACATGCAGCCATACAACAAGTGGGGATCTGAATGTGCCTACAGATTGGGCAAAATGGAAATAGTAGAGGAAAACAGGAGTTTTCGTTTATACACAGTTACTGTAGAAGGACAGCCACACGAAACGAGTTCATATATTCAATATACTATCAAATGATAATAAACCAAGTTCCAGCATAACCCTATATGCGTCATTGGAATTAGTAATCCAAAGGAGAGTGAGCCTGGTGAAGAAACGAAGACGAAATAGACGGGTATATTTTTTGCTTTGTATGCTTCTGACTTGCATGTTATATGGATGCGGTAAACAAACAGAGCTGGAATACGTTTTTCCTGAGATGCCTGCCCAAATAAGTAATAATCTGGAGGAACAGGTATGGCTAAAGGTAGAAGGTGGTATGTGGGACAGCCTATTACTATATTCAATATCAGACCAAAAGATTATTGAACGATATAACTTTGAATGCAGGATATGGGACTTTGCTATTACAGAGAGTTCAATATATTTTTTGAATGGTGGCGAATTATGGAAGATGAATAGGAAAACCATGGAGCAGGAATCTACAAAAATTGTGGGGGTATATCGCCTGGCAGCACATGACGGCTATATATTTTATGGTGACAAGAGTGATATTTTTGTATTTCCTGAGGGTGAGGACCCGCAAGTGGATGCAGTATCCTTACAGGAACAGTTTTCGCAGCCGGATGCGCAGTCATATAGAAAGGGCAATGTCAGTACATGGCCTCCATTGGGTGATAGACAGGAAACAGTTTTTGGGGAATGGCGTATTAGCCGAATATATTGGGGTGAAATAAATTACAGAATATGGGATATCAAGGAAGAAGAGAGCGGCGAAATAATTATGGGGCCGGAGGATTCAAACTATTTTTACAGCCATGACCTACCGGATTATACACGTTCATACACAGTACGGGGAGACGGTGAATGGATTACTTTTCAGGGGCCCGGAGGACGAGGCGATTTTGAGTCACCAATCGCATACCAGAAGGATGGCGAAGTAGAAGAACATCCGATGCAATGTCTGACCGCAAGAAAGTATAAGTATTCCAGAATAGGAAAGAACTTCACATTGGAGGACGGTAAACTGTTCGGCAGCATCACTGTCTGTCTGGGGGCTAAGCCGTTTGGCTTTTTCCTTCGAGGAGGGGCGGATAATGCGGATTATGACGAACTGTTTGAGTTGGATATCGAGGCAGACACCAGCAGGGTACTATACAGTACAAAGAAGGATCAGGCTCAGATTATAGGTTATAAGTCGGGGAAGGTATATTGCTTTCTGGACGGCAGGATATATCGGGAGTCCCTGACAGACGGAACCCGGGAGTGGATGCTGGACCTGAGAGAAGGGGAGTGGAGCCAGTACTGGGATGACCATTACAGTAATAGGGACACGGTAAGCCTCTACTGGCAGGGTGATTATATGATCATATATATGCGTGGGGGAATAAAAAGTTACTATATTTCGGACTAGGCAGGGCTCAATACAAACATAATTCAAGCAAGCGAGGAGGACAAAGCGATGCAGGAGGTTTTTGACTTTTTGAAACAATGTGGTACTTATTATCTGGCAACTGTAGAGGGGGATCAACCCCGTGTGCGCCCGTTTGGCACAGTGGATATTTTTGAGGGAAAGCTATATATCCAGACAGGGAAGAGTAAAGAGGTTTTCAAACAGCTCCAGAAGAATCCGAAGGCGGAAATCTGTGCTTTTGGCGAAGGAAAGTGGCTGCGCATAGCGGGCAGACTGGTTGCTGATGACCGCGTTGAGGCGAAGGAGCATATGCTGGATAATTATCCCGACCTGAAAACACTCTATTCTGCAACAGATGGGAATACGCAAGTACTGTATTTTGAGGATGCTGTTGCGACATTTTCATCTTTTACCGAGGAACCCAAGGTTATCCGCTTTTAAGCATAGATTTTGCTCCCCTGAAGGAGCAGGAAAGGGGCTAAGAGGAAGTTTCAGAAAGGAAATAGGAAGGCAAGCAGCATTAAGAGGGTTTATAAGTCCAACAGTGCTTTTGATAAAAACGAGATATAAAAATGGAACATAAATGCGATGAAAAAAAATTAATTATTATTAAAGAAGAAGGAACTTTGACTATCTATAAATGCCCTGTTTGTGGTAAAGAATTTTGCGAATTAGGTACAATTCCTGTTCATAATGGAGAACATCTGCCAAGATGCCAAATCTATATAGAGTGGACGGATAATATGCCGTTAGTATCACAAATTCACATACTGAAAAAGCTCGTTCCAAACATGAGCAAAATAAGTAATAATGAATTATTGAAATCTGCTAAAAATGGCAAACGTATGAAGGTAGGAGAAATGTATTTAAGCGAATGCGGTGAATTGGTCAAGAAGGGGAGGAGAGAAGGAATATTGTTATTTGTAGAGGAAAATAGTTAAATCATTCATTAAAAGTTTCCCAATCTGCTGGACTATAGAGTCTCAGCAGATTGGTTAGCATCCTTTATGGATGACTACGAGGACGCTTGGTGGTTATAGCAGTTTGGCCTTTTGCCTTGGGCTTGCGGACTCGTTTTTGGGGTTCTGGTTTGGGTATTCCGGCATGTGGCAAATAAGATGATTAAAACCCTTTTAGTGCGTTTATAATCTGACGAACATCTTTGATCACATTACTTTTTTGTCCCTCTTCCCAAGCAAAATAACCATCAAGACCTCTATGAATAATTACATATTGTGTATTTCTGAGATCTTTACTCTGCAGATCATTTACCATACTATCAAAAAATTGTTGGGCTTGTTCATAAGAATAGTTGAAAACATCGATCAGATTGTTTTTAATCATTTCAGCAATTTCCATTGGTGTATTTTTTAATTTTAGATGCTGCATTAGTCCATTAGACATACCAAAAAAATATACTGCCAAGACTTGTCTTTCCAGCTCCGTTGTCTTTTCAAATGATAAATTAATTTCTTTGCTGTATAACTCGATAAGTTCGTTTCCCATTGATTTACTGATTGTTTGGAAATTATTATTTTCCTTTTTGGCTTTATTAAATATTCCCATGATGGTTCCCTTTCAAGTACCTATTTGTAACTGGCTTTATTATATATCTTTTTATGACAAAAAGGAATAGTTTTTACTCAATCAACGAGAAGGATTTCGAGCCGGTGGTACACTTTTCTGCCAGCCGGGGAGCCCGGTCTGTCTGACGGTCATATATACACTTGTCTAACTGTTGCAAAGTATGGTAGAATTTTTATACGACCCAATTCAATTGGGATTTATAATGAAAGGGCTTCCGAAAAGCTTCAAACTGCAATAAATGCTGTTTATGTAGATATGAGCACTATTGGAAGTCACTTGGCGGTAATAACAAAGAGTTGATGGGAATAAAGTATGGAGGATGAGATCATGGGAAAAATCCGCTGTCACGCTGCAACAAGGAGAAGATGGCTGATTATGACCTTTCAGGGAAGAAGATTGCGCTCTTTGCAACTTCCGGAGGCAGTGGAATTGGAAAGAGTGTAACAAAATTAGCGCCTTATATATCCGATACTGCTGAGATAGTTGACGCAGAGTTGTTTAATGGTTCTGTAGGCGCAGAGGAACTAAGAGCATGGGTAGACAGCCTTTCGTAAGGAGAGAAATTATGACCGAGAATATTACAGTATTTACGCAAAACAGCATTCGGATCACTGACAGGGACAGACAGATATATATTGATCCTTTCCAAATGCGTGAGGAGCCGCATGATGCGGATTACATTCTTATCACACATGATCACTATGACCATTTTTCACCTGAGGATATAAAAAAGGTCGCAGGCAGCAACACGGTGCTGATTGTACCGGAGAAGATGCAGCGCAAGGCGAATGAGGCTGCTGATCTGGTGAGAAGAATCATAACCGTCAAACCTGGTGCCGATCATGAAATTGATGGTTTGGAGATTGAGACGGTTCCGGCGTATAACATCTTAAAACCCTTTCATCCTAAAAGCGCTGAATGGGTGGGATATATCCTGCGGGTAGATGGTAAGCGAATCTATATAGCCGGAGATACTGATGCTACGAAAGAAGCAAAGGCAGTAAAATGTGATATTGCGCTTATTCCCATTGGCGGGACATACACGATGGATGCAAAGAAAGCGGCGGAGCTTGTGAATACGCTTCGTCCGAGTGTTGCGATTCCTGTTCATTATGGAAACATAGTTGGGAAGCCCAGCGATGGGGAAGTATTTGCGGATAATGTGAAAGACCCGATCAAGGTGGAGTTTAAGATTGCATTTTAATTGCTGTTGCTCAAGTAAGTCGAGTATAGTAAAATGGAGGCGGCTAAAATAAATGTTTTTCATGAAAAATAAATAAAAAAGTATAACGAGGTGTGTATGAAAAAGAAAGTTTTATTGGTAGTAATGGATGGAATCGGCTTTAGCAAAACCGGTATCGGTGATGCGGTGACACAGGCAAATACACCTACCCTGGATTGTTTGTTGGCAGAATGTCCCAATACGAGATTGAGCGCGCATGGCGTGGCCGTGGGACTTCCCTCCGATGACGATATGGGAAACAGTGAAGTAGGACATAATGCACTTGGCTGTGGTCAAATTTATTCCCAGGGAGCAAAGCTTGTGAATGAATCCATTGAAAGTGGAAAAATGTTCACATCGGTTGCCTGGAAGGAAGTAATACGAAATTGTGTGGACAACGAATCCACGCTTCATTTCATTGGATTGCTTTCTGATGGTAATGTGCATTCAAACATTTCCCATTTGATCGCAATGCTAAAAGAAGCAAAGGCTTCCGACATCAAAAAAGTGCGTATCCATGCACTTCTGGATGGTCGCGATGTACCGGCTACCAGTGCGCACATCTATATTGAACAGCTGGAGCAGGTTTTGGCGGAGATTAACGGAGCTGATTTTGATGCCAGGATTGCCAGTGGCGGCGGACGTATGAATATCACCATGGATCGCTACCAGGCAGACTGGGATATGGTAAAACGAGGCTGGGATACACATGTATTAGGTCTTGGAAGACAATTTGATTCTGCTCTTGCGGCAATTGAAACCTATCGTGAGGAATTGAATGTGATTGACCAGGATATTCCTGCTTTTGTGATCGCAAAAGACGGAGAACCTGTGGGAAAAATTCAGGATCAGGATAGCGTTGTGCTGTTCAATTTCCGCGGAGACCGTGCGCTGGAGTTGTCCATGGCTTTTGATAATGATGATTTTGATGCCTTTGACAGAGGGGCGCGTCCCAATGTGGTCTATGCAGGGATGCTCCAGTATGACGGGGATCTGAATCTGCCTAAGAGATATCTGGTAAATCCTCCGGAAATTCATGATACTCTTTCCGAACTTTTGGTAAAGAACAAACTCCGTCAATATGCCGTATCGGAGACCCAAAAGTATGGTCATGTCACCTATTTCTGGAACGGAAACAAAAGTGAAAAATTCAGCGAAGAACTGGAAACCTTTAAAGAAATCCCTTCAGACAAGGTGTCTTTTGATGAACGTCCCTGGATGAAATCAGCAGAGATCACAGATGATCTGATCGCAGCCATTGAATCGGAAAAATATGACTTCATTCGTTGCAATTACCCCAATGGTGATATGGTAGGACATACCGGAAATATGGATGCGGTTATCACTTCCGTGGAGGCAGTGGATCTGGGATTGGCACGATTGCTTCCTGTCGTGGATAAATATGGCATCACGCTTATTGTTACCGCAGATCATGGCAACGCGGACGAAATGTATGAGAAGAACAAAAAGGGTGAACTTCAGGTGCGCACAGCCCATTCCCTGAATCAGGTGCCGTTTATCATTTATGACAAGAATACGGCATATGAGATAAAAGAAGGGGCATTTGGACTGGCCAATGTAGCGCCTACAGTTGCAGCCATCTTTGGACTCGAGGCCCCGGCTTGCTGGGAAGAAAGCATGATATAATATTTTTCTGGAGCTTCTTCAGGCGCTCAATATGCCAATGGGTGCTGAGAGCCGAAGTACATGCCGGCCCTGCTCGAACCTGCAAATACAATTACCACTTGTTTGACGCATATCCTATCTGCATGATAGACTTAATTTGTCGTTAACGATGAATGAAATATAAGTCGCGAAAACAGTGCGGAAATGGAGGCAATCTATGAACATTGGAGAGGTAATAAAGTGTAAACGGAAAAAGAGGAATATGACACAGGCAGAATTGGCGGAAGTGCTGAAGGTTACGCCTCAGGCAGTGTCGAGATGGGAGATGGGAGTATCGTATCCGGATATTGCCATGGTGCCTATGATTTCAGAGGCTTTGGGTGTGACCGCCGATGAGCTGCTTGGCCTCACGCCAATGGAGCCGTCAAGTGTGAGTCATGAACCAAGGGAAAATCATGATCCAGTCTTAAACCAAAGTCAGGCGGACAGTATCTTTGATTATGTTCCTGTGCCCATAACAGGAGAAAGCAGGAAAGTCCTTGTTGTCGATGATTCGGATTTTATGAGGATGATGCTGGAGGATATCCTGACGCACCACGGGCATACCGTTTTGCAGGCAAAGGGCGGTCAGGAATGTCTGGATCTATTGCAGAAGGAGACTGTGGACGTATGCGTGCTTGACATTGGGATGCCGGGCATGGATGGGATGGAGGTCCTGAGAAGAATAAAAGAAAGTCAGCCTGGCTTAAAAGTAGTTATGCTCTCGGCGTTGTCTCAGGAAAGCAATGTGAGACAGGCGTTGCAGCTTGGAGCGGATGCCTTTGTGGTGAAGCCTTTTGGGGCGGAGTGTCTTGTGGAGCGGGTTGGGTGATCCATCATTAATGTACCATAATTTTTTGAAAGCATTTGGAGAATTTATCCAAATGCTTTTGTTTTGCGTAAATGTTATACATTTTGAATGGTAGAATTTTTAAAAATGTGCTAAAATATTTGCGGGTAGAATAAAAAGTTTTGCATGGAGATAAAGGTGATATGGAAGAGAAAATCGACTTAATCACAACTACGGAAGCGAATAAATACATTTACCAGCAGCTGAAGCAGCTGTTACTGCCGGAGGGATTTATTGTGTGTCCCCATAGGTCCAAATACCTGGTGCGCCTGAGGAACCACCATATTCAGATGGTGTATCAGCAAATTTCATATGGCGCGACAGAGCTTCAAATCATCATTGTTCCGGTGTGGACTTATCAGGAAGGATGGTTTTTTTCCAACCAAATTTATTTAAAGCGGACTAATGCCCCTGGTGTGGAGAGAAATTACTATCACGATGCGGCGTTTCGACATGGGGCGTCCCTGAAGGCCTATTATGACCGGGCCGAGCTTACCCGGATGTGGGAGGATGGCATTCTGCCGCAGCTGCGGGAAGAGGTGATTGATTTCTTTGATAAGATGGACTTTGACGCATTTACAGATCTCTGTGAGAACAGGGGCAGCAGGCGTATGCGTTATGGCTCCTTCAGCCCTGCATGCGCTCTCTTTGCGGCCGGATATAGCCGTCTGCTGGCCCGGCAATATGAGAAGGGGAGGAGTGCATCAGAAAAGCGGTTGCCGAATCCCGGGAGAAGATAGCGGCGGCGGAACCCTATGGCGGTTTGAGCAATCCCATGTATGCCGTGGATCTGGCTAAGGGAATTGAGATTCTGGAGATATTGGAAAAGAAAGACCCCGGCTATCAGGAAGTCATAGAGAATAAGCTGGCATTGTTGGAAAAGGAGGCTGTGGCGCAGAACTATCAGATCACCTTGAATGACAAGCTGGAGACGGTCAAGGTGAAGAGAGAACGAAAGCCGGAAGGGGACTCGTAGACAGGCCGGATCAAGGGAGCAGAGGAAATGAAGGAACAGATAAATTGGATTACATCCGCACAGGCAAATGAGTATATTTATGAGCGGCTTGCAGAAGCGCTGCTGCCGAAGGGATTTACGGAACATGCATCCCTGGAGAGGACTCTGGCGAGAGCCGGGGAACACTATATCCAGACGGTATGCCAGGAAATAAAAGATGAGGAAACAGTGATCAAAATGGCCGTCGCACCGTTGTGGACATACAGGGATAGCTGGTGCTTTGGCAGGTATATCTGTTTGAAGTACGCTGACAGCGTTGCGTATGGGAGGAATAGCTACGCGATAATCGCCTTTAAGCAAAAGACGTCTGAAAGGGTATTTTATCAGTTGGATGAACTTGCCCGTGTCTGGAACACAGCCATGCTCCCGCAATTACATACAGAACTCATTGATTTTTATGACAGCATGAATTTTGAGACCTACACACAAATTTGTGAGGAGGAAAAGGACAAAACCTGGGACTTTCGATATACTGATTCCGAAAGTCGCTATTTTACCAGAGGCTATAACTGCCTGTGGAAGAAACGGTACGAGGATGGCCGGGCGCTGATGGAGAGGGCCATTACGGAGGCGGAAAAATATCTGGCCATGCTGGAGGCCTGGGGTGAGCAGGCAGACTCCAGGTATCTTCAGGATCTGAATGTCGGTAAAGAGATCGCGGGAATCCTGAGTCAGAGAGAGCCGGGCTGGGAAGAGGCGGTTCAAGTCAATCTTGGCCAGTTGGAAAAGGATTTGCTTGAGAAAAAAATCCGTCTGTGAGGTTCAAGTGGAAGAAAAGCTGGGGAGATGCATAATGAGCAGAGAGATAAAATGGATTGGAAGTGACGGCGGCCCCCATATATTGATTGAACGCAGATTTCTGCATATATGGAAGGGAGAATCCGATGAGGACTTTGAGAGGGCAAGGCAATACTACGAGGAGGCTGGTCTGATTGAAGATTATATAGGTGAATTGAATATTGGATCAGGTAAATGCATCATAATCAGTGATGATGTGCCGGTAAGCACCTGGATTCCCGATGGTAGTACTGGCGGCGTCATAGTAGTTGCCAATTATATCAATGAAGATGGAATTGATTATGAAATTTTAGCAGAGGAAATTAATAAAATCCCGGATACCCTGTACCATGACATAAATCTGACTTACCAAGTGACAGATCAGGAATTGTATTTGTTTCCGGCCTGCGATTTTGGCGCAGGCTGGATATATGAATATATGAAGGTGAATCTGGAGCCGGGCTATTATATAATAAAGCTGGCTGAAGAGTATATTTTTCGCGATTCAAGCTTTAGATTATTCAAATTTAGCAGAGAAAAAGGTATTGTGTTGCCCACATGAAACGTTGTTTTTGGCTTGGAGTAAAGGAAGTTCTATATGTCAGATATATATTTGGAATATTGCCTGGATGGATATCATTTAATTAGTACGAAAATAGATTCATATGATGCATTAACGGTTCAGTTGGAACGGATAAGGACTGAAGCGGTGGAGCTGATTCGGGCGATATTCTGCGTAGATATAGTGATTGAGAACACAGGAAGATTGTCGATAGGGCTGGACGATAGAAGCATATTGACTTATACCTCAGCGGATTTTGAGGAGTCCCTAACTTCTCTGGGAGACAGATCAGCACAGGGGGAGACAATGTTTTATGCGGGTGATTATTCCCTTATGTCAGATAAATATATAGTTCCTTATGTCAAAGCAATGGCGGTGGTCAAAAGCTGGATAGATGAAGGACAGATAAGCGATATCATAGAATGGACAGATGAACTTTTTTAATGAGATAATCGGAATACAGGGTATCACTGGTTTGAGGAGGAGATATTTTTATTTCTAGTCGGTTGTGCGGGACAACCTGAAAACAGGGAAAGGGACTGGTAGAATACAGAAGCGGTTATGGGCCGAAAGGGATGCGATGATATGGAGATATGCCAGTATGAATTTCAATTTGAAAATGAATTTATGGGAATATTGGAAATGAGGATTGGAGCTTTATTGGACATTCCGATTAATCAAGAAAGTATGGTCAGAGCTGACCGGGACCAGCAAAGTTTTATACTGTGGAAAAAGGACGATCAGAATTTCATGCTTTTTTCTGCTAATCTGTCAACCTATATGTATTTATTGATTGTTCGATGTGATAAAAAATATGAAGAAAAACTAAGAGATATTTTGCTGGAGATATGCGATAATATTGAGGAGGATTATGACGAAGACCACAGAGGGGAGGTAAAAGATGTCTTTAAAGAGATAGATACCTGGTTTTCGAGACTGGAAGATAAATACAAAATAACAAAGTTGCTCAATATGATATAATGTTGTGGGTAACTGTTATAAAATTTATAGGGAGGGGGCAGACATGTTAGAGAGAGGCAGTGAATATCCATTTGAAGCGGTAGTGGATGAACTAAAGAGAATTTATACAGAGCAGGGGACACAGGCTATGTATGACGACAACTATGATACCTTTATGGAGGTATAGGCAGGCAAGGACGCTCAAGCGGCCTGATATTTATCACCAGGCCTTGTGAACTGGCAGGGAATATGCGGAACTAAAATAGAAAGGAGCAAAGTACAATGGACGAATTATTAAAACAGCAACTGATTGACAATGGCGCGGACGTGGAGGGCACCCTGCACCGTTTTATGGGAAATGAGGCATTGTTTCTGAAGTTTTTGCTGAAGTTCAAGGACGATAAGAACTATGCCGGGCTGACAGAGAGCCTTGATCAGGGGAATTACGAGGAGGCTTTCAAATATGCGCATACGCTCAAGGGAGTGAGCGCGAACCTGGGACTTGACCCGGTCTGCAGGCCAGTGTCCGCGCTGACGGAGCTTCTGAGAGGCAAGACAGCTTCCGAGGTGGACCTGGGGCAGGTGGCGGAGCAGAGAGCCGAGTTGGAGGAGGCATATGTACGTTTTATGAAACTGATTGAAAATTGAGATTTTTCTTGACGGTAAAGCATGTTCTTGCCGAAAGAAGCAAGCACAGATTATTGACAATTATTAACGAATATGATAAGATTGTTCATGAGACTGTGCGGCATTTATAATGCTGCCTGAAAGTGAATGAAACTCGTGGGATGCATGGAGAGGATTGAGATGGATAACCAGAAGATTGTCATTGTAGACGAAGAGGCAAAAAAGACCAAAATGGACAGACAGAAGATTTTGATTGTTGATGATGAGGAGGTCAATCGGGCCATACTGGATAATCTGTTCAAGGATGAGTATGAAATTGTTCAGGCTGTTAATGGCAAGGAGGCTATCGCACAGATTGAGGCTAATCCGGATCTGGTGCTGATCCTGCTGGATATTGTCATGCCGGAGATGGATGGCTTCGGTGTGCTGGAGTATATGAAATCCAAGGATATGATCCAGCATCTTCCGGTGATACTGATCACTAGCGAGACGGTCAGAAACAGTGAGGACAGAGCTTATGCCTATGGCATTGCGGACGTGATACATAAGCCATTCTATCCTGATATTGTAAAGCGCAGGGCGGGCAATATTGTCGAGCTTTACCAGAACAAGCACAATATGGAAGTGCGCCTGAAGGAACAGGAGATTGAGATTCTGGCCCAGCAGAAGAAGATCCAGGACAATAACGAGTTTATGATTGATGCACTCAGCTCTGTGGTTGAGTTCAGAAGCTCCGAGACCGGCGAGCATATCCGCCGCATCAAATACCTTACCCGTATATTGCTGAAGTATATGCAGATGTATTTCCCCAAATACGGCATCACAAAGGCGCAGATCGATATGATTGCCAGGGCTTCGGCGCTACATGATATCGGCAAGATCGGCATCCCGGATGCTATATTGCTTAAGCCTGCCCGTCTGACACCTGAGGAGTTTGAGGTAATAAAGACCCATTCCGTTATTGGCTGTGAGATTCTGGAAAAGTTCCGCAAGAGCCAGTCGGATGAATTTTATCGTTACTGCTACGAGATCTGCCGCTGGCATCACGAGAGATGGGACGGCAACGGCTATCCCGATAAGTTGGTGGGTGACCAGATCCCTATCAGCGCGCAGATCGTATCCATCGTGGATGTATATGACGCACTGGTCAGCGAGAGGGTTTACAAGGGCGTGTACGGCAACTCGCTGGCGTACCAGATGATTCTTGACGGCGAGTGCGGTCAGTTTTCACCGGATATACTGGAGTGTTTCCAGCTGGCGAAAGAGGATTTCTTCAATATTGTTGAAGTGATCAAGATGTTTGATTTTTCCAGTTAGTTTTTTGCTGATTCAACGCTTTTGGTTTAGATAGACTGCATTGGCGAAAAGAGGAAAGTTCTATGTGTCAGCAGAATATAGATATGCTTCCCTTTGAGAATGTATTGGAGATCATATTGGCATTTGATGAGGAGGGACAGATTACATATGGCAACACCGCCGCCCGGGAGAAACTGGGATACGATCAGGGGCTGGGTGGATTGTTCATCGACAATGTTTTTCCGGGTGTGTTTCAAAAGGAGGAGGACGGCTGGAAGGCCGCCTGGTCCTTTGGCATGGAGATACATCGTGTGACGGTCTATCGCAGGAACCAGACCTGCTTCCCGGCAGAGATGAGGGTTCTGCGCCAGGAAAAGCCGGGAGGTTATCTCTGCATGGTCAATGACGTGCTGGAGAGAGATTTCTTAAGCCGCGAACTGGATCAGGTTAAGCAGGAGGCAAAAGATGCCATGCGGGTCAAGTCGGAGTTCGTGGCCAATGTAACTCATGAACTGAGAACTCCGGTAAACGGTATTTCCGGACAGGTGAGGGAACTGCTTCCCATAGAGACGGAAAAGGACAAACTCCGCAAGCTGCAGCTGATCGAGCGCTGTTGCGGGGATATGAACAAGATTATTAACAATATCCTTGATTTTTCCAAGCTGGAGGCGGGAAAGTTCACGCTGGAACAGCGTCGGTTCCCACTCCGCAATATGATAGATTATGTAGTGGCCAGCCATAAGGGGCGCATCACCGAGAAAGGCCTGGACTTTTTTGTGACGGTCTCCCCGGGTGTGCCGGAATATGTGGTGGGCGATGAACTGAGGATTGTACAGATATTGAACAATCTGTTATCCAATGCCCAGAAGTTTACCAGCGTGGGCAAGATCACGCTGGAGGTTATCAAGACGGCCCAGACAGGGGACTCCATGGAGCTTTTCTTCCTAGTGAGCGACACGGGGATTGGTATCGAGCCGAAGGATCAGGAGAAACTTTTCCAGAGTTTTTCTCAGGTTGACGCATCCACCTCACGCAAGTACGGCGGGACAGGGTTGGGACTTAGCATCTCTCAGCAGCTGGTGGAGCTGATGGGCGGGAGTATCAATGTGGAGAGCGCAAAGGGCCGTGGAACCACATTTTCTTTCTCCATATGGGTGGAGAGAGATCCGGAGGCGGAGACAGGCGCGGAGAGCTTTGTACAGCCCAGACCGGAGATTTCCTTTGGGGGCGTGACAGAGGAAGAGCAGGATGCCGCCCATTACGGAACCGCACCCAATCGTGACGCGCTACAGAAGAATCTTTCCAAGCTGATCCTCTCAGTGGAGATGGAGAACTGGGAAAAAGCAGAGATGTTTATGGAAACGATAAGGCAGCTCACCGCAGATGCGCCCCAGGAGGTAAGCCGGGCAGTGCTGCGTTTGAAAATGGCTATTCAGAAAGAGAATTACGAGAAGATCTCCACAGGGATGGATGCCTTGAAGGCTCTGATAGAGGCAGAAGGAGGGAATGAAACATGAAGAATTCCGCACGGGGCGTTGTTCTGATTGTGGACGATGTGGAAACCAATAGAGTGATTCTTGGCGAGATCGTGGGCAGCATGGGCTGCAAGGCCGTACTTGCGGAGGATGGGGTGCAGGCGCTGGAGCGCGTCCGGGAGGAGCGCCCCGACCTGGTACTGACAGATATTTCGATGCCGGAGATGGATGGATATGAATTGTGCCGGATACTGAAGGCCAATGTGGAGACGAAAGATATTCCGATCATTTTCATCTCGGCTTTTGACAATCCGAAAGATATTATCAAGGGCTTTGATCTGGGAGGCGGTGACTACATCACCAAACCCTTTATTCCGGAGCTGGTGCAGGCAAGGGTGAATGTACATCTGAAGCTGCATGAAGCCACGGTGGGAATCCGTGAGGCGAATCGGCGTCTGCAGGTTTCCGTCAACGAACAGCTCCGTCAGATGGAGACGGAACGAAAAAATGTGCTGTATGCGCTGGCAGGCGTGGCAGCGGAGAACTCCCTGTATGGAGGCAGCTACATAGACCGGATGAAGCATAATTGCCGGATTCTGGCGCAGAGCATGCAGCTATCACCTCAGTTTGAGGATCAGATTTCGGACAGCTTTGTGGAGACGATAGAGTTCGCGGCTCCCCTGTGCGATATAGGCAACCTGGGAATTCCGAAGGAGATTCTGCAGAAGACGACGGCTCTTGACGAAGGGGAATGGGAGCAGATAAAAAACCATACGCGGATAGGTACAAAGCTGCTTGAGGATTTGAAGGTCACTAACGATTACAACGATTTTATACAGATTTCAGCGGATATTACTCATTTCCACCATGAGAACTGGGATGGAAGCGGTTATCCAGAGGGAAAGAGAGGAAATGAGATACCACTGGCTGCGCAGATTGTCGCCATGTCAAGTATATTTTGCGCACTGACGGAGGAGAGAAGTTATCGTCAGAGCTATGACAGGGAGAAGGCACTGGAGATTATGCAGCAGGAGGCTGAGCAGAAATTCAACCCCGACATTTTCAGCATATTCTGTAAAGTTGCCAGACAGCTGCGATAGCGCGAGAAGAATCTGGGACTTAAGAATATAAAGTAAATGCAATGGAGGGATGATACTATGATGACGGATGAGGAGTTTTTAAGGATTGCGCGCTATATGAAACAGCGCTACGGTATTGACCTGGGGCAAAAGAAGGTCATTATGAACGGCAGACTTGAAAACCACATTAAGTCAGGGGGCTGGAGCAGTTTTAACGCTTTTATGAACGATATGGAGCAGGACAGTTCAGGGCGGCTGGAGAAGGAATTGGTCAATCTGCTGACCACGAATCACACATACTTCATGAGGGAATTTGAACATTTTGAATATTTCAAAAGCGTGGTGCTGCCCCAGCTTAAAGAGAAAGCGCAGAGTACCAGGGATCTGCGGATCTGGTGCGGCGCCGCTTCCACCGGCGAGGAACCCTATATGATTGCCATGACGCTCAAGGATTTTTTTGGGTTGGAGGCTTCATCCTGGGATACCAAAGTGTTGGCCACGGATATTTCCACCAAGGTGCTGCAGCAGGCGATTGCAGGCCTATACACCGCAGAACAGTTAAAAGACGTTCCGGACCAGTGGAAGAGACACTTTTTTAAGAAGACATCTGAGGGAGCGTTCCAGGTTAAGGATGAACTGAAGCAGGAGGTGATATTCCGTCAATTCAATTTGATGTCGCCTTTTCCTTTCAAAAAAAGAATGCATACTATCTTTTTGAGAAATGTTATGATATACTTTGATGAGAATACCAAGAATGAGCTTCTTCGAAAGGTTTATGATTTTCTGGAGCCGGGCGGTTATCTGTTCATCGGCATGACGGAGACTCTGGATCGGTCACAGGTTCCCTTTGAAATGGTGCGGCCGTCAATATTTAGAAAAGTATAGGGGGATGATGGATGTATGCAGCCGATTAAAGTGTTGATAGTTGAAGACTCCATGGTGTTCCGGGAGTTGTTGGTGACGAATCTCAATCGGGACCCGGCTATTAAGGTGGTGGCCACAGCAAGAGATCCCTATGAGGCCAGGGACGCCATTATCGCACACAAGCCGGATGTCATGACTCTGGATGTGGAACTGCCCCGGATGAATGGCATTGAGTTTCTTCGCAAGCTGATGCCGCAGTATCCTCTTCCGGTGGTGGTGATCAGCTCTCTGAGCGACAAGGTGTTCGATGCATTGAATGCGGGAGCCGTAGATTTCGTAGCAAAGCCTGCGGTGACATCAAGAGAGCAGCTGGAGGCGTTTATCCAGACAGAATTACTGGTGAAGATCAAGATTGCTTCCACTGCCAATATCAGCCAAATCAAGCAGAAAGCCATGCAGCAGATGGAGCAGTCGTCGGCGCTGACCGCCAAGCGCAGTGATTTGGTGGTAGCCATAGGCGCTTCTACCGGCGGAACGGAAGCTATTTTCTCCGTGGTACAGAATTTTGGGACGGATATTCCCGGTGTTGTGATCGTACAGCACATGCCGCCGGGATTCACTAATATGTATGCCAAGAGACTGGATAACCAGTGCAGGGTGATTGTCAAGGAGGCGGAGACAGGGGATCAGGTCAAACCCGGACATGTGCTCATCGCCCCAGGCGGAGACAGGCATATGCGTCTGGTCAAAGTAAACGGCGTCTATCAGGTGGAGTGCAAGGCGGGACCCAAGGTAAACGGGCATTGTCCCTCTGTGGATGTGTTGTTCGATTCCGTGGCGAAGGTGGCAGGACCTAAGGCGTTGGGAATTATCCTGACGGGTATGGGAGGCGACGGAGCCAAAGGACTTCTGGAGATGCGCAGGGCGGGAGCGAGGACCATCGGACAGGATGAGTCCACCTGTGTAGTGTACGGAATGCCCAAGGTGGCTTATGATCTGGGTGCTGTGGAATATCAGGAAAAGTTAGATGATGTTGCCAAGAGAGCCTATGCGGTGCTGAATAAAATGTAGAGGAGAAGGTGGATATGAAAATTTTATTAGCTGAAGACGATTTTGTCACAAGGAAATTTATGGTAGGTTTTCTGTCCAAGTACGGTGAGTGTGATGTCACTGTGGACGGCATGGAGGCGGTGGATGCCTTTATGATGGCGTTGGAGGACGGAGAGCCTTATGATCTGGTGTGTCTGGACATCATGATGCCGGTAATGGACGGCTACCAGGCACTGATGGGTATCCGCAATCTGGAGAAGGATCGTGGAATCCATGAGGATAAGAAAGCAAAGGTTATCATGACTACGGCTCTCAACGATGAGAAGAATGTAAAGATGGCGTTTGAACTGGGATGTACGATCTATTCGGGTAAGCCCATTGATAAGGAGAGATTTGAGCAGGCCATGAAAAAACTGGGCCTGATATAACGAGTAAAATGCTCTGCATTTAACTCTTCTTATATAAGAGTGCGCTGAAGCGCACAGAGATAAGGTATAATCTAATAAAAAAATACAGGAAAGGAGAAAGTATGGCTGAAGAATTTAACACAGAGGGAATGTTGGACATCTATCTGTTTGAGAATGAACAGCTTCTGGAACAACTTCAGGAAATGGTGTTAGAGCAGAAGGATGCGGAGTGCTTTGATCAGGACAGCATTAATGAAATATTCCGTACCATGCACACCATAAAGGGCTCTTCAGGTATTATGATGTTTGATAATATCACGGCGATTGCCCACAAGCTGGAAGATGTTTTCTTTTATCTGAGAGAGTCCCATCCCGAGCATGTGCCACACTTAAAACTGGTGGAACATGTGCTGGAAGTGGCAGATTTCATCACCGGAGAGATGGATAAGATCCGCAGTGGAAATTCTGCGGATGGAAATTCAGAAGGTATTATCAAAGAGCTGGATGCCTTTCTGGACGCCATCAAGAAGGGGGTGGGGGAGGATGCACTGATACCTGAGAATGTGCATGAAGAGCCCAAGCAGTTCTACATAGCTCCTGTCGCCACAGATGCAAGCCGTTTCTACAAGGTGTATATTACCTTTTCACCAGAGACGGTAATGGCCAATGTCCATGCTTATAAGGTAGTCTACGCATTGAAAGAGATTGCGGAAGATTTGCTGTACTCCCCGGAAGATATCATTTCCGATGAGTCCAGTGGAGAGACCATCTTGAAGGAAGGCTTTAAGATCCTGCTGCAGGCTCAGTGTACAGAGGAAGAGGTCAGAGACCTGATAGGCGTTGGCTATGATATTGAAAAGGTTGACGTCTACGAGTGCAAGGCGGAGGAATTCCTGCTGGGCTTTGATTTCGGAGATAAACAGCCTAAGATTGATCTGGAATCCAGTGTAGAGGACATTGAGGCCCAGGCGGAGCAGAGTGCAGAGACAAAAGTCGATACAAAGCTTCAGATGGCTCCTGGTGACTTCGTCATCCAGACCAAAGAGCCCGGTCGTCCCAAGAAGCTGGCAAAGGATAAGCAGAAAGGGGCGAAGGATGCATTCATCAGCGTCAATGTAACTAAGATGGATCAGCTGATGGATCTGATCGGCGAGTTGGTTATCGCGGAATCTGTAGTATTGCAGAACCCTGATCTGAAAGTGCCGGGACTGAACCTTCCCAATTTCAATAAGGCGGCAGGGCAGTTGTCCAAGATTTCCACGGACCTGCAGAACGTGATCATGTCCATGAGAATGATGCCTCTGACCAACCTGTTCCAGAAGATGAACCGTATCGTCTTCGATGTCTCCCGTAAGCTGGGCAAGGATATTGAATTTGAGATGATCGGCGAACACACAGAAGTGGATAAGAATATTATTGAAAATATCTCTGATCCCTTGATGCACCTGGTGCGCAATGCGGTGGATCATGGCATTGAGACTAACGAGGAGCGCAAGGCGAGCGGCAAGACCGAAAAAGCAAAGGTTACTCTTTCCGCCAGGACGGAGGCCGGCAAGGTGTGGATCAGCGTCACGGACAATGGAAAGGGTCTGGACCGGGTGAAGATTCTGGCAAAGGCCAGAAAACAGGGGCTTCTGGAGGATGGAAAGCTGGACAGCGAGTACACGGACAAGGAAGTGTTCAAGTTTATCACACTGCCTGGATTCTCCACTAACGAGCAGGTGACGGAGTACTCCGGACGAGGCGTGGGTATGGACGTAGTGGTGCAGAACATTCAGACCATCGGCGGCACGCTGGAGATTGAAAGCGAAGCCGGGCTCGGAACCACCATGACATTGAAGATTCCTCTCACCCTGGCGATTATCGACGGCATTGTGATGGAGACGGGTACCTCCTCTTTCGTAGTAGAAACCGGTGTGATCAAGCAGTTTGTCAGCGTCAGGGAAAATATGATGATACACGAGCCCAACGGTGACGAGTACATCATGATCCGTGGAGAATGTTATCCCGTTCTTCGACTGGGTGAGTGGTATGGCCTGAAGGATTACCGCAAGTCGGTGGAAGACGGCATGATGCTGATTTTTGAGGTGGAAGGGAAAGCCATATGTCTCTTTGTGGACAGATTGATAGGCGAGCAGGAGATTGTGGTAAAACCTATTCCTTCTTATATCAAGAAAGTAAAGGGTCTGTCCGGCTGCACACAGTTAGGTGATGGCAGCATTGCACTGATACTTGATCCGGTAGGATTGATAGAATAAACGCACGAAAGGAAGGTAGCTGCATGGAGGTAAACAGTGAAGCAACAAGGCGGACAGACAACGGCCAGGACGTCCATGGTGAGCAGGATGCACAAGATATCATGTACATGACATTCAAGTCGGGCAATGAGTATTTTGGCATAAAGATCCAGTACGTCAGCGAAATAATACCGTACCAGGAAATAACTGCAATACCAGAGACGGAAGATTATATCAAGGGCTTGATTAATCTCCGAGGCAAGATCATCCCGGTTATTGACATCAGCCTTCGGTTCAAACAGGATACTTTTGAGTACAATGACAGGACTTGCATCATGGTGATCAATGTACAGTCAACGGTGGTGGGCCTGATCATTGAAAAGATTGCCGAAGTGGTAGAGATTCAGGACGGGAACATTCTGCCGCCGCCGAGTATTGGCAGGTCGGACAAGGTACAGAACAAGTATGTATACGGCATCGGAAAGGTAGGAGACTCGGTGAAGCTTCTGCTGGACCCTGAGAAGTTGATAAACGATGAGGACATGTCGGTTTTAGAACAGGCAAACAATATGGAAGCAGAAGAGAGAGAGGTATAAAATAATGAAAAATGTTAAAATCAAAACAAGACTGATTGGAGCTTTTGCGATATCTATTATATTAACAGTAATCAATGTGATATTTGGGATATTGTCGATCAGAGGGGTTGTGAACTCAGAAGGGGACATGGAGCAGAGATATGCAACTAATGCATCTATTTTTACAATCACAGTTTTAATAATATCCATTATTATTGTCCTGTTGATTGCAATGTCTATCATTAAAACAATCAGTGTGTCTGTAAAACAGCTTTCTGATGCAGCAAAGGATATTGCGCAGGGGCGCGTAAATATTAAATTGGAGAAGCACGCCAATGACGAGTTCGGTGAGCTGGTTGACGAATATACAGAGGTAATCAACAACATCAAGTATCAGGCCGGCATTGCCGAAGAAGTAGCAAAGGGTAACCTTACCATAGCTGTAAATCCCAGATCCGCGGATGATTTGCTGGGACACTCTCTGAAGAAGCTGGTTGAGGATAATAACCATGTGCTGACCAGCATCAGTGAAGCGGCATATCAGGTAACCATTGGCTCCTCCCAGATGGCAAGCGCAAGCCAGTCTCTGGCGCAGGGCTCTACAGAGCAGGCAAGCGCTATTGAAGAGATCACTGCTTCCATCGATGAGGTTGTGGAGGCGACCGTTAAGAATGCAGAGCAGGCCAACAAGGCTGCCGAGCTGGTAGAAAATGCAATTAAGGATGTAAAGCAGGGCAATAAGAGGATGCAGGATATGATGGCCGCCATGGAGGACATCAACAAGTCATCCGAGAGCATTTCCAAGATTATCAAGACCATTGATGACATTGCGTTCAAGACCAATATCCTGGCTCTGAATGCTGCTGTAGAGGCTGCAAGAGCTGGTGAGGCCGGTAAGGGCTTTGCTGTGGTGGCAGAAGAGGTGAGAAGCCTGGCTGCACAGAGTGCGGCGGCTGCATCTGAGACTGCAGTACTGATCGAGGATTCCATCCACAAGGTAAGCCAGGGCTCCCAGATGGCAGATGAGACGGCAAAGGCTCTGGAACTGATCACCGAAGTTGTAAATGAGAGTGAAGTGCTGATCCACAATATCGCTCAGGCCTGCAACTATCAGGCAACCGGCGGCGCACAGATCAAGCAGGCAATCACACAGGTTTCCCAGGTGGTACAGACCAACTCCGCTACCAGCGAGCAGTGTGCTTCCGCAAGTGAGGAGCTTTCCAGCCAGGCAGACCGGATGCGTGAGAAGCTTTCCGCTTACAACCTTGGAAACAGGAGTTCTTCCTCCTCTTCCAGCATAGGTTCTTTTACCGCCTCCTCCAGCGCAAATGAGCAGATCATTTCCCTTGACGGAGACAGCTTTGGAAAGTATTAATACTATATAAAAAGATCGGCTGTGTGATTTTCTCACACAGCCGTATTTTTTATATCATGCCTTCGCTATGCTGTGGTGCATTAAAAGAAAAGGATTCCCTTGAGACATCAAATGTGTTATACTGATATGTAATTTGGAGGTCAATTCAAGTGGAAAATGGAATAACAAAAAAGCAGTCTGCAATTTTGCAGGGTGTTGCCATATGGATGATGGTGTACCACCACCTCTATTCCTTTGCATTGGAATATGAGTCGCTGCTTCCCTTTTTGCAAGCGGATACAGTTCGGAAGATCGCCTGGTTCTGTAAACTCTGTGTGGGGATATTTGCGTTTGTCAGCGGCTATGGCATGTATTATGTGATGAAAGGGCAGCCTAAGGAACAATTTGGGGGAAGACTGCTGGCTGAGTACCGATGTGTGCTGATACGGATATTGAAGCTGTATGGAAAGCTCTGGCTGGTGCTGTTGATTTATATGGGAATATATTTTGGAATACTGAGATTTCCTTTTGCGCCGGAGCAGCTCCTCGGGAACCTGACAGCCCTGAACCCTACTTATAATGGAGCCTGGTGGTATATGGAGCAATATGCCAAGATGTTGTTGGTATTGCCTCTTTTGGATCTGCTGTTGACTCGCTTTGAACGGTCTGCCGAGAGAAAGAGCAAGCGGATTTTTTTCCTGGCGCTGGCTATCGCCGGCATAGTGGCAGCGCTGGTGGGAATTCTGTGGCAGCCTGTGCTGTGGGAGTTGCTTCTGGCTGTAAAGAGCGGGCTGCGTATTTCCTTTTTGCTGATATTTGTGGTGGGTTATCTGACCGCCCGCTTTGCGCTGTATCAACGTGTGGACAAAGGACTGCGGCATCTGGGAAGATGGACGCCGATATGTCTGTCTGTGGCGCTGATCGGAGTTGTCATTGCTCTGCGTGTGACATTGGCCACGGATGCGGCCTATGCGAAACTGGATTTCCTGTTTACGCCGTTTCTGGTATATGGTGTATTGACTCTGCTTGCCTATGTGCCTTTTCTCTGTAGCTTTTTGACATGGTGGGGACATCAGTCCACTTATATCTGGCTGGTACACGGATTGCTGTATGGATGGCTGCACCTTTTGATCAAGCCTCATGTCCGGTTGGATATCTGGATATATCTGGCGGTACTCCTGGCATCAGCGGCAGTATCCCTCCTGCTGAAGGTATTGGAGAAACTGCCCGGTAAGCTGTACATGAGGAATCGCAAGTAACGTGTACACGGAAAAGTGTAACGAGAGAGTGGATGAGTAAAGGAGGCGCCCAGGTGGCATCAATCAAGGAAGTGGCCACAAGAGCAGGAGTGGCTATCTCTACAGTATCAAAGGTTTTGAATCACTATCCCAATATCAGCGAAACGACCCGGCAGAGAGTGAATGCCGCTATCGAAGAGCTGGGCTTTGTGCCCAATGCTGTGGCAGCGGCGCTCTCCTCCAAGCAGGCGGGGAGAATCGCGTTGCTGATTCATCTAAATACCAATACGCAGGCCATCGATGAGATCAGTATGCAATATCTGGCCGGGGCCTTGGCCTGTGCCAGAGAGTATGCGCTGGATGTGGTGACGGTTTTTTTCTCCATGCTGGAAGGTATGAGTACGGAGGAAGTGATCGGATATTTCCGCTCCCAGAGTATCAACGGCATCATTGTCTATGGCATATCCAGGGAGGATCAGGTGCTGCAGGAACTGGTCAGACGGCAGATTTTTCGGGTGGTGCTGGTGGATGCGCCGCTGATAAATGAGAGTACCTCCTGCGTGTGGATCGATCAGGCGGGAGCGCAGTATGCAGTGGCGGAAAAAACTATGCTGATGGACACCATTCCCTACAAGAAGGTGCTGTATATCGCGGGAAAGAGCAACGGCTATGTGACGGGGGAGAGAATTCGAGGCATGGAAAAGTTTGCCGCGGACTATGGGTTGGAGATGATTGTCCGTAACGGAGAGTTCTCGGAGAAAAAGGCCAGGGAACTGACCTTGAAATATGCCAAGGATCAGGATATGGTGGTCTGTGCGTCAGATCTCATGGCCATCGGAGCCATGCGGGCGCTGACGGATATGGATATCTTTCGACCGGTGTGCGGGTTTGACGGGCTGACGCTGATGGGCTATGTGGGGCAGCAGATGAACACGGTGCGCCAGGACTTTGCCAGAATATCCAAGGAAGCTGTGACGGAGCTGCAGACGCTGATGAGCGGCGGCAGCGGCAGGGAACTGGTGTTGGACTACTCACTGGCGAGACTCAAGTATCAGGATATCATACGATAGCGCAAGAGCGGGACGTCCCAACGGAGGACGTCCCTTTTTATTCCTGCGAGCAACGAGTCAAATGCCTGCACAGATATCTGGTTTACCGATTATGAGGTCAGCAGTTCAGCACATGCAGCTCGTGCAGCGCCCGGGTGGCAGCCACATACAACAGCTTGGCCTGCCGGGGATCGTCGGGACCGCGCTGCATGTCCAGATTCCACAGAATCACAGCGTCAAATTCCAGGCCCTTCACCAGACGGATGGGCAGTATCATGGTGCCGGTAGAGAAGTTGGAGGCGGCTCCGTCGGTCAGAGGCGTCAGGGGGGAGAGCAGCTCTCTGGCTCTGGCCGCCGTCTCCTCATCCCGGCAGATTACGGCGGTGGTGTGATAGCCCTTGGCCTGAATATCTGTGATAAGTCCGGCCGTATGTTCCGCCATCTCCAGGTCGCTCCAGAATCTGGCCTCCTCCACCGGTATGCCGTGGCGTATCACCGGCTCGATCCGGTAGCGCCCGGAGGAGGCCTTCTCCAGAATACGTCCGGCGTATTCTGAGATTTCAATGGTGTTTCGGTAGCTTTTCTGCAATAGCAGGAACTGATCCCGCTCATTTTTCAGAAAGAGTTTCTGCAGCTCGTACCAGTCGTTCAGTCCCGTGTCATAGTGGATATTCTGGGACACATCCCCCATGATGGTAAAATAGGTGGCGGGCAGCAGCGTCCGCAGCACATAGTAGACACCGATGCCGAAGTCCTGGGCCTCATCCAGAAACAGCAAGCCGAATTCCTCGTTGGGCGCTTTCTGGTATACCCGGTAGTGGATCAGCGCCAGGGCGGCAATGTCGTACACATCATATTCCCTGCGCTGCAGACGGTCCAGGTGGTTCTGCCAGACCTCGGCGGTGCGGGAGCGCTCCGGTTCCTCCGAACCCGGCATATTTCCGTGGGTCTCATGCCACAGCCGCAGATATTCCATATACAGTTCATAGATGCTTGCGGTGGGGCGGGCGGCTTTATAATGTCCGGCGTATTCCCTCAGCTTGGCCTGCAGCTTGTCCCTGTCCTCACCGCTCATCAGGAACTTGATCCGGGTCTTGACCCGCTCGTCCAGCGTACTAAGCAGAGTGCAGATACTGAAGGTGGGATTCTCCCGGTACAGCGTGGCGTTGTTGCTCTCCGACAGGATGATGCCGATCTGCTTATCCTGCAGGGGGGACAGATTTACAAGATTTTCCCGCAAATGCAGCAGGTACAGCTCCAGCTCCTGCATAAAGGAGAGGGTACAGCGCAGGGGAGCGCTGTCGTCCGGCTCCAGGCACTTGTTTTTCTTGATCCAGTCCTTTTCGCACAGGCGGGCAAAAATCTGATCCATGCGCATGTGCTTGATATTGGGTACATCCAGCTCCGGCAGACCGCTGGTGATGTAGTTTAGCAGCAGGTCGTTGCTGCCGACAATACAGTACTCGTTGGATTCAAAGCGGTGCTTATAGTTGTAGAGCAGGTAAGAAATGCGGTGCATGGCCACCGTGGTCTTGCCGCTGCCCGCAACTCCCTGGACAATCAGATTGGCGAAGGGGGATTTGCGGATAATGGCATTCTGCTCTTTTTGGATCGTGGCGATAATCTCGCCCAGCACAGCGTCCTTATTTTTGGACAGATATTGCACCAGCAGTTCGTCGTTGGAGGCCACATCGCTGTCGTAATAGCCCAGAAGCCGCCCGTTTTCTACACTGTAGGTCCGCTTCAGGTGCAGATCGATGTGGATGGGTTTCTCGTCCGGCAGGCCGTATTCCCCCTCGCCCAGCTCATTCTCATAGTAGACACTGGAGATGGGAGCGCGCCAGTCCGCAATCAGCACGTCCGTCTTGTCGCGGAACACGCCGTTCTTGCCGATATAGACCTGCTGTTCCAATTCAGCGGCGCTCTCGCGGTAATCGATGCGTCCGAAATAAGGTTTGTCTTGTGCCGCCCGGTTCTTGCGCAGGGAGGCCGCCGCATGTTCCTCCAGGCTGCTGGCGGTCATCAGCTGGTTATACAGCTCCACATCTCCGCTGTTTATCGCCTTATACAGCTCCTGGACCTGGGCATGCCGCTGTTCATATTCCAGCTCATACCTTGTCACATTCTGGCCGATAATGTCCAGACATTCCTGAAAGTGCAACTGCTCCAGCCGCATCTCCTGTTCCTGATTAGCCATTGTTTTCCTCCATTCCTTTCATGCATAAGTGTTTAGGGGTTACTTTTCAGACCATCCTGCCAGAAACAATGATCCATCTGAAACGGTATACTGGCGGAGAATGAAAAGTAATATCATATAAACAAATTATACGGGAAATAATAAAAAATACTAGACTTTTATTTTGGATTATGCTATGATGCTTACTAGAGTTGTGCCTAAAATAGCTGTCGTATAAGCGATAGCTTTTTAACGTTAAAAGGAGGATTTTGAATGCAGTATATAAGGAATGGCTTTAAAAAAGTGGGTAATGATAGATATGTGATTTTCTTTATTTTTGTTTTAAACACAATTTTGCATGGAAAACATGCATTTACTCTTAATTATTTATATGATACTGATGATGTGCTGTATTTTGGACAGAGTACATTGAACTGGCTGGAGATTGGCAGGCAGGGAGCAGTATTCACAAAAAAGTTATTTGGATTACTATGGTATAATCCGTATTTTGTGGGCGTGGTTGGTATTATTTTATTCTCTGTATTGCAATACTTGATAATTCACCTACTGAGTTCTGTGGGGGCCAGGACGAGTAAGCAATCCTCGCTCGTCTTTGTAGCGGTTTTTGCGACCTCTCCTATATGGGTATACCAGTTTTACTTTTCCATTCAATGGATAGAAATAGTATGGGCAATGCTGCTACTGATCTTTGTGGAGTTTCTCAGTTATATTTTGTTTGGCATTAGGTATTGGTATAAGAGGAAACCATTCCAAAAGTTAATATTTTTTATAGGAGAAACAATGCTTTTAATATGGGCTTTTTCCACCTATCAGGCGATGGTGGGAGTGTTCATAACATTATGTGCATCATTATACCTTTTATCGCTTACAGATATATCTATGGACAAAGAGATGGTGATAGATTATGTGTTCAGAGGATTTTGGCAGGTTGTGGTATTTGGTACAGCATATCTTGCCAATAATATTCTGACACAACAATTTTTCAGTACAAGTAATTATGTAGTATCTCAACGGGTTTGGGGGGTATGGGATACGGCAAGAATCATGGAAGGCCTAAAGACATATTTTAAATATTCCTATATGGGTTTGGATATTCATTATACTTGGCTTATGGGGTTAAGTACAATAGGAGCGCTAATTGTTCTGCTTAGGGTAATGTGCAAAAAGAAGTACATATTGTGTCATAAATGCTTGTTTATGGTGGCTATGTTAGTGACTATCATATCAGTACATCTGCTAAATATATATTGTGGCAGGGCAACGGCTGTAAGGTCACAAATCGCTTACCCTTTCACGATGGGATTTCTATGTTTTTATATCGTATTTCTGTTGACAAATAGGAAAGAGAAAGGTATTGCCATATTCAAATATGTAGTACTGCTTGTGTTATTTGTAGGTGCCGCTCGACAGATGGAGAATACGTTGCGTCTCTGGTATACAGACGATGTCAAGTGCAGGATAGACATGGAGATTATGGAGGATGTGGTTGATGAGATTCAAGAATTGGGTTTGGGGTATTCACCGTCAAATCAGGTTGTGTTTGTGGGGAATCTTCATCCTAAGCTGAACGAGTCGTGCTATGATATTAACCCATCGGAATATAGTGTTTTTGATTGCAGCGTAGGAGTATCCTGCTGGAGACGGGTGGATGAACAACCCAATCGCTTGGTGAGGATGATACAATCGCATTTGGGGATGGAATTTGTCCGGGCAGATTGGGACAGGATAGAACATGCAAGAGAGATTGCAGGAGATATGCCCTGTTATCCGAACGAGGGGTATGTGCAGTTAAGAGACGATTTAATCATTGTAAAAATGGGATATTAGAGGTATCAGTGAAAATATGATTAATTTTTTTGTAAGTCTCATTGTGGGCATATTTATGGGAGACAACTATCTGAAAGAGCGTATGGAGAGGGAACTTTCGCCCGGAGAGACCCAGGAGATCTGCGGCGGCAGACTGCTGCTGCGCAAATATCATAATGAGGGCGCCATGTTGGGGCTGGGAAAGAGGAAAGGCCTTGTGGTGACAACTCTGTCGTTGATATTGACAGCACTCTCCACACTAGTATTTGTCCTTAGCTTGAGCATGTATGGCAGCAATCTGTTGCGGACGGGGCTATCCCTGCTGCTGGGCGGAGCCTTCAGCAACACTTATGACAGGCTGAAGCAACAGTATGTGATGGACTATGTCAGCTTTGGCGTCAGATGGAAACCTTTGCGCAGCCTTGTATTCAATGTGTCGGATTTCTGCATTGTCACAGGAGCCATGCTCTCTGCGCTGGGATTTAAGAATCAGAGGCGGAAGCTGCGCAAAATGCGGGCTAAAAAGCAAAATACACGAAAAAATGGTTTATAGGGTTATGGCAGTGCCCGCCTTCTCTTTCAGGGCATCCTTCAGTCTGTCCATGGATGTGATCAGCACTCTGCCATCAGGCTTTTTCTCCAGATAGGCGATGGCTGCTTCAATCTTGGGCAGCATGGTGCCGGGTTCAAACTGTCCCTGTGCCATCAGCTGCTGTGCCTGAGCCGTTGTCATGACGGAAATGGGACTCTGATTCTCAGCGCCATAATTTTCATATACACAATCCACACCGGTCAGAATAATCAGTTCATCGCTCTGTAATTCAGCAGCTAACTTACCTGCGATAGCGTCCTTTTCAATGACAGCGGAAGCGCCCTTTAACACATGCTTTTGCTCGATGACAGGGATGCCGCCGCCACCGCAGGCGATGACAACCTGATCCGCCATAGCCAGTGTGCGGATCGCTTCGATTTCCACAATATCAATGGGCTTCGGTGCGGCTACCACACGGCGAAAACCCTTGCCGGGAAATTCTTTTACATAGTTGCCTTTTTTCAATTCTGTTTCCGCATCCTCCTGTGACATATAGCGGCCGATGACTTTGGTGGGCTCGTAGAAGGCTTCATCGTAGGGATCTACCGTCACTTGTGTCAGAATGGTACTCACCGGACTGGATATACCTCTGGACAGAAGCTCGCTTCGCAGGGCATTCTGGATATCATAGCCCACATAACCCTGACTCATGGCAGAGCAGACGCACATGGGAGCCGGGGTGTAATCAATATATACCCTGCGCAGCTCCGTCATGGCCTTGTGGATCATACTGACCTGGGGGCCGTTACTGTGTGTAATGGTCAGCTGGTAGTCTGCCTCAATCAGATCTGCCAGTGCGCGGGCTGTCTTTTTCACCGCATCCCACTGTTCCAGTGTGGTATATCCCAATGCATCGTGTCCGAGGGACACTACAACATGTTTTTTACTCATGGTAATCCTCCGTTTTTTTACAAATAATTCCGGCGAAATATAGATTGCTGATTTTCAGATTAAGTATAGCATAAACTAAAAAGGGTGTATAGAGGAAAATGATATATCCTGTAATCAGAAAGGCGGTGGAAATATGGCAAATAATGTGCGGGGGGCAGGGAAAAACCAGCTCTGCCAGAAGAGACACTGGACGAGATTCGCAGGCGGCATGAAGAGGGGGAGCCGATCACAGCGCTGGCACAGGCCTATGGTATATCGAGACAGACGCTTTATAACTATTTGAAAGAGAAGGATGAAGGACAGCGGCGGATATATCGGAGCCTGAGACAGTGGCAGAAGCTGACCGGGCTGGAGGATTTTGGAGCTTATCTGGCGGGTATGCTGGAGATGGACATGTTTTTTCTGAATGAGGACCGCCATACGAACAATATTGCGCTGATTTATCGGCACGCAGACAGAAGCTATCGACTGTGCCCCTATTTTGATATGGGATTGTCTCTGTGTGCGGATACCCGGGAGGAATATCCGCTTCATCTGGACATGGAGACCTGTCGAAAGCGTGTTAAGGCCAAACCATTCAGGCTGCATATGAACCGATGCCGGAGGCACCGTGGTACAGCGGTGAGGAGTGGAAGAGGGTGCGGGCAGCGGTCATGGACCAGGCGCTGTCATACCCCTATCTGTTTGAAATATAGGGACTACAGCTGACAGATACACTCTTCCAGTACTTCATAGTAGTCCTCAAAGGTTTTGCGGCAGCAGCCGGGATTGTCAATGACGATTCCGGCTGTCCTTAGTCCTGTCAGGGTAAAGCCCATGGCTATGCGGTGATCCTCATAGGTTTGAATAGTACAGGGCTGAGGGAGGCCAGGCCAGACAGTGATGCTGTTGTCTGTGGACTCACAGCGGATGCCCATGCGCTGAAGTTCCGTGACAATGGCACTTAGGCGGTCGCACTCCTGGAAGCGGATGTGGCCAATACCGGTGATGGTGGTGGGGCTGTCCGCATAGGGGGCAATGGCGGCCAGAGTGATGGCCTGGTCAGAGCAGGCGGACAGATCAGCAGTGACGCCGGACAGACATCCGTTCGCCGGAGGCAGCAGAGTCAGTCCGTCTGCATCCTCCCGCAGCTCACATCCCATCTGTACCAGAATATCCAGAAAGGCCGTATCTCCCTGCATGCTTTCCCTTCCCACATGAAGAACCTGCACAGGTACATTCAGCAGCGCTCCCATGGCGTAAAAGTAACAGGCTGCGGACACATCCGGCTCAATCTGGTAATCAAGTGCCTGATAATGCTGCCCGGCGGCAATTCGATAGCCCATGGGCCGTGTGCTGTTGACGCAGCCGCAGCAGTCATGGTTATCCGCGCTGCCCATACAGTAGTACTGAGGCTGGGCATGAACTCCGAATTGTTCCATCATCCGGGTGGTGATCCCGATATATGCCATACCGTGCTCACCCTCTATATGGATCGTCATATCCTCCGGGGACAGGCATGAGGATATGAGCAGGGCGCTGAGGAACTGGCTGCTGTGTTCGATATTCACGGTGATCAGCCTTTTGCCAAAGCCATGGCTTTTGATGGTAAAAGGAAAATGTCCTTCCTCTTCTTCGCAGAGGATCTCACAGCCCAGCTCACGCAGGGAGGCGATCAGCGGGGCCATCGGCCGCCTGCGCATCTGCTCCGAGGCGTCCATGTAGTAAGTGCCATGGGACACGCCCAGATAGGCGGTCAGGAATCGTGCGGCAGTGCCGGCACTGCCTACATAGGGACTTGCCTCCGCTTTGGGCACAGCGCCCCCCAGACCGGTTACTCGAACTTCTTTTTGGGCCACGTCCACAGTGGTTTCAAATCCCAGCTCTTGAATGCATTTCAGAAAATGCCGGGAATCGTCGGAAAACAGTACACCGCGTAAGGAGGAAGTCCCCCTGGCCAGAGTGGCCAGCAGCAGGGCCCGGTTGGTTATGCTCTTGGAGCCGGGCACTGCCACCTGTATCGGAGGGCGGCTGCCCGAAAAATTCATCTCCTTTTTTTTATAAACACAGGGAACCTCATAAGTTTTGGCTGTTATCATTCTTTGGACCTCTTTCTTTTGCTTTACATTATAATTAACTTACCAAAAAAAAGAGAAGTGTGCAAGTATTCCCTGAAAAGTAATTTTTCATCTCCATATTTTCCCCATAAACAGCAGTGTTCGGGGAAAGGTACTGCAATATGACAAATTAATTAGTGGCATAATACAATAAACTGTGGTAAAATGAGTAAAACGCCTTGCGTTTAACTCTTCTGAATGAGAGAGTGCGCCAAAGCGCACAGGAGAATGGCTATGGCAAAACATATGAAAAAACATATCAGGTTAAAGGGACGTATTAAGACATATCTGAACTTTACCATATATTTGGGGGTTCTGTTGTGCGCAGTATCAGCGGCGGTATTTCTTATTGACTACCGTGCGGGAGGCATTGTGACCGGCTTTACCCTGTTCTATCTGGCAATCACACTGACATTGTATTTTTACAATAAGCCAGTGATCATGAATGAGCTGATCAGCTTTGCTACGGAATATGGCCAGATACAGAGAAAACTGCTGCGGGAGCTGGAGATTCCCTATGCGCTTCTGGATGACGGGGGCAAGGTGATATGGACCAATGCGGCTTTTGAAACGGTGGTGCATCAGCCCAAGGGTTACAGTAAGTCTGTGACCAGCCTGTTCCCGACGATCACCCGTGACCGGCTGCCCGATGACAGCGGCCTGGATGAGGCGCAGTATGAGCTGCATTATGAGGATAACGAGTATGTGGCCCGCTTTAAGAGGATATCCCTGAAGGATATGGCGGAACGCAGTGATATGATACAGGCGGACGGATATAACGGTTACCTGATTGCCATGTATCTATTTGATGAGACGGCGCTGCACATTGCCCTGCAGGAGGTGGACGACCAGTCTCTGGCAGTGGGTATGGTCTATCTGGACAACTATGACGAGGCGCTGGAGAGTGTGGAAGAGGTCAGACGCTCGCTGTTGATCGCTCTGATCGATAGAAAAGTCAATAAATATATCTCAGCACTGGATGGTATCACTAAGAAACTGGAAAAGGATAAGTATCTGATTATTTTGCGGAAAAAAGCAATCGCCCAGCTGCAGCAGAATCGCTTTGATTTGCTGGAGGAGGTCAAGACAGTCAATATCGGCAACGAGATGGCGGTGACGATCAGTATCGGCGTGGGTGTGGATGGTCTGACTTATGCGCAAAATTATGAATTTGCGCGTAATGCCATTGACCTTGCGCTGGGGCGCGGCGGAGATCAGGCTGCAATCAAGTCACCGGAGAGCGTAACCTATTATGGCGGTAAGAGTCAGCAGGTGGAGAAGAACACCCGGGTTAAAGCCCGTGTAAAGGCTCATGCGCTGAGGGAGATTATCACGACCAAGGACACGGTGCTGGTAATGGGGCATCGGATTCCCGATGCGGACAGCTTTGGCGCAACCGTGGGTATCTATCGGATAGCGCAGACTCTGGGGAGAAAGGCACATATCGTTCTGAATGACGCGCCTACGTCCATACAACCATTGTATGAACTGTTTCGGAACAATCCTGAATACGAGGAGGATATGATTATCGGCAGCCAGCGTGCGATTGAGATTGCCGGAGGCAATGTGGTGCTGGTGGTGGTGGATGTGAACAAGCCGTCTATCACAGAGTGCCCGGATCTGCTGCGTTTCTGTAAATCCGTGGTGGTGCTGGATCATCATCGGGCAGGAAATGAAACCATTGAGAATGCCACGCTGTCCTATGTGGAACCCTATGCGTCCTCAGCCTGTGAGATGGTATCGGAGATTTTGCAATATACTTATGACAATATCAAGATACGGCCGGAGGAAGCGGATTGCATGTATTCCGGCATTATGATCGACACCAACAATTTTGTCAGCAAGGCCGGTGTGCGCACCTTCGAGGCGGCGGCATTCCTGCGCCGCAATGGCGCGGATGTGACCAGGGTGAGAAAATTGTTCCGGGAGGACGCCAATGAGTACAAGGCCAGGGCGGACGCCGTCAGCCAGGCGGAGATCTACCGGCAGAATTTTGCCATATCGGTGTGTACCAGCGACGATCTGCCCAGCCCTACGGTAGTGGGAGCCCAGGCGGCCAACGAACTTCTGAATATCAAGGGAATCAAGGCCAGCTTTGTGCTGACGGACTATCAGGGCAAGATATACGTCAGCGCCCGCTCTATCGATGAGGTCAATGTGCAGTTGATTATGGAGCGGATGGGAGGCGGAGGGCATATGTCCATCGCCGCCTGTCAGATGGAGGGGACAGGCATTATCGAGGCTATAGGTGTGCTGAAATCCACCATCGACAGCATGCTGGAGACGGGGGAGATATAGTGGGAGTATGCGGAACTTAAAATAAGAAAGGATGAAGAATATGAAGATTATTTTGTTACAGGACGAGAAAAAGCTGGGTAAGAAAGGCGACATCATCGAGGCCAGCGATGGATATGCGAGGAATTACATTCTGCCGAAAAAAATAGGTGTGGAGGCTACCTCCAAAAATCTGAATGACTTAAAGTTGCAGAAAGCAAACGATGAGAAAATCGCACAGGAGCAGTTGGATGCTGCCAAGGCGCTGGCGGCGGATCTGGAGTCACGCCAGGTAGTTGTAAAAATCAAGGCCGGAGAGGGCGGCAAGACCTTCGGTTCCGTATCCTCCAAGGAGATTGCGGCGGCGCTGAAGGAGCAGCATGGAATCGAGCTGGACAAGAAGAAAATACAGCTGGGAGAAAGTCTGAAGAGCTTTGGGAATTATGAGGTGGCAGTCAAGCTGCATCCCCAGGTGGTTGGCAAATTTACGGTAAAAGTAACTGAGGCATAAGGCGGGCCGGTCTGCAGTGTGCAGGCAGAGGTAAATATGGATGAAATAGCGATTAAGAGGATTTTGCCTCACAGCATGGAGGCGGAACAGGCAGTGATCGGCTCCATGATCATGGATCGTGACGCTATCACGGTAGCGGGTGAGATTGTCACAGGTGAGGATTTTTATAACAAGCAGTATGGCATCCTGTTTGAGACTATGGTTGAACTGAATGACAAGGGCTGCCCGGTGGATCTGGTCACCCTGCAGGACAAGCTGAAGGAGAAGGATGTGCCGCCGGAGGTGAGCAGCCTGGAGTTTGTCCGGGACCTGCTGGGTATGGTGACCACCTCCGCCAATATTAAATATTATGCCAATATTGTGGCAGAGAAGTCTACTCTGCGAAGATTGATTAAGCTCAATGAGGAGATTGCCAACACCTGCTATGTAGGCAAGGAGAGTCTGGAAAATATACTGGAAGACACGGAAAAACGTGTTTTTCAGCTGGTGCAGAAGCGCAATACCGAGGATTTTACCCCGATACGCCAGGTGGTGATGAATGCCATGGACAGGATCGAGGCTGCTTCCCGCCAGAAAGGAGCGGTGACGGGTATAGCCACAGGCTTTCTGGATCTGGATTATCGGACGGCGGGTCTGCAGCCCTCGGATCTGATATTGATTGCAGCTCGCCCCTCTATGGGCAAGACGGCCTTTGTGCTGAATATTGCCCAGCATATTGCTTTTAAGCAGGATCTCACAGTGGCGATATTCAGTCTGGAGATGAGCAAGGAGCAGCTGATGAACCGTCTGTTTTCCCTGCAGTCCAGTGTGGATGCCCAGAATCTGCGGACAGGGCAGCTGAATGACGAGGAGTGGGAGAAGCTGATTGAAAGCGCAGGTGTGATCGGCCGCTCCAATCTGTTTATTGATGACACTCCGGGTATCAGCATCGCAGAGCTGCGCACGAAGTGCCGAAAACTGAAGCTGGAACACAATCTGTCCATTGTTATCATTGACTACCTGCAGCTGATGTCGGGCAGCGGCAGATCAGATTCCCGACAGCAGGAGATCTCGGATATCTCCCGGTCGCTGAAGGGACTGGCCAGGGAATTGAATGTGCCGGTGGTGGCGCTGTCCCAGCTCAGCCGTGCGGTGGAGCAGAGACCGGATCACCGTCCCATGATGTCAGACCTGCGTGAATCCGGCGCCATTGAGCAGGATGCGGATGTGGTAATGTTCATCTATCGCGATGACTATTACAATCATGATACGGAGAAAAAGGACATAGCGGAGATCATTATCGGCAAACAGAGAAACGGTCCGATTGGAACAGTGGAGCTGGCATGGCTGCCAAGATTTACACGGTTTGCCAATCTGGAAAAATGATCCGAAAATATACATAATCTACAGAAGAGAATGGATGGGGGAAATCCGTTCTCTTTTTATATGAGGAACTCAAAAAAGCATAAATCAGAAAGGGGAAAAACATGGGTACATATTTGCTTATATCGGATGCTGCAAAGGAAGTCAAGGTGGAGAGCCATGTGCTGCGTTATTGGGAGGAGGAGCTGCGACTGCCGATCAAACGCAATGAGCTGGGACATCGGTATTACACGCAGGAGGATGTGGAACGGTTTCGGCAGATCAAGGCTATGAAAGAGAGGGGATTGCAGTTGAAGGCGATTAAAATGATTTTGAAGGACGGCAGGCTGGATGTGCTGCCGCAGGAGAATATCCAGAATAAAGAGGGGATGGAAAATACCATGGCGATAGATGTGGTTTCGGTGAGGAATGCTGAGCCAGCTGAAAACGGCGGCAGATATCCTGAGTCGGCGGAGCGCAGAACGTCCGAATTGTCAGCGGAGAGCCGTGAGGAGAAAGCACGCCGCCTGCAATGGCTGCTGCAGCAGCTGATCCGGGAGACCCTCCGGGAGAACAACGAGGAACTGTGCCGCAATATGAAAGAAAGCATTATCAAAGAGCTGGATTACCAGTTCCGCAGCCAGGAGGAGCGGGAGGAGGAGCGGGACCGCCAGGCCCGGCAGCGCAGCGAGGAGTATTATCAAAAAATGGACGAACTGCTGCGCAAAAAGAGCCGCCGGCACCGCGAAAAGGCGGAGAAGACCGAGAAAGCGGACAAGAAGGCCCAGGCGGTGGACAAGCCGGAAGCAGCTGTGTCCGGAAACAAGAAAAAAAGGCATTTCGTTTTCTGAAATGCCTTTCACTCTCACAAAGTGTATCCCGGATATTGTTGGATTACTCCTCGCTGATGGTGCCAACAGGACACTGACCGGCGCAGGAACCACAGGAAATGCAGGTATCGGGATCGATCACTGCAACACCGCTATCCAGGCTGATAGCGCCTACAGGACATGAACCAGCACAAGCACCGCAGCCTACACATGCGTCACCTACTACAAATGCCATAATCTTATCCTCCCTAATAGTTAATGTAAATTTTTAATTCCATATTTATTGTAATATAGAATGTCAAGGAATACAAGCATTATTTTTGTTCTGCGCGTCGTTTTTTGATGCCCTCCAGGATCACCTGTTTTTTCTCGATCACTTTATCCTTCTCCATGGCGGGGACACCGGCCAGTTTGTAGGGAATGCCCAGCTTTTTGTACTTTGCCTCGCCCATGGTGTGATAGGGCAGAACATCCAACGCCTTCAGGTTGTCGAACTGTCCGATAAAATAGCCCAGTTCAAACAGATATTGTTCATCATCCGTGATACCGGGAACCACCACATGGCGAATCCACATATCCACATGCTTTTCGTTCAGATATGCCGCAAACTCCAGGATGTGCTGATTGGGCTGGGAGGTAAGCTCCTTGTGCTTTTCGGGATTGATATGCTTGATGTCCAGCATCACCAGATCCGTCAGGGTCATCAGCTTATCCAGTTTTTCAATCCAGGCAGTATTGCCGGGGTTAAAAGCGATGCCGGAACTGTCGATGCAGGTGTGTATGCCTTTCTCTTTTGCCAGAGTGAACAGCTCGATGAGGAAATCCACCTGCATCAGGGGCTCTCCGCCGGTGACAGTCAGCCCGCCGCCGTTTCGATAAAACGCGCTGTTTCTCTCGTATTGTTCGATAATGTAGGAGGGCTCCATCATGGTGCCGCCGTTCATCTCCCAGGTGTCCGGATTGTGACAGTAGGCACATCGCATGGGACATCCCTGCACAAACACGACAAAGCGTGTGCCGGGACCGTCCACCGTGCCGAAGCTTTCAAGTGAGTGAATTCTTCCTTGCATAATTTATTGCATCTCCCTTCACAAAAGTAATCTTTATCCATTGAATAAGGTCATTATAGCAGAATTTTCCATAAATGAAAAGATGGATTTGCGTAGGATTAGTATATCCGAAAACAGGAAAAAAGAAGCGTTGACAGAGGGAAAGGGACTTGAAATTTCTGGGCAGGGTGACTATAATTTTATTTGGCAGTCGGCAGAGTATGCCGGACTGAATAACAGAGCCATCAAGCAACAGGCAAAAAGGAGAGGAAAGTATGGGATTATTCGATTTGTTTAAGGGAGCCAAGGGTGATCCGGCAGAGTCTCTTCCGCAGAATGATGCGGAAAAATGGGCCGTGGCAGCGTATGCGCTGTGGTCGGAATACTGTGGCGGAAGCTATAAGTATTTTGGCGGTTATGAGAAGAACCGCAGCAATGCAAGCATGGTGAGAGGAGTCTTAAACCGCGACTGGGCAGTCACCAATAAGCAGGGAGTGCTGGAGACAGTTGACTATCTGATCGCGGAGAAGAATAATGCAGACGATAAAGCAGCCAAAGCTGCGTTTAATTATGGCTGCGCTGCCAATGTTGCGGCAAGGGGATATCTGGGCGGTTATCTGACCAGAGAGGAGATGATGGTGGAGGCGGCGAAGGTTGCCAATACTATTCGTGCGCACTATCATTCCTGGGAGGAATATGCGGCGGCCTATATCCAGGGCGTTGGCCTGGAGAGCGGTGTGGCAGACAAGGTTGCTGAGTTTGAGGAGAACTACAAGAGGCTTGCGGTCATGCCGGATGGGCCTTATACCGTGGCTTGGGAGACTCCTATCGGCTGATAATTCAATTTTGGGGCATATAAAAAGAGGGCGTTCCCTGCTGGGGCGCCCTCTTTCTTTTCACAGGCTGTATGCCTGTATTTAGACTTTACGAGTATCCCTCGATTAGATTGCCTCGTGGAAAGTACGAGAGATAACGTCAGCCTGCTGCTCCGGGGTCAGCTTGATGAAGTTCACTGCATAGCCGGATACACGGATGGTCAGCTGGGGATAGTTCTCAGGATGAGCCTGAGCATCCAGCAGAGTATCTCTGTTCAATACGTTTACATTCAGATGATGACCGCCCTTAGTAGCATAGCCATCTAATAAATTTACCAGGTTGTCAACCTGTGCTTCACTTACTGCCATAGTTTTTTCCTCCTATTTTTGTGGTGTATCAACCCTATTGTCAATATTTGTCAGGGCGGATACTGTTTTGAAATATGACATATTGCTCACCCGCAGGAGGGCCGTATGTCTGGATTAATGTTACTCATAATCATCCAAACCCTGATGAAGGGTGGGAACGCTGCAGGCCAGAGGAGTGCGGGAGCAATCCGAGCAGCCCATGGTCTGAACGCTTTTGTTTCCCTCGATATCGTCACGGTCCACATTGATATGGCCCATGCCGCTTGCCATGCCCTGATCGAGCATATTTACGAGATCGTCAATCATTTTGTTTTCGTCCATATTTTCCTCTTTCCTGCATATCGCAAGTAAAACTTGCTTTCGCATATCGGGAGTTAGGCCGGAGCCAAACTCCCGCTGTATTTGAAAAACCTTACTTGCTCAGATCCAACTCCAGATCTCCGCTGAATACCTGATCCTCCTTGCCCAGAGCGCCGGGGATGATGGTGAAGGTATTGGAGATACCATCCTGTGCATCATTGAAAGGCAGCTTGGATACGGAAGACAGGGATGCTACTGCACCGTGGGTATCGCGGCCATGCATCGGGTTAGCGCCAGGAGCGAAAGGCTGGCCCTTTCTACGTCCATCGGGCGTGTTACCGGTTGCCTTACCATAGGTAACGTTGGAAGTGATGGTCAGGATGGAAGTGGTCGGGAATCCATCTCTGTAGGTATGGTGTCTTCTGATAGCAGTCATGAACTTGTGTACCACATCCTGCGCAATGCTGTCGACACGGTCGTCATCATTACCATACTTCGGGAATTCGCCGGTGGTCTTGAAGTCAACGATAATGCCATCCTCGTCACGAACTACCTCAACCTTGGCGTACTTGATAGCGGACAGGGAATCTGCCACGATGGACAGGCCTGCAACGCCGGTAGCAAAGTATCTTCTGACATCTCTGTCATGCAGAGCCATCTCAGCTCTCTCATAGCAGTACTTGTCATGCATATAGTGGATGATGTTCAGGGTGTTTACATAAACATCTGCCTGCCACTCCAGCATATCCATGAACTTGCTGTATACATCGTCATAGTCCAGAACATCGCCAACAACGGGACGATACTTGGGACCAACCTGCTTCTTGGTAACCTCGTCTACACCGCCGTTCAATGCGTACAGCAGACACTTGGCAACGTTGGCACGGGCGCCGAAGAACTGCATCTCCTTACCGATTCTCATGGAAGATACGCAGCAGGCAATACCGTAGTCATCGCCGTGGGTTACTCTCATCAGGTCATCATTCTCATACTGGATGGAAGATGTGCTGATGGAAGTCTTAGCACAGAAGCGCTTGAAGCCCTCAGGCAGTCTGGTGGACCACAGTACGGTCAGGTTGGGCTCGGGTGAAGCGCCCAGGTTGTACAGGGTCTGCAGGTATCTGAAGCTCATCCTGGTAACCATGTGACGGCCATCCACGCCTACACCAGCCAGGGACTCGGTTACCCATACAGGGTCGCCGGCGAAGATCTGGTTGTACTCAGGTGTACGGGCGAACTTGATCAGACGCAGCTTCATGATGAAGTGGTCGATGAACTCCTGGATCTGCTCCTCGGTGAACACACCGTTCTTCAGATCTCTCTCAGCGTAGCAGTCAATGAAAGTGGAGGTACGTCCCAGGGACATAGCGGCACCGTTCTGCTCCTTAACGGCACACAGATAGCCGAAGTAGGTCCACTGAATAGCCTCTTTTACATTGGCAGCGGGCTTGGAGATATCGCAGCCGTAGGAAGCAGCCATCTCCTTCATCAGCTTCAGAGCAACGATCTGCTCGGAAATCTCCTCGCGCAGACGGATTACATCATCAGTCATCACGCGGCCGGTGGAATCCTTCTGCTCCAGCTTATCCTCGATCAGTCTGTCGATACCATACAGGGCAACTCTTCTGTAGTCGCCGATGATACGGCCGCGGCCATAAGCGTCCGGCAGACCAGTGATAATATGGGAGGAACGGCAGGCTCTCATCTCTGCGTTGTAAGCATCGAAACAACCTGCATTGTGGGTCTTTCTGTGGGTGGAGAAGAACTCGCTGATCTCGGGATCAACCTCGTAGCCGTTGTCGGCACAGGCCTTCTCTGCCATACGGATACCACCGTAGGGCTGCAGGGATCTCTTGAAAGGCTTGTCGGTCTGGAAACCAACGATGGTCTCCTTGCTCTTGTCAAGGTAACCCGGACCATGTGAGGTGATGGTGGAAACAACCTTGGTGTCCATGTCCAGGACGCCGCCTGCCTCTCTCTCCTGCTTCTGCAGATCCAGTACCATTGCCCACAGATCCTTTGTGTTCTGTGTAGGTCCGGCTAAGAAAGAATCATCTCCATCATAGGGATGATAGTTCCTCTGGATGAAATCACGGACATTGATTTCATTTACCCATTTGCCGCCTACAAATTCGTTCCATTCAGGTCTCATTTGAAATAGCCTCCTATAAAATATTGAATTAGTGAATGTATTTTGGTAACTCCTAATCCTATGCCCTTATTATAGGAGAAAGAATCAGGATAGTCAAGGCTGCCAGTGTACTTTTTCCTGTACATAATTGCTATTTTGGCCTGTATTTCCATTAAATTTTTATAAAAACTGTCTATAAAAGGTTAGGCTTGCCAGAAGCGGGGAAAAGTATTATACTGTAAAAGCGGATATAGAACAGAAAATGGAACACTGAACAGGAGGTACAAGGAGTATGGAAGGAATTACCAAAGAGATGACTATCGGTGAGATTCTGCAGAAAAATCCGAATGTTGCACCGATTCTGCTGGGGGCAGGAATGCACTGTCTGGGTTGTCCCTCTGCCCAGGGCGAGAGCCTGGAGGAGGCTGCAATGGTGCATGGCATTGATATCGATGTATTGATGAAGAATATTCAGGAAGCCTAATTCCAAACCGGAGTCTTCAAAAAATGCCTGTGGGTTCGTCCCACAGGCATTTTTTATATCTCGGATAAGGTTTGCAGCGCATTCTCGGGAATGACTGTCTCGCAGTGTTCCTCCAGATAGGAGGGGGTAGACGGCAGTACCTTTAAAAAAGAGCCGTACTCCGACAGCGCGTTGCAGCGCTTGTTAAAGTCGGACGCACCCTGCTGCGGATGGGTCAGAAGCAACAGATAACAGTCTTCCCTGGCGTCTCTGTACAGGGAACTGGTTCCCGTGAGGCCACAGGGTACAGCGGCGGCCGCCGCCAGAAGCCGGTGCATGGATTGGAACTTCAGCATCCGCATCAGCAGAGGACTCTCGGTATCCTGGGAAGGTTCCGCATCCGCAACGAGAGGGGAGGATATCTCCTCACTTCCCTGGAGCCTGCGGAACAGATCCAGTACTTCGTCCGCAGCGGAAGCCTCATCGTCCTCCGCCCCCAGTTCCTCGTGGACAGACGGAGCAAAACGGGCAAAACGTGTATCCAGCTCCTCGGGATCTTCCACCTTGGTGATAATCAGTACGATACATTCCGCATTCATGGGAATCGCTTCAATCATCAACGGAATGTCTTCCGCCTCAAAGCCAAATTCAAAATTGGCCTGCTGCATCATATCACGAAACAGGTTCTTTGCCTTTTCCGTACCATAAGCCAGTTCGCTGATCTTGAGTTCCCGGCTGGCCAAATCTTCTTTGGTCAGAGTACAGCGAATCTGATTTTCACTTACCTTCTCTATCTTCATAGGATCAGCTCCTTTCATAAACTTACAATGCTGTTTGATTCCCTAACAGCATATACTTTCTAATGTTTTTCGTCAATAGACATGAGAATATTTTAGAAAAATTTAAAATTTTGCTTGCCAAAATCTGCCAGATGACATATAATCTGTATCAGAGATGCTTCCGATAATCCGTACAGGAAGGGAGGCAGGCGGTTAAAATATCTTTATTTATTCCGAAAATCCGGAACGTTTCGTTCCTCTCATCCTTTTTATTTTATAGTATGATAAAGTATTATTTTTGCTAAAATAATTGGGATGTCTTACAAGCGGTTTATGCGTGCTTGATCGGTTTATATAATATATTTCCCACTTTTTATTTTTAAGTCACATTATAATTCAAAATCTGTATTTATATTTTTGCATTGTACTGTCGGAGCTCTCTACACCAACTATTCCCTGCGTTTTCCCAACAAAAATATGGAATTGCTGACATAATATATCACATGTTTTCCTTTTGGGTGTACAGCATATTGGGAGGAGGGATAACTTGAATGAAGAAGAAGTCCAAAGCGTCCGGGAGATAATACGGATGCAGTTGCAGAAAGTGCAGGAGCGGGGTGTGTGCCTGTATGTGGATAACATGCCGGCTTCGCCGGATGAAGTGGCCTGCAAATGTGTGCAGGAGCAGACTGTCTACATGCCCGATTATGTCCTGAACGACATGGGTATTCTCGAACAGGTAAGATTTGACAGAATCGACCCGCAGTAAGCCACGGGTCAGTGCCTCTGTACCGGATAGAACGGATATCTGCGGTGGAGAATGCCTCTCTGATAAAGTAACTGGTAAAAATAGCAGGACGTTCTGCCGTATTTTGTCAAAATAGGTGATGACGTTGCGAGAATAGTTTGGTATACTATTACATATCGGTGGAAAGGACTGGCTCCTTTCCCCGGTGTGTATGGTATTTGAACGCCATAAGTGCGCTGAGGCACATGGGGTGAAGATATATTTAGGAAGGGTAAGGTATATATTCATATGAAAAAAGCGATTCCTGTTATTGTTGCAATTCTGCTGATTGTGGTGATCGGTGCGGTGACTTTTGGCAGTATGCTGGTGGAAAAATACTCCTATTCCAAAGAGAGGGTGGATCTGGCAGCGTACTATGGCCTTGACGATACAGGGGGAGGAGACACCTGGGTGGCAGTGTATCTGCAGGATGAGAGATTGGAGCAGCTGGTGCCGATAAAGGACGGAAAATGCTATTTTCCCATGGATATGGTACACCAGTATTTTAATGATACCTTTTATGCGGACCAGACCGAGGGTCTGCTGCTGTATGCGCTGCCGGACGAGGTGGTGCGGGTGGAACTGGGAAGCTCGGTGGAGCAGCGGAGCGTCGGAAGCGAGGATCTGGGTTATGTGATTGCCTATGTACATGGCGGACAGGTCTATATTGCGGCGGATTATATACAGCGCTACAGCAACATGACGGTGCAGTATGCCCAGTACCATGTGATGGTGTATACCGAGTGGGGCAGCATCACCGTGGCGGATGTGGTGAAAGATACGGCGGCGCGTGTAAAAGGGGGTATTAAGAGCGCGATTCTGTGGGATGTGCCCGCGGGCAGCCGGGTGAGGGTGTTGGAGCAGATGGAGACCTGGAGCAAGGTGCGGACCGAGGACGGATATATCGGTTATGTGGAGAATAAGCTGCTTAACAATATAACGGAGATTCAGGAGACCCCGGTGACGGACTATGTGGAGCCGGAGTACAGTTCCATTCGACTTCCGGGCAAGGTGAGCCTGGGATGGCATTCCATCGGCGGTGTGGGGGGCAATGACACACTGGAAAGCATGGTGGCCGGCACCAGGGGCATGAATGTCATTGCGCCCACCTGGTTTTCCCTCAGCGACAATGAAGGCGGTTTTCAGAGCTTTGCCAGCAGTTCCTATGTGGAGCGTGCCCATAACATGGGATTACAGGTATGGGGAGTTCTGGATGATTTCAACTATAATAATGTTAATCGGGTGGGAATCAATGATTACCAGATACTGTCCTCCACCACCATACGGAACAGACTGATTGACAATATTGTAAATGAGGCGTTGAATCTGAATCTGGACGGTCTCAACATTGACTTTGAAAAATTGACGACAGAGTGCAGCGATCACTATGCCCAGTTTATCCGGGAATTGTCCATCGCCTGCCGCAAGAGCGGACTTATCCTGTCGTTTGATAACTATGTGCCTTTTAATTACAATAACTATTATCGGAGGGATGTACAGGGAAAGGTTGCCGATTATGTGATCATCATGGGCTACGACGAGCATTGGCACGGCAGCGGCGATCCCGGCTCTGTGGCCAGCATCGGCTATGTCAGAGGCGGCATCGATCGCACGCTGGAGCAGGTTCCGAAGGACAAGGTGATCAATGCGCTGCCCTTCTACACGATCCTGTGGACCATTGACGGGGCTGCGGTGACGGACGAGTATCTGCTTTTGTCCAACACTATGGACTATTTGCAGCGGATTGGCGTGGAGGCTGTCTGGGACGAGGAAACCTCCCAGTGGTATGCAGAGTGGCAGAGCGGCGGCAAGACCCATAAGCTGTGGGCAGAGACGGAGGAGTCTATTCAGGTAAAGCTGAATGTGATGCAGACCCGGGAAATCGGCGGTGTGGCCGTATGGCAGATCAGCTATGGCACGCCGGAGGTATGGGAATTGATAAATGCCTATGTGAATTCGTAATGTCGCATACGGTATCGGTGGAAGTCATATATTGATAATAATGAAGCCAGAAGGTGTATTATCAATATGCAGGAATGGAAGGAAAAGGCGTTTTCGCTGATGCTGGGTATGCTGCTGGCCCTGTCCATGATTCAGGTGGCCCGCAGTGCGGCGGTATTTGTCAATGGGAGAAATGTGGCGGATGCCGGAAGCGCGGTGGCGGAGAGCGAGCAGATATGTGTGGTTATTGATGCGGGACACGGTAGCGGTAACTTGCGGAAAGTAACAAAAGGCAAGAAAATACAAACAG
>CAZKAO010000011.1:0-49692 GCA_964550745.1 uncultured Acetatifactor sp.
ATTTAGAGTTTTGCATCTGTACGGGCAGATGCTGTTTTAAAGTTCCACAGATGCGTGCATCCTGCTCTACCGGTATGCCTTTATGATATACGGAAAAAAGACCGGATGCAAGCACCCAGCCTTCGTATTTTTCTCAACTATTGGTTGCGGCGACAGACCAAATCACGCCAAACCCTTTTTGATACAAAAGGTTCAAGACAATGCAGTGCCCTTTCCACTGGGTCGTACCATTGCAATCTGTAAAAGATATAAAAGAAACGCTTGACTCTCACGCTGCGTCATAGTGTACAATACAGAAAAACAGGAAAAGGAGGACAAAATATGCGAACTGTAAACGAGGTAAGCAAGCTCACGGGTGTAAGCGTCCGTACACTTCACCACTATGACGCGATCGGCTTACTAAAACCCACAAAAATTACAGATGCGGGTTATCGCCTGTATGATGATGCATCGCTTGAACGTCTACAGAACATTTTATTGCTTCGAGAATTGCAATTTCCATTAAAAGAAATCCGGGCGATTCTTGACAGCCCTGGATTTGACCCGAAAGAGGCGCTGAAACAGCAGATCAAGTTGCTGGAACTAAAGCGGGCGCGTCTGGATGCATTGATTGACTTTGCCCGTGAAATTCAAGAAGGAGGAGAAAACAAAATGAATTTTAACGCTTTTGACAGAACAGAGATCGACCAGTATGCGGAGGAAGTTAAGGAAAGATGGGGGGCCACCGAGGCATATAACGAGTATACGCAAAAGACAAAAGGCAAAACCCGCAAAGAGCTTGATATGACTGCGGACGAGTTGCGGAATCTGTTTGCAGAACTGGGTTCGCTCCGGCAACTGGCTCCTGACGCAAAGGAAGTACAGGAAAAAGTTAGAGAACTGCAAGAATTTATCTCTGCAAATTACTATAACTGTACAACAGACATTTTGAGCGGCCTAGGTCAAATGTATGTGAGTGATGAACGCTTCAAGAAAAATATTGACGAACTGGGAGGCGAAGGCACTGCCGAGTTTGTCAGACAGGCAATTTCTATCTATGTTCAGTGACATCCTCTTCACGCGGACTTATAACATTTTCCTACCCAGACCAAACCTTGGCCGTGCCAATTTATCTTGTGCCAGGCGGATATTTGTGATAAAATCAATATAATCTATAAATGCCATTCGGCTTGTGATGAGAAAGGAGACCGGTTTATGACAAGGGCGGAGTTTTTGACAATTCAGAAAGAATTGCAACATCAACTTGATGTCTGTGCAACGCAAATTCACATAAGCATAGATTATGAATCATATGCGGACTATACCGTAGGTTGTTTTTATGATGAAAATGATAAGAAATGGAAGATGTATCACACCGGGGAGAGAGGACTGCATGGCATATGGCTTGAATCAGAAAATGAGGAGGAGGTATTTGACGAGTTATATTCATATATATCTTATGAATTAAAAAATTATTACAATGTCGATGCTGTGACTTTAGATCGCAAAGTGACATAGGCGATCTGACATGGCCCCCTGCTGCCCATTTTACGTCTGGACAGCAGGGGGATTTGTTCTTTTATATATTCCATTGTCATGTAAGGGATTAAAGTTAATCTCTCTTTTGCCAGTACCATTTCCGGTGTACCCTTATGATATACAGAAAAAAGGCCGGATGCAAGCACCCAGCCTTCGAATTTTCTCAACCATTGGTTGCATGGTATTCGTTTAAATTCGTCCCATTCCCTTGAGATAAAGCAGGTTTTCAATTATGACCTGGCCTTTCCACCAATTTTTGCTGATCGCCCACTCATCAGGATAGTCATTCCAGCCCCAGGGAATATCCCAGGAGCCGTCCGCGAGCTGCGTATTCATGATATGCCCGCATTCATAGTCCGCCGCTTCCCTGTTGTCCGGATAAAACTCACTGTCCTTTGAACGGATAAAGCAGGATGGCCGACACACATAACCGCCCCACTTGGATGTGTCCGCTTCAATCAGCTTATCGACAGACTTATGCAGTTTTTCCTTGAGCTCCGCAAAAGGAATGTACTCTGCCGCCCCCGCTCTTTCAAATAATTCCGCCATTTTCACATAGCAGGCACAGGTGTGCATGTCCATAAGCTCATCCGGCGAAAGAGCAGCAATGGCTTCGTTTGCAATGCGCACTCCCAACTGAAACAGTTCTCCACCCCTCTTGGCATAGCGGGCAATAAATCCCGCGATCTGGGCAGTGCCATTGTAGTCTGTGTGACAGCTGCTGACACTCTCCGTATGCCACCACGGGGCATGGGGATAATCATTGTTGCTCGCCACAGTTATCGCCCAGGTCTTCCCGTCAAAGTGATCGCCGCCTGCATACCACTTCAAAAGCCCCTGTATAACCGGATGTTCTGCATCCTCAAAATCAAGCTCCCGTATGATATCGCCTGCGGCGCTACATTGCAGCGGCGTGGAATGTGGATTCCAGCAATCCGCTTCGACAGCGTGGCCAAATCCGCCATCTTCGTTCTGATAATAAGACAGCACATTTAAAACTGCCTCCCGGCTGCCATTCTCAAAGTGATACTGAAAACGTGCCAGATCCAGCGGTCTGGCGTTTCGATACATAAAGGCTCTTGCCTTTTCATAAGTTACATTGCCCATAGATGTCCTCCTATATAGTAAGCTTTTCCGTTACCATCCCTCATGGGATAGTATACATTCATCTTAACAGGCAAAACACGACATCAGTATGTCCTGTTACTAAATATTTTTATACAACTTTTTACTGCCGTTCTCAGACCGCTCCGGCCCCCTTTATGCATATCAGGCCATGATTGCATATCAATCATGGCCTGAATATCATTTTCTGTTTGCATTTAATTGAGACAACTTACTACCTATACGGTATAATCAAATCTGCCGCCATGGACAGTCTGCTCCTGGCTGGGCACTTTGTTCCAGTCCACATTCTGGATATTTTTCAGCAGCTCATCCACGGTAGAACCGGTGACATGTACACGCTGCACAGTAGGAGCTGTTCCATCCTCAGAAGTCAGCTTCTCAGCCGCCAGGCGCTCCGCTTCCTTCTTCTCCTCAGCACGTTTTTCAGACTTTGACTGGGCCGTCTTCTTGGCCGCCGCCTTCTGTTCGGCTTTCTTCTTCTCAGCCTTCTTAGCCAACCTGGTCTCGAACTCCTTCTGGGTCTTCGCCCTGTTGGTCGCCTGTTTCGCATGGAGATTGCTGTTAGACTTCTCAATATCGGCAAAGAATTCCTTCACACCATAGGAATTAATGGACACGCCCAGATGCAGCACATCGCCCTCTTCCAGGTCAATATTTTCTTTCATTTCATTCAGCTGCTCCACAGCCTCGTCCAGCTGATCAGTATACCGCTTGCGCACTTCGGGATCATTGGCCATATCCTCCAGTTCGTCCGGATCAATCAGCACGCCAAACTCCTTGGTACTTCTGGACAGATAGGACGATGCCTCTTCCGATGTCTCGTACTTGGCAACAATAAAATCCATGTTGCCATACTGCTTCTGAAGATCCTTCAGCACAGCCTTGGCTGCGTCACTGAGCTGGGCAGCACCGGTACTCTTGGTACTTCCATTCTTCTGGACACTGCCGGTCTTGTCTGCCTTGGCATTATCCTTCTTCTTCTGGACGGCGCTGGTCATATAACTAGTCTGCTGATAAGCGCCATAACCACTAACTTTGCTCATACTACCTCTTTTCTGCGCTGCTTTGGTCTTCAGACTTGCGGATGCAGCGCTGACGCAAATCTGAGGAGAATCGTTCCATTCTCCTGCACTCCGTTGCTATTTATCGTAAATCCATTTACGATCATTAAATAAGTCCGGATGTTCCACATCCCAATACAAATTGATGCATATCACAGGCACAGCCCGGCACACCATTTACGAAACTGTAATATCCACATTGCTTCTTATGCCAGACACAACACTGCCCGCACCAGCTCCATATGCTGTCACCCTGGACTGCGCGGCCTGAGCCGTTCCCTTCAATGGCCCGGCATCCTGCACTACCTCGTCCAGATCGTGAGCCTGCACGTCCTCATTGGCGGCATTCCAGCCGTCTTGACGCTCCTTGGCAATCACTTCCTCATCCGCTGCTTTCCGGCGCTCGTCCTCCGACTCCGGCAGCTGCTGATACCGCAATGTCTCCGTGAAATCCTGATGCACAGCCTGCACACCTGCTGCCTTTTCCTGCAATTTCTCAAGCAGTTGGAGTTTTTTTGACTTGGGGATATAGGGATCGTTGGAAATCGTCTTGGTCTCCGCCAGAAAGCTGCCCATCTTCGTCAGCTTCAGCTTTTCCGTCTCTTCCTTGGATTTACAGCTTTTCAGCTGCTTCTCATAGGCGGCCCGCTCCTGCTTAACCTCTTCGTACTCCTTCAATGCCTCCGGATCATTCCTGCGCAGATAGGTGATCTCCTCATTGGTGAGGGTATAACCAGCCTTCAACTTATTGGTGATCTCTGCCTGGCGGCTTTGCTCCCGCATCCGCTCCAGATCTTCCTGATACTGTTGCAGCTGCTGCTCCTGCGCTGTCAGCTCCCGGTTGCGTTCCTGCTTGGTGGGTCTTGCCTTTTTCTGTTGCCACTTCTGATCCATCTGTGCCAGATTTACGGCACTTTTGATCGTTCCCGATACCATAAACATCTGCTGCATCCCTGCTTTCCGCTGACAGGCATCCGTGCCCGCCACTACACTGTATCTTATATATCGGCTGTTTTGCAGAAAAATTTACCATGTGATGAAAAGTTACATAGTCGTTTGATGCTGTTTGAAAAGAAAAATTATTAACAGCCAAAGCAGATGCGATGCCCCATGCGCCTGCCGCCGTCATTATACAGGACAATGGAATTGAACCATTTCCGCAGTAATAAACATATGATGCTTATTTTGCTTACATTGTCTGCAATGCTGTTAGTACTTGCAAAGGGATAGACACCGACCTTTATACTTGCCTCCAAATAAAAAAGATGTATACTCTCTAAATATAGACTAATCCCAAATTGTAAAGATGTCAAAATTCGTATTTCAAAATTATGTTACTAAAATATTTTTTAAATCCTAATCCCCTGTACAAATGTACGGCATCACCGCACGCACCAAGCGTTACTGTTTCTGCGCCATTGTTTAACAGGTCAGCTATTGCACGGGAAGACAATAGAGCTGCCGCTTTCTTTCTTCGATATTGCTCAAGAGTTGATACAAATTCCAATGAGGCTGTGTTTCCATTTTGGATCGTCGCGCACGTTGAAACAGCGACCCCATCGATCTCAGCTAAATAAATCTTGATATGTTCACTTATCACCCATGTAAAATAGTGCTCCGCATCGATCATATCCCAACCATGCAATGCCGTATTTACCACATCTATCCATGATCTGAAATCTTCCATTGTACTTATTTTCCGACAAGTGATTCGACTGTTTTCCTCTCTGTAGGGGCGAAAATCTTCTTTATGTAACAACATTGCCGGCTCATCACCATCTTCCGACAAATTCTTGAAACCGTTCCGCTCCATAATTTCTATAATATTATCAGGAGTTGCGTCCGGCGTCACAATCCACATCTGGGGCACCTCACCTTTTCGGATACCCTGAATCAAAGACTTTAATTCGCTTTTGACGTTTTCTTCATTCAGATGAATGCGAAAAGCAAGGGATGGACCTTTTTCTCCTTTATGCGGAATGATCCAGCTAACAGAACCCTCATGAAGATCAATGATACCCGACCTCGCAAACGCCTTATAATAATTAAAATAATTCGAGGCAATGATCCGATTCGCAGCAACATACTTCTGCATAATGTCAACCGGTATTTCGATCGCATATTCTGACATACTTTCTTCCTTCCCTGGTCACATTCTTATACGTTTTACTGTTAACCATTTTCCGATCTCGTGGAACAGCCCCACACCAAGTCGCCTATCGTCTCTGGCATACCGGGCAATAATAAATATTTCCGCCCAGATAGGATTCGCGTATCAGGGTACTGCCGCATTTTTTACAGGGATACTTTAACGTCTTTGGCGACAATATGGTCTGATATCCCCCCGGACGGTTAAATAAATCCTTCTCTGTATCCCGGCCGCCGCAGTCCCTCATTTCTTTAAGCGTTGACTTAATGCTCTGATACAATTTCGCTTTTTCCTCTTCTCCAATAGACTGGAGCTTTCTCTTTGGATGAATCCCTGCTTGAAACAGAATATCCTGCAGTACGCCATTCCCCAGTCCCGGAATCCGTTTTTGCGTGGCCAAAAGCGCTTTTACGCTAAGTGAGGGCTTCTCCCGGCGCCACAGCTGATCAAAATAAGCTTCATCAAAAGCATCCGTCAGTGGAGTGGGACCCTGATGCCTTCTCGACAAATCGTCTGAATAGGGAACACAAAGCATGGACCCCCACAGCTGTACTGTGCAGCACATGCAGGAATCGTCCTCAAATTCAAGAAGCAGCTGATGAGATTTCGGCAATTTCTCCCCCGCTTCAAAATATTTGACGGGTGTACTGAGGGATAAGAGCATGTCCCCGCATATCACTTCCACATTGCAATCCCATATATCCATTGTCCCCGTATCGGGACTGGCTCCCATAATTCTTTTTCCGGTCAGCAGTTCAGAATATCGGGATGGATCTCCCGTAAATGTCGCAAACCCGTGGGGAACTGCATTGGCAATCACCTTTTTCACCGTTTTCCCCACTATAGTTTTGTTTATTTGCTCCGATAAAACATATACCTCAGGTAATTCAATCATATAATAACCCTTCCTCTCCATATAAGCAAAGCTATGGCGCACCTGCCATTTTCCTATCCGCAGAAATGTATGGGGGTAAACCAATCCAACTAACAATCCGCATCCCACAAACTCAGCTGCTCTCCCGCCTGCTTATCCTCATATGTATGCAGATACTCAAAAATCGTCCCGTTGTCATGGACAATCCCGTTACTGCCGCACTTCTGATGAAATAATCTCATCAGCTCCCTGCTGCGGGGACTGGGTATCTCATACTGATTGCCGTACTGCCGGATATACTTCTCTTTCAAACCGGGAAACAGGCGGTCTAACTGACTGTAAAAGTACTCCCGGTTTCCCTCCCGCAGCGTAAGCCCCATGCCAAAGCAGATCACACCGTAGACCCTTGCCTCTATGCACATGTCCAAAATACCGATGATATTGTCCTCTGTGTCATTGATAAAGGGCAGAATCGGGGAGAACCACACCACCGTGGGAATACCCGCATCCCGCATTTGCTTCAGCACGGCGAATCGTTCCCCGGTGGTGCTGACATTTGGCTCCAACTTTTTGCACAGCTCCTCATCGGCGGTGGTCAGGGTCATCTGTACCACGCATTTGGACTGCCGGTTAATCTTCTGCAGTAAGTCCATATCCCGCAGGATACGATCCGATTTGGTCTGCATGGTAACGCCGAAACCGTACCGTTCTATAAGGCACAGGGCCTTTCGCATATTGCCCAGCTCCATCTCCAGAGGAATATAGGGATCTGTCATGGCCCCTGTACCAATCATGCACTTTTTCCGCTTTCGCCGCAGGGCATCCTCCAGCAGCTCCAGAGCATTCTCCTTTACCTCAATGTCCTCAAAGGCGTGATTCATTTGGTAGCACCTGCTCCTGGAATCACAGTAAATGCATCCATGGGAACAGCCGCGGTACAGATTCATCCCGTTCTGAGCCGACAGTATCCCTTTTGCTTTCACATAATGCATGGTTACTTCTCTCCCGAACTATTCTTCTCATATATTTCCCTGGCCTGTGCCGCCAGAACATCTCTCAGATAGAGGGGGCTGACCACTTCAACCTGCGCCCCAAATGAAAGCAGGAAGCCCGTCAGCCATGCGTCCTGCGGCATAGTGGCCGTTACCAGCAGGTCTCCGTTTTCCTGTTCCTGGACTTGCTTTATGTCGAATTCATCATAAACACGATAAGCCAACTCTTTAGGAAAGCGTAATACAATAGGGTCTGAGTCCTGCTCCGATGCCGTCTCCTCCTCTGGAGGCTCCGGGTAGGAAATGGGTGTAAATTCCTCCTCCAGAAGCTTCCACCCTATAATGCGACTCAGCTTAAAAACCCGGAAATCCTTCTTCTCCGTACAGTAAGCCTTCACATACCATGCCCTTGACTTATATAGAAGCTTCAGCGGATGGATGATCCTGCTGCTCTCCGCTTTATATGCTCCCACATAGCTGATCATCACACACTTGTGACAGATCACCGCCCTCTTCAGCGCCTCAAACTTGTCGTTGTCCCGGGTGTGTTCGCCCCATCTGGAAAAATCCACCTCATACCAGTTGTCGTCAGGAAGCTGAAAAAGAGCGGTCAGTTTCTCCATCGTAGCCTTATCACAGGTATTCCCCGTGGCCGTCAGACTCTGCAGCGCCGCCAGGATGTCCTGCCTTTCCCTCTCTGACAGGATCGCCCTGTCCAGAACAAAGTTGTCCAGCAGCGAGATTCCGCCATTTCTTCCCTTTTCCGCATAGACAGGGATTCCAGCCTCGCTCAGGGCATCGATGTCTCTGTAGATGGTTCTGACAGACACCTCGAATTTTTCCGCCAGTTCCGCCGCCGTAACCTGCCCCTTATTGAGCAGTTCATATATAATTTTAAACAGTCTGCTCTCCTGCATGGGCATTCACTCCCTTACTCTTTACAGTTCTTTCTGTGGGCCTTGAGCTTTTTGATTGCCCAGTCGTAATGGCTTGCCGTGTTGGATACAAAATAAGAGCCCAGCGTGCTGCCGCCAACCCACGGAAATACACCTTTTTCAAACAGTTCCCGCTCCGTAAAGGTCTCCGCCAGCGCCATTACCTCTCTGTGAGACTGCTCCAACATCTCTTTGGCCGCCTCCAACGTGGTATTCTGGTGCTTTTTCCAGAATTCCCGGTTCATATCCCCATAGGTCTTCCAGTTGTAGGGAGCGGGCAGTATGGGCCTGTTCTCCCCCCTTTGGTTGGCTGCAATCCAGTCCAGCAGCAGGCGGTGCCACTCGTAGAGATGAACCAACACGTCCCTCAGATTCTTGTCCCGCTCCCAGTGGGCCTGGGTCTTTGATTTCATCTTCGTGAAATCAAAGACCGTGCCCAATTCCTTCTCCGTCAGGGAGGAGATCAGCGCATTCATCTCCTCATAGTTTTTCTCTGCCGATTGTATCAATTCTGCTTTTGTCGTCGCTCTTCCCATGTTGTTCTCTCCTATGCTGAAAAGTTTTCCTTATACTCACGACCGTTAGTATAATTATAGCAAGGAATTCCTGACAACATATGTCATATTTTATATAAAAAAATCTCTCAAGTCAACTCTGGCTACACAAGTGAACGCAGTATGGGGCTATACAGAAAAATTTTTCCCATAGACCCATCTGTCAATATATTGCCTTCAAAATGAAGAACTTCCACACCGGGAATGGGTACAACACTTATTTGGGCAATGACCGCCCCTTAATATAGCACTATTTTATATCTACACCCAGCAAACGAGAAATCCATTGACAGAGGCATAGCACATGCGTTAAGATTATTTAACGCCAGAACATAAACTACAAGCGAGGTGCTGTGATATGATATTTGAGTTTCTGAACCCTGAAAACATAGATGGTTATATTGCATACTTAAAAAAGGCAATGTCGGAAGAGCCTGAGTTAATGACCGCTGATTTTGTAGACGAAAGCGGAATCCGGGAACGGCTCAAAGACCCTTTTTACCAACATACCAAATCCATTTTAGCTATTGACAATAATCTTGTCGTCGGGCGGATAGAATATCATTTCTACGGATGTATGCAGAATGGATATAGAATGGCATATGTCGATTGGGTATTTGTTTTGAGAGATTACAGGCACAGGGGAATCGCACAGCAGTTATTCAAGGAGCTGGAACGGGATTGCGCTGAGAATCACATTTTCCAGTATTATCTCATTCGGGCCACAAATGAAAATGCCGATAGTTTTTATCAGCAATTTCAAGACGCCAAGCTGAGTTGTGAGCCCTTTTTGAGAAAATTTTTGATACAGAGCTGACTTTCTCCTTTCTGTGTCATAAATAATCCAGATCCAAGGAAAAACAAGGCATGAAAACATTAATCTTCAACGGTTCACCACGAATCAATGGCGACACAGAAAGCTTGATCGACATAGTGAAGGGAAAACTCCCCGGTGAATGCAGGGTCGTAAATGCTTATCGGTGCAATATCTCACCCTGTATGGATTGCAGATATTGTTGGGAAAATCAAGGATGCTCCATCCAAGACGAGATGCAGGAAATATATGATTATATCCAGGTGTGCGACAATATCCTGATCGCCTCCCCCATATATTTTTCGGAGCTGACAGGAAAACTGCTGGATGTGGGCAGCAGGCTGCAGACCTATTTTTGTGCCAGGTTTTTCAGAGGTGAGAAACCCATTCCAAAGTCCAAAAAGGGCGCTATCATATTAGTCGGCGGGGGAGACGGCCATATGGATAAAGCATATGGAACAGCCTGCACTCTCTTGCATCATATGAACTGTTTCGATATCCATGAGGTCGTTTTTTCACATAATACCAACGAAAGACCCGCCGTCAAAGACGATCGGGCGCTTATTGGGTTACAGAGCATTGTTGATTTTTTCAAAAAGAGGTAGGGATTTCTATGCCTTAATCTATGAAAAATTGGTAAACGCTCCCGTCCTGGAAACGCTGTCCACATGAATAAATACATCCATGCAAGTCCTCCCATTTCTCTCATACACATACTCAAAACAGGATAGCACATCCTCCTTGGGCTTCTCCTTGAATCCGTTTGCCTGCAAATGCTCCATAATCTTTTTGTAGGCGCTGCGAATGCGTTCGCAGACGGCAAAGGGATCATATACTGTGATCACCGCATAGGGAGCCTCGGCCTGGTTGGCATATTCCACTCCGGGACAATCGGTTTCAAAGCCCTCCGGCAAGACATAGGCCGCCACATACCCCCACAGGCTAAACCGGTTCTGCAGTTCCGGAGAGACATAGGGAAAATCCCAGCCGATCCGCCGGGCATCGGGGTGCTTATCCAGCAGACCCGAACGCCTCGCCCATTCATCCATATATCGGTTCACGTCATCCTCCGGGTTCGGCGTGATCATAACATATCTTGCCATACGGAAACCTTCTATGGTCTTTATTGTGATTTCCGAATAAATTTCATCGCAGTTCACCAGATTCTCCCGAACCAGAGTATCCAGCTTGCAGGAAAACAGATCACCGAGCGCCACCAACTTGCTCAGTTCGGGGACAATCTCGTCCGCCTCCCATTTCGACACCGTCTGCCGGGAAACGGACATTTTCTCCGCCAGCTGTTCCTGTGTGATTCTCTTTTGCTTTCGCAGATACTGTATATTTTTTCCCAAACTCATGATAACTCTCCTCCGTCCGTTCCTTGCCTTGAACAAGATTATTATAGCATAGGCCTTGTGAATAATACACCATTCAGAAGGAGCGTTTTAGAAGAGCGCTGTCACCTAGCGGTTTACATTTCGTAGCATTTTTATCAATACTTAAATAATTATAAAATAAAAGTTATTAATTGACATATTCATTCCCGTTGCTTTATTATAATAGAGTTCCTAAGGCTTCGATCCCCGCATCCGAAGGGTTGAACCAGTTCTGCATAAGGTAATGCGCAGCATAGCCCTGATGTCTTCGGCGGCCGTCCCCGTTTCCCTGACGAGTAATAAGGTCGGAGTAAGTAGTAAGTTATTGTAAAATAAGGAAGATTGTATGAGAAACGAAATTTGTGATGAAAAGTCAGTAATTCGCAATATAATTATTTCAAGCCAACACCTGGACAAAAGAAGCTCCAATAGTATTGAGGATATCGTCTCGGATATATGCGGTTTGCAGTATGATCCGAATCCAACCATCCATTTGAACCATTATATGATGCTTTGGAACAGAAAAAAGGACTTTGCTGTCGGGGACCTGGATGCTGCAGCGTATAAAGAGTTTAAAATTACGGAAGCATTTGCTTTCAAGCGCAATATGTTTTTTGTTCCAACTAATGAATTTGCAATTTATCGTGCCGCACTAAAGGATGTTGTAAGATGGGGGTCTTCGGATGAAAGCTGGTTAGCGGCGGCGAACAGCCCAAGCGACCTGGCTGCGGAAGAGGAATTGAAGAAGGGACTAAAGGATCAGCCCGGTATGACCACCAGCCAAATTTGGGAGTGCCTGCATTTATCAGATGAATGGGATGCGTATGTAAAAGGAAGAAAAGCAGGCGATCTCAGCTTTGAGCTGCCCATATTCCGTGCATTTTACAGGCTGAAACGCAAGACTGATTTGGTAACCTGCGGCAGAAATCCGGGAACATTCAAGGAGCCGCTTTATATTCTAAAGGAAAATATAGGCATAAATGAATGGCCAAACTCCGGCATCGACAAAAATGAGGCCAGAGCCTATATCATCGAAAAGCTTATAGCTTCTTTTGGCGTAACATACCCCGTGCATATATCTCATATAACGGGAATTCCGACTGCCGAAGTTACGCCTTTCTTTTCCAAATTGGAGCAAGAAGGAAAAATATCGCCGGTAAAGGTCGGAAAAAAGTCATATTACATCCACTCATCAAAGATAGACCTGCTTGATAAATATGCAGATCAGGACAGCGAAGAAGTCCGTCTCATTTCCCCCATGGATATTCTTGTGCGAGACCAAACATGGCTGAAAACATTTTTTGATTATTCATATACATTTGAGTATTTCAAGAAAAAGGGGATGAAATGGCCGCTGTCGATCCTTGTGGGAAATCGGTTTGTAGGGTATTTTGATTGCAAGATGGAGTGGCGAACCAAGAGATTCATAATAAAAGAGAAAAACATATTCGATTCCGCTTTTAACGATCACAAGGGTATCGAACTTGCATTACAAGATTTAGCCGCTTTTCATGGGGCTGAGGATATTGTCGAAAAGAGATAGTTATGAATACTGTGCCAATTGAGTGCCCTGTATGTAAGGCGAGTGGGCTTAACCGGAGGAGGTTAAGGATGAAACTTATTTTTGGATATTTTAAACGCGCAATTTGTAAATTCCCCAAGCATTTTTTTGTTGCAATGGGCCTTATTCTGATTATTACCGGCTTAAACACCTTTGTGCCTGTGGGGCTGCGGCAGTTCTTAAATGAAGTTGAAAAATCAAATAGTTATGGCACGATTGTCCTGGGAATTGGCTTCTTTACACTCTATCTGTTTATTCAGGTATTTGTGAAAATTGCGTGGTATGAATCACTTGATCGTTTTGGCGGTAAATATATTGAGTCGTTGACTCTCGACGCTGAACGTGCCCTGGCGGAGGCATCATATTATGACATCGACAGAATTAATCCCAGCGTGGTAAGAAACGTTTTATATACTGACATTTTCAATGTGTTTCGTATTATCGGTCATACTGCGCCTTCCATGTTAGGCGCAATTGCTGTCATTCTGGCAGCATTGGGTACTTCCTTTGTCTACGAACATCGTATGACTGTTTTGATTCTTTTCGCTACAGTGCTGGGAATTATCCTATCATTATGCAGCCGAAAGATTCTATCAAAAACAGCAGGAAAAACAAATTCCAAAATGAAAGTACATGATGCCTGGTGTACTCAATTTGTAGAGATGCTGCCCGTCATCCAGAATAATAGCATTTTGCCATATTACCAGCAAAAAACCTCGGATAACTTGAAGAATTTTATAGAAACCGCCATTAAAGAGGATAGGCACACTATTTTTTGGTCAGAAATTATTAGCGGATATCACTCTCTTTTTTCCATTATTCTCTCGGCTTTGTTAGCAATTCCTCTGGCAAAAAATTCGATAGCTAATCTAATGTTTTTTACCATGATTGCAAACCTGACCATGGAACAGGCACAATTATTGGAGACACAATTTCAGGCGTTGATCAAGACTCATGTAAGTTTTTCACATGTGGATGAGCTGCTGAACCTTCCCAAAAGACAGACTGGCAATGAGGAAAAGGCATTTTCTACTATAACATTTCGTGATGTGGATTTTTTGTATCCAAATGGAACTCAGGGTTTGCGAAGCATATCGTGTAGTATCCATAAGGGAGATTTTATTCGTTTATCTGGATCTAATGGCAGCGGAAAGTCCACATTTATTAAACTACTCACTGGACTGTATCCACCAAGTGATGGAGAGATACTTTTAGATGGGGTTCCGCTTTCAGATTATGCACAAGATGAGTTGAACCGACACATTTTATATGTAAGCCAGGATGAAAAATGTCTAAACGAGACATTTCAAAAGTATCTTACGATTATTACTGGCAGGTCTTTAGGGCATGAGCAATTTCTTGAACTTCTTGATTGTGTTCGACTTCCGACAGATGACCGTACGATTAGTGAAAACGGAAATTCGCTGTCAGTCGGTCAGCGCAAAAAACTACTTATTTTGAAGTTAATGCTAAAATTGGAAGATGCGTCTGTTGTCATTTTGGATGAATTAACAGCGGGATTAGATGCAGAAACAACCCAGCAAGTTTTCAATTTGGTCCAGGAAATTGCGGCAACTGGTGATAAAATAATTCTTTTCGTTGACCATAACTGTGAAGAAGAAATGCACTTTACACACGAATTTCATTTTGAAAGCGGAGATATGTATATTTCATGAAAGGCAGTACATGGCAAGCAAAGCCTCGGTATATACCGAGGCTCGCTTGTTGGTGGTCACAATTATACTCCTTTTTCGGCGATTGCATAGACGACAGTTTTTTCAAACCGAGAGAATTGAAGCACCGCACGGAAATCAATGTTTACTCCCCAGCCAGTAAAGCACAGGGCGCAATCTTCCGAATCCGCAGAGACAGCAGGCAGGCTATACAGAAAGCCAGCGCCACCATCCCGGCGCCCGCTGCCGCTATAAGGCCCACAGGCACGGTAAAGGTACATTTCACAATGCCAATGCCGCTTAAAAACAGCGCCATCAGGGGATTGATAATCAGGCTGCACACCACCAGTCCAGCGGCGGTGGACAAAATCATGGTGGGCATAAAGCTCAGGGCCGTCTGCAGAATGAGCTGGCCGGTGGTAAAGCCCAGGGCTTTCAGGATTCCGTAGTCATGCTTTTTACGGTTTAGCATGGTCCTCACCAACAGGTAGAACACGAATGCAATTATCACCACACTGAGCAGCAGAATGGCACATACGATGAACATCAGCAAAGTTACGTAAACCGATGCCATCCCATCAATGATGGCACGAACATCTATCACTGCGTTGATATTGCCCGCAAACCGCTCTTTCATTTTCTCGTGAAATGCCTCCAGGTCCACCCCCTCCCTGACATTGAGATAAAAACTCAGGTTCTGCAGGTCGCCCAGTTTCTCATACCCCTCCCTCGTGAGCAGACAGTCCTTGCCCAGATTATTGGTAACCTGCGTAAAGCCTGTGATGAGATAGTCTGCCTCCCGCTCTCCCACTGCCAGCGTGATCTCCTCCCCGATTTCCAGACCTTTTTCCCTGGCGTATTTCACACCCACGGCCACCTCGTTGTCATATTGGGGGAACCGTCCCTCGATACAAACATCCTGATTGTTTAACTCTGTAAAGTCATCACAGAGTGTTGCCATTAACTCCACTCCACCCACATGACGCACATTCATCATATGATCGAGATAGATTTTCTCCACATCCGGCTCCGACTCCATCTCCCGCAGAAAGTTCTCCTCGATCCCCGCATTGACGTTTATACAGGAATCTGCTATCTCTCCCACAACCATATTCAGGAACGGCTCAATATTCAAAATCGTATTTTTTATCATCAGCCCCGAAAAAACCACCACCAGCGACAGAACCAGCATAGTTATGCACACGGTCACATTCTGGCGAACCCCTGAGAGCGTGTTCTTCAGCGCCAGTGCCAGGTGGAGAGACATTCCGGTTTTCTCCAGCGGCACATGGTTTTTCTGGAAATTATGGGTCTGTATGCCTTGGCGCAGCGCAAGAATAGGGTCTATCTTTCTGATCCTGCGGGAGGACAGCCATACCGCAAGAGCCACTGCCGCACCCAGTATCACCAGTGTCAGCAGGCAGGGCAAAAACAGAAAATGCACCTCATAGGGAATACCTGTCTGGGAGATCATCATATCATTGACATAGGGAAACAGCAGATAGGAAAACCCTATCCCCAGCACCGCTACAACCAGAGATATCCCCAGAAACTGCAGCAGCAGACAACGGACCAGCTGTCCGCTGGTATACCCCACCGCCTTGAGCGCCCCCAAATTCTTCATATTTTCCTGAATATAGTTCACAATATTGGACGCGATGACCACCAGGGCGATGAGCAACACAAAAAACGCCATGGCGCTGACAACCCCTGAACAGATCATCTGGGAAATATAGCGGGAGGTTGTGACCAGCACGTAGGAGTTGCTGGAAACCCTTGCGTCTGGGAACTGCGCCGACACTTTGCTTTTCAGGGCAGCCTCAAAATTTTCGCTCTCCAACTTATCGGCGATCCGAACGGAAAGCAGCGTGGCTCTGGGCGCATAGCCTGCCTCTTCCAGTTTCTTATACTGATCCTGCGTCAGCAGCAGTTCACAAATGACGCAATTGTTGGAACCGGCCATGACGCTGTTGAAAAAACCGCATACTGTATAGCTCACCGTATTGCTGCCAATGTTAAGTTCGATGGTCTTACCTATGTCGATATCCCCCGTCTTGTAGAGCATTGGCAGGTATACACCGCTGCTTTCGCCGCCCTCCTCCACAATTTCCACTTTGCCTATGGAGCGTGACAGCGCCGTTTCTTTTTCCAGAATCACAAATTCCGTGTTCACTTCGCCGTCATTGTAGGCAAAACCGCCCACCATATTCAGGCAATCTCCCATGCAAAATTCTGTGGCGTGCAGTTCCTCCTCCAGCGTATGAGCCAAAAAAGGACGTACCACATCATAGTCGCCGTCCATCACCAGTGTCACATGCTCCGCATGGAGTCTGTCATGGCAGCGATCAAAATTCTGTTTGTAATCCATGGATAGCATCAGCCACATATTCAGCATCGCCGCTGCCAACAGGATCAGCACGGCGATGGAGAGCGTCTGCCCCTTGGCCCGGCGCAGATTGGAGCGCACCAAAAGAAATGATTTGTTCATGCTACCACCCCATTTCCGTCAGAAATGCCGAGAGCTTTTCGTGTCTCCCCGCATCGCCGTGTACATATTTGCCCAGATTGCACTCGCCCAGAATGACGCCATCCTTCAGATACAGAATGCGGTTGCCCCGGCGGGCGGAACGCACGTCATGAGTGACCATCACCACGCTCTGGCCCTGCTGGTTAAATCTGGTCAGCACATCCAGCACATGCAGCCCCGTCTGGGAATTCAGCGCTCCAGTAGGCTCATCCGCATAGAGGATATCCGGAGAATTGATCAGCCCCCGGACGATTCCCGCCCGCTGAGCCTCGCCGCCGGATATCTGCGTGGGAAACTTCCTCTGGGTCTCCGGGGAAATGTCCACCGCCTGAAACAATTCTCTGGCGCGCTCTGCCAGCGCCTTTTTATCTCTGCCCACCAGCAGCCCCGCCGCCAGCACATTGTCCATGACAGACATGCCATCGATCAGGTAGATCTGTTGAAACACAAAGCCGCAGTGTCTTCGCCGAAATACCGCCAGCTCATCCGGGCTGAAATCCGATATCACCTGATCTCCAAAAGTAATCCTGCCAAGCGTGGGAGTGTCCATCCCCGACAGAGCGTACAGCAGCGTGGACTTTCCCGCACCGCTGGCTCCCATGATCACTGTGAAATCTCCCTCGTAAAGCTCCAAGTCAATGTTTTTCAGAACGTGCTGCAAAGCCCCGCCGCTGGAAAAGGATTTGCTCAGGCTTTCGGTCTTTAAAAGTACCTTTTTCATATCCAAACCTCCAATTTATAGTTCTGTATTCTACACGTTCCATTCTATTTTTATAATCCTTAAATGTCTTTAGACAATTCTTAAATACTTCTTAAATCTGGACTGCTGCGTCTCCAAACCATGTGAGCCATAAAAAACAGCACCCTGCCTTGTAAAAGAAAAGGTGCTATTTTTAGATTTATTCATCTCTCCTAACAGACCTGACAACTTAAATTTCTGCAATCTCCAGATAGATTGCCTCCTGTTCATAGGCCGGGGCATATTTTTCCGCGATCTGGCAAATCTGACATATACGCCCTGGCTCCTGCTCCAGTTCGTCCGCAATCTGCTCCACGCTTTTTCCCTTTGCCAGTTTCTTGCAGACAGCAGCAATAATTTCCCTTAACACCCCTTCACTACGGCCTTCACTACGACCTTCCTCATATCCATCCTGCCGTGCATACGCAATCTCTTCCCATCTCTGCATATACTTCACCCCACATTTCTCAGAGTGGCGGATCTTTTCCACTTTACTGTGGATCAGTTTCACCCGTGCGCTTTTACTCCGGGCCGCCACCACGTCTCTGGTATCATTGATATATTCCATAAAATCTAAAAACTCCTGGGAAAAATCCTGTCTGTTTGTCCCGAAAGTATTGATAAATATTCTCGTGGCTCCGTCCTGCAATGCGAGCCCTGGCACTTCCTTACACTGCCCTTCAAAAGTGTACCGGTACAATCCATAGCCGAACACATCAAAAGGCGCTATCAAGATCATACAACTGTCATTCAGCTCATTAAAATCGCTGCACCCCGGTTCCAGGAGGGATACATCCAACTGGGCTTGGTAATATCGGCTTCTCTTCTCCAGATTTCTGGTATCTCTCTTCTGCATCTCTGTGAAGTAAATCCGCCCCTCGCTATCCATGTTGACCACGTCCAAGCGCACTTTCCTCAGTTCGGGCGATACCCTCAGCTCCTTTTCCGTCTGGGTACGCTCCAGCAGTTCAACCTCGTCCTCCAACAGGATTCCCACCACAGCCTCGTATGCCTCCGGCTCATCCATGGTCTCCGCAAATAGAAAACCATCCGTCAGGTTCAGTTCCTCCAGCGGCGTCCTCACCTTATTGCTCATTCACATTCCTCCTTGTGCATGTGTCGCAGAAAGAGAAAATGGTTCTGAACGCATTCTCCTCTCCTGCTTTATTGATATTGGTTTCTTGGGAAAATAAAAGCAGGATTTCTATTTGAGAGAACAAGATGTTCGTCAGATGCGGAAACCGCTTTACAGGATTACTCCTTGGAAATCTTTTGCTTTGAGTTGAGAATAACATATGAGAAGTGATAAGTCAACAGTAATTTTGGTATGGTTAAAACACCCCTGTATGAGGAATCGCTATAGCGTATTCTCCATACAGGGGTGTTGTCTTTTCTTTAATGATCGAATTCTTTCAGACCGTCTGACAATTCATAGGTGTAGTTGTCGCGGTTGGCAGTAATCAGTTTCTCAAACATCTGCACACCGTCAGTATATCCCTTTGTACTGTAAAAAAAGTTGCTAAAACTGCTGTTACCCTGTATTCCCTTGGACTCCGTCACCATATACTCGCCGTTTGGCAGACTCACGATTCCGTTGTAGGCAACGGGATAATATACCATCGTGTCCTCAAAGTACCCGTTGGTGTTGGATACCAGAGCGGAATACACCACAATATAGGTATTGTTATTGGCAAAATTCAGCCCGGGATTTTTTGCAGTCAACAGACAGTCTCCTACAAAGACCAGACCCTCCGCCTTGGAACCGCCGCTATAATTGGCGATGTGACTCTCCACTTTGTTTAGAGCGTCCGCATACAGCTCTTGCTTGTAACCGTCGCTGATATCCGCCATCTGTGCCACCTGTTCATATTCCGAGAAAGCCTCAAACCCGTCTCCGCATTCGCTGCTGTAGCTATCCCTGTTTTTCTCCACAATGTCCACATAGCAGATCAGAGGATTTATATATCCCTTTGTGCTGTACCATCCTCCGTCGAAATTGGAGCTGCCTTGAATTCCGTCCAGAGAGCCGTAACTCAACTCACCGCCCGCATTCAGAATGTTGGAAAACTTCACAGGGTAGTACACCTTTGTTGTGGGGAAGGAACCATCTGTGTTGGAGACAGTGCCGCTGTAAATCAGGTACAGACTGTTATAGCTGCCAAACCAAATGTCCGTGGTCTCTGACACATTCAGAATATACCCGGCGTAGCTTAGGTCATTCATGCTGTTAGCTGCATTATAGTTGCTGGCAACGTAGGAATAAATCTTGTCCTCCGCCTCCGATTTCATGCTGTTCAAAAAATCATCCGTGAGATCGGCATAACTCTGGACATACTCATCCAGACCGCTCACCTCATATTCCTTCTCCTGATTGGTTATCACCATTCCCTGCCTCAGCATACTGTCCTCGTTGAAACTGTATGTGATTGTCACAATATCCCCGTTTTTGAGATCATATGACTGGCTGGGTGAAAAGGAGTAGGTACTTATATTCGAATTGGCGCCTTTGTAGTTATAATCTATTTTTCCGCCTGGAGATATGCCGCTGAAGGTTACCTCGAAACCTTCAAACGGGTCAACCTTCAATACGTCCTCCAGCCCCTCTACCTTTAAGGTCACAGTGCTGCCTGTGAATTTGACCTTGTGCGCCTTTGCGGCCTCGTTGTCGTATGTAATCTCAACAGTTACGGTGTCTCCGTTTGAAAGGTTGCTATCCTGAGACAGTGACAGCGTGATTTTGTCAATGCACTCATTGATTGCCATCTCCTCCGACAGCGCCGCCCCCAGCGCCTCCAAGGAATCAATACTGTCATAGTCGATCTTCTTCCCCTTCGCCTCCAGAATGGCCCTGCAAAGAGCACTTTCATCGAGAGTCGCTCTGGCAACGGCGTACTCGTTATAGCCGCTGAAGGTTATATCTACATAGTCCTCCAGATTGATCTTCTTGGGTTGCATAACAATAACCGCAACGGCTATAATAACGATAAGAACCGCCGCTATTCCGCCTCCCAACGCAACTTTTTTGTTCATAAAATAATTCTCCCTTCCCTCATAAAATATATTTTCCATGAATATTTGACATATTTCTCATTATAAGATACAGGGGAGTATTATGTCAAGAAATTCTGTTTTTAGGAGTATTGATTTATGGGCACTGAGTTCACGCCCCGCTGAGCGGAATCCCCACGCTCACCCGCAGGCCCCCGGCCCCGTTTTCCACCATCAGCTCTCCCTGCATTTCTTTCATAAAATAGTCCGAAATGAACAGCCCCAGTCCTGCCCCCTCTTTGTCCCCGGCATTGCTGCCCCGCCTGAATTTCTCCTTCAACAGGGGCAGCTCCTCATCGGGGACACCACCGCCAAAATCCTCGATGGCAAGTACCAGGCAGCGGCCTTCCCTGGTTATGGTGACGACAATCTCCGTATCGGCATACTTGTAGGAATTGGCAAAAATATTGTCCAACACCTGCTGCAGTCGCAGCTTATCCACATAGAGAATACAGGGGGGAATGGATGGAAATGCCGCGCGATGTAAATAGTCAGCATTTTCCATCAATTCCGCCAGTTCGCGGCTCTCCATATCGGCCAGAGTCACAGAGAGCTGCTGCAGTTCCTCCAGCGTGGCGGTAAACAGATTGGTAATCAGCGCATTGATCTGATCCGCCTTGCGGATAATCTGAGTGTAATTATCCCGGAGCCTGTCGCTGTCCGCCAGGGCCATACCTACCTCCGATGCGGCCTTGATACTGGCCACAGGCGTCTTGATATCGTGGGACAGCTTTGCCACCAGCTCCTTTTTGCCCGCATTGGCCTGCGCCTCGGCAAGCCGGGCCTTTTTCAGCTCTGAGCGCATAAGGTCAAAGCTCTCGGTAAAAGCTCCGAAGAGATTCCACCTGTCCATCTCCAGCGGAATGTCCAGATTGCCTCCTGCCACCCGCCGTGCAAAGTCCTTTAGCCTATGAAAGGGCTTGACGAGCCGCTGGTGCAGCCAGGCGGTATAGCCCAACAGCGCAATCATCTGAACCAGCAAAATCACCGCCAGCCCCGCAACCAGACTCTGTTTCCGGGCTGCATAATCAACCTCCGCCCCATTGTGGATGATCACCTTTCCCACCACGTTTCCATCCCGCTCCACGTCCAGAATGGTATCCCTGTGGGCTATGGCGGCATTAATGCTCTCACTCAGCCCCTCCGCTGATTTCCATAAAACCGTACCACTTTCGTCAAGCACTACATAATCATATATATGGGAAGCTGTCCGCCTATCTAATTGAAGCCAGTCCGCTTCCACCGTTTTCAAGATTTCATTTACCGCCACCGTATCCTGCCTGAAATCACTGCCACCCTGCATAAAAGCGGCAAGGACAACTGCTTCAGCCAAAAAGGTAAGCAGGATACCTATCACATAAGAAAATCTTCTCATTATTTTACCTCGCCGCAGCCTCCCCCTGAAATTGGTAACCCTCCCCCCAAAATGTAACGATATATCTTGGCCTGTTGGGAATAGGCTCTATGGCCTCACGGATTTTTCGGATATGCACGTTGAGCGTCCCGTCCCCTGTGAACTTATCCTCCCAGACCTTTTCAAACAATTCCTGCTTGGATACCACCCGCTCCCTATTCTGCGCCAGATATGCCAGCAGCCGAAACTCCATCATCGTCAGCTTTACGGGCTTTTCCTGCACCCATATGGCCTTTGCTCCAAAATCGATCTTCAGCCACTCATCCACATATCCCTCCTGCCGCACACTCTGGCCGTAGCGCTTCAGCACCGCCTTGACCTTGGCCAGCAGGACTCCCAGCGAATAAGGCTTCTGGATATAGTCATCTCCACCGATTCCCAGCGCAATAATCTGGTCGTCATCGCTGGTTCGGGCGGATATAAATAAGATGGGAATATCCAGGTTCTCCCTCAGTTGCCTGCACAGTTCAAAACCGCTTCCATCCCCCAGATTGATATCCAGCAAAAGCAGCTGCGCCTCGTTTTGCTGCAAAAAATTGTGGCATTCTTCAGCGCCATAAACCGCCGCTGTCTTCACGCCAAACAGATTAAAATATTCCGCCGTGCTGTCAGCCAGCATTTTTTCGTCATCTATTATCAGACAGTCGTATTTCATGCCCTCTCACCTCTTTTTGGATATTGTAAAAATATTTTCCTTAAATGCCTTTAGGAAATCCTTAAATCTTCCTTAAATTCCTCCCTGTCAATATACAAATCCCTGCGTATATTATAAGCTGGCATGCCATATACGCAGGGGATAGTTGTCAGTATTCACAATAGAGGCGGTTACAACAAGTTTCCATCAACATATTCCGCCACGTCTGTCCAATTATCAAATTCAGGGCTGGCGCCTTCGTCTGTATCAACTTCAAAATCATAGGCTCTATAATCCCTGATGCACTCTCCATTCCTGATATGAACAAACTCTGCACTGCCACTGTCTTCACTATAGTATCCATAGATCAATTCTTTGTCACCAGCCAGCACAATCCATGAAGAAGTTTCCCAACCAAAGAATTCATTTTCAGACATATCTTCAAACGAAACATGATCCTCACCTTCGCTGAAATATACATCTCCAATATGATAATCTTTCAGCACATCATCAAATTCCCACTCGGAATCACAGTTCATCTCCCGGCTATACCACTCCATCGGCGTATCCATTTTACCCTTTATTACAAACACACTTGCCATATACGTCTGTCCCCGCTTTCTGAATTTATACTCACTAACGAATAGATTTTCCTTTCCGCACAGTGCATGTTGCCCAATTATGCGACAGGTGCTGTGCAGAAATTGGAAAATCTTAACGCTAGTCAGTATAATGTCACACATCTGCCCGTCTCTTACGACTCTCTCAGCAGCTGCTTGGTATATTCCTCCCGGGGATGGTTGAAAACCTCCTCCGTATCCCCGATTTCTACTATTTTGCCGTCCTTCATAATCATGATCCTGTCACTCATCTGGTAGATTACATTGATATCATGAGAAATGAACAAGTAGGAGAGCTGGAGCTCTTCCTGAAGCCTGCGCATCAGCTCCATGATCTGGGCCTGTATGGTCACATCCAGCGCCGACACCGGCTCATCCGCAATAATCAGCCCTGGCCGTGTGATCAGAGCCTGTCCGATACTGATGCGCTGCCGCTGACCGCCGCTGAGCTGGGAGGGTCTGCGGTCGTAATATTCCTCCGTAAGTCCCACCGTCCGCAGCATCTCCATGGCCGCAGAACGCATATCCGCTGCCGTCATAGCCTGGCCCGGCTCCAGTTTTCCCCTGGCCCGCAGCGGTTCCTCCAACAGCCACCCCACCGTTTTGGTCGGGTTCAGGCTGCTGTAGGGGTCCTGAAATATCATCTGGGGACGGATAGAAAAATGCTCTATCTCACCTGTGATCTCCTTATTCATACCAAGGATTGCCTTGGACAGAGAGGTTTTACCGCAGCCGCTCTCCCCCACCAGCCCCAGTATCTCTCCCTTTCGTATCTCAAAGTCAGCGTCTTGCACCACATGATTTTTCTTCCCTTTGGAAAACAGGCTGTTGCTGCCATCCTGGTAGTACACCTGAAGATTCTTCACCGTCACCACCGGTTTCTGGCTGATCCCAGCGCTCCTCTCCCGTCGCTTCATACGGCTGGGCACCGCCTCGATCAGATTCCGGGTATAATCCTCCCGGGGATGCTCAAAAATCTCCTCCGGTGTGCCGATCTCCACCACTCTGCCGTCCTTCATCACGGCAATCCTGTGACAAATCCGCTTTGCCAGGTTCAAATCATGGGTGATAAAAAGCATGGCATTGTGTTGCTTTTCGTTGATCTCCCGCAGCAGATCCATGATCTGGTTCTGCACTGTCACATCCAGCGCCGTGGTAGGCTCGTCCGCTACAATCAGTCTGGGATGCAGGATGACGGCCATGGCGATCATAGCCCGCTGCCGCATACCGCCGCTGAGTTGGTGGGGATAACAGTCATACACCCGTTCCGGCTCCTGCAGGCCCACCGCGGCAAAGGTTTCCAGCACCAGCTGCTTCATCTCCTGCCGCTCCTGCTTGCTGTAGTAGAGCCGCATCCGGCCCTCTGTGTCAGCTCCCCCAGCGCCATCCCTGGAATACGCGGGCAGACTGTGAAGCCGCAGCATCTCCTCCACCTGCCTGCCCACTCTCTGGGTGGGGTTCAGCGAGGTCATAGGCTCCTGAAAGACCATGGACATGCAATCCCCCTGATACCGCCGGTACAGCGCCTTATCTCTGGGCTTTCCCGCCTCCTGCAGCACTACGTCATCATACAGGATTCTGCCGCTGCTCACCGTGGCCTCATCCGACACCAATCCCATCAATGTCAGCGCCGTCACGGACTTGCCGGAGCCGGATTCCCCCACTACACCCAGAATCTCCCCGTCCGGGATTTCCAGGCTCACATGACGCACCGCCTCCGTCCTGCCAAAATTGACTGATAGATCTTCTATGGTAATCATTGTGCGTCACCTCCCATACTCACTTATTTAACCGCTGTATACCCTCACTGAGCAAAGAAAATCCCAGCACAATCCACACAATAGTCAATCCCGGCGCCAGAGCGTACCAGGGAGCCGTAATCAGATAACCCTGAGCATCCGACAGCATTTTACCCAGGCTGGCCTGGGGCGGCTGCACGCCGATTCCCAGATAACTCATGCCGGACTCCGCCAGAATCGCATTGTTAAAGCCGATCATCACCGACACCCAGAACGTGGAAAAAATATTGGGCAAAATATGCACAAAAAGAATCCTCGCCCGCCCCACGCCCATGAGCCGAGCCCGGCTGATATAGTCTGCGTCCCGAAGCCGGATAAATTCGCTCCTGACAATACGGATAAAACTGGGCATGAACACGATCCCCAAGGAAATCACCAGATTCCGCTGCCCCGTGCCCATGACGCTGATCACCACCAGCGCCAGCAGGATGCTGGGAAAGCCGTTGACGGCATCGATAAACCGCATGACAATCTCATCCACAATGCCCCCAAAATACCCGGTCAGCGCCCCGACCAGAATACCCGCCGCCCCGGAGATCGCCACCACCAAAGTGCTGATCAGGATAGTGGTGCCAATACCCTTCATCACTCTGGAGAAAATATCCCGCCCGAAATTGTCCGTGCCGAAAAAATGCTGGAGGGAGGGAGCAGCAAAGCGCTGGGAGGCAGACATGGCCGTGGTGCTGTGTGGCGTCCAGAAGATACCAAGCACCGCAAGCAACACAACCAGACCTGTCATACACAGGCCCGCAATCAAGTATTTATTCCATTTTATGCCGCTTCTTTTCTTCACACTAATCCCCATGCATATCGCAGACTGTGTCTGCGGTATTGCTCAAATAAACAATTGGAAAATCTTTGATTTTTCAATCTAACTCCCATTCGCCGCTGAATCAGACTCTTAGTTTCTGAATCCTGCTTACCTGCTGCTGATCCTGGGATCAACCACCCGGTAGAGGATATCCACCAGAAAGTACACAAAGATCACCACAAACGTGATATATAAAATCAATATTTCCACCACCGGCAAGTCCCTTGTGGAAATCGAGCTGATCAGCAGCCGCCCGATTCCCGGCAGGGAAAAAACCTGCTCCACCACGATACTGCCGGCCACGATCTCCGCTATAATCATGCCCAGAAAGGTGATCACCGGCATCATGGCATTGCGAAGCACATGGCTGTACATCACCCGCCGCTCGTTGCAGCCCTTGCTCCGGGCGGTGCGCACATAGTCCGATTTCATCTCCGTCAGCATGGAATTGCGAAGAAAACGTGCCGTCATGGCAGCCTTGGGCAGCGCGATAGCCATCGCCGGAAACAGCAGATAAAATAAAAAGCCACCCATATCCTTTTTATAACTCACATACCCGCCCGGTGCGAAGCATTTCAGCGCCATGCCAAACAGATAAGTCACAATAATCCCCAGGAAAAAGGAAGGGATCGCCATGGATGCCTGGGTGATCACTCCCAGAGCCGCATCCAGCACCTTGTTTTTGCTCTGCGCCCACAATACCCCCACGGGAATGGACACCGCCACGATCAACACCAACGAGACCGCCGCCAAGGACAGCGTTACCGGCAGCTTGTCCCCGATCAACTCCGCAACCGGCATCATTTCATTCATATTTTTGGCATAGCGGTAGCTGATGCCCAAGTCCCCCCGAAGCACGCCTCCGGCCCAGCGGAAGTACCGCACCACCGGAGGATCATTCAGCCCCAGCTCCTCCCGAAGCTGCGCCTCTCTCTCAGGGGTTGCCTCCGTTCCCAGTATGGACGTCACCACATCCCCGGGAATTATCTGAAAAGCAATGAAGGCAGCCGCAGATACCACAAACAATGTCATAATGAGAGTAACTATTTTTTTACCAAGGTATTTCATTGGCTGCCTCCATATTATAATTTTTATTCCGTATAGTACACGGTACTCATATCCTGCACATACACAGGGTAGAACTTGTAGCCCGCCAGCTTGGGGTCCATGGCGATGGTGATGGGGGGCACCTGAATAAAGGCGCTGCCCGCCTCGTCACACAGGATCTTCTGCACCTCCTTGTAGTACTCCGCCTTCTGAGCCGGGTCCAGGGATGCCGCCGCCTTGAAATACGCCTCGTCATAGGCATCGCTGGCAAAGTTCACGAAATTCTTCTTGGAATCCGTCTGGAAACGGTTGGTCAGATAGCCGGGAGTCATGTCGCTGGTGATGCCGGAGATCGTGGACTGATAGTTCCGATCCGTATAGCAGTCGCTGAGCCAGCTGCTCCACTCCACCGGGTTGATCGTGGCGTTGATGCCTGCCGCTTTCAGCTGCTCGGCCACCACCTCCGCCGTCTGCATATGGTACTCATAGTTGGAGGGCACCGTGATCTCCAGATCAAACCCGTTCGGATAGCCCGCATCCGCCATCAGCTCCTGAGCCTTCTGGATGTTGGCACTGCTGCCATAAGTATCCGTCAGATCCACATAGTAGGTCTGCAGCGTGGGCAGCATGGCGGAACTCACCAATGTGGCGCCACCGCCTGCCACAAACTCGTTGATCATATCCAGATCCAGCGCATAGCAGATAGCCTGCCGGATGCGCACGTCATTAAGCGGCTCCGACGCATTGTTCAAAAACAGAGCCTGCACCACATCCGAGGGTGCGGACAGAATCTGGAAGCTGCCCTTCAGCTCATTTGCCTGACTGTCCGTCAGATAGGGATAGATCTGGATAGAGCCTCCCTTTAACTCCAGCAGCGCCGTGTCCGGGCTGTTGACGATCTTGAAGTTCACCTCGTCCAGATAGGGTAATCCCTGCTGCCAATAGTCCTCATTCTTGGCGATTACCACCCCCTCCTGGGGCTTATAAGACACAAAAGAAAACGGCCCCGTTCCGATGGGTGTCCCGCTCTCCTCCTCCCCGCTTCCCGCAGGGATGATGGCTGCCACAAAGCTGTAAATCAGCTCCGTGTTGGCACTGCCCACTGTGACCTGAACCGTCTTTTCATCCAAAATATCCACGCTTGTGAGAACGCTCAGGGAAGATATCAGCGGCGTGCCGTCCAGCAGTCCTGAGACTCTGTCCAGAGAGTATTTCACGTCCTCCGCCGTCACCAGATTGCCATTGTGAAACTTCACGCCCTGTCTGAGCGTAAAGGTGTATACCAATCCGTCCTCGGATACGGTATAGTCACTGGCAAGCGCCTTCATCAAGTCGCCGTTCTCATCCGGCTTTACCAAGCCTTCAAAGATGTTAAATAGGATTTCTTTAGTTCCTGCCGCAGTTGCCTTATGAGGGTCAAGACTATCAACATCCTGTTGTATTCCTACAACAATGGAGCCGCCGTAGACAGGATTACCCGCCTGGGACCCCACAGAGGAATTATCCCCCGAAGAATCTTCAGTGCCGCCTGCGCATCCGCCCAGTGCAGCCATCGCCAAAAGTGCCATAATCAGTAAAACGCTAATCCGTTTTTTCATGATATGTTCCTCTCCTCTTCGATTAATAAACCTCTCACTATTCTATTGTCCCCTATATTGTAGCATAGATATTCCGCATTGCAAGTATTTTTTCCCGTACATACGTTGATTTTCATGAGATTGACAACAAAGGACAATTGAATTATTCACTTACAAAAGTTTTAATATCCTCCACCGCCTCCTCAGAGGTCATAATATCCCCGGCAATACTGACCTTGCCGTACTCCCTGGCGTGCAGAAACAACACCCTTGGCTCTTCCTCCACATGATAAGCCAGGACTTCCTTGAAATTCTGCTCATTGGTGTTGCTGACCACAATGAACTTTTTGGGAATACACTCATACGCCTCCAGTCTCTCCGGATGTCCCTGAAAATAGCACTGACTGCGCTCATTGAAAATGAAGAAATTCGCACAGGGGTAGTCACAATAATTGGGCAAAATAAAATATACCTGAGTGCTGCCCAGAATGTCCTCATATAATTCCCATTCCCTGTCCTCCGCCCAAGGACATCTGTCGCTGGAAATAAAGCATTCATACGCGCAGCCGCCACAGGGATGTATCGTGAATTCCGAGAAATCATACAGCTTTGCATTCTCATGCAGAGAACAAAGATATGCGCCGATCTGCCCGCAGTTGCCGCCTTTCCTGGAACTGAATGAAATAATACACACGCTCATTGTTCTGTATCCTCCCAGTAATTATGGCTGCGGGCCTCGTCATAGTAGATCACGTTCTCCCGTTCAATAGTGATCTGCCCCTCCGTCACGTCCAGAATCGTCACGCCGCAGTTCTTGTGGACGCCGCCGTTCCAGAAATTTTTCATATCCGTGACGGTCAGACTGCTGAGCAGACCCTTGACCGCCGCCCCATGGCTGGAGAAAAGGATGGTCTTGCCCGCATTGTCCGGGTTGTATGCCACCTCATGCAGAAAATCCGTAGTCCTCTGGCACAGCTGCTCAATGCTCTCCGCTCCCTGGGGCGGGATATAGTTGCCCGGATCAACAAAAAAATTCATAAACGCAGGGTCCGGGATCGTGAAATTCTTAGGACTGCAGCAGTACCCCTCATAGATGCCAAAGCCGATCTCCCGGATTCGGGGTTCGTCAATCAAGGGAATATCCCGGTCTCCCCGAATGATCTCCGCAGTCTGCTTAGCCCGCATCAAGGGGCTGGTATAAATCACATCAAAGGGAACATCTATAAGCCCCTGTGCCGTCTCCCTGGCCAGTTCCAGGCCATTTTCATTCAAAGGGATGTCCATAGCGCCCTGCAGCCGCTGCTCCAGGTTCCAGTCCGTCTCCCCATGCCTTATCAGATAAATTTTCATATGCCTGCGCCCTCCCAACAGCGAATGAACCGTCAAAATGAATCGGTCGAAGCCAGATTCTCCATCAATCCTTAATGTACATCTGTAATATTCCAGAGGATAGGACAAATCTGACGCTCATAGGCCTCCTTCCCGGCCATTCTCTCCCTTTTTCTTCTTTTGCTTTCTATCATACAACAGCGACATGACTTATGTCAAAGCAAAAACCTATTTACTACTTATATGTTCTACACATACCTTTCAAAGTAGTTCTTGACCACTTTATTTTGGTGTGTTATTGTATGATAGTACATTAATATAAATTTTATTTGGGAGAGCATTTCTATGGAAAGCACATGGGATATTGTCTTTGCCTGTAAGGCAGAACTACTTAACCAGAAGATCCGGGAACAGAAAATAGCATTTCTCAATGCCTTCGACTACAAAAATGGAATGCTCTGCGCAGAGATTCCGGAGTTTCAGATCGGTTGGGCGGGGAATGAACAATATATGGCGGTGGAACTGACGCTGCGCAATGTCAGGATCAATGTCAGTGGGATTGCGGAACAGCATGACACCATCCGCAGCAGAGTACATCTGCAATTTTACTTCAAGGACAAAGAAAATGTGGGCTTTGTCTGCAAAACCATGGCCGAACACAGCGGCGACGTGCAGTTCGGCGCTGTCTGGGTGGAAAATGCGGATATCACGGGGCAGATCAAGAACGAGGTTCTGCAGGACAGCTTCGGCACGATTCTGGCCAAGGCGCTCATTGAACAGGAAAGCCAAATCTCCGTTGTCCTGGCGCGGCTGAAAAAAGATTATTTTCAGCCCCTCGGCGTCACTGTCTACAGAAGCGTTCCCGCCTTCCAAAATCTGGGCGGCACGCCCGTGATGGCAGTCATGTGCGCGACCCGGCAGCTGGAGAAGGAGCCCAGTCATCAATTCTCTCCGGAACTGCTGCTTAGCTTTAACTTCGGATACATAATGAGCCGCAGGGTTTTCCTGGAGAAATTCCTTCTTCCCGACATCCACCGGCTCTTGAACATCAGCTCGGGGAATTTCAAGTTACTTGACGATAACTCCATCGTCAACGAGGGCAGTGTCTACATGTCCACAGTAAAGGTTTCGGCCACAAACTATACCATTATGGCGGATTTGATCAAACTCCAGTTTGTAGGGGATTACCTGCATCTGCTCGTGGAGGGAACCGTGGATTTTACGGGATTGGCGGATTCCTATATCTCCTACACCTTCCACGCCGTCCGCAGCCCGCACTTCACGCCGGAAGGCGGCGGCAAGGTCCGCTTTAACCCCATCGCCGGAAAGGAAGACGAGTTCCACTCGGACAAGCACATCCCTCTATGGATTGAAATCACTGCGGGAATCTTTACCTTTGGATTGTTCACAATGATCTCGGAGCTGATCGGCAATGAGATCCAATCCCGGGTGAAAAACATGATGAATGAGATTCACTATAACGGGGATGAGGGCGGCTATTTTCTCACCTGGGCAAACGCGGACCTGCGCTTCACGGATGGCGGGTATGCTTCTAATATCTATATGCGGGGGTGAGGAGCCACTCATGCGCTTGCGGAATCGGGCAGCGATAAACCATTAGCGCATATCACAGGCAGGGTCCATGATATGCGGAACTTTAATAGGAGGAAAAATGAAACAGCAGGAAACATTGACAGAAACGTACAGCCGGGAAAGGGAGGCACTCGAAGGAGTCAGCACCTTTGGGTGGGACACCTCGTTCACCACCACCTATGACATTATCAACAGGGAGATAAGGGAAAAATCCACATATCCCGCCACTTTCAGCAATGCGACAAACGCGCATGCACTGCTGGATTATCTCAGCGGAACAAACACCGAAAGTTATTATCAGCTGCTCAAATCCACTGTCGATAGCGGCACCAGCGTCAGCCTGGAGGGAAACTGGGGGCAGTGGCAGCTGAATCTGCGTGGAAACGGCAATTCCATCTACATGAAGCTGCCGGTGAAAAACGGCAAGATAGCCCTGGGAACCGAAGAGGAGTCGCTGGAGGGGGGATATCTCATCGCCGAGGTGACATTGCGCTTTGAGAGCCAGAAGAATGAAACGGGTCCGGCGAAAAGGGCATTGGTGCTGTCCGCCCCGGAGGAATCCCAGGTCATCATAACCGATCACCATTTTCCCAAAATGGACCCGGAGGGGACATTGGAACTGCTTGTAGAAGGAGCCTTCAAACGATATCTCAACACAGAAAAGGTGCTGGAGCAGTTCCGATATGTGTTTTCTACCGTCAATATAAACGATCAAGCTACAGGGGACTTTGCATGGCTAAAGCCCTCCGACACGGGATATGCGGTATTTGTGCCGGGGACGCAGCCAAAAGAGACAGACAGTATGTTCTCCATCCTGTGCATGACCGAGGGCAAGATCGCTCCCCCTTATATTCAGCAGAGCGTGGATGCCAGCGTATTTCAGGGCAAAACAACGGACACCAACGCTGTCCTGTGTATCAGCCCGCAGAAATTCTGCAAAAATCTGCTGATAGCGGCCGCCACCAAAATTATCAAGGGAACCACGGAAAGCGACTATACTTTTTCCACTGACGGCATGGAACTCCATAACACAAAGGAAATCAAATTTAAGGATGTCAAGGTGTCCGACGATGACACCGTCGATCTGTCCATAAGCGCAAATAATTTTTACATCCACCTGGTGAATGACCACCTGGAGCTGGGCATCATCAATGCCACATACAGCAAGACAATGTACAATGCATATCTGACATTGCACCAAAAGATTGCCTTTGACACAAAGAAAGTCGATAACAAGACCATCTTTGTTCTTCGGGAGGGGGAAGAATTCAACGGGGAACTCAGCGCGGTGGTGGAACCCAGCGAAACCGCCGAGATTCTCAAATGGGTCGGCGTGGCGCTGGACATCCTCTCCGCAGTGCTGGTAATCGCCGGCGGCACGGTCAAGCTCCTGGCAAAATGTGCCACCACCACAACCTCGGCGGCAGCAACCATTACAAATGCGACCCTTTCGTCCGGAGAAGCCGCCGCTGCCACCGCCGCGGCTGTGGAGGGAATCGCAGCGGGGACGGGCGCGGCCCGCTGCCTCACAATCGGCTCCAAACTTCTGGCAGCCGGCAGCATCTGCGCAGTACTCGGGCTCCCTTTTTCACTGATCGAGGTAATATCGGTGGAAATAGGCAAAGACAAGTTTGATAACGTGCCTTCTCTGGATGACTTTGCCAAAAACTTCCTCTCCGAAATCGCCTGGACGGGCATTGAAAAGACCACCCTCCTCGGCGCAAGGCTCAATGACGCGCTATTGATGGATTTCAAGCTGGAATAGGTTTTCAGCGCAAAAATACTTAAGACAAATACCCTCCACGGGCAATTACGCCGAAATGCCGCTCAAGCTCATGCAGCTGTTCGTCAGTTATGGTATTTTTAAGCGGGAGGTGAGCGATCTTCATATAGATTTCCGCCGCTTTTTCCGCCGTTTCGATAAGGCCAAAGGTTTCGTCCAGATTTTTGCCTGCGCCATAGATTCCGTGCTGCGCCCACACCACCAGGCGGGCGGTGTGCATTTTCTCAGCCGTCGCCCTGCCGATTTCATTGGTTCCGCAAAGCATCCACGGCAGCACATTCACTCCATCCGGGAACACCACAATACATTCTGTACACATCTGCCACAGCGTTCGGGTAAACGCCCTTTCATCCAGATCGTGAACATAGGTCATTGCCAGAAGATTGGCCGGATGGCAGTGCATGACCACACGGTTTTCCGGGGCAACCGCCAGGCGTTTCATGTGGCTCATCAGATGGGCCGGAAGCTCGCTGGTAAAACGCCCTCCATCGGAATATCCCCACAGAAGCTGCGCGATACATCCACCCTCCGCAATACGGATCAGCCCCAGATTATTTTCAGGATCATATTGCACATTCTTAAAATACTTGCCAGTACCGGTTACCAGAAAGTACCCGCCTGCCAGCTCTGGCACTTCAAAGCCTATGGGTATCTCTCTGATAACATGATCGATATCCAGATAATCCGTTATCTCATCTCTCTCTAACATCAGACTGATATTACCGCCGTTGCGCTCATCCCAGCCATGATTGTACATGTTTGTGGCAGTGCGGACCATCTCTATCAGAAATGATGCTGTCATGATATCCTTCATATTGCTCATCCTCTTTTCCTCAAAACTTCCGTCTCATACTGCTTCACCGTTTCAAACCACTCACGGCCCTCCGGCACACCTGCGCGGCGACAATACTCTGCCCAGATATCCGCAAAAGGCAGTGTTTTTACCTCCTCCTGAAGCATCAGCCTGCCGGTAAAATCACCCTTATCCTGCATAGCTTTCAGCTCGTCATCAGGTTGCAGCAGCGCCCATAGCAGAGCCTTTTCAAAATTGCGGCAGCCTATAACCCATGCCGCAATACGATTGATGGAAGCGTCAAAGAAATCCAGTCCTACCAATACGCGTTCAAGCGCATCATTGCGAACGATCTCCTTGCAGATTTCCCTGGTCTCATCATCAAAGCTTACAACATGGTCAGAATCCCAGTTGACACCGCGGGTGACATGAAGGGGCACATACTGAAAATAGAGCAGCATGGAGCTGATCTTGTCACTGATTAATTCGGAGGGATGATAATGCCCGGCATCCATCAGATTGTAAACCTTCGGATGCGTTGCCGCATAGGCGGTATAGAATTCGTTGGACCCGGTGGTATAGCTTTCCACGCCAATGGCAAAAAATTTGCTCTCCACGCAGTCGATAACATTCGGGCAATCCTCCGCAAAAATTTCATCCAACGCGTCCTTCAGGCGTTTACGGGGCGTGAGTCTGTCGGCAGGCGTGTCCTTGTAGCCATCGGGAATCCACACGTTATTAAGCACCTTATCATTCAGCTGCTCGCCAATCTGCTGCGCAATCCGACGGGAGGCCTTACAGTGGTCGATCCAAAAACGGCGAACATCCTGATCTGGAGAAGACAGAGTCAATCCGTCCCTGACCATAGGATGAGAGAAACAGGTGGGATTAAAGTCGATGCCAAGGTTATTTTCTCTGGCAAACTCCACCCAGGGCGCAAAATGCCTGTATTCTATTTTGTCCCGGTCCGTCCACGACTCTTCCTCTGTAAAAACAGCATAACAGGCGTGTAGATTGATACGCTTTTTACCCGGAATCAGACTTGCCGCTTTCAGGAAATCCGCTTTCAGCTCCTCAAAATTCCTCGCTTTTCCGGGATAGTTTCCGGTTGTCTGGATACCGTTTCCCGCACCGCCGTCGGGGTTGTCAAATCCCACCACATCGTCTCCCTGCCAGCAGTGAATGGAAATCGGCTTGTCTGCCGCAAGAGTCAATGCCCTCTCCACATCAATGCCATAGCCTGCATAAATTTCTTTTGCGCTTTCAAATCGTGTCATACTAACCCTCCTTAATGTCGCGTTGCCGCATCTGTATTTTTAAATTGCCAAGTGCCGTTGCCTCAATCGGCAATGCGATTACTTCCTTGCCGGTTGCCCGGGCGGTCAAATCATTCAGAAATTGATTTTTAGCCCCTCCCCCCACAATATAGAGCTTCTGATAGTCAGCGGCGGTATTGCGCTCCAGCTCCTTAAGCGCAGCACGGTAGCTCTCCGCCAATGAACGATAGGCACAGCAAAAGTAATCGTCTATGCTGCGCAGACTGCCGCCCGTTGCGCTGTCAAATGCGGTCTTCATACTGTTAGGAGCCAAAAATTCTGGTGCGTTGACGTCTACCAAAATCTCACAATTGCTTTTTTCCGCCGCCTTAACGATGTCCGAAAAAACCATAGCCGGGCACAATTCTTTTTGCAATCGGTTCGCAATCCACATTCCCATAATGTTTTTCTGATAACGATTATAGCCCACACCGCCTTCATTAGAGTAGTTGTCCTTTTCACTCTCCATATCCGTCATCGGCTTCGGTGTTTTAACACCAAGCAGCGACCATGTACCGGACGAGATGTAGGGATGATTGCCCTCCATCGGTATGCCCTCCACAGCAGATGCCGTATCATGAGTGGCGCAGAGCATCACCTTGATGTCCTCATAAGAGCCGATAACTGTCCCCGGCTTTTGAAGTTTCGGAAACAGACGGGCAGGCAGTCCCAGCTTCCTGATGATCTCCTCATCATATTCTCCGGTTTCGGCATTGACCATTCCCGTGGTTGTGGCGTTCGTATATTCTCTTACCTTTACGCCGGTAAGCCGGTACATCAGATATTCCGGCAGCATGAGGAAATCTGTGGCCCTCTCCAGTCTGCCTTTATGCAGGTCGTCATAGAGCTGATAAATGGTATTGAAATTCTGGAACTGACAGCCAGTGCGGCGGTAAAGCTCCGAAAAGGGAAACTTTTTATGTACCTGTGAAATACTATCCCCCGTGCGGCTGTCCCGGTAAGCATAACATGGCAGAATCTCCTCATCCCCCTCCATGAGCACATAGTCCACGCCCCAGGTGTCAATCGAAAGACTCTCTATTCTGCCGAACTCCGACTTTGCCGCCCGGATGCCCAGCTTCACCTCGGCAAGAAGCCGCTCTATATCCCAGGTCAAATGCCCATCTGCAGGTATTACCTCGTTCGTAAATCGGTGTACTTCTCTGGTATGCAGCTCTCCATCTTTGTGCCACCCAACAATGTGCCGTCCTGAAGAGGCTCCGATATCAATTGCCAAATAATATTTTATATCCACTGTTCCCTCTCCCTTATACATACCCTTATTTTTTCAGCATAGCCTTGATTCCCCGGATATAGTGGCCGTTTGCCATCTCCAAAAGCCCCCTTGCCAGAGACTCGGACATAGCGCCGCCGGAGCTGATCACGGAGGCACGCAGGGGACAATCTGTGGCGCAGACCATTATCATCTTAAAGGCCGGGTCCGAATAATCCTTTTTTCCGCCAAAACTTTTGGCTATAATATTTTCCGTGACCATATATTGGATTTTCATGATAAAGGAATAATCCTTCATCTCCAGGCAGGAATTGTCCATGGTAAACTGTCCTTTTCTCGCTTCAGCGGCAACTGCGACAGAATGTCCCATAGCCTTCTCCCATTCCTCACGGGAAGGACTGCCGGAAAGCGTCTCATACCAGCTGCCAGCCTGCCATTCTGAAGCCTTCAGGGCTTCTCCGGCAACCTCGACAGAACCTTGCAGGCGGATATCCTGAGAAGAAGCGGCAAGCTGCACCTCATAACTGCCTCCCGACACCCTCCAGCCGTCCGCCCAGACGGCAAAGCTGCGGTCATCCAGGGTAAAGGTAACCTGCTTGCTCTCTCTGGGCAGAAGTTCCACTCGGACAAAGCCCTTTAATTCCCGGATTGGGCGATATATTCCGTCCTGGGGCGGCGCAATGTATAACTGCACCACCTCTGCGCCGGAAACGCTGCCGGTGTTCGTGACAGTCGCCGTCACCGTGCGGTCATGGATCTGCAGATCACTGTAAGCAAACTCCGTATAGCTCAACCCATACCCAAAGGGAAACCGAACCGCAACACCAGCCTTGTCATAGTAACGATAGCCCACATAAACGCTTTCCCGGTATTCCACATTGCGTTTCCCGAAAGTATCCTTCGAAACCACATTGTCATATTGTAACGGCCATGTTTCCGTCAGTTTTCCGCTGGGATTGGCCTTTCCCGTGAGCAGATTGGCGCATGCCTGACCACCGGCCTGACCGGACAAGCCCATATAGAGGATTGCCTGCACCTCATCGTACCAGGGCAGCTCCATAGGGCTTCCTCCCAGAAGCACCACCACGGTATGGGGATTGGCAGCAGCAACGCTCTCAATCATACGGTTATGCCCCTCCGGCATTTTCATGTTCTCACGGTCAAAACCCTCGGATTCATAGCTGTCCGGCAAACCCGCCACAACTACGGCGATTTTTGCTTTTTTCGCCATTGCGGCGGCTTCCTGCAGTGCCGCCTCCGTCACATTGCCGTTCGCGTCACAGCAGGCGAGGTAAGGCGCCTGTGGCAGAGCATCCGTAAGACTTGTCAGCCGGGTGGGATTGATATGGCTGGAGCCTGCGCCCTGATAGCGGAAATTCTTCGCCATATCACCGATCAAGACCATATCCTCCATCCTGGCGGGAAGAATATTTGAATCGTTTTTCAGCAGCACTGCGCCTTGTTCCGCAATCTGGCAGGCAAGCATATGGTGGGCGTCCCTGTCAAAGCTGCCGCTCTTTTTTACCTCCGATGAATGAAGGGCCAGACGGATGATTCTCTCTGCCGCCGCATCGACATCCGATTCGGACAGTATTCCATTCTCAACCGCTTCCCGCGCTGCCTTTTCCATGTATTTTGAGCCTCCGGGCATGTTGAGGTCGCACCCGGCCTGATAGGCTTTGATACGGTCGTTTAACGCTCCCCAGTCGGTGACCACCATGCCATCAAAGCCCCATTCGCCACGCAGCACATCTGTGAGCAGCCACTTGTTGTCGCTGGCATGGACGCCGTTGATCTTATTGTAGGAGCACATCACTGTACCGGGTCCGCCCTCCTTCACGGCAGTTTCAAAAGGCGCCAGATATATCTCACGGAGCGCGCGGTCATCCACCTGACTGTCGCCGTTTTGCCGCTTGTACTCCTGGTTGTTCACCGCAAAGTGCTTCAAACTGGACAAAGTGCCGACACTCTGCTGTCCCCGGATAAAAGCCGCCGCCATTTTCCCGGCGATATACGGGTCTTCCGAGAGATATTCAAAGTTCCTGCCGCACAGGGGATTGCGCTTGATATTACATCCGGGCCCCAGGACTACATCAACACCGTATTCGATGGCTTCCTCACCGATCGCTTTGCCCTCTGCCGCGTAGAGCTCCGGGCTCCATGTGGCTCCCGCTGTCACTGCCGTGGGGAAGCAGGTGGCGGGACTGGACTGGTTGATTCCAATCATATCTGCCTCACCGCTCTGATAGCGCAGTCCGTGGGGGCCGTCAGACATGGTGAAGGCTGGGATTCCGTATTGCTCCATTTTCTTGGAGCGCCAGAAGTCAGCGCCTGTGCAGAGGCTGATTTTATCCTCTAATGTCATTTTTGACAGGATTGCTTTACTATTTATCATGTGTCTCCCTCCTCAAAGGTATAATTTCCTGCCGTCAACTCCTGTCTCACTCCACCGGGCAGGGACAGTGAAGCGGTGGTGTTGGCGGGAACGGTAACGGTATAGATCAGCTTGCCGTTCTCTCTATGCCAGGCGCAGGAAACTGTGCCGTATACACTGTCGTAATGTAATTCCGCCTTCGTAAAGTGTCCGCCGGGGCGGGGTGCAAGGGTAAAGTGATTTTCTCCATCTACCTGAATACCACACATCACCCGGAACACCCATTCGCAGCAGGCGCCCTTGGAATAGTGGTTCAGGGAAGCAATACCACTTTGGGCCTGAGTGCCTTCCCAGCTTTCCCATATGGTGGTCGCCCCGATTTTCGGCATAAAGAGCCATCCGGGCATTTCTTCGTTTTCCAGCAGACGGTAAGCGGCTTCTAAGTCAATTTCGCCCAGAACATAAAGGATCAGCGGTGTGGACAAAAAGCCGGTTCCCACCCTCCAGTTGTAATGCTCCATGGCTTGCAGAAGACGCTCCTTCGCAAACCGGGTCTGCTCGTCATTCAGCAGTTCAAAATACAGCGGCCGCACCAGCCGGGCCTGCCGGTCGGTGTCCAGGGTGTACTTTTCGGTTTGCGCCATTGCCTGATAAGCGGCGGTACATCCCTCCTTATATTCGCGGTACAGTGGGATATCCTCCGTCCTGCCAAGCGCTCCCGCAATTTCCTCCATCACACCCATCACATAGGCAGTATAAGCGGTAGATACCTCCGGGTGGGGCGCCACCATATCTGTCCAGTGATTGGGGTAAACATCCATCGGTTCCGCCCATTCCCCATAAGACTGCCCAGCGTTGACGGCAAACCTTTTCGCCGCCCCTTTAATGCCCAGCGGCTTTGCAAACAGGCCAGGTTTTCCGCAGCGTTTCATCATAAACCTGGCATACTTTGCCATAGCGTCGTAATTATCCCTGATGAAATCCACATCGCCGAACAGCTTCCAATATCGGTAGGGAATCAGCACCCCCGCATCCGCCCAGCCCACGGAGCCGTTCATGGTGTTCATATAGGAATCCACTCCGCCGTATGGAGCAATCTGCGGAAAAGCGCCGTCCGCACGCTGCCAGTCGGTCAGGTCCCGAATATGCTTTCTCGCAAAGGGCATATAATTCAGCAGATAGCCTGCCGTAACCGCAAACAGCTGACTGTCCCCCGTCCAGCCGTGACGCTCCCTGGTGGGGCAGTCTGTGGGTACATCCGCAGAGTTGTTTTTGGTGCTCCAAAGGGTGTTCTCCACAAATTGGTTCAGCAGTTTGTTGGAGCTGTCAAACCGCGCCGTTGTCTCCAGATCGGAATATACCGCAATGGCGGTGAAATCCTCCGGCGCAAAAGCAATATCCGTCTCCACCATTATATACTGAAACCCGAAAATAGCAAAGCGTGTCTTGTATTCATTGCGGCCTTCCTGGCAAGTGTAAATCACCTGCTGCAGGGGCGTAGTGATCTTCTTGCTGGTACACTGGATATTTTTTTGCGTAAATTCGCCGTCAGCGTCCAGCATCTCCCCAAAGCGCAAGTGAATTTTCTGCCCTTTCCGGGCTGTTATGACAAAGGAACAGTAGCCTGCGATATTCTGCCCGAAGTCCAGTACCTCTTTGCCGGAGGGAGTAGTTAGTAGTTTCGGCTTAAAGGTTTCATGTTCGATAATGGGCACATTGTTGGAGGCGGTGGGCACAACATCACAGGAGGTTATTTTTGCCGTTCCCGAATAGGAGGGAACGCAATTTGCGTCTACCACCTCTCCGTCTTTATTGTCGGCAAAGCGGATTGCCCCGTCATTTGACCACTGCCAGCTGCCATCCGAACACACTGTCGTCACATTGCCATCCTCATGAGTCAGTTCAAGCTGCACCAGCAATTTTGTCTCTGTGCCGTACTGATTTTTCAGTCCCCATGCGCCGCAGCTGCCCCGATACCAGCCGTCCGCAAGCTGGAAGGTCAGTTCGTTCTCTCCGTCAAGAAGCAGGTCGGTGACATCGTAGGTCTGGTACTGAATGCGCTTGCGATAGTCGGTATGACCGGGCGCAAGGATAAAGTCACCGATGCGTTTTCCGTTAAGGCATCCCTCGTAAACGCCGCAGGCGGCGGCATACAGCCGTGCCCTGACAATATTGCTGGCATGGAAAGTTTTGCGGAAGCACTCTGCCGGATAACGCCGCTTTTTATCCACCTTATAGTCGCCAGTGATCCATTTTGCCGTCCAGTCCGCGGGATTTAACAGTCCCATTTCAAACACGGCAGGCTCCGACCAGTCCCCCGGCATGCCATTTTCGTGCCACAAGCGCACCCGCCATTCTATGCGAGTGCGGGAGGCCAGACACTGATCGAAAGAAGTGCTGCCATGCCTGCCAACACGGCACCCTACATGGGCACCGGAGGCCGGACTGCCGCCGTAGGAGATGTGGGTCATTTGACTGGACTCCACTCTGCCGCTGTCCCAGACAGTCTTGCCCTCGCTGACCGCTATGATCTGATAAGCCGTCTGTGTAACGCCGCCCTCACAGTTCCAAAACAGCCGGGGGGTGGCAATATCAATCCCTATGGGATTATTCAGATATTCAGTCCGTAATCGAATTGCTTTCATCTTTATTTCAGCCCTTCCATTAAATATTTTTCCATGTAGGGTGTCCACCATTCCAGATACCCCGCCTGTGTAGGATGAATCCTGTCCGCCATATAGAGCGCGCGTTGTTCTTCTGTCAGGGCATTAAAATCCGCGTCATTCCACATATCAATAATGGTGATGTCCCATTTCTCCGCAATTTGCTGTATCAGCTTAACCATGGCTTCATATTGGTCACTGTCATACTGAGGATTGGTATAAAACAGTACCGGACAATTCCAGGTTTGCTCTGCATAAGCAATGATATACTCTATCGCACCGGCCACCGTGGAAGTGTCAAAGTCCGCTAAATTCATGGATTCGCTTATATTTCCCAGGGGCTTATTCTGTGTCGCGTCATTGGTGGACAGTTGACAGACAAAGAGGTCAATGGCAGCGTCTCTGTCCAGCTTTTTTAAACGCGAGATATAGGAATTTATCCCAATATCCACCAGCGTGGTTCCGGACACAGCTTCCTTTACGATTTCACAGTCGTTTCGCACGCCGATGTAATCGGCAAAGGATACTCCCTTGGAAGATGCCCCGTAGGTGACGGATGAACCAAGGAATATAATTCGTTTTCCAGCAAGCGGGCTATTCTCCATAACCATCACCTGTTTCAGAGCATACTGCCCCGCATTTCCCGGTAAGCTGGCTGTCTTAATATCATGCAGCCTGCCAAACGGTCCCCAACTCCACTGATAACCGCAAAAAGCAATCCATGCGGCCACAGCGGCAACTGTACAGGACACACCAATGACAATGCCTTTCGTTTTCTTATTGTTCTTTGCCATCCGAAACCACCATCCTTATCCTCGTTCTCTTTGTTTTTCCCAAAACACCGCCGCCCGTATCATCATTTCCGATGTCATGCCTTTTCCCTCCGAGCCTTGATCTCCGACTGCTCCTTGTCGATTACCTTCTCCACATTGAGGAAGCGCAGCGCGATGATCATAAGCACACTGCCGATGATCTCCAGGCCAAGGAAGAAGAATGTGATAATATTCTGTGTTGCCGCATTTTGGGTGGCGGCTACCGTCACTCCGTCAATCAGTTCAGGGGCCACCTAACCGGTTTTTGCCAACAACAGATTGAAAATACCGCTGCATATGCCCACACTGACCGTGGTAATGATTGTCACAACCGAAGTGGAAAGACCATCACAGCGGAAATCGCACTTCCACTCGATGTGATCCAGCACATCGGCAAACAACGCCATAAACACATAGGCACAGGGCAGACCACCGATATTTTTGATAAACTGGCCGATGAGAACGATGACCATGTTGTGGGGATTGATCAGACAGATACCGCTGCCGATGGCGAAGATCACAAATCCTGCCATGGTCACGTTGCGTTTGCCGAACTTTTTTGCCAGGGGCCAGACGGCAAAGATACCGATACCCATGGGAATACCGCCCAGAGCGGAAACCAGCGTCTGCGTGATACCATCGTTATATGTACCAAGCACATAGTTACAGAAGTAGACCAGTGCAATATTTTTAAATCCAGCACAAAGTGTATAGACCAGATAATAGGCAATGATCGCCACCCAAAACGGATCGGAGATAAGCACCTTAAACTGTTTCTGCATAGGGACGGCCTGCTGGGGCTGATCCTGGGTCTCCTCGGTCACACGTTCACGGGTAAAATAGTATTCAATCAAGGTCAGCGGCAGGGCAAGGATGGACAGAATACACATAACCATTGTCCAACTGCTCTTGTTGACACCCAGCGCCGGGAGAACCAGCATGGGGAATACCAGCGCAACAATCATCCCGGTAATCATGATATTGGAGATATTGTTGAAAACGGACAATCCGCCGCGCTGTTCAGTGTTACGGGTGGACAGCGGAACCATCAGATTGTGACTCATGTTGTATATGGTAAACGCAAAGGAATAGAACAGATTGTAGGACAGCATTACCCATATAACCTGCACCGTCTCAGAACCATTCGGCACGGTGAATAATAAAATCCCGGTAACAGGCATAAGAATCGCCGACAGCAACAGCCACGGACGCGCCTTACCCTGCTTTGTATGGGTATGGTCAATAATCTGCCCCATGACGATGTTGGTAATGGCATCGATTACTTTGGAAATAATAGGGAACACCGTCAAAAACACACCGCCCCATACACTGGTAAGTTTCAGAACGTCTGTATAATAGACATTCAGATAGGACGCCAGTACCGCATTAAACAGCAGTGCCCCAGCAGGCCCGACCAGATAGCCTAACCATTTTTCTCCTTTGGTCACTTCGGATGAGTTGATTCGGCTGGAAAATGCCTTTCCGGCCAGCAGTTTGTCAGTTTTCATCATGATTTCCTCCTAATGATTTTCGGCAATCTTTACATAAAATCCCTTAGAAATTTACTGATATTATCATTTTAGCATAACCGTCCTCTTATCTCTTGCACATTTGTACTGTATGTATTATAATTGTAATGAATAGGAGGCCAACATGATGAATATGGACTTAAAATATATTTGTACCATTATTGGCAATTTATCAGGGATTCCTATTCGATTGTTCTATGACGGGAAGCTGATTATGAATTACTCTGTTGTGAAGCTCCCAAGGGACCCTATGACTCTGTATCAGGAGTCTATTTTTGATATCAAAACACACATCGGCTATTTTATCACGCCGCATTTTAACTACTACGGTATCATCAATTCCGACAGGCACCGGATTGTTGTAGGGCCTACCCGGCAGCTTGTCCACAATCCGCAGGATCTGCGAACGCTTGCTTTTCGCATGGATATCCCGCAGGATGAGCTGGATGATTTCATAGCCGGAATGCAGAGCATCGTGCGCATGCCTCTTGAAAGCGTGATGCAGATGCTCTGCGTTGTCAACTATATATTGAATGACGAAAAACTGGAGCTGAAGGATATCGCCATCTATGATGCCGAGCAGCAGCTTTTAAGGAAAGAACTGGCGTCTCAGGGCATGGAGCGTCCACCGGTAACAGAGTACGATGGTGTATATCTTCAACAGGAGCCGCATAACACCCTTGCCATTGAACAGACCATCGAAAACATTATCCGCAAAGGAGATACCGCCATCCTGAAGGAATGGATTGCCACTGCCCCGGCTGTCCGGGCGGGCACAATGGCTAACGAGCAGCTGCGCCAGAGCAAAAACACCTTTGTTGTGGCCGCCACCATTGCCTCCCGCGCAGCGATCCGGGGCGGTATGGATACCGAGGACGCACTTTCCCTCAGCGATGCGTTTATCCAAAAATGTGAGTTGTTGAACAATATGGAACAGATTACCAATCTGCAGTACCGGATGATTCTGGAATTCACCGAACAGGTTGAAAAAGTTCGGCACGCTGCGCAGGAATCGGTGCTGGCCATTCAGGTAGCCAATTATATTAGGCATCATATTTCCGAAGCAATCACCGCCGAAGCCATTGCAAAGCATCTGTATCTCAGCCGCCCGTATCTCTCGTCAAAATTCAAGGAGGAAACGGGTCTGTCACTGACCGACTTTATCCTCAAAGAAAAAACAGAGGAAGCCAAACGCCTCCTCTGCTATTCGGAAAAATCACTTTTGAGTATAAGCAATTATCTTGGCTTTTCCTCGCAAAGCCATTTTTCAAGAGTATTTAGAAAGTATTCCGGCTATTCTCCGGGGGAATATAGAGATAAATATGTAAAATGACACTTCTTTCTTTTCAGAATTGTATTCCTGCTGAAAATAACTTATAATAATGGCAATAACTCAGCATTGGGAAAGGAGTTTAAAAATGGATGAGCAGAAAATTACGATCCGGCCATTAAGTGCAGTGCTATGTGAGGACTGGCTATGGTTTTTTGACAAAATAGCGTTTCAGGATCATGAGGACTGGGCGTTTTGTTATTGCCTGGAAGGACATTTGGACCGGAGGACGCAGGAGGAATGGACGGACCCGAAAGAGCGCAGGGAAAAAGCTGTTGAATTGATCCAGACAGGCGTGATGCAGGGCTATCTGGCTTACCTGGGAAACACCGTTATCGGTTGGTGCAATGTCAACGACCGGAAAAATTATCCATATCTGACCGAAATGTTTCGAGAAATTGGCTATCAGACAGAGGAAGCAGCAGACACAAAGGTGAAGGTAATATATTGCTTTTTGATTGCTCCAAAGTATCGTGGAAAAGGCGTCGCACAGCGTCTGCTGGACCAGGTATGTGAAGATGCGGCACGTGATGGATATGCGTATATTGAGGTTTATCCATTTGCTGATAATAATTTTGAATTTCAGTATCATGGCACTTCTAAGATGTATGAACGAAATGGGTTTACTGAAGCAGCAGATTTGCAATATGTCAAGGTCATGCGGAAAAGTTTAAAAGAAACCTAAACATCGGGGATGATGTAAATATGTTAAAAAACAAAAGCGGCGATATGACTCCCTATAATATGGGCAGAAAACCCTCAAAACAGAGTCCTTTTTTACTTCCGATTATATGGGGCGGCTCCTGGCTTATGACGAGGCCGTTTCATTTGAAAATCACAAAAAAGAAGATGGCCAATATAAAGCCGCCCTATCTGGTCCTCTCCACCCACCAGGGATTTTGCGATTACTATATCGCTCCCTTGGCAATGTTTCCTCATCGGGCTATATATGTATCTGATATGGAAGGTTTTGCGGCTTTCGGCAACCGGCTGTACAGGGCATTGGGCTGTATTGCGAAGAGAAGGTATGTTTCCGATATTTCCGTAGTGCAGAATATGCGGTACGCGCTTTCGAAAAAACAGTCCGTTGTCGTCTTTCCGGAATCGCGCCATTCAAATGCCGGCACCACTGCCCAACTGCCGAGTAATATGGGAAAACTGGCTAAAATAATGGGGGCGCCGTTAGTTATCCTCTCTGTGAACGGCAGCTATCTGGCAAACCCATTCTGGGATGAGGAGCACACAAGAAGGCTTCCCATCCGGGCTTCCCTGGAATGTATCTTCACGGCGGAGGAGATTAAAAAGTATTCTCCGGTGGAAATTCAAAGGCGCATTGAAGAATGTCTCACCTATGACGAATACTGTTATCAGCAGGAAAACGGTATTCTTATTACCGGTCAAAAACGTGCGGAAGGGTTACACAAACCATTGTACCAATGTAAATCCTGCGGCACGAAATATCATATGGAAAGCAGCGGGACCATTCTGCGCTGCCGAAATTGTGGAACCAAGTGGGAGCTGTCCGAGGACGGATGGCTGGTAAGCAGCGATGAAAAAGTGCATATCCCGGCATGGTACGAATGGGAAAGGAATATGGCCATGCAGGAAATAAGACCGGCGGAATATCAAGTTACTGTGGAAGCTCTGCCAAATGAAAAAGGATTTATCCCGCTTGGCAGGGGAAGTCTGAAACTAGACTCTGAAAAATTAACGTTGCAGATTGCGGACCAGACGTTGGAATTCCCCCACAGGATACGGGAATCCGTCCAGACAGAATACAACTACCGGGGAAAGGGAATGTGCATCGTGCTATCCACACGGGATTGCTCTTATTATATTTATTCGGAGGATTCTCATTTCCAGCCCACGGAAATCCAGTTTATAGGGGAATATCTGTGGAAAACGACTAAATGAATAAACGGGGTTTATAGAAGATGTATTATAAAGACTTAACCAAATACGAATATTTAAAAACAGAAGATTCCTTGAATATCGGTTGGCTGGAAAAAGGGCATTTATTCGACAAGGGAGATGTGCCCGAGGAATTCATTGAAAAACTTTGGAAGTATTTAAGATACCCTGTATGCGTTTGCAGAGGATTTCATGTCTGTGATTTCTGTGAAAATCAAAAAACAGAAGTGCCAATCGTCAAGTTTAAAGGGAAAAGACGTGAAGTTGGTTATTATGAAATCCGCGTTTGGGGAAAAGCCGGGAGCGTATATGCCGCTCCCAGCTTAATATTCCACTATATTGTACAACATGGATATAAACCGCCGCAGGAATTTATTGATGTGGTTATGGAGTCAGAAGAGGCTGACTCTGATGAATACTATCAAAAAGTTTTGGAGTATTCAGACGGCGATGATTTTTGGCTTGCGCGTGACCAGACACAAAAACGCTACATCCTTTGAACCGCCTGTCTCTCCCCTGCCGGACAATCAAAATTCGAAACGTACTCCCATTCACTTTGTTCCAACAAACAAGCCCACTTTTTTGGGTAGCAGAATACCTCCGTTCTCGTCAGAAATACTTTCAAGATACTCCAGCACTCTTCCCTTTTCAAAGGGCACATCACTATCTTGCACGGACGGCAGCGATCCCATATAATAATACAGATTCTCCAGGTTATCTACATATAGAGAGTCCACATATTCCCGCATCTCCACCTTACGGAAATGCTTTCCCCATTGGTGGCGGCGTATAACTTTCCTCCTGTCTTCAGGATATTACTGACAGACTTAAGTACCCCGTCCACATTGTCGATATGGTATAACATATGGTTGGCAATGACAACATCCAGAGAATCATGTTCAAACGGAATATCATTTGATGGCGAGACTCCCGCCACACGCAGAGAATGTTTCTCGATTGCCTATACCATCGCTTTTATTCCAATACCCCTCCTGCTCCACATCCGGCCAGGCAGATATTTCAGTTTTCATTCATCTTCACCAGCTTCGCCGCCTGATCCGCGGCAATACAGGCGTCAATAATCTCCTGGATATCCCCGTTCATGACCTTATCCAGCTTGTAGATTGTCAGGCCGATGCGGTGATCCGTCACACGTCCCTGAGGGAAATTGTAGGTGCGGATCTTCTCGGAGCGGTCGCCGGTGCCGATCTGGCTGCGGCGCAGTTCCGCCTCCGCATCATGGCGCTGCTGCTGCTCGATGTCATAGAGCTTGGATTTCAGCAGGGCAAAGGCCTTGGCTCTGTTCTGGATCTGGCTCTTCTCGGTCTGGCTGTACACCACAATACCCGTGGGGTAGTGGGTCAGACGCACCGCAGAGTCCGTAGTGTTCACACACTGGCCCCCGTTGCCGGAAGCCCTCATGACATCAATGCGAATATCCTTCTCGTCGATGACGATATCAATGTCCTCGTCCACCTCGGGCATCACCGCCACGCTGGCTGTAGAGGTATGAATACGCCCGCCGCTCTCGGTCTCCGGCACCCTCTGCACCCGGTGTACGCCGCTCTCGTACTTCATCACGGAGTAGGCCCCCTGCCCGACAATCGTAAACTGTACCTCCTTCATGCCGCCGATGCCGATCTCGTCCACATTCATCAGCTCCACCTTCCAGCGGCGTCCCTCCGCATAGTGGACATACATGCGGTACAACTCCGCGGCAAACAGGGCGGCCTCGTCTCCGCCCGCGCCTGCGCGGATCTCCACGATGACGTTCTTCTCATCATTGGGGTCCTTGGGCAGCAGCAGGATCTTCAGCTCCTGCTCCAGCTCCTCCACCCGCTTGCGGCTGTCATTTAAGGTCTCCTTGATCATCTCCCGCATTTCTTCGTCGGACTCTTCATCCAGCATCGTCAGGGAGTCCTCGATATCCTGCTTGCATTTTTTATATTCCGTATATGCCTCCACGATGGGGGTCAGATCGCTCTGCTCCTTCATCAGCTTCCGGAATCTCTCCTGGTTATTGGTCACGGTAGGTTCATGCAGTTCCCCCATGATCTCCTCAAAACGGATCAACAGATCCTCTAATTTGTCAAACATCTCTATTCCCTTTCTTATTAAAAGTTCCGCATATCCCCTCCCTGCACACATCAGCCGGGTGATCCACATATGCCCGC
>CAZKAO010000011.1:49792-63108 GCA_964550745.1 uncultured Acetatifactor sp.
TGGCGTCCCTATGTGGATCAGTGCGCTGTACGGGGACATGCTGTTTTTAGAGTTCCGCATATCCCCTCCCTGCACACATCAGCCGGGTGATCCACATATGCCCGCTCTGGCGTCCCTATGTGGATCAGTGCGCTGTACGGGGACATGCTGTTTTTAGAGTTCACACTTGATAGGCCAGTAACCGGATACCACCCGATCCAGTCCAGCATAGTCCTGTACCACATTGACCTCACGAAAGCCTCGCTGCAGTAATAGCTCCTGCACCGCATCCGCCTGGTCGCAGCCGATCTCCAGATATAATCTGCCGCCACCATTTAGATAATGCGGGCTTTCCGTCACAATGCGCCGGTAAAAATCCAGCCCATCCTCGCCACCATCCAGAGCCATCCTGGGCTCATGATCCCTCACCTCCGGCATCAGGCTGTCTATCTCCTCCTGTCGAATATAGGGAGGGTTGGAAACGATAATATCATATTTTCCCTCCACCCGCTCAAAAAGATCGCTCTCCACAAAAGTATATCTCTTTTCCTCGCCGAGCAGAGCAACGCCATTGCGGCAGGCGACTTCCAGAGCTTTTCGGGAAATATCTGCCCCTACTCCCTGACAATCGTTGCTGTAGTGCAGCAGGCTGATCAAGATACAGCCGGAACCGGTACACAGATCCAGCACCTTCATCCCGTCCATCAGTTCCCGCAACACTTCCTCCACCAGAATCTCTGTATCCTGCCGGGGCACCAGCACATGTTCATTCACCTGAAAGTCAAGTCCCATAAACCCCTGGCTTCCGGTGATCTGCTGCAGGGGAATACGCTGACTGCGCCTGGCAATCGCCTCTTCATAGGCCTGCTGCTCCTGAGTATTTACCTCCCGGTCTCCGTGAACCAGCAGGGTATTGCGGTCTGTGCCGCATATATGCTCCAGCAGCAGCCGGGCATCCAGCTCTGCCTCCTCTATACCTGCCTCCGACAGCCTTTTCCATCCCTTTTCATAACATTCCTGATACTTAACCATCTTTAATATCACTTGATATATACCTAACCTGAATCAAATACCCTCTCTTACATCCGCTCCCGGATCTACTCGTCTTCCTCCTGCGGCGCCTGTTCCGGCTTGTCCACATATCCAAATTTTTCGTTCAGAAATACTTTCCAGTCAAACACAGCTTCCACCGCAGCAATAGCCACCTCGATCATCTGCTCATCCGGCTCCTTGGTAGTCAGTCTCTGCACCAACATCCCGGGAGCAGAGAGAATCCAGACCAGAATATTGTTGCTGCGTCCGGCAAGACGGATGATTTCATAGGAAATCCCTGCCACCAGAGGAATCAGCAGAATTCGCAGAGCCACCTTTTCCAATGTGTTATCCACCCGGATAAAGAAAAACAAAACAATGCTGACTATAAATACAAAAAAGATAAAGCTGGTGCCGCAGCGCTTATGCTGGCGGGAGCTGCGCTTCACATTGCGCACCGTCAGCGGGCGTCCATGCTCGATGCAGTTGATACATTTATGCTCCGCCCCATGGTACATAAACAGCCTGCGGATATCCTTCATCAGGCTGATAGCCAGGATATACAGGATAAAAATAGCAATTCGAATCCCACCCTCAATAATGGCCATCAGAGACGCATTGCGTATATAACCCTTTAGCAGTCCTGACAGAAAATAGGGAAGCACAATAAAAATACCTACTGCGAGAGCAACGGAAAGAATGGTCACAAAAGTAGTCAGCACCTTCTCAGCATTGCCGCCGGACACTTTGTTCAAAGCCTTATCCAGCCCGGACTCCTCCTCTTCCTCCTCATAAAAGCTGGCAGAGTAATTCAGGCATCTGGTGCCCAGAATCATGGAATCAATAAAGTTAAAAACACCTCTGACAAAAGGAATCTTCTTCAATTTACTGCCCGCCATCACGCCGGGATAATCCTTAAGTTCATAGCCGATTTCGCCGTCGGGTTTACGCACTGCCACTGCGTATTTGTCTCCATTTTTCATCATGACGCCTTCCAGAACAGCCTGACCGCCGATTCCGGAATAGCAGCCTTTTCGTTTTGCCATAAAATATCAACCTCTCTGACTGTAAAGAGTAAGAAAGGTTGAGATAATGGATACCTCAACCCTTCGCTGCTTCTTATTTGCTTGTAACGCCGTACTTCTTATTGAACTTATCAATACGTCCATCAGCTCTTGCTGACTTCTGCTGACCGGTGTAGAATGAATGGCACTTGGAGCAAACCTCTACATGGAGTTCAGGCTTGGTCGAGCCGGTGACAAATGTGTTGCCACAGTTACAGGTTACCGTTGCTTGATAGTACTGGGGATGAATTCCTTCTTTCATGTTTCTCACCTCTCTATATCATTTCGTATTATTCTGTGTTCTCATCCGCACTGCTTATGCAACCACAAACAGCGTTGTTATTGTACCATGAGTTTACGCTGAATGCAATAGTTTTTTTAAATAAATCTGTTCTTTTTTACCATTGCCACGAACTCGCGGTTATTTTTCGTGCGGGCAAACATATCCAGAATACGATCTGTCGCCTCGTCGGGCTTCAGCCCGTTCAGGGCCTTACGCATAATGCCGATTGCCTCAAGCTCTTCGCCGTCCAACAGCAGATCCTCTCTGCGGGTGCTGGACTTGGCTATGTCTATGGCCGGGAAAATCCGCTTCTCCGACAATTTCCGGTCCAGTACGATCTCCATATTGCCGGTGCCCTTGAACTCCTCATACACTACATCATCCATCTTGGAACCGGTCTCTACCAATGCCGTGGCCAAGATAGTCAGGCTGCCTCCCTCACGCATGTTGCGGGCTGCGCCAAAAAATCTTTTGGGCATATGCAGGGAAGCCGGATCAAGACCACCTGAGAGGGTACGCCCGCTGGGGGGAACTACCAGGTTGTATGCTCTGGTCAGGCGGGTGATGGAATCCAGCAGGATCACCACTTCCTTTTTATGTTCTACCAATCTCTTGGCACGCTCCACCACCATCTCTGCCACTCTCTTGTGATGCTCAGGCAATTCGTCAAAGGTGGAATAAATGACTTCTACGTTATCACCGCAGATTGCTTCCTTAATGTCCGTCACTTCTTCGGGACGCTCATCAATCAGCAGAATCAGCATATGCATACGGGGATTGGTGCGCAGTATGGACTGAGCCACTTCTTTCAGCAGGGTCGTCTTACCGGCCTTGGGCGGGGATACGATCATACCACGCTGTCCCTTACCTACAGGGCTGATCAGATCCATAACTCTCATGGCTACGCTGCAGCCCGGAGTCTCCAGTCGGATACGCTCGTCAGGAAAAATCGGAGTCATATCTTCAAAGGCTGTCCTCTTGGCAGATTCCTCCGGGGTATATCCGTTGATAGTCCTCACAAACAGCAGGGCACTGAATTTCTCCTGCTGGGTCTTAATACGCTTATTGCCCCGCAGGATATCGCCGGTCTTCAGACCAAAACGGCGGATCTGGCTGGGCGCCACATACACATCCTCCGAACCGGGGAGGTAGTTATCGCTGCGGATAAAGCCATAGCCATCCGGCATAACCTCCAGAATACCCTCCGCCTCAATACCGCTGTCCAATTCCACAGGATACTGAGTGGAATCATATGCCTCATTCAGACGCACCGGTTTGGCTGACTGTTCTCCCTCCGCAGATCTGGCGCTCTCTGTCCTGACAGCTTCCGCCTTTTCCACAGGCTTATCGACAGGCTTCTCTGCAGTCTTGGCCGCCTCCTCTTTTGCCTTGTCCTTCTCGTCCTCAGCCAGCATCGCCTCTACGACTTCCGCTTTCTTCATCGTAGATACACCCTTGATGCCCCGCACTTTGGCCAGCTCTTTTAATTGCACAAGCGCAAGTGATTCATACTTTTCTCTCATTACTCCTCCTATTTCTTTCATGCAGTATTGGTTTCTGTTGCCCTGATTCATTTTGTTCCTATTCAATTCGTATTAAGGGGTATCTATCGAAAATATATCAGACGTGTCCCATAACGGAATGAATTCACTGACTAGATTATAATACACTTTTTCCAAAATAGGAAGCAAATTTTTAGAAAAAAAATAAATTTCTTGAAAAAAAGCTGTATTCCCATTAAAATAGAGGGCATACGCAACCCATAATACGAGGAGGTAGTACGATGACAACCAATGAAAAAGCACTAATGCTTCACGAGCAATGGAACGGCAAACTGGAGACCATTTCCAAGACTCCCGTAAAGTCCAGAGAAGATCTGTCCCTGGCATACACCCCCGGCGTGGCTGAACCCTGCAAGGTCATTGCCCAGGATCAGGAGGCCGCATACACATACACGATGAAAGCCAACACGGTAGCCGTGGTATCCGACGGCAGTGCCGTTCTGGGTCTGGGAAACATCGGACCCTATGCCGCCATGCCCGTCATGGAGGGCAAGGCTGTGCTGTTTAAGGAATTTGGCGGTGTCAATGCCGTTCCTATCTGCCTGGATACCCAGGATACAGAAGAGATTATCAAGGCCGTGACCTGGATGGCCCCCGGCTTCGGCGGCATCAACCTGGAAGATATCTCGGCCCCCAGATGCTTTGAGATCGAGGAGCGGCTGAAGGCCACTCTGGATATTCCCGTGTTTCATGACGACCAGCACGGCACTGCCATCGTGGTGCTGGCAGGCATTATCAACGCTCTGAAGGTGGTGGGCAAGAAAAAGGAGGACTGCCGCATTGTGGTGAACGGAGCGGGCAGCGCAGGCGTTGCCATCACCAAACTGCTGCTTACCTATGGTTTTCCTCATATCACCATGTGCGACAAGGTGGGCATTGTCTCCAAGTCCACAGAGGGGCTGAACTGGATGCAGCAGAAAATGGCTGAAGTGACCAATCTGGAAGGCCAGACCGGCTCGCTGGCGGACGCCCTGAAGGGGGCCGATATCTTTGTCGGCGTCTCTGCCCCGAACATTGTCACCCCTGAGATGGTGGCCTCCATGAACCATGACGCCATACTTTTTGCCATGGCCAACCCCGTACCGGAGATCATGCCGGACGTGGCCAGAGCCGCAGGCGCAAGAGTAGTGGGTACAGGCCGCAGCGATTTCCCCAATCAGGTGAACAATGTGGTGGCTTTCCCCGGCATCTTCAAAGGCGCCTTGGAGGGACGTGCCAGACAGATCACCGAGGAGATGAAGCTGGCAGCCGCAGAAGCCATCGCCTCCCTTGTTCCGGAGGAGGAGCTTTCCGACGAAAACATTATGCCTGAAGCCTTCAATCCCCGAGTAGCCGAGGTGGTGGCCGCCGCCGTAAAGGCTTATATCTGATGGCCTTAAACAGCGCTATGCCCCCCGCAGAATGGCTGGGCCGCCCCTATTACGCCCTGGACGCCTATCTCAAGAATACCTATGGTCACAAATGCTATAAAATCGCGCTGGACGCCCATATGACCTGTCCCAACCGGGACGGAACCCTGGATGAGCGCGGGTGTATTTTCTGTAGCGCCGGAGGCAGCGGAGAGTTCGCCGTCTCCGGCTCCGATATTCAGGCGCAGCTGGAGGCCGGATTGGCCCTCTTTGGGGACAAGCAGGTGGGACAACACTATATCGCCTATTTTCAGGCCTACACCAACACCTACGCCCCGCCGCACAGACTCCGCTCCCTGTATATCAGCGCCCTGGAGCATCCCCTGGTCTGCGGCATCTCCATTGCCACCAGGCCGGACTGTCTTCCTGAGCCTGTTCTGGAGCTGCTGGAGGAGCTGCGCGATGCTTACCCTGATAAATTTATATGGGTGGAGCTGGGCCTGCAGACTGCACAGGAAAAAACAGCTCTGCTGATACGCAGAGGCTATGAACTGCCCTGTTTTGAGAATGCCATGAAAAACATGCGCAGATTGGGAATCCCCGTCATTGTCCATGTGATTTTGGGACTTCCGGGCGAAACCCTGACGGAAATGCTGAAGACCATAGATTATCTGAATACGCAGTGGCCCTTTGGAGTCAAGCTGCAGCTGCTCCATGTACTGGAGGGCACAGATCTGGCACAGCTCTACCGAGACGGATTCTTTTGCGTATTAGAGAAAGAAGAATATCTGGAAATACTGGTAAGGTGCTTAGAACACCTCTCCCCAGATATTGTCGTTCACAGAGTCACGGGGGACGGCCCCAAAGAGATATTGATCGCTCCCACATGGAGCAGGGACAAGCGTGGCGTGCTGAATTCCCTCCACAAAAAAATGCGGGTGGAAAATGCCTTTCAGGGGAGATGTTATTGCGAGACAATTTAGCCTGTTGAAAATCTAATAAGCAAGTTGAAACGAGTTGAAATATTTGTCAAGCCGTAGTAATATTGTGTTAGGAGCCACTAAGATGGTAGGCGGTTAGCCCTCTTCCCGGAGGGACTGTGACCCTCCGTTTACATAGAAACCTGAAAAGGAATCTGGGAAAGGAGGGCTTTGCGGATGTTGACGATTGAAGGATTGATTTCAGTGCTTGGCTTATGCCTGACCTGTTTCGGTCTCGGATACGCCATCGGCAGCAAGGATAGTAATAAGACACAGAAATAGCCGCCCCCAACGCAATGGATACGGCTATCGCTGTACTAATCATTTGGGCTAACCGTCTATCGGTAGCTCCTGGGAGCCACCTGCGCCAACAGGTGGCTTTCTTTATACCTATTATAACGCAAGCTGTCTGATGTTTCAAGCGTTTCTAAATAGATTTAGATTCTTTGTCTGGTTCCGCTGTCTGCGCCGCCTCCCGCTTAATCCGTCTCATATGCTCCCGGATCTTCTGCTCATAACCGTTGCCGCTGGGCCGATAAAACTCCCTGCCGTTAAGCTCATAGGGCAGATACTGCTGCTGCACATAATGATTGGGATAGTCATGCGCATATTTGTAGCCTGTGCCATGGCCCAGCTTTGCCGCGCCCTTGTAGTGCGCATCCTGCAGGTGAGTGGGTATGGGCAGATTGCCCGACTGCTCCACCTCCTGGGCTGCGGAAAATATAGCCTCGCAGGCAGCATTGCTCTTGGGGGCGCATGCCACATAGGACGCCGCCTGCGCCAGAATAATCTGCGCCTCCGGCATACCTATCCGCTCCGCCGCCAGAGAGGCGTTGACGGCCACCGCCAAAGCCATGGGATCGGCATTGCCCACATCCTCCGACGCGCAGATCATAATTCTGCGGGCGATAAAGGTGACGCTCTCCCCCGCATACAGCATTCTTGCCAGATAATATACCGCCGCGTCCGGGTCCGAGCCCCTCATGCTCTTGATGAAGGCGGAAATGGTGTCATAGTGATTGTCCCCACTCTTGTCGTAGCGCATCACCCGTTTCTGAATGCACTCCTGCGCCACTTCCAGCGTGATATGTATCTGCCCGTCCTCCGAGCGCTGGGTGGTCATAATCCCCAGCTCTATGGCATTCAGCGCATGCCTGGCGTCTCCGCCGGAAAGCTCCGCCAAAAAATCCAACGCCTCCTCGTCAATCACAGCGTTGTACGAACCCATTCCCCTGTCCTTGTCATACACCGCCTTGCGCAGCAGTTCCTTCACAGCCTCCACCGGAATGGGTTTCAGTTCAAAGACAATGGATCTGGAAATCAGCGCCCCATTGACCTCAAAATAGGGATTCTCTGTAGTGGCGCCAATTAAAACCAATGTGCCGTCCTCCACAAAGGGCAGCAGATAATCCTGCTGACCTTTGTTAAAGCGGTGTATCTCATCGATAAACAGAATGGTGCGCTTTCCGTACATGCCCTGGAGTTCTTTGGCCTTTGCCACCACTTCCTCCATGTCCTTCTTGCCCGCCACCGTGGCGTTAATCTGAGTAAATTCCGCACTGGTACTTCCTGCGATCACTCTGGCAAGGGTGGTTTTCCCTGTTCCCGGAGGCCCATAAAAAATCACAGAACTGATCTTGTCCGCCTGAATCGCCCGGTACAGCAGCTTATCCCTGCCAATGATATGCTCCTGTCCCACCACCTCATCCAATGTTCTGGGACGCATTCTGGCTGCCAGCGGCGACTCCTTCTCCATATTGGTACTTCTCATGTATTCAAATAAATCCATAGTCTTACTATCTTCCAAGTGTCAATTTCCGATACCATATCAGCGTCTGAATATAGGCGTCATACAGAGTAGCCATGTCGATGTCCTCCAGAATCATCTGACGGGACACCTCCTGCCAGTCTGCACTCTCATACCTGCGAATGAACTCATAGGGCCTGGCTAATTCGCCCTTTCCCTCCACCAGTACGTCCCTGACCGGTTTGCTGACATGCACCATGGACAGAGCCTCCTCCATGGGCTTATCCAGAATCACATCCAGCACGGAAAACAGGCCCATCAGGAACAGTTCCGAAGCCAGTCCGGCCATGCCGAACGCACCTGCCAGATTTTCCGCGAACCTGGCCCTGAGCAGAGACAAACGTGTGATCTCGTTGGGTTTGTCTGTACAGAGTTCACCTACCACAGCCGTGGTAATCCATTTTTTCAACTCCTTCTGCCCCAGCATAGCGGCAGCGTGACGAATGGAGGTGATCTCCGAATTAATAGCCATGCGGTTCACCATTCTCAGCAGAGATATAGTGAGAGCCGTGTCCCGACCGATAATGTCCGCCGCCTCGGTCAGCTCAAAATTACTGCTGTTCACGATATTCAACAGTTCGATATAGTTCACCTTCAGCGGCGCAACCTCGTGTTCATCCTTGTTCAAGGGAACCCGGTAGAAATCACCCTCGTACAGCTGATAGCCCCCCGAGGACTTGAGTGTGGCAAATTCCTCCTGATTGTCCACACCGACAGCGCAGAGTTTGATCTGAGGGAACAATTTGTTGAAATAAATCTTTGCTTTGCTGATATCGATTTTTTTATGATTAAGAAACACATAATCCATCAGATTCAGAACTTCCCGATACGCCTCGAATTCCGCCACTTGCAGCTTGCGAATTGCCAACTTATAACCCTGGCTCTTTAATTCGGTCAGACGCTCTATATACATGGGTTCGGGCTTCACGGTGGAATCTATCAACACCACCAGACGCTCATGTGGCGCATCACACTGCTCCGACAGATCTGAAAAAATGGACATATTGGTCACTGTCACAAAAACTTCCCTGTCGGAGGAGAGGCTGTCTATTCCCATACTCTGGATAACCTCCAGTCCCTCTACCCTGGCGGCCCCATCAAATTGTCCCGTCCCCAGCACACTGGGATTTAAGAAAACGTTCTGCTTTTGTGTAAAAAGTGAATAAGCCCCGATATTCAGGTTTTCGTCAAATAGTGGAATTAATGTAACCAGCATGTTTTTTCCCTCCGTACTTACCAATTCATGATCTTTTTTATATATGGCGCAAGCACCTCTGCCGCCGCCAGGTGAAATCGCTCCAGTGGATGATAGTTTGACACATAACCTATATTCCCGTCCTGTTCCGGCAGCCGAAGAGTATGTATCCGCTGATCGCCGGTATGCTGCCTGTAATTTTCACAGGCCCTCTCCATCCAGGGACAAAGCCTCTGGCCCATGATGCCCAGCACACAGAACAACTCCGCCTGGGGATTACACAGCCGCACATCCCGCAGAAAACGCTCATATGCCTCCATGTATTCCTGTTGTTTTTCCATCGTGTCCTGGCAAAAGCTATCGTCATTGGTGCCCAGATTAAGCACCACCGCCTCCGGCCGCAGCCTAGAAAAATCCCACTCCGTCTTTGTGGGATTGGCTCCGTCCGAAAAGCGATCCCTGCTGAATCCCACACTGTGGTAATAGTCGGGAATCAATTGGTCCGCCAGACGCTGCTCAGGGTCCGCCGTGTAGCCTGATATAATACCAAAGCCGCTGGCCGAAAACAAAGTGCAGTCCACATCCAGCAGTCTTGCCGTATGAAACGCATACGCTCTGGTCACATCCTCCGTGGCTGTGGCAAAAGGATGGTTGCAGTCCTCATCATCCACGCCGTAGCCGCAGGTGATAGAATCCCCTATGAATTCCACCAGATGCGCCTTGGGGGGCAGGGGAACAATCCTGTCCTCGTCTCCCACAATCAGCGGCTCAACGCCGATCACAGACATGGCGCTCTCCGATAATTTGACCAGCTGCACATCCACTGTGACAGGAGTTTGCTGATCCACTGCAATCAGCCGCTTTTGCGGACCGTCTATCATCTCGTCCAATATTCGGACGCCATCCACGTACACCGCTACTCTGGCATAGTTGCCGTCCGGTTCGCCATGCTCAGCCACATAGCCGCCCCTTATGGGAATCTCCAGATATCTGCCGGTAAACCGCAGGCCAATCCCGCTGCCGGACATAGCCAGCCACAGGGTGTCTCCGATCCAATGATGTCTTCCTATCTGTTTCACATGTTCCTGATCTGCCTGAATGTATCTCAAACTGACGCCCCCTAATCTTCTTTTGAAAGGCATTTGCATAGCACTTTTATTTATTATAGCACATGTCTTCTTACTTTTAAAGATTCTTTTGGTGTCTTTTGTCTGTATCCTATTTATCCGCATTTCCGGCCTGCGGCGCCGCCTCCATATTCTTCGGCAGCACCAGATTCAGGATAACCGCCACCAGAAACACCACCGCCACGCAGTTTTCCGCAAACACAGTCCGAATAATCTGCGGAAAAATATCAAATATCTCTGGGACCTGTGTAAAGCCGATTCCCGTACTCAGGGACAGAGCCGCGATAGTGATATTTCTCTGCGTATAACCGCATTTGCTCATCATCTGCAAACCGCTGACCACGATTGTACCGAACATCATGATAGTACATCCCCCCAGCACGGCGTCCGGCAGGGTGGCCAGCAATGCGCCGAATATAGGGAAAATACCCGCCAGAATCATGATGACCGCCCCTGTTGCAATGGCAAAACGGTTTACCACCTTCGTCATAGCTACCAGACCCACATTCTGGCTGAAAGAAGTGATGGGCAGACAGCCAAAAATCGAAGACAATGAACTGATGAAACCATCGCAGGTCAGTGAACCTGATATTTCCTTGATAGAGGCCTCTCTTCCAAGACCGGTAGTGGCCAGCGCCGAGGTATCACCTATGGTTTCTGTAGCCGAGACCAGAAAGATAAGCACTACCGCCAGAATGGCATTGATGTTGAACTCAGGCTTGAAGGGCAGCAGAGAGGGAAACGCCACCACGGAAGTGCCCTGCAGCCCGGAGAAATCTACCATTTTCATGCAGACAGCCACTATATACCCCACCACCAGGCCGAACAGCACGGAGAGCTGTTTCCAGTAATTTTTCGCGAAAATATTGAAAAGCAGGCAGGCCAGCAAAGTCACCGTTCCCAGAATCCAGTTCGACGCGGAGCCAAAATTCTCACTTCCGTTCCCGCCGCCGAAGGAAGCCGCTCCCACGGACAGAAGGGAAAAGCCGATCGCCGTAACCACGCTGGCAGACACGATAGGCGTAATGATCTTAAGCCAGTACTTGGCGAGCAGCCCCAGAATTCCTTCCACAATACCGCCCACGAGAACTGCGCCCACGATGGCATTGTACCCGTAGGTTGGCCCGATATAACAGAATACGGAAACAAAGGTGAAACTGATGCCCATGACGATGGGAAGACCCGAGCCGATTTTCCACAGGGGAAACAGCTGTATCAGAGTACCGATACCCGCCACGATCATGGCGCTCTGTATCAGCATGGCGTTCTGCTTAAAGTCAAGCCCACAGGCACCTGTCACAATAATAATGGGAGCGATATTGGCTACGAACATAGCCAATATATGTTGAAGTCCAAAAGGGATTGCCTTGCCTATCGGGATTTTACCGTCCGGACGGTATATGTTGTCTATCTCTCTGTTCATCGCTTTCATACCTCTTCTTCAAGTATTTTAATTTTTATTTAGTTCTGAGCTCGAAACGTGATCTGTCCGGTGGCCGCATCCATGCCGTCAACAATGGCAAGAGATTCCAGCCGATACCCCAGATTCCGTATAATCTGTCCGCCAGACTGGAATCCTTTTTCCACGGCAATTCCGATCCCCGCCACAGATGCCCCGGCCTGGGACACAATGGAAATCAGTCCCTGCAGCGCACAGCCGTTCGCAAGAAAGTCATCTATAATCAGTACATGGTCATCACTGCTCAGAAACTTTTTGGAGACAATGACCTGATTGATGTTCTTGTGGGTAAAGGATTCCACTTGCGCTATATACATGTCCCCCTCGATGTTGATACTTTTTGACTTTTTGGCGAACACCACAGGTACATTAAAATATTCGGACGCAACACAGGCAATTCCGATCCCGGAAGCCTCAATGGTCAGTATCTTAGTGATCGTCACATCAGCAAAACGCCGTTTCCACTCCTCCCCCATCTGCCTAAACAACGTCACATCCATCTGATGGTTCAGAAAGCTGTCCACTTTGAGGACATTGCCCTCCTTTACAATGCCGTCCCTCTGAATTCTTTCCTCCAGAAAATTCATAGTCATCTACCGTACCTTTCCCGCTTTTTTGTCAGGTGTTTTTCCCTGTGTTGACATTCTGTTCTTTTGTATTCTAGCATACAGAAATTGCGTTGTAAATGCGATTGTGTCTAAATCTTGCTCTGTATCCCCTCAGTCAAACAATATCTCCTCCACCGTAACAAAGGTATATCCCTCCTCCATGAGTTCATCCACCGCCTGCAGCGCCGCTTTTACAGAGCTGTCGTAGTAGTCATGCATCAGAATAATATCATTCTCCTCCACCTTACACACAATCTTTTCCGTGATCCGGTTCGCATCGCTGGAGCACCAGTCCAAAGGATCTACCGTCCACAGCACGGGAAACATGTTCAATTCCTTCTCAAAGCTCTTGTCCCAGGAGCCGTAGGGCGGCCGCACATAGACCACCTCCTGCCCGGTGATCTCCTCCAGAATTTCATTGGTTTTTATCAGTTCTTCCTTAAAAATCTCCCTGTTTCCCCTTCTCAGCTGCAAATGGCTGTAAGTGTGGTTGCCAATCAGATGCCCCTCCTCCTGCATACGTTTTATGATATCCGGATGAAGCTCCGCATGCGCCCCAGTGACAAAAAAGGTGGCGTGAACTCCTCGTTCCTTCAGCCCATCCAGCAGCTGCTCCGTGTAACATGGATGGGGACCATCATCGAATGTAATAGCGATCCTGCGAACCTCCTGCTCCGGTTCCTGTATCTGTTCCTGCGATCTCTCTTCCACCGAATCCGTCGCCGCCGTCTGTCTCCATGCCGAACTGGGGCTATATCCGTAGGCTCCCATCACCACCAGACACAGGAGCAGGTCTCCCACAGCCAGCGCCATGCATATTTTTTTCAAGCAAGCATTGCCTCGGTTCTGTCTTTTCATAGCAATATATGTG
>CAZKAO010000012.1:0-61651 GCA_964550745.1 uncultured Acetatifactor sp.
TGGATATAGCAATATTTGCAGCCTGTACTGTATCTATGACAACCACGCCAAGGGTTCCATGTTCCCATAAATATACCTCCCGTTTTAACTTTAGCTTCTGTACCCGTCTTTCAAAAATGCTCCACTTTTCGCCGCTTCCGGGGCGGAAACCTAAAAATCTTAACGTTAGTCAGTATAAAACTCTATCAAATATAATTATATACGGTCAGCCGAATAAATACAAGATTTCTTCTGCAAAGAGTTGTGGAATAGTCGGTCTCCAGACATGGCAGCACATAAGGTAAAAAGGAGATTTGATAAAAAAAATTAAGTGAGGTATTGACACATATGTGTTTATGGTGTATATATAACATATAAATAGCTATACAAAACATCTTTTGCGCAGAAGAGGTAAAAAATATGGTATTGTTACAGAACTCAGGAGTACCCATATATCAGCAGATTGCGGAACAGCTGAAGGAAGATATTCTGGCGGGCAAGCTGAAAGGGGGCGAGTATCTGCCCTCCATCAGAGGGCTGGCCAAGGATCTGAAGATCAGTGTGATCACAACGATGAAGGCTTATGAACTGCTGGCGGATGAAGGACTGGTTACGGCCATGCAGGGCAAGGGTTTCTGTGTGAACGCCCAGGACAGCGAGATGCTGCGGGAACAGCACCTGCGCCGGGTGGAGGACGCCCTCGGCGAAGCCATCACGGCGGCCAGGATCGCTGGGCTTACTCATCAGGAGCTGCTAGATACTCTCCAGACGCTGCTTACAATGGAGAAAGGTAGGTAGAGCGGCCGGATGCGGAACTCTAATATAGAAAGGACATATGGACAATGGAATATGTGATTACAGGAAATGATATCAGGAAAAAATTCAAAGGCTTTGTGCTGGATATTCCTCAGCTGCAGATTCTCCAGGGCTTTGCCACGGCGCTGATTGGGGAGAACGGCGCGGGCAAGACCACTTTGCTGAACCTCCTCTCCGGCATTCGGCAGGACTATCAGGGACAAATCCAGTATTTTGCGCAGAAGGCGGGGATTGACGATGCCGGGATACGGGACCGCATCGGTTATACCGGCCCAGGCAGCTATTATCTGCCCCACTGGACGGTAAAGCAGGTGGAGGATGCCAACCGGTTGCTGTTTGCAAGATTTCAGCCGGATACCTACAAGAATTTGTGCCGGGATCTGGCAATCCCTATGGATGCAGGCAGGGAAGCCAGGAATCTCTCCGATGGCAATCGCATGAAACTGATGCTGGCGGCAGTGCTGTCGCGGGACACGGAATTGCTGATTCTGGATGAGCCCGCTTCCCCGTTGGACCCCCTCATGCGGGATAAGCTCTGTGACCTGATCCGGGAGTACCTGGTAAGCCAGGAGGGAGAGCGGAGTGTGTTTTTCTCCACCCACAATGTGGCTGACATGGAGAATGTGACAGATTACGCCATTATCATGGAGCAGGGTCAGATAGTGGAGCAGGGCTTTGTGGAGGATCTGAAAGAAAAATACGTGCTTGTCAAAGGCGATGCCGAGTATGCCGATCAGACCAGTTCCATTCTGGTTACACAGACCCGCAACCGTTTCGGTTTTGAAGGTATCTACGAGGCGGAAAAACTGGACCGGCTGGCCGGTATGAATGTGGCAGTGGAGACCCCCACCCTGTCCCAGATCTGCGTGGCGGTGATGAAAGCCCACAGCCAGCTGCAATTCTGACAAAGTTTGGGAGGGAATGAAAAAAGGATGAAGAGGATGAAAGCATATTTGCTTTTTACCAGCTGGAGATATAAGTTGGGCATATTTTTGGGTCTGCCCGTAGCGGTACTGGCCGGGGGACTGTTCTGGGGGCATTGGGGAGTGGTATCGGGGTTCGGCTTTCTGATGACGGCAGGAATTATTTTTGCCGAAGTGATGACGGATCAGAGAGTTTTTAACGGGATTCATGCCAAAAGAGGGTATAAACTGGATTTCCTGAAGACTTCCCCGTTAGGTGAGAAGATACTTTTTTATGGGTTGACAGGAGATATGGCAAGACGCCTGCTGACGGCGGCAGTCTGTATCAGTATAGCATGGGCGGTAAAAGCCCTGTCAGTGGAGAGCGGCTGGGTCGGATGCCTGGGCATGGCACTGGCAATTTATGTTGCCGAAGCATTGGGGATTTTCATATCCCGTTTCACCCGGTCTGTCATATTGTGCTTATTTATAGCTTATGGCAGCATTGTAGTGGGGGCGGGGCTGTTTAGCCTGACCGGTATACTTTCAGCGCCGAGAATGTGGGCAATGGATGGATTGCTGGCACTTTCAGCGGCGGCGCTGAGCATGTTGGTGGTGCGGACTGGCATGAAAAAGTGGCGGCGGACATTTTCCGATACGCAGGAAAACGAAGTGAAGTCATAAGGGGGTAAAAATGAAGCTAATGGAGAAATGGCATTTTGCCATAAAATGTATCAAATTATCTTATAACCTGAAAACGAATTTGTTGTGTATTGGATTTTTGTCCGTAATGGCATTGGTGTACGAGATTGGGAATTTCAGCAATGGCATGGGGGCTATTTTGATGTTGACAGTTGGTATATACCCGGCCTCGCTGATTTGTTCCGTGTGCGGCTCCCAACTGGTGCTGTCATCTCCCCACAAAAAGGCTATAATGACTTCTGTGCCCGCAATAATAACCTTTTGCAGCGGCATGCTGGCCTATCTGGCAGTGATTGGTATCGAGGCAATCCGGGCCATGGGGAATCCGGAGGCTGCGGAGTACAGCACCCATATGATTCTGCTCCTCGGCGTGGTGTTGATGATCATGGAAATTTATGTGGGTATCGCATATAAGTACTTTGTGGTGTCCATGGTCGTCATGATTGGCTGCGTAACAGGTTCTTACTATTTGATGAACTTTTTCGGCGATGGCGTATTGAGTATGTCATGGCTCTCCGGGATTTCCATGCCGATGGCCATTGCCGCGGGACTGTGCCTTGCGGTGTTGGGAAGCCTGCTGCAATACGGCGTCTCCCTGCTGGTATATAAAAAGCCCGTATCACGCGGCGCTATCTATGGACTTTTGCGGCAGCAGGCATAAAATAATCAAAACAAATTGGGGAACCGTTTTCCATGCGGTCGTCCTGCGCATAATCAAAAACCTTCGTTTGGCAACGGAGGTTTTTGACATTTTAAATAATTTGTATTTTTCTATAAAAATGTTTACAAAGTAGACAGCATATGGTATGTTTAAAATGTAGACACATATACTCTTGAAAAAACCGATAGAACAGTACAGGCATATAAGGAGTGCAGAAAGAGGTAAATATGAAGGAGTTAAGTACAGCCGAATGGCATGTAATGGAAAGTCTGTGGGAGAATAGTCCGAAGGTGGGCAGCCGGGTGGTGGCGGATCTGAGGGACAGTGTGGGGTGGAGCCGCAGTACCACCCTGACCATGCTGAAGCGCATGGCAGACAAGGGACTGATTGCCTGTGAGGACGGGGAAAATATGAAAGTTTACCGTCCCCTGTTGGAACGGGAAGAAGCGGCTCAGAAGGAGACGGAGAGTTTTCTCGAGCGGGTATATCAGGGGAGCCTGAGTTTGTTGGTGAATCATTTCGTGGAGAAGCAGTCCCTGAGCCATGAGGAGATTGCGGAATTGCGCAGGATTCTGGATCAGGCAGACGAGAAGTAAGGCTTACACAGCAGAGTGTGACAGGAATATGCCAAACTCCATTACAGAAAGACAAAATGAGAAAGGTAGTGTTAAGGACATTATGAAAAAAAGATTGCTGAAATATGGAATAGCAGAGCTCATCATGATGGTGCTGGCTCTAAGCGCATGCGGGCAGCAGAGTGTACAGCCGATAGATGTACAGAGTCTTGGTATTCCTATTGCGGAGGCGGAGAATTCTGTTGACGAGCCGGGAAGTGAGGAAGATCCTGTAACAGGAGATTTATCTGCTCCAAGTGTGGTGCAGTCCCCGCAGGATAACATTCCGGAAGCTGATTATGAAGAGCAGAGCAGTAGTCTGTCACAGCCTGAATATATCGGCAGCTGGAAGGTGACGGATTACCGCTATCCTTCTACACCCTGCGGCCTGTCCCAGCTTGAGGTGGATGCTCTGATTGGCAGTGAACTCACCTATGCTCCGAAAAGCTTCACCTGTAACCAGAGAGTGATTGAAGGCGAAGAAGTTGGCTATGAATTCGCATTTTACGACAGTCTGGAAGAGTATGAACAGGATTTCAGAGTCTCTGTGAGCGACTGGTTTGCAGGGGGAGATGTGGGCATGGTAAAAAGCGGGTATGTGACGATAATGGAGGATATATTTGGAAATAATTTTGATTTTATGGACGAACAGCCAGATAAAATGATGATCAACTACTATGGCGTATTATTCCTGGCTGTCAGGCAGCAGGCTTCAGCAGGCTCGGCGGCAGACTCGCCCTGTGACAGCGCATATAGGGAAGTATTAAATAACTTGTTATTTGACTATCAGCTGCCACTTGGGCAGGAAGCGGAAAAGATACCTGTAACGGTTTATTTTGCTATACAGGATGTAGATGGGGACGGCAGGGAGGAGCTGCTGATCGATTACCAAGGCTCCATGATGGCTACTATACAGGAAATGGTCTACGACTATGATGAGAGTAAGGGAGAACTCTACAGAGAGATTTGGGATTTCCCGGATATACATTTCTATGCTGGCGGCTATGCCCGGTCGGACATGTCCCACAACCATACCCGGTCGGACTTCTGGCCTTATAATCTCTATCGGTATAACAGCGGCACTGACCAGTATGAACTTGCGTTTGTTGTAACCGCCTGGGATAAGGCGTTGGTGGAGACGGATGCGGCGGGAAACCCTTTTCCGGATGCGGTGGACGTCAGCGGCACGGGGCGGGTTTTTATGATTGAGGATGGCGGCACGGGACAGGTTTTAGGGCCCATGGACATGGCGGACTATGAGAAATGGTACTCGGACACGCTGGGAAAGTATGCCGAGAACGATGTGGCTGTGATGTGGCAGCTGCTGACGGAAGAAAATCTGAAAAACTTGTGATGTAAGGCAGGAAGAAATAAATACTGAGGTGATAGGAATGCTGGAATGGATCGTATCGGCAAGTGTGCTTATTATAGTGGTAATGGTCGGCAGGAGACTGCTTAAAGGTAAGATTTCCTGCTGGGTACAATACAGCCTGTGGCTGCTGGTGGCAGTGCGCCTGTTGGTTCCCATATCGCCGCTGGACAGCGCACTTAGTATTGCTAATTTGTTGCCGGAAAGCTGGATGGGGCAGGAGACGGAGAAAATTTCAGGTGGAAATGGCATTGAGGCAGTCCATGGGGCAGAGCCGGGACAAAACGGGGTATTCCGGCAGGAGAATATGTCGGATACGCCAGTGCCGGACATGACCGTGCCTGCCGTTTTACAGCCGACAGCCGGAGAGCATTTTTTAACGGAGGACATTGACCATGCGGGGAAAAAGGATGATTTTTTATCGAAGAATGGTATTTATGGCAAGATAACAGGGTTAGGAATATGGGAGATTATAGGGATGGCATGGCTGATAGGATCGTGCCTGTTGGCATTGTGGCTTTTATGGGTCAATGGAAGTTTTCGGTGGCGGGTGTATAAGAATCGATTACCGCTGGCGGTATCCGGGGATTGGCAGAAGCTGAAACAGCTTCCGGTCTATGTGACGGATGAGATAAGCACACCCTGCATGTATGGCCTGCTGCGTCCGGCTATCTACATAACGCCCCGGGTGATGGAGGATTCTCAAGTACTGGCAATGGTGCTGTGCCATGAACGGATGCATTACCGTCATGGTGATCACATCTGGTCGGCGATGCGGATGCTGTGTCTGTGTATTCACTGGTACAATCCCCTGGTGTGGGCGGCGGTGGGTCTGTCCCGGCAGGATGGAGAGCTGGCCTGTGACGAGGGCGTACTGCGGCAGTTGGGAGAGAAAAGCCGCAAACGCTATGGCGAGGCTCTGCTGGCCCTGTCCATGGAACATAAAACCACGCTGCGCAGGTCCCTGAACCTGGCCACTTCTATGTCCGGCACCAGGCATCAGCTGAGGGAGCGGCTGTCCGCTCTGGTGAAAATGCCACGGATGGCGGCAGGAACGGCGGTGCTGGTGTCTTTGCTGACTCTGGGACTGGCGGCCTGTACTTTTACCAACAGGGTGGATGTCCATGAGGAAGATCTCGCAACAGATAAAACAGGAGTTTTGGATACCGAGCAGCAGGACAGTGCGGAAGCAGGTGACATGGGAGCAGCAGCAAACGCCGCTGTCAAAACCGAATTCGACGATGAGATGAAGACAGCGAGTTCCATGCAGTCGGAAGACAATATGTCCGAGAGCGGGAAAAATCCGCAGGACGCGGAGGAGTCGCACTGGCTGCCATGGGTGCTGGCTGAGGAATATACCGGATATCTGGATGAGTGTGGGGTGGCATACGGAGAAGAATGGGAGGCAGGATATAAGAATCAGGATTATGACGGAGACGGCCTGATTGACCGGATTTATCAGGATGTGGAGAGTGAGCCGGGAATCATGAAAATGCGGGTGGAATTTGGCAATGGGGAAATTCTGGCCTTTGACACCTATGAGAATAGTCCCCTGGTAGTACAGTCCATGGATCTGGATGAGGATGGCAGCCCGGAACTGCTCTTTACCAAGCCCAATGAGTTTTCCACCAATCCCATGAGTGCTTCTACAGATATTCTGCTGTTTACGCGGCAGGAGGACAGCTATCGGCAGGTGGAGATTGCTCTGGAGGAAGCGCCGGAAGAGTATGGGCCTACACCCTGGGAGGTGTACCTGGTGACATCTTATGGCATAGAGGACGACAGCCATATTCGAATCAGCTGGAGAGTGCCGGGGGCAGAGGGAGACCTGGAAAAAACTCAGGTATGTCTTCGCCCGGCAGATGAGCAGGATATGGAGTATTTTAAGCCTTTCATGGGAGGGCGATCATATGTAGTGGCATATGATGCAAAACTAATACAAAAAAAAGATGCTTTTTTGCGGCTCTATTTTGAGGGCCTGTACCGGAGCGGGGATATATTATGGGTGGACATGGCGCTGAAGGATGGTGAACTTTCTCCTGTAAATAGTGCCTATGCATACTGGCACGCAGAGGAAGATGCGATGGTAAACCTGGATCTGGAAGAGCCAGGCGTTGTATATGAAAATTGGGACGCGCAGATTCTGGAATTTTATGATGAGGAAGGCTACTTTGTAGCTGAAGTGACAGAGGAAGATATCACCCGGAAGTTGACTTTTGTGGAAACGTCCTGGTCAGTGTCTGCGGCGGAAGCACAGTTTTCCAAGGAAGTGCTGTACTGGGCCTGCCAGGCATTGTTGGAGCTGGAGCAGTGGACGGGAACCCAGGTGACGGAGGTCTGTTACACTGTGTCGGAATGGGGAGATTTCTCTTTTGGCCTTACCCCGGGGGATATGCAGCACAGCCGGACTTTTTACAGCAGATGTTATAGTGGCTTGTCCTTTACCCGCGGAGAAGCGATTGAACGTATTGATTATTCCACAGATATGGATGTATGGTATTCCCCCGTGAAGCAGTATACCACGCCGCCAAGATATGACAGAATGACTACGGAGGAGAGGCTGATATGGTTCTTTGAGCGCTCCGCCATTGCCCAGGGCAGCAAGGTGGTGGAGGTCATCTATCCCTGGGAGGGGGATGATTACCTTTTTCGGACGGATCAGGGGACATATTATGACTTTTCTGCTACAGAGGGAATAGACACTTTGGGAAAGGGACTGTATCTCACGGGCCCCTATGATGGTTATCCGCAGCACTGAGAGAGATGGATTTAAATTGCGGCAGGGCTGACAGGGGATATCCCCTGTGAGTCCTGCTTTTATGTTGGAGGCAAGCGGCGCTATTCTCGAAATATTAGAGATCATTCTGAAAAATTATACAATACAAATCTGTCCGTTTCTGTTACAATAAATAAAAGATCCGAAGACAAAGAAAGGAGTGCTGTTGTGGCTCAGATACATTTGCGGATTGCGGATTTGCGGCGGCAGAAAAAAATTACCCAGCAGGAGTTGGCAGACCGAGTGGGAGTGTCCTACCAGACGGTGAGCCGGTGGGAGACAGGGGCAGGCGAACCGGAATTGTCTCTGTTGGCGGTATTGGCGGAGTACTTTCAGGTGTCTGTGGACCAGCTGTTGGGCTTGACGCCTCTGGAGGGGGAGATCTATATGCCGGAGAAGACGGGCACAAGGGATTTCTGGAACCAGAAACGGGAGTATCTGCTGCGCACCCGAAAAGGCTATTACAATGAGGATTATGTGGAATTCCTGGTCAAAAAGGTCTGGAAACTGGAGGGTCCGGTGTCTCTGCTGGACTGCGGCTGCGGTTATGGATTTCTGGGGCTGCTGCTGATACCCTATCTGGCGGAGGGCAGCACTTATACCGGTATTGACTTTGCTGAGGAACTGATTGCCACGGGCCGGGAGATTTTTCGGGAGCGGGGACTGGAGGGCGAATTTATTCAGGGGGATGTGTTCGCCTATGAGGGCAGACGGCAGTATGATGTGGTAATCTGCCAAGCGGTGCTGCGGCATTTGGACAATCCGGAGGACTTTATTCGAAAGATGATACAGCTGACAAAGCCCGGCGGATATGTGATCTGTATTGACGCCAACAGAGAGTTTGAGTGTGACGGCCTGTATATCGACGGCATGGACTATCAGGTGCTGTGCAGACATGACGGTCTGGAGAAAAAGTGGCGGATGGAGCTGGAAAAGCAGGGAAGGGATTATGCGGTGGCCATCCGTACGGCCCATATCATGAGGCGGCTGGGTCTGCAGGAAGTGGACGTGCGAATGAATGACCGTGTGGAGCTGGTGACGCCGGAGAGGCCGGAGTATGAGGAGAAAAAGAGGGACTTTCTGGACTACAATGACTGGAATACGGGGCTGAATGATCAGGAGAGGGAGCAGGTAATTCTGCATTTGCTCTCTCATGGCCTTGACCGGCGGGAGGCTCAACAGTACTGTGACCGCAATCGGATTATTACCGGATTTTTTCGGGAGAATCAGACCGCCGGTTACACTTTTGTAAAGGGGCATATGATTACCTATGGGAAAAAGAGTGCTGTTGATTGACATGTATGGCGTGATTATAGAGGAGAGCAAGGGGAATTTTATTCCCTATACCCTGGCCCATTTTCCGGAGGCGGAGCATGGGCGGTTGCTCAGGGCGCTGCGGGAGGAGCAGCTGTTTACCCGGGCGGGGAATGGGGAGATGGGATCGGAGGAGTTTCTGACCAGGTTGGGATATGAAGACCCGGATGGAGCTATGCGGGACTATCTGGAGAATTGGCTTACTTTAGATCCTGGATTCAAACCTTTTGCGGAGAGGCTGTGTAAGAAAAATGTCGTTGCATCTGCACAGGAATTGACATGCGATTTTGTACTGCTCTCCAACGATGTGGCAGAGTGGAATGCCTACCTGATGGAGCTGCATGGGCTGAACGCATATTTTGAGGATGTGATTGTCAGCGGCCAGGTGCATATGCGAAAGCCGCAGGAGAGTATTTTTCAGTATACGTTAGACCGGCTTGGCTGCTCTGCCGGGGAGTGCATCTTTGTGGACAATTCAGCGGCCAATCTGCGGGCGGCAGAGAAACTGGGAATTCAGACGGTACATTTTAACCGGGACGGCGAGGATTATGAGGGACGTCAGGTGGAGAATTTCAGGGAATTGGCGGAGGTGCTGGAAGAACTTTAAACAGCATGTCTTAGAAGTCTTAAGCTGGAAGGTAAAGTCGCGAAGGCACTTTGCCCTTTAGAGCCGTCGCGCAGCGACTTAATTAGGAGGAATGATATGGCAGAGATATTGTGCTCCACGGGAGCATTGATTGGCAAGGCAAACAACAGAGATTACCATTTGCTGCAAAAACTGGCAGGGCAGCTGCAGTGCGATGGGTACGAGTTCATGATGTACAGCTCCTGGTATGAGGAGTGGGAGAAACTGGCGGACTATCTGGCCTCTCTGGGGCTGCATATTCCGGTAGTACACGCTGACAAGCGTATTGGAGAGTTCATCAGCCAGGGGGAGGATGTAGCACAGGCAGACGGTGAGGCCGCGGTGAAATTTCAGATCAATTGTGAGCTTGCCCGGCAAATCGGAGCCAAAGTGCTGGTGATTCATCTGTGGGGCGGTATGGCATCGGATCAGAATTTTGACAATCATCTCAGGGCCTATCCTATATTGCGAGACATCGCTGATGGATATGGACTGGACTTGCTGGTGGAAAATGTGGTATGTAATCGGGAAAATCCGATGAAACATCTCTGTCAGCTGGCAAAGGAATATCCGGAAATCGGTTTTGTGTGGGATACCAAGATGGCAGCATTTCATCAGGAGGAAACCCTGTTGTACCAACAGGAATATGCTTGGCTATGGCAGCAGGGTCATATCCGCCATTACCATGTAAACGACTATGGCGGAGGCTATATGGACTGGGGCAGTACAATTGGCAAGGCTGTCCTGCCCATAGGGGCGGGACACGTGGACTTTGACGCCTTTTTCCGGTTTATACAACGCACGGAGTATGACGGCAGCTTTACAGTAGAGGCCACTGCCTTCGATTCAGGCGGCTCTGTGGACGTGGAAATGCTGAACCGGTGTTTTGAGAGAATCCGACAGGGCATTGCCCAGTAATACGGACTGGGCGGCTGATAGTATCGGCCGCCCGGTCTGACAGAGCAGAGGGAATCGCACGGATTCCCCGGAATTAATTTTATGGGATATTATAGCCCGTTTGTGCGAATAATACCATTAGCTCCTCCAGAGACATCTCTCCCATCTCCTGTCCCTGTGTCGGGGCATCCCTCCATCTGACGGATACGGTATGGCTGTGCTGCTCCTTTTCCCCTACAATAAGCATACAGGGTACTTTGTCCATCCGAGCCTCCCGGATTTTATAGCCCAGTTTTTCGTCCCGCTGGTCAGTCTCTGTGCGGATGCCCTGCTTTTGCAGTTGCTTTGCGATCTCTTTTGCGTAGTCTAAATATTTGTCGGAAACGGGCAGTACTCTGGCCTGGACAGGGGAAAGCCACAGCGGGAATTTTCCAGCGTAATGCTCAATTAAAATGCCGATAAAGCGCTCAATGGAGCCGAAAATCACCCGGTGTATCATGATGGGACGGTGTTTTTCGCCGTCTGCTCCCATATACTCTATGTTAAATCTTCTCGGCAGCTGAAAATCCAGTTGGATGGTTCCGCACTGCCAGGTTCTCCCGATGGAATCTCTCAGGTGAAAATCCAGTTTAGGACCGTAAAATGCTCCGTCTCCCTCGTTTATCGCATAGGATTTTCCCATTTTACTGACCGCATCCGTCAACGCACTTGTGGCAAGCTCCCACTCCTCGTCGCTTCCGATGGAATTGTCGGGTCTGGTGGACAGCTCGATCTCGTAGGAGAAACCAAACCTGGCATACACTTCGTCTATAAGCCTTATAACCCCCTGGATCTCATCCTGCACCTGCTGCTCTGTCATGAAAATATGGGCGTCATCCTGAGTAAGGCAGCGCACCCTCATCAGACCATGGAGCGTCCCGGATTTTTCGTTTCGATGCACCAGACCCAGCTCCCCCATCCTTATGGGCAGATCCCGATAGGAACGGGGCTGTAGTTTATAGACCAGCATCCCGCCGGGGCAGTTCATGGGCCGGATGGCAAAGTCTGCCTCATCGATTACGGTGGTATACATTTTGTCCCGGTAATGCTCCCAATGGCCGGAGGTCTCCCATAGCCTGCGGTTCATAATCATGGGGGTGGATATTTCTACATAGCCCTCTCTAGCGTGGAGTTTTCGCCAATAGTCGATCAGCAGATTTTTCAGGATTAACCCTTTGGGGAGTAAAAAGGGGAATCCAGGCCCTTCGTCCAGCAGAGTAAACAGTTCCAATTCTTTTCCCAGCTTACGGTGATCCCGGGCCTTAGCCTCCTCCAGTCGCTGTAGATATTCTTCCAGGTCGGCAGTCTTTGGGAAGGAAATGCCGTATATTCTGGTCAGCATTGGATTTTTTTCATTTCCCCTCCAGTAGGCCCCAGCCACAGACAGCAGTTTGATGGCCTTAATGGGACTGGTATTGGTGAGATGAGGACCCGCGCAAAGTTCCGTATAATCTCCCTGTCTATAAAAAGTGATTTCCTCGCCGTCCGGCAATTCCTGAATCAGTTCCAGCTTGAAGTTTTCCTCTTTCTCCTCCATATGGAACAGGGCCTCCCGGCGGGATACCGTCCAAACCTGAAGGGACAGGGATTCCCGTACAAGTTTTTTCATCTCCTCCTCCACAGCCTGCAGATTTTCCTCCGCAAAAGGGAAAGAAAATGCAAAATCATAGTAGAATCCGTTGTCCGTCGCTGGACCGATGGCGCATTTCGTGTCAGGGTACAAATGTTTCACCGCCTGTGCCAGCACATGGGCGCTGGTATGCCAAAATGCTTTTTTCCCTTCCTGCTCGTCGAAGCTTGATACCGTGATCTCTCCGTTTTTGTGTAGAACCTTCATTGTTTGTTGCTCCTTTCTTATTTTGAGTTCCAATTATAGGGTTACCACAACATAAGAAAAGCACCCACAAGACTATTGTATATAGTCTTAAGGGTGCATCTGCACGGTTCCACCTTAACTTTTCACTTCAGATTCCAATAAATCCTATCCTTTAACGCAGGCATACGGCAACGCTTACATATATTTTCGGCGCTGCGGCTCGGGAATGGTTTTCGTCCATGGTCCTCATAAACAGCTCCCACCATAATGCTGTTCTCTCTGGATGATTCGTCATAAACTACTCTTTTCCGTCATTGCTTTTCTTATGTTATTGAAGATAGACTACCAGAAATCGGGCAAATTGTCAACAAAATTAATCGGTATTTGAAAGTGCGGCATTCAAGCTTTCCCTGAATGCGTCAAAGCTTACAGTCCGCGCTGCCAACTTGAGCCACCGGCGCAGAATCTGGGTGTTTTTCTCTTCCTGAATGCGGGTATGGATATCGTTGGGAATATCTCCCAGATCCTCCAACAAATCAAAAATACTCTGCCGGCTGCAGTTGAGTTCACCCTGTTCACGTCCCTGTTTTAAGCCCTGCTCCAAGCCCTGTTCCAAAGCCATCTCCATAATACACTCCGAAAAATTACACATAGTATTCAATCTCCCTTCCAGTTCCACCGTCATAACAATCCCGTATTCTTTTTCCAGAATATTCTTTTTCTCCGCCACACTCCGTCGGGAAAACAATACCTCCAGCATAGAGATTAAAGCGCAGGAGGAAACATCCATATTTTCCCCGATTCTAATATTGATAATAATACCCTGCAGCAAGTCTAAGGTATGTGGATTTCCCTGGCGGCCGAACACAGTATTCCTGACAAGATGAATCTCTTCTATGGAATCGCCGTCCTTTTTCCTGTTCATACAGATCCAGATACTTCGCACCTTTTTCAAACTGTCATAATCCGAGTGCCAAAATTCTGTATTCTTTTGAGCCGAGATCATCCGGGACAGGTAAAATACGATCCTGTTTTCCAAATGGTAATGCAGGTCCCCGAGAGTCGAGGACTTCTGCGCCTCCATATTGATGAGGAGTTTGACCCCCGCTTTTTGGGGATAGGCGCTGAAACGGATGTCAAAAAAGATAGTACCCTCTCCCGGCACATTGTCCTCTGTGCGGGTTTCCTGAACACGTCCCAGGTTGGTGAGTCCCGGGTCGATTGGGGTGTTGCCCACTACAATGTCCTCGCCGATGCAGGCGGTAATATCTGAAATTGACATATCCCGAAATTCAGCGACAGTATACTGAAGAATCCATGCCAGTATTTGCTTGTCTGCCAGCAATGCCCTTGCAAGGGTATCATAAGTTTCGACACCCGCTGCCATATGCAGCGTCTGTGCCAGATAGGTTTCTGTTTCATTTCCACTCATTAGTTCGCTCGTTACCTCCTGCCATGCAGGGGACAACAAATAAGGCATACCTCTCCGAAAATCTCCTGCTCTTTAATTGTATAATTTGAATTTAAAGCATAGATTTTCCGAAATCTTGAAAAGTGATTTGCTTTGTCAAAAGTGAAAAGAAATATATGCTTTAAAAGCATACTAGCATATGTGATGCAGGAATGCAAGATGTTTTGTCAAAAATATTTATATGCTTATAAATATTCCCCTTCTTCCCAGAAGATATATTTTGTGGTAGTATAAATACCAGTACTTGAATTTTAAAAGGAGGACAGGATTATGTTGGCAGTGAAGGCACCTATGGGATGGAACTCGTGGAACACCTTTGGAAAGGATATCAACGAGCAGCTGATCATGGAGATGACGGACGTCATCGTAGAAAAAGGCTATAAAGACGCAGGCTATGAGTATGTGATTATCGACGATTGCTGGTCGCTAAAGGAGAGAGTGGATGGAAAACTGGTGGCCGACCCAGCCCTGTTCCCCCACGGGATGAAATACCTCTCTGACTATGTGCATTCCAAGGGACTGAAATTCGGCATGTATTCCTGTGCGGGTTTCATGACTTGTGCAGGGTATCCCAGCAGTTATGGGCATGAGTTCGAGGATGCAAAACAGTTTGCGGAGTGGGGCGTGGACTACCTGAAATACGATTTCTGTAACTTTCCCGCCAGCGGCAATGGTAAAAATGCCTACCTGACCATGGCTATGGCACTGCGCAACAGCGGCAGGGAGATCCTGTTAGCCGCCTGCAACTGGGGTGTGGAGAACCCTTCCGGCTGGATGCGCTCTCGTGGCGCGCACAGTTACCGTTCCACAGGGGATATCTTTGACGTGCCCAAGAGCTACAAGGATATTTTTAAGAGCCAGGTGGAGAATATCGAGAATAACGGTCCCGGCTGCTACAACGATATGGACATGCTGATCGTGGGAATGCATGGCAAGGGGAACGTGGGGCTGGACGGCTGCAGCGATACCCAGTATCTGCAGCATTTCGCCATGTGGGCCTTTATGGGTTCTCCGCTTATCATCGGCTCTGATTTAAGAAACCTGGATGAAACCAATGAAAAGACACTGCTCAGCAAAGGGCTGATCGCCATCAATCAGGACGAGGAGTGCAGACCTGCATTTATGCTGTGGCACAATGGGGAGAAGACCTACGCCATGGCGAAAATCATGAGCGGCAACCGCATAGCCCTGGGCTTTTTCAATCTGGATGCTGCCAACGAGTGGGAGAATGCCATGAGTATTTCCTTTGACGATCTGGGTATTCACTCGGAGTCCGGCATTGCACTGAAACTGACGGATGCTGTCACAGGGGAGGACCTGGGGGTTTACAGGGACGGATACCGCTGCAGTGTACCCTTGGATGAGTGTAAGATCCTGATCGGGGAACTGGTCTGTGGATAAGCAGGAGAAATGCAGAGAATGCGGCAGGCTGCTGACCCGGGATGAAATCGGGCTTCACAAAAAGCTCTTCAACCGGGCGGCAGCCTCCTTTTTATGCATTTCCTGCAGCGCGGAATATTTTGGCGTCACCACAGGACTGTTGGAAGAGAAAATCCGGCAGTTTAAAGAGATGGGATGCACACTGTTTAAGTAGTGCCGGGATTCACAACTGCCCCATGGTTTTTCTGTCTGACAGGCTTTGCCGGAGCCGGTCATTCATAAAATCTTTCTCCCGTCTCCAGGCACATGCAGGCCAGTCTGCCGCCTGTAAAACCGCAGCCGCAGTCCATCATATACACGTTGCCGGGTTCATTGTGCCATATGGAGGTTCCCACTTGATCGCAGTAGTCTCCCGGTAATGCGGACAAATTGCTGGTGGGCTCATGACCACAGAAGGAAATATAACCCGGGATGCCCTCCACTACAAACTGGTCATAGTACCAGTCTCCCATCAGGAAATAGCCAGCCTTTCTCCATTTATCCGGGGAGGATGTCATGGCATGGGCAAATAAATATTTTTGGTCCAGTTCCAGTTCGGCATGCAGGGGAAGACCGCGGATGAACTCCTCAAGCTCGCGCAGATCTACGGGTGTGAGTCTCTGCTGCAGCAGATAGAAGGAGTTGTACATATAGGGTGTACAGCCCGGTTTCTCCCTCTCTGAGAGAGAGTCATAGTGGTGGATATAGTCTGCCAGCCAATGGTCATGATTGCCCCGCAGAGCAGTACATTGTTCCCCCAACTTCAGAACCGTGAAGTAGACCCCCACCGGGTCGGCATCGTCCCCGCCCCGGTCAAATAGATCACCGAGGATATAGACATGGTCGTCCTGTCCAAAAGAGATTTGTTTCAACATATTCTGGAGCTTTCTGTTATTGTTGTGAACATCACCGATTACATAGTGCATATGGGGGATGACCTCCATTATATAGTTTTGGGTGATAGATTATTGCGAAACTCTTACCGAAAGTGACGGGATCGGTGTTAAAAAATCTAACACCGTCAATATAGACAAAAACGGGCTCAGAAGTAAATTTGTTTCACAAATTAACTTCGGCAGTGGCAAGTCGCCCTTATTTTGTCTATATTGCCCACCCCCTGTGCCCTAAAGGGGAGTTTCGCAATCACCTAATAGTTTTGAATGATTTAGAAATCTATCACAAGAGGTCAAGTTTGTCAACAATAAGATATCCCGCATGACTGTCCTGCCGCCCCGTGGCGCTTGACAGAAAAAACACGGGAAAATATAATTGCTAATAAAGAGACAACCAAGTAGAAAGAAAACATGCCAGCAAAGGAGAATAGATATGTTGAGAGCAGCGGCGGTATTCAGCGATCATATGGTATTACAGAGGAACAAAAAGATATGCGTGTTTGGCGAAGGCGACACTGGCAGAGAGATTGCGGTGACGCTGGGGGAGGACCGTGTCCTGACCAAGTGCCGGGACGGGAGATGGACGGCCTATCTGCCGGAGCGGGAGGCCCAGGAGAACCTGTGCATGGAGATCAGCGATGGACAGGAATGTATTCGTTTTACGGATATTGCCGTGGGCGAAGTATGGCTGGCCGGCGGGCAGTCCAACATGGAGCTGGAGCTGAAGGATGCGGAGGGCGGAAAGGAAATCCTGCAAAATGGGAATTTTCCTCTGGTACGTTTTTTCTACACGCCCAAGCAGGCTTATAAAGCCGCGGATTTTGAGGAAGTGGAGAGAGACTCTCACTGGAAACGCTTTGGAGAGCAGGACGCGGCAAACTGGTCCGCAGTGGGCTTTTATTTTGCCCAGGAGCTGGCCCGCAGGCTGCATGTCACCGTGGGCGTTATCGGCTGTAACTGGGGCGGCACCTCCGCCAGCTGTTGGATGAGCCGGGAGGCCATACTGGCCCGGAAGGCCACCCGCAGTTATGTGGAAGATTATGAGAATTCTGAGGCCATACAGAAATCAGTGGCAGAACAGATCAGAGAATATCAGGAATATCAGGCCTACCAGGAGGATTGGGACAAAAGAGCGGCAGCCGTCTATGAGAAGGAACCCATGATGGCGTTTGACAAGGTGCAGGAGTTGATTGGTCCGTGCCGATATCCCGGCCCCATGAACTGTGCCAATTACACCAGACCATCGGGCCTGTATGAAACCATGCTGAAAAGGGTGGCGCCCTACACGCTCAAGGGATTCATCTATTATCAGGGGGAGAGCGACGATCACAGGCCCCAGGATTATTATGCGCTGTTTACCGGCCTAATAGAGCAGTGGAGACAGGATTGGGGGGATGAGAGGCTGCCGTTTCTGATGGTGCAGCTCCCCATGCACAGATACCAGCATGACCCGGACACCAAGAGTTGGTGTATCATACGGGAGAGCCAGATGCGGGCGTTTCAAATGATGAGAAACACCGGCATAGCAGTGGCCATCGACTGTGGGCAGTTCCACGAGATTCACCCCAAGAACAAGAAACCCGTAGGAGAGAGGCTGGCGCTGCAGGCGCTGTGGGGTGTGTATCATGTGATCGCCGAGAAGGAGGCATTTGGCCCCATATATCGGGATTTCCTCTACCGGGACGGGGGCATGGAGCTGACCTTTGACTATGCTCAGGATGGCTTTGTCTGCCGGGGAGAAGAGATATCCGGCTTTGAGCTGGCGGGCAGTGACGGTGTGTTCCGGGAGGCCCGGGCCGTCTTTGAAGGCGACAGAGTGTTCCTGCATTCCCCGGAGGTCAAGGAGCCTGTCATGGCCAGGTATCTGTGGACAAACTATGGCGAAGTGACAGTCTTTGGCGCAAACGGTCTGCCCATGGCGCCTTTTCGGACCCACAATTTTTAAGGCCCCTGAGAGAGGAGTGGAGCGATGGCCTCATGGATGATACATCTGCGCGTGGCGCAGGGAATTTATAAGCAGCTTGGTTTAAAGCATGTGGATGCGTTCATTCTGGGGAATATTGCGCCGGACAGCGGTATCCCCACGGCGGACGGTTCCGGCTATCTGCCGGATGCAGGGGTCTCCCACTTTCGCGTTGTGGACCAAAACGGAATCAAGGAGGTACACGAGGAGCGTTTTATAGAGAGCTTTTTCACCGACTCCCTGAGAAAGAGCTATGACGATGAGGCCTATGCTTTTTATTTCGGCTATCTGACACATCTTCTGACGGACAAGCTGTGGGCCGAGGAGATTGGATACGGGGCCAAAGACAAATTCCCCGAGTTGTTTGACAGGGACCGGACGGCTTTCTGGAGCCAAATCAAGCGGGACTGGTACGATTTGGATTTTATGTATCTGCGGCAGAACCCGGACTTTGAGGCGTTTCGGATATATGAGAACATGGAGAAACTGCTCAACAGATATGTGGATTTTTTTGCGCCGGACGCCTTTGAGAAACGCAGGCAGTTTATCACAACGTTCTATCGGGACGGGGCAGCAAACGTTAAGGTGCGCGAGACCTATCTCTCCCCGGAGGAACTTGACAGGTTTGTCATATCTGCTGTGGAGGAGATACTGCGGCAATGTTCGGTCTATGTGGAGGAGCTGGCCCGTGATAAGATATGTGCCATACAGGCTTAGTCAGAGGGTGTAAATAAGTTTTTTCTATAGCTGATAGAGGTGATTTATATCTCTTCTGAAATAGAGTACATCGATCTAACAGAACCCAGAATTGAAAAGTGATTATTCCTGCCCAAGGAAAGTCAGACATCGAAAATGTTTATTTGATACTCTATATGCGGGAGGTGAAACAGATGAATATGCTGAAACAACTGAACGCAGCCATTGAGTATATCGAGGCGAATTTGTGCGCAGAGTTCGATCTTGATACAGCAGCCGGAATTGCCTGTGTAACGGCAGATAGTTTCATTCGTTTTTTCAGTTATATGACCGGAATGACGCTGACTGAGTATGTAAGGCGCAGACGCCTTACTCTCGCGGCGCAGGATCTGCAGCATGGCAGGACACTGATTATCCATATTGCCATGAAATATGGGTATGACAGTGCGGCAGCTTTCTCAAGAGCCTTTGCGAAACAGCATGGCATTACACCGTCTGTCTATCGTAAAAGCGGCGGTTCCCTCAAGGTATATCCACCTGCTTCCTTTCACATTATGATCAAAGGAGCAAAAGAAATGGATTTCAGAATTATTGAGTTGGAAGATACTGTGGTGTATGGTGTATCAAAACAGTATGAGGGTCAGGGATATAAGAACCGTGAGGAGCTGCGACACTCCATGTGGGCAGACAATTGCGATGACGTTCCCGGAAAGCTCTGCGAGGGCCGATGGAATCAAGCCGGAAGTACGTCTTATGACGGTGTTTGGTACGGAGTCTGGCAGGATGGTAAATATATGATTGCCCGCGACAGAGCAGATACCAGGACGGATAAGCTTGAGGCGCGTAAGCTTCCTGCAGGTACCTATGCTGCATTCAAAACTGAGTGTGGCGGGCTTGCCTGGGAAGAGTTTCCGAAGCTGTTTGAATTGATTTTCGACTCCTGGCTCCCTGCATCCGAGTATAGGCAGAAGTATGATCTTGTAATAGAAGTACTGCATCTCTGGACTGACCACGATCTGAGACAGAAGAACCGGTATTATGAAGTATGGATTCCGGTGGAACTGAAATAACCCGATTATATTCACTGTCGAAGAATATGGTGTCTGTGTTCCGAGGCCATGCTTTGCATATATCTTATGCAAAACTGGTTCAATCTTTCGGATGCAGGAATCGAGGATGCCATATACGACAGCTATGCTATATGTAGCTTTATGCATCCGGCACTTTTCTCACGGAGCAAGTGCCGGATGCTGAAATTCCGCCTCAGTCAGAACTATCTGACAGCATGTTTATTCTGGTACATCTCTTCCTCTGCCCTTTTGATCACATTCTCCAGAGTTTCGCCGGATTTTCTGAATGCCCCTCCGACTGCAAGCCGGCATATAAATTCTTTTGCCGTCTCCGACAGAGTGTTCTCCTTGTCGCTGCGCATCTTCTCCACCAGTTCTTTAACGTTCTCCTCTGAAGAGTTCCTCAGGAATATAACAAATTCATCGCCGCCCACCCTGCAGCATTCAAAGCCCGGCTCCTCATATCGGTGGATCAGGGTCGAAGCTCTCGTAATAACCAGATCCCCCTCATCATGTCCGAAGGTATCATTCATTTTCTTTAGATTATCGATATCCAGATATATGATCCCCAGTTCCGGCTCCTCCTGTAATACGTTCAGGAGTTCGTTGTAATATCGCTTATTATACAGCTGGGTCATACTGTCGTGGTTGCTGTTCCAGGTGGCATTGAGCAGCCGGGCGGAATAGGTCAGAATGTCATTCTCCATCTTTTTCATGGATTCACAAAGGCGTTCCAGTTCGTCTCCCGTCTGAATATGTATCTTCTGCAGCGGAGAGATTTCACCGTCTTTCTCCAGATTTTCCGCATAGCTTCCCGCTGCCACAGTCATTGCGTTAATAGGAACCATAATATTTCTGTTCATAAAAAGAATTAATATCACTCCTGCAAAAACGGTAATCGCTGTAATAATCAGCACCAGATATAAAAGATAAGCTCTCTGTTCCGCCTCCACCGTATCTGTCGCAATACCGGCCACCACATAGGCCACAGGAATATTGTAGGATGACTTAATGGGAATATAGATGTCTGTATGCTTCCCGTAAACCAGTGAGATATCAGGGGAATAGTTGACCAATGAGTCCCTGACTGTCTGCTGTATGGGATCGTATAGCTGGAAATCTCCCAGAAACGCTCCGTTTCCTGTCAGATTAGTGTCAAAAATATAGTAACATCCGTCCTCCTGAAAACTCATAATACTCAGCTTTACAATATTGGGATTTGTGTTGCGGTAGTCGATCAGCTTGTTCCATACCAAATAATAATCCGAATCCCTCATTCTGGTATTCCGATAATGCTCCACCTTATCCCCATCGATGATCAGGCAGCAGGTATTGATAACCGTCTGCGCCAGCTCTGTGGTATATTCTCTGTTTATGGAGACATATTTGTGATAATTAAATGCCACACATCCAAAATCAATCAGCAGGCAGATGAAAAAAACTGCCACAATGACTTTATTTTTAAGAGGTCTTTTCATTTTCCATCTTCCTCCTGCATGTCTGTTCTCCATTTCCGTCAATAGGCTCTTTCGTTGATATATTCCGAGGCATTCTGATAATCGTAGACCTTTTCTTCAACATAATGGCGCTTTTCCTCCATGGAGTTGCCCTGTTCCAGATCCAGAATGATTTCCTCCACGCCCCCTGCCAGAAGCGGATTACACTCGACGGATACATGGAGCTTCCCATCAATCATTTTCTCAAATGCCTCCCTCAGGGCATCAAAGGAAATCATGATAATATCTCCCTCCGGCCCGTAGGAAATTCCCTTGCGGTCCATCGCCTTCATGGCTCCAAAAATCATATTGTCGTTTTCCGAAATAACCACATGAATATCGGAGGCATCAAATTTTTCCAACAGCCCTTCCATAACGGTCTGTCCTTCCCCCTGTGTAAAATTCGCGCATTCACTTGCAATGATATTCCAGTTGTCGTGATGGGAGACCATTTCCATGATACCTTCCGTCCTGCCGATGGCTGCTGTGGCGCCCTCTGTACCCTCCAGCAGTATAATATTAATGTCTTCGTCCAGACGATTTCTTTCCTCCAGATACTCCTCAAGCCATTCGATTGCTTTTATGCCTTCCCCGTAAAAATCAGAGCCAATCCATGCGACATATTCACTGCTGTCCGTGGCAATCTGCCTGTCTGCTACGATAACCGGAACTCCCGCCTGCCTGGCCTCATGTATCGCCTCATCCCAGCCGGTCTCCACAATGGGCTGGAGGATAATATAATCTACCCTCTGCCAGATTAAATCGCGCATTGCCTGAACCTGTCTCTCCGGACTGGAATTTCCGTCTATATAGATAAGGTGGTAACCGCGTTCCTCCACAAAAAGATTCAGATAATCGTTGGTATTGGCGTCTCTCCAGTCAGATTCTTTTCCGGTCTGTATCAAGCCGATCTGTAACAGGTCGTCCTCCCTTTGAGGCGCTTCCCCGCGGACGATCTCCATGATCTCCTCGTCCGTATCCGCAGAGCAGCCAGCCAGACATAATCCCAAAAACATCAGACATATTGTGGCTAATATATTTCTTCTCATCCGCTTTATTTTAATCCTCCGTTCAGACGTATGTATATGCATTTTCTAATATTATAATTAATCTTAAATCATTACTTTTGTGTTGTCAAATCAAACATGACTGGAATTTCCGCAAAAACCGATTGACTTTCACACATGCGGATGTTATTCTGAATTCATCAGTTTATTATATGCAGGAATGCAGAGAAAGGCGGTGGTTAATATGACGAGGACAAGTTCATACACGGTAAATGTCATATTGGCCATCCATTTTTATTCCGGCATTCGATAAGCTGCATGTAGTTATATGTAACGGCACTGTGTGGGTTACGATACCTCGCCCAAGGGCCCAAAAGGGATAAAGACGGCTAAGACATACGATTTTTGTATGTCTTTTTCTATTGTATTTATTTGTTCTCCGAATTCATCTGTATGATCCTGCAAACCAACATTATCTGTAGCGTGCCCGCCGAAGCGGGCGGAAAGAAGGAGAACATGAATCATTTTAAGAAGATTATGACGCAGAACCATATGCAGAACAAAGAGTGTTTGCATATGCTCTACACAGACAAACAGATTTACATCAGTTACATCAGCAGCAGTATGCAGCCCATAGAGGATGAGAAGATCTTCCATTACCGGGAAGTCTCTTTTTCCTTTGCAGGGACAGGCTTCCGCACTCCCGAGAGAGTGGTTTTATATGTGTGGATTCCCGGCGGGCTGCTGGATTATGAAAAGGAGATGATCAGGGAGCGTATCCCCTGCGAGGACTGGCTGATGAGGACGTTGTCAAAGCCGGTAAACGCCCTGTCGGAAACCTGGCAGAACGATCACAAGGATGCCCGTGAAAAATCGGCATTTTCCATGCAGCAGGTGAGTCCTGTAGTCAGAAGGCGAAACGGTTGCCTCTATAGGGAATCGCAGGAGGCGTTCCGGATACGGATTTCCTTCCGCTTTCCCCTGATCAACGGCCACAGTCTCAATGGCAAGAGTGGTTTTAAGGGCATGAAGCAGCTGCTGGATACGATCTGTGACAGTCTGGAGAGGGCGGAGAGAGAAGAACTGTGGGCGCATGTCCAGCTCTACAAAAAACAGTGGGAAATCAGGGACTATCTGAAGAAAAACAATCTGCTGGCCTTTTTGGCGGACGGCAGTGTGCTGCCCAGAGAGGGGGACACCCAGGAGCCCATGCGCGGCGCGGTTCCCTTTCAGTCACCGCCGCAGCTGAGAGTGACAATCCCTTTAAGTGATGGCACAGAGATCGAGGGCATGGGGATAAAAAAGGGAATCACCATCATCACAGGCGGCGGCTACAGCGGCAAAAGCACTCTTCTGGACGCCCTGGAACAGGGGATATATTTTCATGTGGCAGGCGATGGCAGGGAATATGTGATTGTGGAGGAGACGGCCTGCAAGATCTATGCGGAGGATGGCAGGGTGGTCCACAACATGGATATCTCGCCCTTTTTCTCCTATATTCCGGGGCAGAACGACAGGCATAATTTTTCCACTCTCCATGCCAGCGGCAGTCTGTCTCAGGCGACCAATATCGTGGAGGCAGTATATGGCGGCAGTCGTCTGCTGCTGATAGATGAGGACACCAGCGCGACCAACTTTATGATACGGGATCGGCTGATGCGGCAGCTGGTACAGAAGGAATCCATCATTCCCTATACCGACAGGATACGGGAGCTGAGAGGGCGGGATGTATCCACCATTCTGGTGATCGGCGGCTCCGGTGAATATCTGGAATACGGGGACTGTGTCCTGTTGCTGGAGGATTACCGGGTGCAGGACAGGACGGAGGAGGTGGGGAAGCTGCTGTGCTGCGAAGAGATACAGAACAGACCGGGAGAGCCCTGTAAGTGGATGGAACATAGATCTCTGCCCCCAAAGCTATGTGGTAAAGAGCTGCCCTTCAGCCGGAGTGTGCGGATTGACAATGGCCGCTTTATCTGTCTGGGAGAAATCACAGCGGACATTACCCGGCTGACAGCGCTGGGAGATGAGGGGCAGATCAACACTCTGGCATGGCTTTTGGAGCAGCTGCTTTGGCGCAGCTGGCCGGAGGGTGAAGATCTGAATACCTGCTGCGGGCAGCTGATACAGAATCTGTTTGAGGACTCTGTTGATGTAGTCCTGGCCTCCCGCTCCCACGGGTATGAGCTCTGGCTGGAAGAGGTGCGCAGCCTGGACCTGGTGATGGCGGCAGGCAGACTCAGAAGGCTTTAATTAATTTAGGAAAGGAAAATTTTTCGGCGGTATTCTTTGGTTGACATAACGCCGGGCTGTTGATAAAATTGAAATATATCAGCTGCAAGGGGGTAACAGGATGTATCATTGTCATTTATATATTTATATTACTGGTTGTCATCGCAATCAGTTTGAATCCATTCGGGAGATGCCCCCTTTGGCGTCATTTACCCATACTTTTCTGGAAAGTGATGATATTGTGGAGCAGAAGGCGGCGGAGGCGGATGTGATTCTGGCCGATCTGCAGGGCAAGGACGCCGCACAGGAGGTTGGGAATCTGATCTCCTGGAAGAAGCCAGCGGCAGAGCTGATTGTGCTGGCAGGCAGGGAGCAGATGGAGGAGCTCACAGAATATCTGCCGGAAATCAAGGATATCTGGATGCTGCCCATATCGGAAGAGGAGCTGCGTTTCCGTTTTCTGAGGTGGCAGCAGACCTGTAAGATGGAGAAGGATTACTGGGAAACCGACCAGTTTTTGAGGATTACGGCCAATAGTGTCCCCAACCTGATCTGGTACAAGGATAAAGACGGCGTACACGAGAGGGTGAACGACAGTTTCTGTAAGCTGGTCAACAAGACCAGGGAGCAGGTGCAAGGGCGCCGCCATGCGTATATCTGGGATGTGGAGCAGGATGATCCCGCCTGTATTGAGTCGGAGCGCCAGGTTATGGAGAGGGAGGAAACCTGCGTTTCCGGAGAGTGTATCCAGACCCAGGATGGTATCCGCCTGCTCACCACATACAAATCTCCACTCTACGACCTGGACGGCAGCGTCATGGGTACTGTGGGCGTGGGTATCGATGTGACACAGGAACAGGCTTATGCTCAGGAGCTGGTTCGGAAGACTCAGGATTTGGAAGCGATTTTTACCTCTATGGAGTGCGGTGTAATATGCCATAGTCTGGACGGCTCCCGCATCACCCGCATCAACAGCGCGGCACTGCGTATTCTGGGCTACAAATCCCAGAAAGATATGATGGCGGCAGGTTTTGATATGGTGGCAGCGTCTGTTCTGGAAGAAGATAAAGGCAGGGTTCGGGAAAGTCTCCAGTCCTTGAAAAAGGAAGGGGACAATATTACCGTGGCATATCGCGTAGAGCATATGGATGGGAACATTCTGCATGTTATGGGAAATATCAAACTCATCCAGGAGAATGGGGAGCTGCTCTATCAGAGGTTTCTCATAGACTGTACGGCTCAGAGACAGCGGGAGGCAGAGAAACAGTGGGAGAAGGATAAACACCAGATGGAGCTGATTCATGCGCTCAGTATTGAGTACAATCTGGTCTGCTTCTTTGATTTGGACAGCGAAAAAGAGGAAATTTTGCGGATTGGTGTCTGTGAGAATGGTGTTTTACAAGATATTTTTGCCGAAGGGAAACCCTTGAGAGAGTGTATCAAACGCTATATAGAGACAAGTGTCCATGCAGATGACAGGGCAAGTATGCGGCAGGCGCTCTCCCATGACGGGCTGGAGAAGGAACTTCTGGGAAAAAGGATGTGTTTTCTCAATTACCGCACAGTCTGCTGTGGAGAAATACGATATTTTCAGATGGCTGCCGTACGCGCGGGGGACTGGAGTAAGAGCAGAGGTATTGTTCTTGGCTTCCGCAGCGTGGACGAGGAGACCCGCAGTGAGATGGAAAAGAAGGCATTGCTGGAGGATGCGCTTTCCCAGGCCAACCGCGCCAACAAGGCAAAGAGTGTATTCCTCTCCAATATGTCTCATGATATCCGTACGCCGATGAATGCCATCATTGGCTTCACTACACTGGCGATCAATCATATTGACCATAAAGAACAGGTGGAGATGTACCTTCGGAAGATCATGACTTCGGGAAATCATCTGCTCAGCCTGATCAATGATATTCTGGATATGAGCCGCATCGAGAGCGGCAAGATGCATCTGGAGGAAAAACCGTGCAGTCTGCCCGATATCCTTCACAATCTCCGCAATATCATGCAGGCAGATATCCATGCCAAGCAGTTGGAACTGTATATGGACGCCATGGATGTTCGCAATGAGGATATCTATTGTGATGGTCTGCGGTTGAACCAGGTACTCCTGAACCTTTTGAGCAATGCCGTGAAATACACAGAGGCCGGGGGCAGGATTACCATCAAGGTCAGTGAGAGTGATGTGGCGCAGGAAGGTTTTGCCAATTACGAGTTTCGGATTATTGATACCGGCATTGGTATGAGTGAGGAATTCGTCAAGCATATTTTTGAACCCTTTGAGAGAGAGCGTAATTCCACGATCAGCAAGATTCAGGGCACAGGTCTGGGAATGTCCATTACCAAGAATATCGTGGATATGATGAATGGCTCCATCGAGGTAAAGAGCAAAAAGGGCGAAGGTACGGAGTGCATTGTATCTTTCATGTTCCGGCTGTACAGCGGCAATAAGGAGTCCCAGGCCATCCCGGAGTTGAAGGATCTCCGCGCGTTGGTGATAGATGACGATTTTAATTCCTGTGACAGCGTATCCGGCATGCTGCAGCAGATCGGGCTGCGGGCAGAATGGACAATGTCCGGCAAGGAGGCCGTTCTGCGTACCCGTCAAGCGGTGATGCGCAAAGACAGCTATTATATCTATATTGTGGACTGGCTGCTGTCGGATATGAATGGTCTGGAGGTGGTCCGGGGAATCCGGAAGGAAGCAGGCGGGGATGTGCCCATTATCGTGCTGACAGCTTATGACTGGACGGATATTGAGGAAGAGGCCCTGGCGGCCGGCGTTACGGCGTTCTGCAGCAAACCGCTGTTTCTGTCAGAACTGAGAAACTGTCTGCATTCCATTGTCAACGCGGAAAAGAATAACCATGCCGACGAAGAGGAAGAAAAAACATTTCACTCAGGCCGTATTCTGCTGACGGAGGATAATGAGCTGAATCAGGAGATAGCAATAGCCATCCTGGAGGGCGCAGGCTTTACCACGGAGGTTGCGGACAACGGACAGATCGCAGTGGATATGGTGAGCCGTTCCGAGCCGGGATATTATCAGCTGGTGCTGATGGATGTCCAGATGCCGGTGATGAATGGTTATGAGGCGACCAGAATGATCCGAAAGCTGGAGAATCCGGAACTGGCATCCATCCCGATACTGGCAATGACGGCCAATGCTTTCGAGGAGGATAAGCAGGAGGCACTACGGAGCGGAATGAACGGTCATATTGCGAAGCCGATCAATATCGAGGTGCTGATGAAACAACTGAATGATGTATTGAAGCAATAGGTAAACAGTAAACCGCCGCACAGGGAGGATAACTCAAAGACAATATGAAGATTGCAGATTATATATCAGATCATACGTCGGAAAACATGATTTTCTGTAGTGTCTCCATCAACCATGAGTATATGGTTATGATGGGAGATGAGAATTTTTATCATTTTCTGGGTAAAATGGTTGGAGTCTGCATATTGGATGCTATTCATCCTGAGCTGAGGGATGAGTTTTGCCAGGTGTGTGGAGAACTCAAGGAGGGGAAATCTGTTAGGATACTGACAGCCATGCGGGGAATGACAGATGCCTACCAGCAGGTGGATGTAACGATCAGCGATAACGGCCATGTGGTAGGTGGAGAGCCGGTATGGGATCTGACCGTCTATAACCTGTTCAATATTGAGAAGCAGTATATACAGGCCTCCAATGACGCCAACAGATACAGGGCATTTCTGTCCATGTATCAGGACTATCTCTTTGACTATGACGTGGAACAGGACTGTATTGCCGTATTCCGCTATGTGGGTATCAAATCCACAGTGTTGATAAAATGCAGTCTGGAGCAGTTCCGGGAAAGTGTCAAAGCCTTGTATCCGCAGACGAGTTTTCAGGAGGAGCTGGAGGAGTTCTGCCAGCATCTGCTCAATGCTCAGGAGAATTTTAGCTGTGATCTGCGGGGGCCTATACCTGCCCACAAGACCACGATGGCTATGTTTCATATCGATGGTAAAGTGATCTATAAGCACAATAAAGGGCGTATAGTACTGGGAATTTTGCGGCTGCTGGATCATAAGCCGGAGGATTCCGTTCCCTACTATGCCACCGCGGAGGGCAAGGATTCCTTCACCGGCCTGCTGAATAAGCGTGCCTGCGCAGAATATGCGGTGGAGGCGCTGGCGGCGGACACGGAACCGCATTATATGGCAATGATTGACATCGATAACTTTAAAAATGTGAATGATACATTTGGGCATATGTATGGGGATCATGTTATCAGCGGAGTGGCTTCCGTCATCAGCAGTACCCTGAACGGCCGCGGGATTGTGGGACGCTTTGGCGGAGACGAATTTTTCATCTTTACCAATTGGATTACCACGGAGACGCAGCTGCGGGCGATTCTGACATCCATACGCAAGAGAGTGCAGAATATCTTTGAAAATGAGCAGCAGGGATGCAGAGTTACCCTGTCTATCGGCGTCAGCCGGGCGCCCGAAGACGGATGCACCTATGACGAACTGTTCCGAAAGGCGGACAAATGTCTGTATCTGGCAAAATTCAAGGGAAAGAACCGCTTTGTAATCTATGAGGAGGATAAGCATGGCGGCCTGGAGGAGAGGGCGCAGTCTATTCGTCACACCATGGACCCGTTGGAAAAGGCGGAATATCTCGCTGATGTGGTGGCGGATATGGGAATACGGCTTCTCAGGGAGGGAAGCGCACCCATGGAAGAAATTATGGATCAAATCCGCTCCTCCTTTGAGATCGATGGTGTACGGATCTATCGCGCAGGGCGGCAGGAGCCGTTGTATATCAGCGGGGACTATCAGTTTGCGCCGAACATGGGTCACTTTATTGTCAATGACGAACTGGTAAAGCTGCTGGATCATCCTCATTATCTGATGGCCAGCCACATAACCAATCTAGAAGGTGTAAACGCGGAGCTGTATGAACTCCTGAAGAGCAGCAGGGTGGAAGGAATGGTTTGTTTTTACTATCCGGATAAAAACGGCGCGGCGCTGTACTTCTTCTATGAAACATTTAACGATCATTTTCGCTGGTCGGAATCCGACAAAAATTTTCTGCTGACAGCCAGCAAGATGATGGCTGACGTGCTATAGGATCAGTTTGCCGTGGGGTAATAGAAGGTAATTGCCGAGACTATGTTGCCGCTTACCAGTAGTCCGATACTGACAGGCAGGGTGTCCGCTGTTCCCTGGTCTATTTCAGCAAACATGATGTAGTCAAATTGATCGGACCAGGCATAGTCTTTTCCGTTATATACCCAATTTTCATCCATGCCGATATAGCTGCGGGGATAGGCACTCCGATTCCACCCCAGATACTGATAGCCGGTAATAGACTTTTTGTTCAGATAGCTCAGTTCGTTTCCGTCAAAATCCGTTATTGCCATATACGGATATTTTTTCAGCACCTCCTCCGTCGTCATTCCCACGGAAAGCCCGTTTATCAGGGAATACTTATCGCTGAAAATCGCATATCCATATAATTCGACATCCCCGTCCTCCTGAAAATCATACTGCCCGTAATAGTATTCCACCCCGTCAATGTCTATGGTATACCAGGTTCCTTCGCCCAGGCCTGGCAGCATTCCATGTATCTGCTGTACCGTTCCGGCCTCCCTGGCCGATGTGAAATCATGCTCCTTTATCTCGGGAACCACCGCCGTCTCCTCCTGGGTAAAGGTCTGAATCATGTGGCTGTAGGGCAGTGCCTCCTCTGGTCGGTTCTCAGGTTCAGATTCCGCGCTGGTGCTGTTTTCCGGCGCAGCTTTCTGACCCTTCTCCTCGTTGGCATACAGATGAAAGGAGGCAAAACAGCCCACTCCGATAACACATATGATAACAGTTATCAAGGCAATGGCATATTTACATTTATATTGCATAATCCCACATATCCTTTCTCTTAAAAAAGATTTGTTTCCGCTCATTGATGTGGAGCATAAAACCGCCTGATTCCTCCGGCAGGTAATTTCCGCCGCCGTCAGCAGACTGCTGCCGTAGCCGAATCTCTCCTCGGAGGTCATATTTCTGACCACTCTGGCGTCACAGGCTATCTCGCAATCCTTTTTGGAGGCAAAATAGGCCCACCACATAAGGGGATTGTGCCATTGAAGAATCAGACAGATGACCCGCAGAAACTGCCAGTAGTGGTCCCTCGCTCTATAGTGCTGAAGCTCGTGGGAGATGACATTTTGAATCACCTCGGCACTTCCAAGCACGTCTGTATCAACATATATTGCCGGAGACACTATTCCGGCCAGACAGTTGTAGCCCGGCATGGCGTACACAGGAACCTTGTTGTCCAGGATCTCCAGTTTCCGCCGCTTTTTCCTGAAAGAGAGAAATACCCTGCCGTTACTGACCAGCACATAGCCGGATAGAGCCACCATACCCAATATCCATACAAATTGTGCCGCATCTTTTACAGAGACAGCGGTACGCTTCGGAACGGTCTGCGCATCTGTCAGCAAAGGCGGCTGCTGTAGCATGGCAGGCGTTATGTCCTGCACCGGGGCTGCCGGAAGAAGTGCAGATACCGCTTCAGCTGTGGCTGTCTCTTCCGTCTGGCTGTCCTGCATATACTCTGCCGCCGTGTCAAATAAATCCAAATTCGGAAGTTCCACGGACAATTCAATGCGCAATGGCAGCAGGAGCCGTATGGCGACGAATATCCACAAAAAGTAGCGGATATTAGGGTCAAGTTTTTTCTTTAACAGCCTGTTTATCGTTCCGATCAGCACGATTAACAGGGATATTTCAACGGTTATGTCAAACAGATTCAGAAATTTCATGTCTATACCCTCACGCGTTTTTTTTCTGCAGTTCATCGAGGAGCCTGCGCAGATCCTCAATATCTTCCTGTGACAGAGAATTCTCTTCCGCCATGGCATTGACCATCAATCCCAGTCTTCCGTTGTAAAAATTTTTCAAAAAAGATGTTCTCTCTTCCTTTGCCACATTCACTTTCTCCGGCAGGGCGGAATAATATTTTGTTCGTCCTCTTGTCTCATAGACGACCAGATTTTTGGTCTCCATCTTTTTCAGGAAAGAGATAACTGCATGCTTGCTCCAGCCGTTGTCATCCTGAAATTTATCCGTAATCTGTTGGATAGAAAGACTTCCCTCATCCCACAACAATTTGAGTATTTTCTGCTCTGATTTGGTGATATTCATCTTAGGGTCCTCTATTGGTAACCTTTTTGTTACCAACATACTATCATGGATCTATGGAAAAGGCAAGAGTTTTATTTCACAACAAAGTAAAATTGTCAGAATTTATTTTGGGGAACGGGTTGACATTATGCAGAATTCATAATACTATTAAAACAATTAAGAGAAAAGTATATTACTTTAATGTACACTAAAATAAATAGTGAAAATAAAACAAAAAGAGAGGTTTTAACTATGGCAAAATTGTATGTCAATCCGAAGCACCAGCTGGGACATATCAATCCGGAACTTCAGGGGCATTTCTCTGAGCATCTGGGCAGATGTATCTACGAGGGACTCTATGTGGGGGAGGATTCGGACATCCCTAACACCAATGGTATGCGCAATGATGTGGTGGAGGCGCTGAAGGAGATGCAGATTCCGGTGCTGCGCTGGCCCGGCGGCTGCTTTGCGGACGAGTATCACTGGATGGACGGCATCGGCCCCAAGGAGAGCCGCAAGAAGATGATCAACACCCACTGGGGCGGTGTGGTGGAGGATAACAGCTTTGGAACGCATGAGTTTATGGAGCTGTGCCGTCAGCTGGGCTGTAAGACTTACATCAACGGCAATGTGGGCAGCGGTACGGTTCAGGAGATGAGCGAGTGGGTAGAGTATATGACCTTTGAGGGCGTGTCTCCCATGGCGGATCTGCGTGCCAAGAACGGCCATCCTGAGAGCTGGAAGGTGGATTATTTCGGTGTGGGCAACGAGAACTGGGGCTGCGGCGGCAATATGACGCCGGAGTATTACGGCAATCTGTACCGCAGATATCAGACCTATGTGCGTAACTATAAGCAGGGCGAGGAGATTTTCAAGATATGCTGTGGTCCCAATGCGGGGGATTTCTATTGGACCGAGGGAGTGCTGAAGACCACTCATGCTCATGCAGAGTGGGCTCATGGGTTTATGAATGGCCTGTCCCTGCACTATTACACGGTTCCTTATACCTGGGAGAAAAAGGGAGCAGCTCTGGAATTTGATGAGAATGGTTATTATCAGACTTTGAGTAAAACATTATATATGGACAAACTGATCAGGGAACATGGCGCTATAATGGATCAGTACGACCCTGAGAAAAAGATTGGCATGATTGTGGACGAGTGGGGTACATGGTATGATGTGGAGCCTGGCACCAATCCCGGCTTCCTGTATCAGCAGAACACCATGAGAGACGCTCTGGTGGCAGGTATCAACCTGAACATCTTCAACAAACACTGTGACCGTGTGAAGATGGCCAATATTGCTCAGCTGGTGAACGTATTGCAGTCCGTCATCCTGACCGAAGGCGAGAAGATGATCAAGACTCCCACCTACCATGTGTTTAATATGTACAAGTGCCATCAGGATGCGGAGCTTCTGGAAAGCTATGTGGAGACGGAGGAAATCGGCGTAGAGAACAATAAAGTTCCCAACCTTCAGGAGTCCGTATCCCTGGGCAAGGATGGCCGGATTCATGTGACTCTGAATAACCTGTCCGTGACAGAAAGCTACGATATAGACGCAGTATTTACAGAGACAGAGATCAAAGGTGTGGAGGGCACAATCCTGACCGGCGAGGTACACGCACACAATACTTTTGATGAGCCTGATGCGGTACATACGGAGAAGTTTGACCAGGTGGAGATCGCAGGGCAGAATCTCAAGTTCACAATCCCCGCGTGCAGCGTGCTGCATCTGGCAGTGGAGATATAATCAATAAAAGATGAAAAAGGGGCGGACTCCACAGGGAGCGCCCCTTTTATATAGACGCTGGCCTGCCAGTAAAATAATCACGCAATGAATCTTTACGGCTTCAAATGTTTCTGATAGAATATATATAGTGCAATCGGCGCTGACAGAGCGCATCAGGACAGGGGGAAGGCATATGAGGAAAAGGGTATGCGGAGTAGCCGTATTGCTGCTGTTCCTGCTGTCTCTCTGTTATGGGGCCGGACAGGAGCCAAACGACCCTTCGGAAGAGATCTGGATACCCCAGTCAATACTCAGGGACAGGGAAGAGAGAGATTCTCAGATGAAAGCGGCGCAGACGCTGCTTTCGGATATGGTCTCGGAGGATGCATATCTTGAGCTGAGTGAGACGATGAAGGCGCATGAACTGTTTAGCGATGAATGGTACAATACGCACATTATTGACTTGCACCATGTGGGACTTACGCTGACGGACCCATACCTGTATGTGCTTCGGTACGATTGGTTTGACAATACAAAAGAAAATCCCGAAGGGATGCGCTATTTCAACATGGCATTCAATGACATGGACCCTTCGAGCACAATGGAGTTTGAGACATGGTTTGATTTCTTTGTATGGTGTGTGAATACGGACCAGGGGACATCGATGGAGACGGATTTTTCACAGAAACTGTTTCGGCATGTTCTGTGGGAATGTTCAAGCGAGCATTATGAGAAAGAGGGCAGTTACCTGATAGGTTTTATCCCTTCGGAAGGGTGCGGAGGCCTGTATCCTCTATTTGATCTTCTGGGGGAGGACATGGTGCTGATATCGGACACGGAGGATGAGCAGCTGGAGACGGTGTTCAGGGATGTCTGTGAGCGAATGCATGAGATACAGGAAAAGGTATCCGGAGACCTGGGACAACCAGTACGGTTTGGTTTACCCTTTGACTATGACTACTATATGCATCATGATATCTGTTTTTTTCCGGATGACCCGGAGAATATGTTTGATGATCCCGACAGATGCCAGCGATACTATGAGTACCAGTGTGAACAGGCCAATGTAGCATTATACTTTAGCTGGCTGGAGGAATGCGGTCCAGCCTATCCCGAATTCCGGCTGGATTTCCACAGCGGATATGATGACGAGAAACAGGATATTTTCCGACAGATGTGCGATTATCGAAGGAAGTATCTGGAGGAACGACAAAAGAAGGAAGAGGAAGAGCTGCCAGAGGAGCCCACACAGTGGATCGTGAAAAAGGGAGACAGTCTCTGGGGAATTGCCCGGCAGTATTATGGGGACGGCGGTCAGTGGAGGCAGATTTACGAATGGAACCGAGAGGTGATCGGGGAGGATGAAAATACTATTTTTCCCGGCCAGGTGCTGGAACTGCCACAGTTGGAATGAGTAAATTTCAGAGGTAAGTTTGGAGGTTATGCATCCAGTGTTCAGCGCAATAGGGGCGTGGATGTGGAATCATAAAATAAATAATGGAGGACATGCGATGAAATTTAGCAATGGATGTTGGCTACAGAAGGAGGGCTGCGGGTGTTTTGCGCCTACGGAAGCCTATTTTACCAAGGTGACGGACATGGAGGTGAGCATCTGCGCTCCCACCGGGCATATTTACAACAAGGGGGCTACTCTGGGCGGAATCAATCTGACAGTAAAGATTACCTCCCCCAGGGTGAATGTGCTGCGTGTGCAGACCTACCACCACCTGGGTGCTGTGGTATGCGAGCCCGCCTTTGAACTGAATCTGCAGGAGTGTCCGCTGGATGTGACGGAGACGGAGGAGCTGATCGTCATAAAGAGCGGCAGCCTGTCCCTGGAGATCACCAAAAAGCCATGGTCTATGACCTACAAGAGGGACGGAAAGCTGCTGACCCGCAGCACCGGCAGGGATCTGGCGCTGATGAAGACTGACTGGAAGGGCGAGTACTACGATCAGGGGGACAATGCGGAGACCTATATACGTCAGCAGCTGTCCCTGGGCGTGGGAGAACTGCTCTACGGCACCGGCGAGCATTTTACACCCTTTGTCAAGAACGGACAGAGCATTGATATCTGGAATGCAGATGGCGGCACCAGCACCGAGCAGGCATATAAAAATATTCCATTCTACATCTCCAACAAGGGTTATGGCGTGCTGATTAATCATCCGGAGAAGGTATCTCTGGAGCTGGGTACGGAGATGGTGACCCGCGCGGAATTCTCCGTGGAGGGAGGCTATCTGGACTACATGCTGTTTGACGGTCCCACCATGAAGGATGTGCTGACGGCCTATACGGACATCACGGGCAAGCCGTCCCTGCCTGCTCCCTGGACCTTTGGACTGTGGCTCTCCACCTCTTTTACGACCAGCTATGACGAGAAGACGGTCATGAGCTTTATCGACGGCATGTTGGAGAGGGGGATTCCTCTGCGCACCTTCCACTTTGACTGCTGCTGGATGAAGGAATTCCACTGGTCAGACTTTCTGTGGGATGAGAGAGTGTTCCCGGACCCGGAAGGGATGCTGCGGCGCATCAAGGACAAGGGCCTGAATATCTGCGTGTGGATCAACTCCTACATCGGCCAGGAGTCTTACCTGTTCAAAGAGGGTATGGAGAAGGGCTATTTTGTCAAGCGTCCTAACGGTCAGGTCTACCAGTGGGATATGTGGCAGCCGGGCATGGCCATCGTGGATTTCACCAACCCTGAGGCGTGGAAATGGTTCCAGGACAAGCTGGAAGTGCTGTTGGATATGGGTGTGGACTGTTTTAAGACCGATTTCGGCGAGAGAATTCCCACCGAGGCCGTATATTTTGACGGCTCCGATCCTAAGAAGATGCACAATTACTATACTTATCTGTACAATAAATGTGTGTATGAGCTGTTGGAGAGAAAGCGCGGCAAGGGAGAGGCGGTATTGTTCGCCCGCTCCGCTACCGTGGGCGGCCAGAAATTCCCGGTACACTGGGGCGGCGACTGCTGGTCCGACTACGAGTCCATGGAAGAGAGCCTGCGTGGGGGCCTGAGCCTGCTGATGAGCGGCTTTGGCTTCTGGGCACATGATATCGGCGGTTTTGAGAATACCTCCACGCCGGATGTGTATAAGAGATGGGTGGCTTTCGGCCTGTTGTCCTCCCACAGCCGTCTCCACGGCAGCAGCTCCTATCGGGTGCCCTGGGTCTACGACGACGAGGCGGTGGACGTGTGTCGGTTCTTCACCCGGCAGAAAGCCCGCCTGATGCCTTATCTGTACGAGACCTCGATCTATACCAGCCGCACCGGCATTCCCACCATGCGCAGTATGGTGCTGGAGTACACTGATGACAAGAACTGCAGCTATCTGGATAAGCAGTACATGCTGGGTGACAGCCTGCTGGTGGCTCCTATCTTCAACGATGAGGGTATCGGGGAGTACTATCTGCCTGAGGGCACATGGACGGATTTCCTGACTGGTCAGGTGCAGGAGGGCGGCAAGTGGTACAGTGCGAAGTACGATTATCTGAGCCTGCCCATGATGGTAAAAGAATGCTCCATCATCGCCCTGGGCGCCAGGGACGACAGGCCGGATTACGACTACGCTGATGGCGTGGAGCTTCGGATCTACGAGCTGCATAACGGGGCCAGCGCGGAGCGGACCGTCTATGGCATGGACAACCAGGAGGCGCTGACCATCAAGGCATCCCGCCATGCAGGGGCTATCACTCTGGATGTGACCGCTGAAAAGCCCTACACCGTGCGTCTGGTGAATGTGCGGGCGCTGTCCGCCGACGGCGCAGATATCCGCATGGAGGGCAATGACACCATCGTGACGCCCAAGGCAGACCATATGACAGTGAACTGCTAATAAATAAAAGGGAGCGTCGCAAAATAACTAATTTCTTGTTATGGAGCGGCGCTCCTTCTTTGAGCCATTGCCCCGCTGCTTTATTGTGATTCTCTTAATCTATGCTGTCGAGAAGAATGCTTATTTCATTTGGTGTGTAGACCTTGCCTTTAAAGGTGATCTTAATGTCAGAGCAGCCCTCGAAAGCGTCCGGGGAAACGCTCCGTATACCGTCAGGGAGGGTGATCTCTTTAAGGCTTGTGCAGCCTTCAAACGCTTTAAATTCAATCTCCTCAAGGCTTTCGGGCAGCGTCACGCTTTTAAGGCTCGTACAGCCTGTGAACGCTGATGTGACTATATACTCAACGCCATCGGGGATAACGATGCTTTCAAGACTTGTACAGTTTTTGAACGCGCCAAGACTGATCCCTTCAATCTCCGTGCCGAGGAATATTACCTCTTTAAGATTCACGCAGTTCTCAAATGCGTAATCTATCATCTCGACGTTCTTGGGAATGGTAATGTGTGTAAGGCTTGTGCAGTTATCAAATGTGTTGAACAGTCCCACAACACTTTCGGGGATCGTAATTTCAGAAAGGCTTTTGCAGTTCTCGAACGTGGAGTTAAGTTCGGTCAAGCCCTTGGGAAGAATTACATTTTCAAGGCTGGAACATTCCACAAACGCGCCGTCGCCGAGACTTGTGACACTGTCGGGGATATGGACGGTTTTCAGCTTGGGAAGGTACGCGAAGGTGACATAGCCTATTTTTGTCAGGCCATCGGGGAGCGTGATCTCATTGATGTTGACTTCTCTCTCAAAAGAATAGAAAATGAAATCGTTTTCCTTGTCGTTGTCGATCTCCAGAACCTTTTTCCCGTCGATTTCGGCGGGCACGGTCAGATACTCGTCATTCCCGTTATATTTTATTATCCGTATGCCGCCTTCAATATCCACATACTCGTAGTCCTCAGGAACAGGCTCCGATATGTTGTCCGAAATATTGGAACTGCCGGATATGCCCGCTCCGCTGTCCGAAACGTCGGCTTCGTCATTCGGAAGGTTATGCGTATTGCTTGTCGAATCCGGCACCGAGTCCGTGCTGCTTATGTAGCCGCTGTCGGCGCTGTTGTTCGCGATTATGACAGCCGCCGTTATTCCACCGCCGACCACCACCGCGGCAGCAACCGCCCCGGCGATTATTTTTGCTTTTAGTATACTTGACATTTTTCCTCCTATATGTGTGATGGTATTTGCCGTGAAATTCGGATCCACAGCAGTCGATTGAGCAACAACGGACATAATATCGAGCGCAGGAACGGAAGCCGCCTTGGATTCTTCAATAAGCAGCCGCGTGAGGAAAGGCAGCCCGACAAAAGCGTACAGCTTGTCGCCGCTTTTCTTCTCGTAATTGAGAACGCCCTGCCTGATCTTGGCACGGGCGGAGTTCAGCCTGTACTTTACCGTGCCCTCGGGACAGTTCATTTCTTCTGCGATCTCAGCAACGGTCATTTCATCGAAATAGAACATGATCACCGTTTGGTACAGCACATCGGACAGCTTTTCGCGCATTATTTTCATAACGATCCCGCGCTTTTCGGCATTAATAATGTACTCGTCGGGGAGAAAATTCTCATCGGCCGGTTCGTCAAAGCCTTCCTCGTCAAGTGATTGCTCAGGGTGTGTGCCCTTTTTGACAAGGAAGTCCTTGCAAAGGTTCACGGCTATGCGCTTTATCCACGGCTCGAATTTTTCCGGCTGTTTGAGCGTCTTAAGCTTCTTGAACGCGGTAATGTAGGTGTTCTGCATTAAATCCTCTGCGTCCTGTTCGTTTTTCAGAAGGCTACGACACGTGAAGTAGACCGCCCGGCTTGTACTCTTGTACAGTTCATCGAGAGCCTTTGGGTCGCCGCCTTGTGCTTTGAGCACGATGTTTTGGTAGTCCGTCATATGATCCTCCTTGATTTTATTTCCCGAGTGCAAGCGAATTTTGGCATTTTAACCGCAGCCTAATCGGCAGCGGTTAAACTTTCCAAAACAGTTTGCTCAATATATAGACGATTTTCATGCAAAAAAGGTTGGCTTTATTAAAGTACGCAAAAGATCAGGGGAAAATCTCAAAGATAGAAGTCAGTCATGGTTCTAATTTCTACAAAAGAAGGGGTGCCGCTCTATAACTAGAAATTAGTTATTTTGCGACACTCCCGCTGCTTTTAGTTAATAATAAAATACTATTATTAATAAACTCATTTTCTGAAAAGGGTTTCTGACAATTAAAATTATTCCGTAACGGTCAAGTAATAAAATACTTTGCCACCTTTTTTTCTGTGATTATTCCAATCTTTTTCTATAGATTCCTTTACATTTTTTGAATCTGTAAAACTATTTCCCCGTCTTTTGCAATGCTCAGCTAATAATTCATCACTGATATCCAGATATACCACCACATCACAATCTACAATAACCGTAGTAAACAATGGGTGACCGGCTTTTACGGATATTTTTTCATAGATCAGTTTGTCAATAAAGTTGCCAATCTCATTTGTCCAGGGTTTTTGGCTGATGAAATCGGATTCTTCTTTGGTTAATTGTGGCCATAATTCATCATCCAAATCCACACAGCCAGGAATTTGTTTCAGCAGGGTTGTCTTCCCACAGCATGTTGTTGCCAAAACACAGATGCGTTCATTTTTATGTTTATCAAATATTGCATTTAATGTATTTATCGTTTCCTGCGCAGACGTTTGTATTGACATGTCAGAATTCTCCTGAATTTATAATTTGCTTATTCGGTATACAATTTCAAAAGGGATATCATCCAATCCGTCGTCCGTGGCCTGGAAACATCAGACCCCGGTCCCTGCCCTATAATTTATTCTCAAACCCTGCAATCAGCTTCGCTTCTCTCGAAAAGATCACCCGGTCAAGATAATCCGCTACTTTTATTTCGATCACTTCGACAGGATCACAGCTTTCTGTTGACACCCACTGCCATTCATCTATTTTTTCAAAGGAATCTGACTTGACCTTATACACATATCCTACACCATTGGGATCTAAAGAACCGTAGTTCAGAAAAACTTTCCCATCACGACATTCAAAATCCCTTTTCCCCTCCGGGTTATCTGGATACCAACGGATTGGCAGGGCAAAAGGTATCACGTCATTCAGCGTCTCGGCAGCGTAGATCGCTTTCATGGAATCAATGTCCCGTCCGCCTGCGGCCTGCTGTGGTATGAGTATATCCAGCTTATATTGACTTCCGTGATATAAATATTGAGGTTTGTCCTTCATAAATAGGGCCTTTCTGTTTTTAACTATAATTATAAAGACCACCAGCCACTATTGGCTGGTGGCACATAACTTCTATGCAATTTGATGTTCCAGATTAATATTTAGACCCAATTCCGCCAAATCTTGTTCTCGCACATCAAGCTCTGACTTCAAAATGTCAAGCATTTCATAATAAGCTAATCTGCGTCCCTGGCTTAATAAATCCGATTTGTCATTTTCGCTTTCTACTACGGCAGCGTTGGCATTTTCCACCAACCTGCCAATGATATATTTTAATGTCTCTTCACTTAATGGTTTACCTATTATAATCACCTCTTTATATCCTTTTCCGCAAAAAAATTGTAAATTCATCTTTAGTAGTTTCCTTTTTTTATTATAACAGAAAATGGAACATTTTCAATAATTCCATGCTCGATTTGCCCAGTTTTTTATTCCACTCTTCTTCCTTTTTCCTATATTCCCTTCTGTTCACGGAATCCAGTGAATACATGGCCAGGCGTCCAAACTTTTCTACCTGCCTCTCTGCATATTGCCGCTCCGCCTCTTTTTCTGCGTTTTGTTCGATTTCGGACAACTCTTTCCGCGCAGAGAGGTCGCCAGATTAATAGCGGGAAGGTGTATGGAACAGAAATCACGAGAGACTTCCATGAATTTTCTGTGAAAAGGTTTACAATTTCCACAAAAAAAGGTATGATATTAAGTTAGAGTAGCCCGCACAGTTATCGCGGGCAATGAGAGGAGAAATCATATGAAATTCAGTGATATGCCCTATGAGCGAGTTGATTTTGAGAAAGTGGGAAAAGAGCTTTCCGATTTGACCCGGGAACTGGAGGCGGCGAAAAGCGGAGAGGAACAGTTTGCCATACACCAGCGCTACTATGCGTTGACGGACCATGTGTACACGCTGATGACCATTGGCCATATCCGCCATGATATCAATACAGTGGACGAGTTTTACGAGAAAGAGCACAAGTACTACGATGAGATGGGTCCCGTGTTTCAGAACCAGGTACTGGAATACATGCAAAAGCTCTATGAATCTCCCTATCGGGACTATCTGGAGAGCAAGATAGGTCCTGTGGCGTTCAAGAATATGGAAGTGGCAATGAAAGCCTTTGACGAGAGGGTAATCACCCTGTCCCAGGAGGAAAATGCGCTGACCACCGAGTATGATCAGCTGATTGCCAGCGCCAAGATCCCGTTTGACGGTAAGGAGCTGAACCTGTCCCTGCTGCGTCCTTATCTGGTAAGCCCGGACCGGGAGGTCCGCAGGCAGGCATGGCAGAAAAAGACGGAGTTCTTTTTAGAAAATGCCCAGAAATTGGACGAGATATATGACAAGCTGGTAAAGAACCGCACCGCCCAAGCCAAGGCCATGGGCTATGAGAACTATCTGGAGCTGGGATATTACCGTATGGGCCGCAACTGCTATGGGCAGAAAGAGGTGGAGAGTTTCCGCAAGCAGATCAAACGGTATTTTGTGCCCTTTGCGGAAAAGCTGCACGAGCGCCGCAGAAAGCGTCTGGGCCTGGAGAGCCTGAGCTATATCGATCAGGCCGTGTATTTTAAGCAGGGCAATCCCGCTCCCACCGGCACCCCCGAGGAGATCATGGCAGCAGGCCAGAAAATGTACGGGGAACTGTCCGCGGAGACGGGAGAGTTTTTCGACTTCATGATGGAGAACCAGCTCTTTGACGTGCTGGGACGCAAGAACAAGCGCGCGGGCGGCTATATGACCTATATGCCGGACTACCATTCTCCGTTTATTTTTGCCAATTTCAACGGCACCAGCGGCGACGTGGATGTGATTACCCATGAGTGCGGACATGCTTTCCAGGGCTATCTGTCCGGGCAGGACCCCATCCGTGAACATGCGGATATCGGTATGGAGACTGCGGAGATTCACTCCATGTCCATGGAGTTTATCACAGAGAACTGGATGGATCTGTTTTTTGGTGACAGGAAACAGGACTATATCGACATGCACCTGGAGGATTCCGCAATCTTTATCCCCTACGGCTGCATGGTGGACGAGTTCCAGCACATTGTGTACGAGAATCCGGATATGACTCCGGCCCAGCGTCATACGGCATGGCTCCAGCTGGAGGCGGAATACAGACCTCATATGGACTATGAGGACAATCCTTTCTTTGGAAAGGGCGCCCTCTGGCAGCAGCAGCTCCATATCTACAATGCGCCGCTGTACTATATCGACTACTGCCTGGCGCAGACCTGTGCCCTGCAGTACAAGATATGGAAGGACAAGAACTTTGAGGAGGCCTGGGCCTCCTACCTGAAACTCTGCAAATTGTCTGCCAGTGATTTCTACACCAAGATGATCCCTGCGGTCGGGCTGGAATGTCCCTTCGAGGAGGGCTGCATTCAGCACCTGGTAGAAAATCTTGAGGCTGAACTTTAATACGGAACTACAAATCAGAAAGGAACAGAGAAATGTCAAAAAAAAGCAACCAGAATCAGGCTCCTCAGCAGGAGTCCAAGGTCATGACCAAGTATGACCGCAAAATGCAGGCGTATCAGCAGCAGGAGAAAAAAGCCAAAATCCAGAAGCAGCGCGGCAATATACTCGGCATTGCCATAGTGGTGATCGTGGCGGCTTTCGTGCTTTCTTTTCCTATACGGAATTATGTGGCAGTGAACGGCACATACATTACTGTTGGCGGGGAGAAAATCACTAAGGTGGAATTTGATTACCACTATGCTATGGCGAAGTCCAGCTTTATTGCCCAGTACAGCTATTATCTTTCAATGATGGGCATGGACTCCAGCACTATTGACAGTCAGATGTACTCCGAAGATATGACCTTCAGGGATTATTTTGAGCAGCTGGCGGTGGGCAGTATCCAGAGTACCAAGGCAATGAAGGCGGAGGCGCAGGAGGCAGGCTTTATCTATAATACGGATGAAGAGTATGAGAAGACCATGGCGGATCTTCGGGACAGGGCGGCAGAGAGCGGCACGACGTTCAATAAATATATTAAGGGCATCTTTGGCAGTTATGCAACACAGTCCCGACTGGAGAGTGTGATCCGGGAGGGGATTTTGACTACTGCTTACTATGAGCAGGTGTCGGGAGACTCTGAGCCTTCGGATGCGGAGATTGACAGCTATTATGCCGAGCACAAGAACAATTATGATGTGGTGGATTACTATTTGAATATTGTGGAGGCACAGCTTCCCACCGCCGCACCGGATGGCAGCACTACTCTGGATGAGAATGGCAACGAGGTGGCGTACCAGCCCACGGAGGAGGAGACTGCCGCAGCTATGGAGGCGGCCAAAAAGGAAGCGGAGGATGGAGTGGCATCCATGCTGACAGATGATAATTTCCGTGAAGCGCAGAGCTACAACTCTGTCAGTTATCTTCTCAATACCTGGTTGTTTGACGAGGCCAGAGCGGAGGGCGACACCACAGTGGTGGAGGACACCATAAGTAATCGCTATATGGCGGTCAGCTTTGGGCGCAGATACCGGGTAGAGACTCCCACTGTGGACACCAGGATCATCGTCACCCAGTCTATGGATGCACAGAGCATATTAGACGAATGGAAGAACGGTGCGGCTACGGAGGAGAGCTTTATCGAGCTGTGCGCGCGGTATGACGAGAACGGCGCCGAGGATGGCCTGTATGAGGGCATAGAAGTTGACAGCATGAGCGAGGAGATGAATGCATGGCTGGGAGACGCCGGCCGTCAGGCAGGGGACACTGCTGCCTTTACGGAGGAGGATGGTACCAATTATGTCCTCTATTATGTGGGCACCAATGCTCCGTCCTGGAAACTGTCAATCCATGATCTGCTGCTGAATCAGACTATGATAGATTATCTGGATAGGATCAGCAAGGCTATGGCAGTGGAAGACCCCAAGGGCAATCTGAATTATCTGAAGGTAGAGGCGGCGCAGAACCAGGAAAGCGCACAGGAGCAGGGAGAGGACGGCACAGAGGAATCGGCGGATAATTGATCCTGCGGGAAGGGATTCCCGGCAGAATAATCAGTCAGGATGACAATAGGATCAGCGGCAGCAGGTTACCCCTTCTGTCGCTGAAACCGGTTTACAGCGGACGGGAGAAACCAATGGAGAAAAAAGTGTTGGTGCTGGACATTGATGGCACTCTGACCAATTCCAAAAAGGAGATTACAGACAATACCCGTCAGGCCATATGGGATGCAGCGATGCGGGGGCATAAGGTGATACTGGCCTCCGGAAGGCCCACGCCGGGCATGCGCCGTTATGAGGAAGAGCTGGAGCTGGACAGATACGGCGGTTATCTGTTGTCTTTCAACGGCGCCCGTATCGTAGACTGTCGCACCAGAGAGGTGATCTACCAGAGAACCCTTCCGCAGGGACTGCTGCCGGGTCTGTATCAGTATGCCAGACGCTGCCGCATGGGGTTGAGCATCTGTCTGGGCGATACCGCGATTTCCGCCTTTGAACCGGATGAATACATAAGTCTGGAAGCGGAGATCAATGGACTGTCCATTCGTGTGGTGGAAGATTTCCTGGAATTTGTGGATTTTGATATTCACAAATGCCTGATGACAGCGCCGGGGGAGCAGGCGGCCATCTATGAGAGAGAGCTGCAGGAACAATATGGCCACATGGCGAGCATCTACCGCTCTGAGCCGTATTTTGTGGAGGTTATGCCCAGAGATGTGACAAAAGCCAGTTCCTTAGAGAAGATTCTTCCCATCCTCGGCGTGGACAGGGAACATGTCATCTGCTGCGGCGACGGCTACAATGATATTTCCATGATCCGCTATGCGGGCCTGGGCGTGGCTATGGCGAATGCCCAGCCTGCGGTAAAGGAGGCGGCGGACTATGTCACTGCCAGCAATGATGAGGATGGGATCGTGCAGGTGATTCGGGAATTCATGCAATAACGAATTGCGGGGGAGAAATATGGTTATAAATCTGCCGGAAAAAGTAAAATATATAATAGACACCATCACAGAGGCGGGCTATGAGGCTTACGCAGTGGGTGGCTGTATCCGGGACAGTATTCTGGGGCGGGAACCCAATGACTGGGATATCACTACCTCTGCCAGACCGGAACAGGTAAAGGAGCTGTTTCACCGCACTGTGGATACCGGTATTGCCCATGGGACAGTGACGGTGATGTTGGACAAAGAGGGTTTTGAGGTGACCACTTACCGTATTGACGGGGAGTATGAGGATCATCGGCATCCCAGGGAAGTAATATTCACCTCCCAGCTGGTGGAGGATCTTCGGCGCAGAGATTTTACCATAAATGCCATGGCATACAATGAGACGGCAGGTCTGGTGGATGCCTTCAATGGCATGAGGGATATTGAACAGAAGGTGATCCGCTGTGTGGGATGCGCTAAAGATCGTTTTACGGAGGACGCCCTGCGGATATTGCGTGCCATCCGCTTCTCCGCACAGCTGGGCTATACCATTGAAAAGGAGACTAGCGAGGCTATACGGGAGCTGGCCGCCAGTCTGTCGGCGATCAGTGCGGAGAGGATTCAGGCGGAGCTGGTGAAGCTGCTTATATCGCCCCATCCGGACTACCTGCGCCAGGCATATGACATGGGCGTCACTGCCGTGATTCTGCCGGAACTGGATTACTGTATGACAACTTCCCAGAATCATCCCCATCACTGTTACACAGTGGGAGAGCATATCCTGCACAGCCTTGAGCATGTTCCGGCGCAGAAGGATGTGCGTCTGGCGATGCTGCTGCATGATATTGGCAAACCCAGAACCTTAGAGGCAGATCGGAACGGTGTTACACATTTTTACGGGCATCCTGCGGTGAGCGCAAAGATGGCGGAGACGATTCTGAAGAGACTGAAGTTTGATAACGATACGATTGCCACAGTGTGTCGTCTGGTGGAATTTCACGACTATGGCAACAATGTGAAGCCTGCGGCGGCGACAGTGCGGCGTGCCATAAACCAGATAGGCGAAGATATATTTCCCAAGTTCTTGCTGGTCAAGCGGGCGGATATCATGGCTCAGAGCGATTACCAACGCAGTGAGAAGCTGGAGCTGGTGGAGGCGTGGGATAAGAAATATCAGGATATCCTCGCCAGACGGCAATGCGTCTCTCTGAAAGATCTGGCTGTGAGCGGCAGGGATCTGATTGCCGCCGGCATGACGCCGGGACGGGAGATGGGCGAGATGCTGCAGAGGATGCTGCAGCATGTGCTGGATGTTCCCGAGGATAATACCATGGAAAAGCTGTTCGAGATTTTTCTGAAAGTAACATAAGTTTTCAAGGCCTTTCATAAGATAGGATAGGGCCGGGCGGGATGCCTCGGACCAAATTTTGTGGGAGGTATGGGACGTGAACGATAGAGCGGTGGCATTGCTGGAGCAGTATGATGTTGAAATTCTCCGGACGAGAAAGGGACGGGGAGTAATCCTGTGTGACACGAATAAAGGACTGCTGGTGTTTAAGGAATATGAAGGCAATGAGGCAAAGCTGGTTCTGTTGACCAGGCTGTTATCCCGGATCAAAGATCAGGGAAAGGTGTCAGCGGAAGAACTCGTCCCTACCCGTGAGGGTACGCTCTGTGTCAGGGAAAATGATGGAACAGCCTATATTCTGAAGACTTGCGGCGAAGGCCATGAATGCAATATATATGACAGAGGAGAGTGCCGGGATGCAGTCAGGGCGCTTGCCTGGCTCCATCAGTGTATGGTACTGTCACCCCAGGAGGACTGCCCGCCGCTGCAGCAGTTTTCACCGCTGCAGGAGTATGAAAAGCATAACCGGGAATTTATCAAGGTACAGCGCTTTCTGCGGAAAAAGAGCCAAAAAACCACGTTTGAGTACGGACTGCTGGGGTGTTTTGACTATTTTATCGAACAGGCGAAAGAGGTGACGGAGGGCTGGCGGGCCTACGAGGAGCGCATGCCCGATAAACAGGAGGAATATACCTATTGCCACGGGGATTATCAGTATCACAATATTCTCTGCGGCGGACAGGGTATATGTGTTGTGAATTTTGAGAGATGTGTCCGGGACAGACAGATCCGGGATCTGTATCTGCTGATGCGCAAGCTCCTGGAAAAGAGCGACTGGCCTGTGACTCTGGGGCAGGAGCTGTTGGCGGCATATGAGAAGATAACGCCGATCAGTGCTTATGCGTACATTGATCTGTACTATCGTCTGGCATACCCGGAGAAGTTCTGGAAGATCGTGAATTTTTACTACAATTCCGGGAAAGCCTGGATTCCTCAGCGCAATCAGGAAAAACTGGATAAGCTGCTGGCCCAGGAAAAGCAGAAAATGTATTTTCTGGAGAATGTATTTCAATTATAAGATATGCGATATGCGAAGAGAGGTAGAGATGAGTGAGAGACGAAAGAGGGCAATCATCGGTATACTTTTGCTGGCCGGTACGATAGGGCTTATGACGGCATGTGGGCAGTGGAGCGCCAGACCGTCAGGACCGTCCGTTTCGCCTGTTCCTACCACAGAACCGCAGGGTACGGGATTTGTGGTGGCAGGCCCTCACAGCTATGATTCGGCGGACACGGCGGTGCTGATCAAGAAAGACAGCAAGGAAGGAACAGTGACGCTGCTGAATCTGGATGTGAGCCGGACTTACACATTGTCCGTCGAGGGCACCAGCTACCTGTATGATAAATACGGGGAGGCGGTGTCCCTAGAGCAGATCGTGCCGGGAGATATTGTGGATGTGACATTTCTGCGCTCTAAAAAGAGACTGAATACCATGCAGCTGAGTCCCTCCGCCTGGGTAAATGCTTCCGCCTCCCGCTATGAGATTGATTTGCAGAGGCGGGAGGTTACCATCGGTGAGGACGTGTACAAGCTGACAGCAGATACCATCTATCTGTCTCAGGGGATGCGGATTGAAGCCATGGATCTCAACCCTGCGGATGTGCTGACCTTCAAGGGACTGGGCAGCAGCATCCTCAGTATCAATGTGGAGCGTGGCCACGGCTATCTGCGGCTGCAGAACGACGAGAATTTTATCGGCGGGTTTATGGAGATCGGCCAGTCCAGCATACGGCGGATAGGGGAGGATATGCTGCTGACGGTTCCGGAGGGCAGCTATCAGGTAAATATCAGTAAGCGGGGCGGGGGCGGCACCAAGCAGGTGACGATCCGCCGGGGAGAGGAGACAGTGTTGGATATCGGCGACCTGGAGGTGCCGGAGGTTCAGTATGGCACGATACTTTTTACCCTGAATCCCTCCCAGGCGAAGTTGTATATTGACGGCGAAAAGGCAGATCCCACTGGGCCTGTCACTGTTGAATACGGAATTCATCAGCTGATTGTCAAGGCGAATGGTTACCAGACGATCACCAACTATATCCGGGTGGCACAGCCCTCGGGCGCCCTGGATATCACACTGGATGCGGTGGATGACGACAAGGACGATGACGATCAGGAGGAAAAGGACAAGCTGGCGCAGTACAAGGTGTTTGTAGATGCGCCGGAGAACGCGGAGGTCTACCTGGACGGCAACTATGTGGGGCTTGCGCCCATGAGTTTTGCCAAGAGTGCGGGAAGCCATATCATTACCCTTCGCCGCAGCGGTTATGAGACTCGCAGCTATACGGTGTCCATCGACAGCGAATATAAGGATATTACCTTCTCCTTTGCTGAGCTGGTGCCGGGAAATACCGAGGGGGTGACGGCCTTTGCTACGCCCACACCGCTGCCGGAACCTGCTCCCACAGAGCCCCCTCCAGCGCCATAATGTGACCGAAAAGCGATAAATACACAAGATTCACAGTTTTTGCCGAAAAAACCTTGACAAACCATATAAAAGCGGATATAAATATATGTAGACGTTTCGGGTATGAAGAATCTGTCAAAAAAATCAGTATACTCAATAGAGGAGGAGTTACACCATGAACAAAACAGAATTAGTTGCAGCTATGGCTGACCAGGCTGGTCTGTCCAAGAAGGACGCAGAGAAGGCTTTAAAGGCATTTACTGATGTTGTAGAGGCTGAATTGAAGAAGGGCGGCAAGGTTCAGTTAGTAGGTTTCGGCACTTTTGAAGTATCTGAGAGAAGCGCAAGAGAGGGCAGGAATCCTCAGAGCGGCAAGCCTATGAAGATCGCTGCTTCCAAGGCTCCCAAGTTCAAGGCAGGCAAGGCTTTAAAGGATTCTTTAAACAAGTAAGTTAAGGCGAATGAGAGAACCTAGCAATAGGTTCTCTTTTCTATATATAGCGGATATATGAGGAAAGGGAAAAATATGAGACTGGACAAATATCTGAAAGTATCCCGGCTGATCAAGCGCCGTACCGTGGCAAATGAGGCATGTGACGCCGGAAGAGTAATGATCAATGACAAACCGGCAAAGGCTTCTTCCACCGTCAAGACAGGGGATATCATCACGATCTCCTTTGGCAACCGGGATGTAAAGGTGGAGGTGCTGGACGTGCAGGAGACCGTGAAAAAGGACGAGGCGAAAGAGCTGTTCCGGTATCTGTAATATATATCTCTCCCGCTTCATATACTTAAAGGGAACTACAAGTGGGAGGGATAGCCCTATGGAGGAATTGAATACAGCTGTCGGGCGGACGCACAAAGTGGCGATGAGTAATCGCAGGACATGTGGCATCACCGGCGTAAATGATGTGTTGTCCTTTGATGTGCATGAAATTTTGCTGGAGACGGAGCAGGGCATGCTGATGATCAAGGGTCAGGAGCTGCATGTGAGCAGGCTGATGCTGGATAAGGGCGAGGTGGACATAGATGGCAGGATTGACAGCTTTACCTACTCGGATGTGGCAGGCGGCGCTTCCGGCAAGTCCCAGTCTCTGCTCTCCAGGTTGTTTCAATAGGAGCGGAGGAGCGGGAGATGTCAGAGGAGAACGTATTTCTGCTGTATGCTTTTGCCTCGGGGATTTTTATTACATTTATCTATGATATTCTGCGGATACTGAGGCGGGTAGTGCCGCATAAGGGACTGCTGGTATCCTTGGAAGATCTGGCGTTCTGGATTTTCTGCGCCATACATATATTCCGGTTGATGCACCGGGAGAGCAACGGCAGCCTGCGATGGTTTGCGGTGATGGGAGCGCTGGCGGGGATATTGCTGTACAAAAAGGCCGTCAGCGGTTTTTTTGTGAAATATGTATCTTTGATTTTGTGCCGTATACGGGATCTGCTGTGCCGGATACTGGGTCTGTTTCTGCGTCCAGTGGCGAGGGCAGGTCATGCGGCGGGCGGCGTACTGAGGCGTCTGAGAAAAAGAGTAGGTACATTCTGCAGAAATAAGTTGAAATATTATAGGAAATTACTTACAATAAGAATGAAGAAGCAATAGGTCAGGTCATATATACCGGGAGGAAAAGATGGCAGCCAGACGCACCAGGAGAAAAAAGGCGGCATATCGCAAAAGGGTACAGAATCGATTCAGTATGTTTCTGGTGATGCTGGCGCTGCTGATGATTCTGGCGGCGGTATATGTCAGCAGCATTAAGCTGCAGAACAGGCTGGACGAGCTGCAGGCGCAGTCTGACGCTCTGCAGGCCCAGATTGATGCGGAGAAGGAACGTGCTGAGGAGATCGAGCTTCTGCGCAAGCGTTCCCAGACCAAGGAATATTACGAAGAGATCGCCAAGGAGAAGCTGGGGCTGGTCAATCCCGATGAGATCGTGTTCAAGGTCAAGGACTGATATGTTTTAAAATCATGTATGGCAATATCACGGGGAATTCCGGGATATGCAGGAAGAGGCAGAGATGTACAAAAAAGGAAAAAAAGCGGCGGCGGTGTTGCTGGCAATGGGAATACTGCTTGCAGCAGGCGGAATCAACGGGGGCTGCTGTCTGGCAGCGCAGAATGGCCCCAATCTGATAAAGTGCCCGGATTTTTCACAGGAGGATGATCTCTCTGTCTGGTACAGAGACCGGGGCGGCGCTACGATCACCGCAGAGTCCGGTGAAGATCCGATCTATGGGGACGTCACAACCTATGGCAAAATCACGGACAGAAACTCTAATTATGAGTGTTTCTCCCAGGATGTGACAGGTCTGGTGGAGAAGGATAAGGATTATGCCTACAGCTTTTATGTGATGCTGGATGCAGAGGACTACGCGGATGCCCCTGAGCAGCAGCGCTGCGTGGAGATTTCACCCTATATTACCGCAAACGGCAGCACCACTTACAGCCAGGGTTGCAGCGGTGTAGTGAACCAGGTACTGGAGCCAGGCGTATGGACGCATTTTACAGGGACGTATACCCCATCCTGGTCGGGGGATCTGGAGGAGATAGTCATTCGTATTCTGGAGCAGGGGACAAATTACGGGCAAGGAGAAGGTGTGATGGGAACATATTATATGACAGGCATGGAATTGAGAGAGCAGGGCGTAAAGGAGACGATTATCCAGATGGACGTGCCTCGGCTGAGAGAGGCAGTACCTCAGGAGATGGGAGAGGATTTTCAGATTGGAACCTCCATTGTTAATTCAGATCTGAAGGATGTGGATACCATGGCGCTGGTAACCCGGCATTTTAATGCCGTCACTCTGGGCAATGAGTTAAAACCGGATGCCATGTTCGGCTACAGCAACGACAAATGCCCCGGCACCGAGACAGTGACGCTGAATGGAAAGACGCTGGTGGTGCCCAGGCTGGATTACAGCCGGGCAGAGAGGACATTGGACGTTATATACGACTGGAATCAGAGTCATCCTGACGAAATCATTATGGTTCGGGGACATGTGCTGGTGTGGCATTCCCAGACCCCGGAATGGTGGTTCCACGAGGATTATGATGCTGAAAAGCCCTATGCCGACGCGGACACCATGAATCGTCGGCTGGAGTGGTATATAAAGACCATGGCGGAGCATTTTACCGGAGAGGACAGCAAGTATCATGGCATGTTCTACGGCTGGGACGTGGTCAATGAGGCGGTCAGTGACGGAGGCAGCCGCTATCGTAACGCAGCGGAAAACAGCAGCTGGTGGGCGGTATATCAGAGCAACGAGTTTATCCTTAACGCATTCCGCTATGCCAACCAGTACATGGACCCAGACGTGGAACTGTACTACAACGATTATAATGAATGGTTCAGCAATAAGAGGGCAGGGATCGAGCAGCTGCTTCGGGATGTGCAGGAGGCGGAGGGCGCCAGGATTGACGGCATGGGTATGCAGGGCCACTATCAGACCTCCGACAGCCCAACCATAGAGGAATTTGCCAAGGCTGCCAGAGCATATGCCGATATAGTGGGGCAGGTACAGATCACAGAGCTGGATATGAAGGCCAGCAGCAGATACGATGGCACGGCAGACACCAGAGACGAGGAGTTTGCCCTCCAGGCAGAGCGCTATCGGAAACTGTATGACACGGTGAAGAGCCTGCGGGAAGAGGGCGTGAATATCACCAATATTACCCTGTGGGGCGTGGTGGACAAGAATTCATGGCTCCAAACCTTCAATGCCGTGGGAGGCGCGGCCGATGGCAAGCAGAAGCAGTGTCCGCTGCTCTTTGACGATGACTATATGGTCAAGCCTGCTTTCTGGGCGTTTGCGGACAGCAGCAGACTTGAGATGGTTGCTGAGGATGTGCCGGAGGAGAGCGCAGAGGATGTCCCGGAGATCGTAGAGGACGAAAATCCAACACAGGAGAGCCTGGCAGAGGCGGAGCCCACACAGGCGCCCACAGTGGAATCAGAGCCGCCTGCGCCATCCCGAAAAGGAGGGCTGTACGGTATTCTTGCAGCCTGCGGCGTTCTGGCAGCAGGCATTGCCGGCATCGTCCTGATCCATCACAGGAAGAAAAATAAATAGAAAAGCCGGGAAGTATAAGAAGCAGGAAAAGTTGTCAACGAAAATATAGAAAAGCGATCCATATTTTGACAAAATGTATGGATCGCTTTTTGTATACTTGTTAATGCTGCACGGGAGAGGCTTATGCGGCAGGAAGGATGCAGGCCAGTGCCGCAGGCAGGACTTCGGATATGCAGTGCAGGGAAAGGAAGCGAGTGATATTATGTTGACAACAGCAGGCAGGGGGAGACAGGAACAGTTGAGCATAATGCTGTCAGACTATGGCAGGGGAAGGCTTTTGGCTTATGCGGACAGCTTTCGGGAACTGTCCAGAAGTTATCGGGGGGAATTGCCTTACAGAAGACCCGAGCAGCGGGAGGGCACATCCCGGCAGCAGGTGCTGGAAGAACAAAGGCTCTGGGAAAACCGCCAGGTGTTGTGTGATAATCTGGATGAAATGTCCCAGATTATGGCGAGGCTGGCGGCGGAGGTGTTTCGCTTGACGCCTCTTCCCCAGCGGCAGGAGAAGCTGGTTATAAAAGCTCTGAAGCAGGAGGGAATTACAGTGCGGGAGCTTTTTTATATCGACTGTCCGTCAGCAGATGGTACTCCGGTGCCGGTGGCCGATTCAGAGGAGGATGCAGATATGACAGGGGCCACTCTGGGGCTGCATATGGTCACCCAGCGGATGGTGGGACACAGCAGCCAGGAAGTGGCGGACATGCTGTCGGTGCTGCTGGGCCGGCGGCTCATCGTGTCTGTAACCAGTCCCAGGCAGATAGAAGAGAGGGAGGGCACTTATCTGTTTGTGGAGGAGCCCCGCTTTGTGGTGCTGTCTGGCAGCGCCCGCGCAGTAAAAGAGGATGAGACTGTCTCCGGAGATAATTATTCCATCATTCAGTCCGACAGAGGCTGGATGACGGTGCTGTTGTCCGATGGTATGGGCTGCGGCGAGGAGGCCAGTGCGGATAGCAGTCAGGTGTTGGATATGATGGAAAAAATGATGGAGGCAGGCTTTGAGACCGATATGGCAGTGAGCCTGGTCAACAGCGCCCTGCTGGCGGCGGGGGATGTGTCAGGGCGGCGCAATATGTCCACCCTGGATATATGCAGTCTGAATCTGTACCAGGGTATGTGCGTGTTCCGCAAGATCGGGGCGGCGGCTTCTTTTCTCAAAAGTAACAGCTATGTGGAGCAGATCAGTATGCCGGGGCTGCCGCTGGGTATAATGCCCTGCGGGAGGGAGGAAGAGGTCCAGGGTATGCTGCGCCAGAGTGTGAGTCGTGAATTGATTGACAATGATTATATCGTCATGGTTTCGGACGGCGTATTGGACGCTTTAAGAGAGAACGGGTATGAACGTGCCATGATCCATTATCTGGAGAGTATGCGGGAACAACATCCGGAAGAGATGGCAAGAAGCCTGCTGCAGTTTGTGCTGCGGTGCAGCCAGGGGCGGATTGCGGACGATATGACTGTGCTGGTGCTGGGGGTGTTTGACAGCCACAGGTGAGGAGAGGCCGAATGCGCTCTTGCCGAAAATCATTGACTTTTTTTATTGAAATAGCTATCATAGGGATATGAGTGAGCAATACTATGACCTGGAACGGCGTGTAATGGCATATTGCAGGGCGCATCAGCTCTTTGAGCCGGGGGACGGAGTGGTGCTGGGTGTATCTGGAGGGGCAGATTCCGTTTGCCTCCTGTTTGCGTTACATCGGCTGAGCAGGGAGCTGGGTATCCGTCTTTATGTGGTGCATGTCAATCACGGCATCCGGCTGGATGCGGGAGAGGATGCGGATTATGTGGAGCGGCTGTGCCAGCGTCTGGAAGTTCCCTTTTCTCTGGTGGAGGCGGATGTACTGGCTCTTGCCGGGCAGCAGGGCTGTTCCACGGAGGAGACAGGGAGACAGGTGCGCTATGAGGCTTTTGAGAGGGAGCTGGAGCGAAGGCAGGCACACAGGATTGCTGTAGCTCATCATGCGCAGGACAGGGCGGAGACGATGCTGTTTAACCTGTTTCGGGGAACGGGACTGACGGGACTGGGCAGCATCCGGCCTGTAAGAGGTAAGATAGTGCGCCCTTTGCTGGGGCTGGATCGCAGAGATATCGAAGTCTACCTGACACAGATCGGAGTTTCGTACTGCCAGGACAGCACCAACGATACGGACGCGTACGCCCGCAATCGAATCCGCCATTATATTCTGCCCTTTGCGGAGCAGGAGATCTGTGGAAATGCTGTGGCTCATCTGTGCCGCAGTGCGGATATTTTCAGCGAAATTGAGGATTATATGGAGGAGCAGGTCAGGCGGGCACAGAAACTCTGTGTTACAGAGGAGAAGGCCCGGTTGAATATCTGTTGTCCGGATTTTCAGACCCTGCATCCTGCTTTGCAGAAGGGGCTGATTCTGTCTCTGCTAAAGGAGGTATCCCCCGTTCATAGAGATATGGGGGCGAGGCAGGTGGAACAGGTGCTGGCCCTGTGTCTGCAGCCGGGAAACAGGGAGATCCGGCTGCCCCAGGGGATTTGTGCCGGACGGAGCTATGACAGAGTGATACTCGAAATCCGGCAGGAGGATTCACCGCCAGAGGAGGATTCTATTTGGATTCGTGTTCCCTCAAATCCGGGGGAATGTATTACCTGCTGTGTTCCGGGAGGAGTCCTTCAGCTGCGGCGTTTAGAGGCAGAAAAAGAAAAAATTGAGAATCTTTTGGGAAATCCGTATACGAAATGGTTAGATTGTGATAAAATAAAAGAACTGTTGGAGTGGAGAACCCGAAGAACGGGAGATTATCTGGAGATTCGCACATCGTCAGGCATTGGGCGCAAGACCATAAAAAGTCTCTTTGTGGACGAAAAAATTCCACGCCGGGAGCGGGATCATATTCACCTGCTGGCCCAGGGCAGTCATATTCTATGGGTGTCTGGAGGCCGAATCTGCGAATCCTGTAAGATAGACAGTGGTACAAAGCAGATTCTGCAGATAGAATACAAAAGGGTGTGAAGATACGAAAGGACGGTAAAAATGGCAGAACATGTGGAGGTATTGATAAGTGAGGCGGAGGTGGATGCCAGAATCCAGGTTATCGGTGAGCAGATCAGCCGGGATTATGAGGGCAAACAAGTGCATCTGGTATGCGTATTAAAGGGCGGAAGCTTTTTTATGTGTGAGCTGGCAAAGCGAATCCGTGTGCCGGTATCACTGGACTTTATGTCTGTGTCCAGCTATGGCAAGGACACCAAGTCCAGCGGAGTAGTCAAGATTGTAAAGGATCTGGACGAGTCCATCAAGGACAAGGATGTGCTGGTGGTAGAGGATATCGTGGATTCCGGCAGAACTCTGAGTTATCTGTTGGAGATGCTGCGGGACCGGGGCCCCAGATCCCTGCGCCTGTGTACCCTGCTTGACAAGCCGGACCGCAGGGTTGTGGATGTGCATGTAGATTACACAGGCTTTCAGATTCCGGATGAGTTCGTAGTAGGCTATGGCCTCGACTATGACCAGAGATATCGGAACCTGCCCTATATCGGGATTGTGAAATTTGATTGATGAGAGAGAAAGTGGAGGCGTCCATTGAAACAAAACAGATACTTTAGTTCCTATTTTATATTGATTGCGTTCCTGCTGGTTATGCTGGCAGTTATTTCCCTGATGCGAAGACAGGAAAACGATTACACACAGGCGCAGTTTATCAGGGATCTGGACGGCGGTGCGGTCAAGGAAGTCATTATAACACCCAACAAGGAGGCTCCTACCGGCTATGCCAAGGTGGTTATAGGCGATGTGGTCAAAGAGCTGTATGCAACGGATATCCGAGAGGTGGAGGCCATCGCCAGAGAACATGGTCATGAGCCGATCGTGGAGGATATCGAGAGAGAGAGCGTATTTCTGACAACCATACTGCCCCTGCTGATCATCGTGGCAATGTTCATCTTCTTTTTTATGATGATGAACGCCCAGAATTCCGGCGGCGGAAACAGCAAAATGATGAACTTCGGCAGACATCGGGCGGTACGTCTGTTTGCCGGTGAAAATAAGACGGATTTCGGCATGGTAGCCGGTCTGAAAGAGGAGAAGGAGGAACTGGAGGAGATCGTTGATTTCCTGCGGAATCCTTCCAAATATACACGCCTGGGCGCCAGGATTCCCAAGGGCGTTCTTCTGGAGGGTCCTCCCGGAACCGGTAAGACTCTTCTGGGCAAGGCAGTAGCAGGCGAGGCGGGAGTTCCCTTTTTCAGTATATCCGGTTCAGACTTTGTGGAGATGTTTGTGGGCGTGGGCGCCAGCCGGGTCAGAGACCTGTTTGCAGACGCCAAGAGGAATTCTCCCTGCATTGTGTTTATTGATGAGATTGACGCGGTGGCCCGTATGCGGGGCACCGGTATGGGCGGCGGACACGATGAGAGGGAGCAGACTCTGAACCAGCTTTTGGTAGAGATGGATGGTTTTGGCGTCAATGAGGGCATCATTGTCATGGCAGCCACCAACCGCGTGGATATTCTGGACCCTGCAATTCTGAGACCCGGTCGTTTTGACCGCAAAGTGGCGGTGGGCAGGCCGGATGTGCGGGGCAGAGAGGAGATATTGAAAGTACATGCCAAGAATAAGGCCTTGGCGGAGGATGTGGATTTGGAGCGTGTGGCGCAGACCACGGCAGGCTTCTCCGGCGCTGATCTGGAAAATCTGTTGAATGAGGCCTCCATCAACGCAGCCAAGAAAGACAGAGCCTATGTTCAGCAGGAGGATATCGAGGCGGCGTTTGTCAAAGTAGGTATCGGCGCTGAGAAAAAGAGCCGGATTATCTCCGAAAAGGAGAAAAAGATTACGGCATACCATGAGGCGGGCCATGCGATTCTGTTTCATGTGCTGCCGGACGTGGGGCCAGTGCATACCGTGTCCATCATTCCCACAGGCCTGGGTGCGGCGGGCTACACTATGCCGCTGCCAGAAAAGGATGAGATGTTCCTGACCAAAGGAAAGATGCTGCAGGATATTATGGTCTCGCTGGGTGGCAGGATTGCGGAGGAGATCATTTTCAAGGATATTACCACCGGAGCCTCCAGCGACATCAAGAAGGCGACCAAGGAAGCCCGCCGTATGGTGACCCGTTACGGCATGTCGGAGCATATCGGCGTGATTTGCTACGATGATGACGATGACGAGGTATTTATCGGTCGTGACCTGGCTCATGCCAAGAGCCACAGCGAAGCTATCTCCGGTGAGATCGACAGGGAGGTCAAGGCTATTATTGATGAGTGCTACGCCAAAGCCAGAGAATTGATTCTGGAGCATGAGAATGTGCTGCACAGCTGTGCCGAACTGCTGCTGAAGAAAGAAAAGATTGGCCAGAAAGAGTTTGAGGCACTTTTCCAGACAGCATAATCGGCAAAATGCACAAAAACAGATGTGCCAATTTGTAATATTTGTGAAAAATGAGGCTATGCAAAATGCAGGGTGCATGGTATTATAATATGCGTAACCCCCCAATACATTATATAGTTTTTTGCTATACCCCATAAGAAAGAAATACCTTCTCTAAAAAGGACAGCTTCCGGGCTGTCTTTTTTACTGTAACAGCATACAGTACTATGGTACTAAAATAGAAATCAAATACTTGCGCATACAGGCTGAATCTAGTAAAATAAAAACAGTATGCAATAAGCATAGTCTGGACAGAATATATGTTATTCCGGTATCATACGGTATCACGGACAGGGCCGGAACCTGATCCAGGTCTGCAGGAAGAGGTAAATTATGGATATCGATCATATACGCAGGGTGGAAGAAAACCAACGATATATGGCAACGATGCGCCCTGTTTTTAATAAAAGAGCCCTTTTTTCTGATACGACAGAAGAGTATGTAAGCCCCTCGGAGCCGGCGCCTTATGATAAAGTAACTATACGCTTTCGAACCGCCAGGCATAATGTAGACCGGGTGTTTCTGGTCATCGGCGGTCAGCGCTTTCTGATGAGCCGGACGGAGTCAGATGAACTTTTCGACTACTATTCCCATGAACTCCAGCTGGAAAACCAAAAGGTCACTTATCACTTTGAGATAGTGATGGGCAGGATTTTTGGCATCTATGATGTGAGAGGGCTGGCGAGGGATGTGAACGAGTACTATGATTTCGTTATCCTGCCCGGCTTTAAGACGCCTGCATGGGCCAAGGGCGCCGTCATGTACCAGATTTATGTGGATCGGTTTTGTAATGGTGATACCTCCAACGATGTGTTGACAGATGAGTACTGCTATATCGGCGAACATGTCCACCGGGTGGAGGATTGGAACCGCTATCCGGCTCAGATGGATGTGCGGGAATTTTACGGCGGGGACCTTCAGGGTGTGTTGGACAAGATGGACTACCTGCAGGATCTGGGCATAGAGGTGATCTATTTTAACCCTCTGTTTGTGTCGCCCTCCAACCATAAATACGATATTCAGGACTATGATTATATTGATCCCCATTTTGGGCGGATTGTCAGCGATCAGGGTAATCTGCTGGCTCCCGGGGATAAGGACAACAGCCATGCAGGCAGATACATTGACCGTGTGACCAACAAGGCCAATTTAGAGGCCAGCAATGCGCTTTTTATTCAGGTGGTGGAGGAAGCGCACCGCCGGGGCATGAAGGTGATATTGGACGGCGTGTTTAATCACTGTGGTTCTTTCAACAAGTGGATGGACCGGGAGCGAATTTACGAAAATGCGCAGGGTTATGAGAAGGGCGCCCATGTGTCCGGCGACAGCCCGTATAAGAATTATTTTGCCTTTTACAGTCACAACTGGCCCTACAATAAGGACTATGACGGATGGTGGGGACATGACACCCTGCCCAAGCTGAATTATGAGGGTTCCAGGGAACTGTATGACTATGTGCTGTATATCGGCGCAAAATGGGTGTCCGCTCCCTACAACGTGGACGGCTGGCGTCTGGACGTGGCGGCGGATCTGGGGCATTCCCCGGAATTTAACCACCATTTCTGGCAGGAGTTTCGCCGGGTAGTGAAGGAGGCCAACCCCAATGCTATCATTCTGGCAGAGCATTACGGCAACACCAGAGAGTGGCTTCAGGGAAACGAGTGGGACACTGTCATGAACTACGATGCGTTCATGGAGCCGGTCACCTGGTTTTTGACCGGCATGGAGAAGCACAGCGATGATTTCCGGGAGGATCTTCTGGGCAATGCGGACAGCTTCTGGGGAGCTATGAAACACCACAGTTCCAACTTGGCCATGCCCAGCTGGCAGGTAGCGATGAATGAACTGTCCAATCATGACCACTCCCGTTTCCTGACCCGCACCAACCACAAGGTGGGCCGGACCAATACCCTGGGCGCGGAGGCGGCCAATCATGGCATCAACAAGGCCGTGTTCCGGGCGGCGGTGGTGATGCAGATGACCTGGATGGGCGCTCCCACGATCTACTATGGGGACGAGGCAGGCGTGTGCGGTTTTACGGATCCTGACAACCGGAGAACATATCCCTGGGGACATGAGGACCTTGAGCTGATTGATTTTCACAAAACGATTATCCGGATTCACAAGAACAATCAGGAGTTGAAGACCGGCTCCATCAAACATATTGATTCCGACTACAATTATCTGGTCTATGGGCGCTTTAACCGTCAGGAGCAATGTGTGATCCTGATTAACAACAACAGTCATGATCTGGAGAAGGAAGTTACGGTGTGGGAGGCCAACATTCCCCGCACTGGAATCATGGTGCAGCTCATTCAGACCAACGAGGGCGGTTATACCACGGAGCCTGTGAAATACCCGATATATGCCGGTAAGGTAAAGATTCTGCTGCCAAAGTTCTCGGCAGTGATACTGAAACACAAGACAACGTGATAAATCGTTGCAAAAATGCTGTTGCATTTTAGGGTGACATATGCTACAATGGCTTAGGTTAGAGCGTTAGCGCTTTTTCATGGATGGATTCCCGAGTGGCCAAAGGGGACAGACTGTAAATCTGCTGCAAATTGCTTCGGTGGTTCGAATCCACCTCCATCCATTTGCATTCTCCGTCAGGAGTGTGCATAGGATATAAGGCAGGTACTGAATGGGCTTGCCAGTTATTATGCGTCGGCTGGTGTGGCGGAATAGGCAGACGCAAGGGACTTAAAATCCCTCGG
>CAZKAO010000013.1:0-61004 GCA_964550745.1 uncultured Acetatifactor sp.
ACTGCTTAAAGAATTTTCAGGGTTGCATTGCTGTTTATTTGTCAAGGTACTAAAATAAAAAACTTTGGTTGCCGACAGCACATATCTCAGCGGCAACTTCTATAAGATACCACATTGTCTTAGGCTTGTCAACAACTTTTTTAAATATTTTCTACTGCTTTTTCAGCACCGGTAGAAAACGGAGAAGGAGGGATTTGAACCCTCGCGCCGCGTTAGCGACCTACACCCTTAGCAGGGGCGCCTCTTCAGCCTCTTGAGTACTTCTCCAAATCTGAATTACACCTCTACCAATATGCTGTTATGCGCCTCTTTAGGTGACGCAAAAATTATTATACATAAGCTTTCTCTGTTTGTCAATTGCTTTTTTTATTTTCAGCTATTTTTTTGCATACTGCAAAATAGCTGTTTCGTACAGGTTATTTCCCTGGCTGTCTATCACTACAATCACCGGAAAATCCTGTATCTCCAGTCTCCGTATTGCCTCCGTGCCCAGATCATCATAGGCGATAACCTCCGACGAGATAATAGACCGGGACAACAATGCGCCTGCGCCGCCTACAGCTGCAAAATACACTGCCTGATTCCTGATAATAGCATCTATAACATCCGCACTGCGCTTTCCCTTGCCAATCATCCCACGCAGTCCCAGATCAAGCAATGAGGGAGCGTACTTATCCATACGGCTGGCTGTTGTAGGCCCGGCGGAACCAATAGGCCGCCCTTCACGAGCCGGTGACGGCCCCATATAATAGATCACATTATGCCGCAGGTCAAAAGGCAATTCCCTCCCCTCCAGCAGAGCATCATACATCCTCTTATGGGCTGCATCTCTGGCAGTATAAATGATACCGTTCAGGTAGACATAATCTCCTGCCCTGAGTTTTGCCGCTTCTTCCCTGTCAAAGGGTACATGTAAACGCTTATCCATCTCATTCCTCATTCCTTATCCTGAAATCCATCGTATATTTATATTACTCGCACCGCATGACGATTTACATGGCAGCAAATATTTACAGCTACCGGCAATCCTGCAATATGGGTAGGATAGCTATTGATATTTACCGCGAGGGCAGTGGTGGTGCCGCCGAGCCCTCCCGGACCTATCCCCAGTTCATTGACAGCCTCCAGCAGTTCCTCCTCCATCTCCCTAATATAAGGAATAGAAGAATGTTCACCCGTTTTCCGCGTGAGCGCCTGTTTTGCCATAATAGCGCATTTTTCAAAAGTACCTCCAATACCTACTCCCACTACCATGGGGGGACACGCATTGGGGCCTGCGTCTTTTACCGCTGTCATAATCGCATTCTTAACGCCTTCTATGCCGTCCGCTGGTTTGAGCATAAATACCCTGCTCATATTTTCGCTGCCAAAGCCTTTGGGCGCAACGGTAATCTTTACCTGATCTCCCGGCTGTATATCATAATAAATAACTGCAGGAGTGTTGTCTCCCGTGTTCTCCCGTATCAGCGGGTCCTTAACCACCGACTTGCGCAGATATCCATCCACATATCCCCTGCGCACTCCCTCATGAATAGCTTCCTCCAGGCTGCCACCCTCAAAATGCACTTCCTGCCCGACCTCCAGAAAAATCACAGCCATACCGGTATCCTGACATATAGGGATCATATCCTCCCCCGCAATCTGAAGATTTTCCTGCAGCTGACCCAGTATCTGCCGCCCCAGGGGAGATTGTTCCGTCTGTACCGCACCATCCAGAGCCTGCCTCATATCTTCAGACAGAAAGTGGTTGGCCTCGATGCACATTTCCTTGATATTGTCCGTGATTGTACTCACTTCTATCGTTCTCATGCTGCCTCCATACGCCCGTTTCCGACATTCTTATCAATACGACAGTTCTTTCTATTCTGTCAGCTGACTGCAAATCTCATCCAATACCTCATCTGTAAAGTGCTGGGGTTCCCAGAAAGTGCCCTGTCCATCCTCCGTATAACGCGGAATCAGATGCATATGAAAGTGGAAGACCGTCTGACCGGCCACCTCACCATTGTTCTGTACAATATTAAAGCCCTGGCATCCTAATTTTTCTGTCACGGATAATGCCAGCTTTCTGGCCAGTACAAAGGCTTTTCCTGCCAGTTCCTCAGGAAGCTGGTACAGATTGTCGGCATGTTCCTTGGGCAGAATCAAAGCATGTCCCCTGGTGGCAGGCGCAGCATCCAATATCACCCGAAACTCCCCATCTTCATAAATTGTCCTGGTCGGAATCTCTCCATTGGCCAGCTTACAAAAAATACAGTCATTTTTTTTCATGATCTTTCCCCCTCAAAAACAAACAGATTATCTAACATCCGCATCACACGGAAATTACCTTTCATTTTCATCGCACCGGTCATAAAGGCGCTCTGGAAAGACGTCGTCCCCGCAATGATGTCATCAATTATATTCGGTGCGGCCGTCACCTCCACATCCGGCGCTTCCACTCCGCCATAATAGCATTCCATATCCGGACCATCCACCTGAATGATCAGGGCTTCCTCCTTCCCGTCCAGCTTCAGAGCATAAGCAGCGGAAAAACCGGGCTGCGGCCGGAATGCCTGCTGAAACTGTTGAACATATGAGTCTTGTAACCCCCCGTCCTTCTCGTTCAGCATATCCCTGAACATACTTGCCAGTTCCTGAATATCTTCTTTCTGGCGCTGTACATAGCTGTCATCCGCCGCATAGCGTGATAGCTGTTCCGACTCCTGCGGAGTAAGATCCACGTTCGGAGTGATGGCCACCGTATTCTTTACCGCCTGATTACTGGCCGGAAAACTGGGAATTTTCTGATTGATAGTCCGATACAGATTCTCCGCTTTCTTTTCAATAATTGTAGTATACTCCTGTTTCATCTCCAGCGTCAGCGTGTTAGCGATATAGCCGCAGATGCCACTGCAGGGCAAACCGCCCAGCACCTCCCAGGCGGTAGCCAGCTGCATCTTTCCCTCCCGCTCTCCATAGGTAGTGGACATGACCACAGGACACATATACAATCGGGCAATCTTCTCCTTATCCCCATACAGCCAGCAGGAGTCCAGAAACTGATACATATACCCACCGATTCCATACCACTCCACAGTACTGGCGAGAATGATGCCATCCGCCTCTTTCAGCGTCTGGGGCAGCGTTGGAATAGCACTTTTGTTCTCACACAGGTTGTACAGCGTCACCTTCACTCGCAACTCCTCAAGCACTTCCTGCATTTTATTGATCACATATAAGGTGGGGTCATCAATCAAGCCCCGTCCTCCATAGTAAATATTGATATTCACCTTTTCCTCCATAACCCGCATCGAGATCTATTTAACGAAGATGCGTCTACATATCAAATATACCATACCTATCAGAAAGCCTGCCATTAGTCCGCCGATATGGGCAAGATTGTCCACACTGCCCCCGACGAAACCGCTATACAAAGACAAACAGATCATCAACATCACTCTTCCAGTAGTTACATTCTCTATCTGTTAACGGGAGACCAATACCATCGCCAACAACAGTCCGTCCAGACCGAATATCGCGCCACTCGCTCCCAGAGAGGCCGTGAGATCGCTGAGCAACAGCTTGCCTGCCAGGGACAGCATATTTCCGATCAGACCGGACGCCATATAGATTCCCACAAAGGGAATATGTCCGATTGCCCTTTCTATCATGGCACCCATAAAAAGAAGAATAATCATATTGCTGAACAGATGACTGGCATCCGCATGTAAAAACATCGCCCACAATATACGACCATATTCCCCGTATCCAATGATTTCATATATCCTCAGGCATCCCTTCGCATACAGAATACTGCCCGGCAGCTGACAAAGCAGAAACACGCCTGCATTGACTGCTACCAATATGACGCTGACAAAAGGAAGAGTTTTCAGTTTCTCAATGTATTCATCCATAAATATTCCTCTGTTTATCCATATAGAAGACTGTACCACTCTTTGCCCCTTTTCGTCAACGGAAAACTGCTGGAACCTTATTGAAAAATATATTCCTCTTTACCAAAACGAAGTTCATCGTCTTTTTCCAGACGACGTTTTTCATAGGGATGCATCCGCAGACCGTTTTTAAATGTGCCATTGGTCGAATTCAGATCCTCCAGATAAATGCAGCCATTCTCTTCCAGAATTCGTGCGTGAAGTCGGCTTGCCGAGCGGTCTGCCAGCACATAATCCACTTCATCCTTTTTCTTTCCAACCACAAAAGGCAGCTTTTCAATTCTCACAGCCAGTTCCCCATTATTCCGATACAAGCCTCTGCTCTGTTCCTTCTGGGGTTCCAGGTACACTGTTCTTCCATATTCCTCCCCATCCTCCTGCTCTTCCCTGCCATAGACCTCCTCGCTGACTGCACTCAGTGTCTGCATGCTCACCTGTCGCTGCAAAACCTCCTGGTAGGACAACGTATCCTGCTTTTTCCTGCGTCCTCCCAGAAATGAGAACAGTCCTTTTCTTCCGTCTATAACATCCTGCTGTGCTTCCATTTCTGTCATCGTGGGAACCGATGAATTCTGCTCCGCCGCAGGCTCTATCACCGGTATATTCTGTCTCTTTCTTTCTCTCTTCTCCACCTCCTTATAGCTCTCAAAGATCTGTTTGTTCAGACACGCATCACCCACCGTATCATACTGCCCATGCAGGCCATATACAAACTCCACCAAAGCTTCATCCTCATAATCAATATGCTCCACCCAGAAGTCCAACAACTCTTTAAAACCGGAGTCTTTCTGATAATAAGGAATATACATAAAGTAGAAATCATTCTTTTCCAAATCCTGATATATATGCTTCGGACGCCAGATCACACTATGTTCCTCCAGCAGGTAACGTCCAAGTTCCTGCTGCATCCGCTCCATTCCCCAGAGAAAATCTTTCATCCACTCCCTCTTTATCACTCTGTTCTCGAACAGCTGCGTCATATTCTGTGTGGAAGAAATATCATAATACAAAAAAGCGTCCCCATTGATGTACCGCAGACTGCAGGGCAGCAGATACCGAATTCCGCCCCGGCTCAGAATACAGTACTGATAACGATTCTCCTCCGGTTTGTCCTCCAGCATCACCCTCTCATAATTGCAGTTCAGATTTCTAACATACTCTGTCTCCAATATATTATTCTGTAAATCTATTTTATTCATTCCCTTCTCTGTCCTCCTTCTTGTTTTGCCTTCCAGCTAACGCATATACCAGCGCTGTCCTGTCCCACGCAGTCGTCTGATACACGATCTCCATGCGATGTGTTCCTTCTGCTCCTGCCGAAAAGCCTAATATTGGCACCATGTATTCACCAGCAGTCTCCAGCCGGATCTGGGAGCCCCGTATAGTAAAATAAGGTGTCTGCGGCTCTACCCACAAATATCGTTCCCGCTCCCACTGTGCGGTCAGTCCACACAAATACTCCATTCTCTGCTGGGGTGTTCCCGCATAGTTTCCGGCCTTTATCATTATAGAGGCCATATCCTGCTCCAGCAGACATCTGTCATACTGAAAAAAAAGCATGACAATCAGAAAAACATATACTCCCAACACTGCTGGCAGCACCAGCGCCGCCTCCACCGAAAAAAATCCCTCAAATTTTGTCTGTTTTTTCATAAAATACACCTTAATTCCTTGCGCTTCAGCGCATATTCTGTTCAGACGAATTCCGCACACAGTATTCGGATGACGGCTCCTGCACACAGAAAGGGAACAAAGGGGATTCGGGTGTTTCTTTTGGCTCTGCCCAGGATAAGCAGAAAAACACTGACCAAAAAGATGCCAAACAGAGCAATCCCCAAAGCGGCCAGACAATGGAACCATCCCAGCCAGTTCCCCATATGCACCAGCTCCCAGGCATCACCCCTGCCTATCTGCTCTCTGCTGACCCCGGACAGCAGCAGGATAACCGCTCCTGGCATCAGCCCAATACAGGACTCCAGCCATGACTGCGATCCCAGCAGCACCCTGCCCAGAGTCCAGCAGCACGACAGAACCACCCCTACCGCCAGAGACCTTCCCGGTATACATTGCTGCCGGATATCAATGGCACTGTGATATGCCAGCAGCAGTACTGCGCATAGATATCCCACCCATTCCCACATGTTATCACTCCTTCTTATCAGTGTTCTTTTTACTCCGCTTTCCTCCAGTCAGCTGTCTAATGTCCGCTGCAGCGGCTGCAGGGACGGTAAGGCATGTTTTCCTGCCACGGCACTGCATGTACTCTCCTCTGCAGAGACGGACAGTTTCTGGTGGTATGATACCGGTTTCCCTCCCGAGTCAAATAGACGTTTTCTCCCTGTGGCCGCCCCTCGCATCGATTACAGGCCCTGTAGCATTCCCCGTTTTCATTGCGAAGAGTCCATACCCTCTCCGGCGAAGCCTCATAAATGCTGAGTTTCAAATAGGAGCAGTCCCCCCGGCTATGCCACACCTCTCCATCCTCAGTCACATATACATAAATTGTCTGTTTCTCTTCTTTTCCCACGGCATAACCGGTCCATGCCCGTCCATAATATCTGCTGGTCATGCGGAAATAAGGGAAGGGGAAACAGGTGATGGAAGGACTGACCTGATAGGTGAGAATGATATTGATATTTTCATCCTCTTGATACTCTGATGCCAGATAATTCAGTCCCAGACTGCCATATACCAGCGGAGAACCATCGAGATACTCTCTGCCCAGTATCTGCTGCAGCCTGCTGTTCACATACAGATATGATACTGCTACATCCGGTATGCCGTCTCCGGCCTCCGCCACCGCATATACTGCCAGTTCCTTGCCTGTCTGCCACAGCGCATACTCCAGCCTGCCATGCAGGCGCAGCATCTCCATATAGCTGCCCAGATGGAGAAAAAACATCAGCAGAAGCGGTACTATCACCGCTGCCTCCACCGTCATGCTTCCCTTTAATTTTCTGTCAGTATGGCAGGACGCAGGCAGATATGCCCCCTCTATGCATGGCTTTGATTTATAGTTTTGTAACAGGAAGTTGCTCATGGGAGAGGGCACTGAATTATAGTCTACATACGCTTTCTTTGTTTCCATCCATAGAAAAGGCATATCTGCTCACCTCCCGCCTCAATATGTTTTATCTCTTCTGATTGTAACCTGGCAGCCGTAGCTGGAATATATCTGCGCCTCCGCTTCCAGTCCATCAATACATCCGTCCATACGGAAATATTCATTGCCATCGGTCCTGCGGATATCCATCTCCACCAGATCCATAAATCTCATAGTCAGTGTATCCGGTGGCTCCATATACAGCAGAATCCTCAGATAATCCTCATAGGACAGCCCCTGCCCTTTAGCCTCCTGCTCCTTTGTCTGCGGATTCCAGATATTCACCAGAGAATAGTGCCAGTTCTCTTCTGTTTTGAGAAGCTCAATTCTTCCTCCTGCCAGAAGAACCTTCACATCATACAGACTTTCCAGGTAAGCCCAGGTCAAAATCAACGCCGTCTCAAACAGTGGTCCCAACTCCGGCATAACTACAGCGTTGGCCAGGACTTCCGCCAGAGCCTTCACTTCCCCTCTCTTCACCCCATCTTCCAACAGATATATTACATTAGCCGCCTCACGGATACCACAGAGCAGACTGACCACCTGATGCAGATTGTCCCTGTCGCTGGCTTTACCGCACAGCAGATACTCCACCTGATACTGCAGCAGACTGTCCTCCAGCGGGGCTCCGTACCTGCCAGCGTAAGCCATAAAATATTCCAGCAAGAAGATATTGTCCACAACATCCAGTTCTTCCTGGTCCCATGAACTGCCATGGTTAATCTCCCCTCTTGCCGCACGCCTGCTGACATACTGCTCTAAATCAACAGCGACAGTGGACAGTGCAGCGACATCCTCCACCACCCATTTCAGGATTCCCTCCCGGCGCAGCTGCTGTACAGCCTGGGTGGGGTCCGTAATATGGATTTTGACCCATTCCTCCTCCCCGATCTGTCTCTCCATACCATCATACTGCCTCAGCTGCGCCCCTACCTGGTCAAGCTGTCCTTCGATATTCTGTTCCAGAAGCCCGTATCCCTCCACAGTCTCCGTCCATTCCAACAATTTTTCCACGATTTCCAGTCCCAGGCGGCTTTGCATATGCTCCGCCGCCCGATGCTGAAACGTCCTGCCTCCATTGTCCGTTGCCAAAGATACTCTCAGAATCTGTACATCCTCCAACCGCATCCCCAGCAGATCATGATAGAGAAAGGACAACTGGTGGCAATCTTCATAGGACAGATTGCGTGACAGATATGTTGCCAGATGCTGCTCTGTATTGTAGAAAGACGGATAGTCCGTTCCATAGGATGTATCTATCATAAACAGCCCGTATCGCCTAAGCAGTTCCCTGTGGTATTCCGCCAGCACACTGTCCATGCCGATATCCATCACGCATTCCGTCTCAAAGGCAATGGTATTGCGCCGGACTCCCTCGATCAGCACCAGGCACAGAGATATCATCACTGTCAGTGTCAGAGCCGCATATACAGTCAGGTATCCGGAAAGAACAGACCCTGTTCCTACACTTTTCCGCCCCGCCATGATAGATTCCTCAGACCTTATTAACCTGTTTCGTGATCTTGGAGAAGATGGATTCCACCAAATCCGTGATCTGTGACTTGAAAATAATCACAATACCCACCAGTACCACGATGATCAGAATAACCTCCACCGTTCCCATGCCAGCATTTTCCGCTGTCATAAAATTCCTCCATGCAATTATCTTTTTGTCCATCCAGTTTCTCACTTTATTTACTGTCTTCATGTTTTTCCTCTCTTTCTTATACTCCAAAGCTCTGAAATGCCGGAATCATAACCAACACCATTACAATGGCCATCATCATTATCATGGGAACCAGCAGCCTGGTACCCGCTTCCTCCCCCTTTTTTCTGCGCAGATTCAAATCCTCCTGCAGAGCCTTATCCCCCTCCTCCTTCAGTCGGGACAATAGCGCGGCATTCCCCTTTTTCAGATTTTGCGCCAGCATAGCGCTAAGTCTGGCACAGTCCTGCAGTCCGGTACGGGCGGCCCACATCTCATAGGCGCGGCTCTCTGATATCCCCGCCTGCAGCTGATTGCAGGCGTAGAGCATCTCCTCATACAGAGGCTGCTCATTCCCTCCGCTCCGCCTTTTATGATAGTCCAGCGCAATCTTCTGGAAGGCTCCCCTTATGGTCATACCCGCCCCCAGGTACAGACTAAACTTGTTCAATACCACGGGATAGGTTCCCTTCATTCTCTCCCGCCGCTGAAGTACCTGCTGATGCAGATCTCGATCCCGAAAGAGAAATATGGCCGCCGATGTACATACAGTCATCAACATCAGTACCAGGCTGTGGTCCTTACGGATCTCTTTCCAAAACAATCGCTTCCCGTTCAGTGACGATGGCATCGAGATCCGATCCATAACCGCAGCCTCCTCCTCCGCCAGGCGGAAGGCTTCCTTCGCCTGGGCACTCAGAAGTTCCGTACCTTCTAAATGCAGAGGAACTACCACAACCTCCTGTTCCTCCTGCCAGAGATAATCCAGATAACGGATATCTGCTGTCAGGATCACTGTCTCCGGCTGGGCCGGACTGTGAACTATCCCGCCCGTCCCTATCCGTTCATAGTCGCTGCTGCGCCAGGATACGGTAAAGGGATATCCCTCCAGTCCGTCCACCAGTGCCAGCGGGGAGGACACCTGCTGCCAGGAAGGATTCTCCCCCAACGCCTCCTGCCTCAGCCTTTCCCAGAACTCCCCGTACAGCTCCTGTACCTCCTGCTGCGTCAACCGCCTCTCCGGCACCGATACGGTAAACCGCCCCGGTTCTTCCCCTTCCAGCCAGGCCTGAAGCTCCACCTGTCGTTCTCCCTGCCCCGGTTCGGGCCGCAGCAGCTCACCCTGATCCGTCAGTATACCTCCCGCCGTCTCCTTCACTCTCACCAACACTCCCAGCAACGTTCCCACCCCCAGCACCAGCAGCAACATTCGGAGCTTCTGACGGTAATACTCCCCCTGCAGGAGCATGCCCGACTGCCCCGGATGCAGGCTCTCCAGATCCTTCTGTACAGAATGGGCATTCAAAAATGGGAGCTTATAAATACAACCTTTTTTGTACAAATACATTGCCATCCGCTCCAGCAGCCCTCCCTCCTCCCGCCGGGACAGGCAGCCCAACAGGACAAACCCCAGCATCACGATTATTCCGATCAAAAACATTTCATCACCTCCCTCATCCGTCCTCAAAGGTTTTTTCGAAAATTTTTTCCGAGAGGGCATATGCCGCCAGATATATCCCCAGACATATGGTCATCAGCGCCGCCCCTGTCAGATTACCATACAGCATATCGAAATAGCCGGGGTTGCTGACCTCCACATACCAGACAATCATAAAGGGCATGGCATTCATCACTCGCTGTTCCAGCTTCCGGGCGGACAGCAGTGTTTCCATCTCCTCCTCCACCGCCAGTCTGCGGCTGATCGAACCGCAGGCTGCATCAATCATCACAGGAATGCTTCCGCCATTTCGCTTGGCAATGGAAAATACCTCCGCAAACTCCTGCATCTCCTCCAGACCGCTTCGCCTCCCCATCTCCGTCAACAATATCTCCAGTGGTACATTGTTGCCCAGTCCTTGGCGCAACAGCTTGAGTTCCTGTTCCATAGCGCACCCTGCTCCGAACATACTCCGCATATCCGTCATGCTGTCTGTAAACGCATTTTCTACAGCGTACCCTGCTCTCATGGAGGCCGCCACCGCCAGAAGACACTCCTTAAACTGCACCAGCAGTTCCCTGTTTTTCCGGCGGCTCCGATGACGCCTGCTCATTCGCAGATATAGCCACCCAATCGGCGCCATGGGCAGCAGCGCCCAGGCACTGCGATAGAAAAAGAAAGCGAACAGTCCGGTAATCAATGCACCCTTTCCCAGATCGGCAAGATTCTCCCTCAGGCTAGCACCTGAGCTGCAGCCCCGCAGCCTTGAGCTTATGATCATGCACCAATCCTCCTTTCCGAACCAGACTTCCCAGTACCCGTCCCTCCCCGCTCTCTCCTGTCTCCTCAAACTTATACAGGGGATTGAGGCGGATGCGGTCTTCTTCGCAGTCCAACACTTCCGATACCTCCATCACCTTTCGGCTCCTGTCCCGAAGGCGCCCCAGATGTACGAGGATATCAATGCCGGATACAATCTGTTTTTTGATGGCGGCCAGCGGAATATCCATGCCCATCAGAATCATATTTTCCAGGCGCGAGAGCATATCCTGCGCACTGTTGGCATGGCCGGTGGACATAGAACCGTCATGCCCCGTATTCAGACACTGCATCATATCCACCGCCTCCGCTCCACGGACTTCGCCTACGATAATCCGGTCAGGCCGCATCCGCAGGCTGGTGCGAATCAGATCCCTGATGGATATCTCCCGGCACCCCTCCACGTTGCTGTTGCGGGTCTCCATACGAACCAGATTGCGCAGGCCCTGAAGCTGCAGCTCCGCGCTGTCCTCAATCGTGATAACTCTCTCCCAGGCGGGAATATATCCCGACAACACATTGAGAAAGGTGGTCTTCCCACTGCCCGTACCGCCGCTGATAAAAATATTGTATCGGGCCTGAACCAGCAGCCGCAAAAGCTCTGCCACCTCTCGGGATATGGATTCCCAGCGGATCAGCTCCTCCATGGTAACCGGGGTATCAGGAAAACGACGAATAGTGACGATGGGACCGTTTAAGGCTATGGGACTCATGACGATATTGACTCTGGCGCCGTTGGAAAGTCTGGCGTCAACGATAGGAGATGCTTCATTTACTACTCTGTTACAGCCTGCAACAATCTGTTGGATAACATTCTGCAATTTTTCCTCTGATTCAAAACCTGCATCCAGTTCCTCTAAATGTCCTGCCCGTTCGACAAATATACTGCCGGGACCGTTAATCATAATCTCCGTGATACCCTGATCCTCGATAAGACTCTGCAGAATGTCCAGCCGCCGCAGGGAATAAAATAACTCGGTGCGCAGATGATGGCTCTCACTGACCGGCAAAAGCCTCAGCAGCTGTTCCTCCAGCAGCACCTCATCAATAATCTCCATGATCTCTTCGTCAGACTGTTCTCTGCCATAGTCCAGCTGTTCCAGAACTCTGCGGTGCAGCTCCCGCTTCAATTCTCCATAATCTTTTAACATCCGTTTTCACCCGTCCTTTCCCACCTGTGCAGGATGCCCGGCATCCGACTCCTCCTCTTCGATCAGTTCCCTCACATATTTGGCCAGATCTCCCCGCGTATATTGCTCGATCTGATCGGGCAGCTGATGAAACAGAGGCAAATGGCACTTTCTGGTTTTTTCTTTCACATCCTCGTATTCATACAGTGACAGTATCTGCTCATACTGATCTATCTTGCACCTGGCCACAGGGTCCTCTCTGACCAGCATATATACCCGGCAGCACTTCCTGAGAATCTCTAAAAGCCCCTGCATGTTCTCCGACAAATCCAGAATGACATAATCATACTCTCCGCTCTCGCCGATTTTCCATAAAAACTGCTGCCACTCCTGCGCCGTGATATAGATCAGGTTCTGTCCCATATACGCGGGGGCAATATAGTCAAGCCGCCCCTTTTTCTGTACCAGAACCTTCATCCGGAGCGCAAATTTTTCCCGGTCTGACTTCATATAATACAGCAGCGTGGACATGTCTCTTCCCTTCTCGTCGGGCAGCAGTTCCGGTATTCCCGCATAGTGTTCAAAGTTCAGGTACAGAGTTTGATGCTTTTCTGCCAAAATCTGTCCATAGGTCAGCGCAAAGGAGGTCTGCAGACATCTGCGTACGGGAGAGTACATTCCCACAATCTTTGTCCGCCTTCCCGTCTCCAGGCGGGGAAAAAAGTTCTCCTCCTTCTCTATGTAGATTCCCAGCAGTTCTTTCAGCACATTCTCGGCGGGCTGATACTTGTCCACATTTTTCAGGCAAGACCACCTGATCAAGCCGCTCTCATTCAACAACACTGTCGCCGGGGCCTCCACCGGAAGCTCTGGCTGGTATATCGACTCCGCCACCACAAGCAGATCAATCTCTTCAGCCCTTCCGCTACCCGTCAGCTCCGCAATTCCGGTATAGACCTGCACTTCCCAGGGAAATTCCTTATGGCTTTGCAGATACGCCGCCAACTGCCCCGCATAATCCTCTTCGGGATCACAAAGGGCCAAAATCTTATGTTCCAAAAACACATCTCCTTTCTTCTTGCTCACAAATGCGGCACATAATAAGTGGTGTAATCTTGTGAATCACAAATCAACAATAAAATGATGATCAGATGATAAGAGACTCGAATCGCCTCTTGTTGAAATGCATTATATCCGCTATTTTTAAAAATGTCTATAGCCAAAAACAAAAAAATTTAATTTTGTGAAAATATTACAATAAATAAAAAATCTGAAGTCCGTAAAGTGCCGCAAGCCCAGGAAATCCCAGCACTGAGCATGTCAAAACCGTTGTCGGATTAATTCCTACCAGCGCAGGATATCCCTGTCCGACCACCGCCAGATTGATAAAATAAATCGCCACTGCCCCAAGCACTCCCCTGAGCACAAGATTCAGCAGCCATTCCAGCCGACGTCTCCAGGCGAGCGCAAGCAATATCATCACACAGATTCCCATAATCAGCAATATTCCTGTCTGATTCATGTGTCCCTCCCGGCAGCCTGTTTTTATCATCATATTGAAAAGGTTTGATAAATAGAACACAGGATTGTATTTGCTGGAATATTTTACAAATACTGGTGCTATACTTATAACACCAAATATTTCCAATTGGAGGACAACATGAAAACATATTATACGCAAAGCTATTATACCTCCGAGGACATGGATATACGTTTTTCTGTGCCGTCCCTGCGGGAAGACCTTGAAAAAACCCGCATCGCGCTGGAAATCGCGTATGCGGGCTTTGATAACGCTGTCGAACCTGACATGATCGACTGCTATATTTATGAAATTAATGCACTTTTAAAACGGTACAAGCATCTGTCGGCTCTTTCAGCCGAGGAGTACGCCGCTGAGAAAGCGCCTGTCCCTGCAGGCAGACTTCGAGGCCTATATGAGCATTCCCCGATTCATACTCTGGTCAGTCATGTTCTCAGTTAGAGTATTTTTGCCATAGGTCAGACCTGCGTATACCACCTGGGTGTTCTGCATCACCGGTCCAGCAGTGTTCTGCGCCGCAATCTGCCTGTAGGCATCGCAGAGCGGCTTGATCACACCGGAGACCTCCTGCAGCAGTTCGGGATGTATGCGCACCTCTGCCTGGGCAAGTCTTCTGAGACAGAATAGATACAGCTGTCTCAAAGCCGCCGCCGGCTCATATTCCAGATGCAGGGACTGAATCAGTTCCTCCACGCATCCCCTCGCCCGGCGGACAGCCCCCTGATACCCGGCAAAATCGTCCTGCTTCGCAGATCCTTCAGCATCTGTCAGATATTGCAGGGTCATCTCATACAAAATCACAACCATCTCCGTGGAATTGGCCTGTGAGATGCGGAATGTGAATTGTTGTTTGATCTCCGATGTCATCGTGTGCCATACCTCCCTTACCGTTTTTCCCTATTGACCAATCCCGTCACTTGCCAGGAACGTTTCGCAATCGCGTATTTGTCTATATAGCCTGCTACTGTAACAGCTGCAGCACCTGAGACGGTCTCTCGTTGGCCTGCGCCAGCATGGATGTACCGGCCTGGGTCAGCACCTGATTGGTTGTGTACTGTGTCATCTCCTCCGCCATATCCGTGTCCATAATTCGGGAGTAGGCAGCAGTCATGCTTTCTGTGGATACATCCAGGCTGTTCACGGTAGACTCCAGGCGGTTCTGATAAGCGCCCAGTCTGCCTCTGATGCGGGATACAAAACCAATCGCCCCATTCATCCGTCCCAGAGCGTCCTGGGCACCGGCCTGAGTACTCACATCGATTTTTTCAATTCCCATATTGCGCAGGGAAACAGGCGGAATCTCAAGGGCTATAATCTGACCTTCATTCGCGCCGATCTGTATGCGCATAGGCCCCACATCCGTAACTTCCACATCCAGGTCGGTCACTGTGCCGTTATCCGCGTCATTCAGATCCAGTTTCAATTCAAAACCATTGCTTCCCTTGATAGTCACAAAACCATTCTCGCATACGATATCCTGCTCATCCACACCTGCCGGGAAACTATTCTCGCCAGTTTTATTCAGCGTCACACCGGTCGCCGTCTTATACCCGGTAGGATTGCCCTCAGCGTCCAGTTCGTCTGTAACGGTAAGGGAAGTGATTGTATAAAAACCTCTCGGGGTCTTTTCACTAAAGCCGCATACCTTGATCTTTTCATCATTGGTATAGCCCTTCACATCAAATGTACCATCGAGCAGATTCTTGCCATTGAACTGGGTAGTCTCTTTCACGCGCTCAATCTCTTTCTTGAGCTCATTCACCTCTTCCTGTACAATCTCCCGATCCCCATCTGTCATTGTTCCAGTAGACGCCTTCACTGTCAGTTCATTGATTCTCTGCAGCATTGCGCTGACTTCACTCATAGCGCCATCCGCAATCTCTATGATGGATATTCCGTCGCTTGCATTGTCATTGGCGGCATCCAGGCCCTCCAGCTGGGCATTCATTCGTTTTGCCATGGCCAGTCCTGCCGGATTGTCCTTGGCATGATTGATCTTATATCCGCTGGAAAGTCTCTCCAGCGATGCGGACAGAGCCTTATCGCTGTTCACCAGTGCATTGTTGGTCAGCATAGCTGTTACATTGTAGTTAATTCTCATATGAATCCTCCTGAATTAATGTTCTGCGTATTTAGTGTTCCGGATTCCTTTCCATCTGTTTTTCCACATCCCGGACAGTCTGTAAAAAAGCTTTGGCAGTCGCATACAGACTTCTCTGTTCCGCAACGCTTCCGGTCTCTGTCCTGTCCCAGGACATGGCAGTCTTCCCTGACTCATTATATACATACTCCACCTGGCCCGATTGCAATCCCTCCGCCAGATAACTATCAAATATATCGGCCGAACGGCGCAGATTCATAACCGCTTCATTTTGATTTCCCACAAAATAACCGTTTACCGTGCCATCCTTTACCTGGAATTCTCCTTTCAGGCTGCCCATGCACGCGCTGGTGAGTTCAATGCGCACCATTCCCTTTTCCTGTTCTCCGCGGCATATCTGCAAATGTATTGCCGCAACCTCTTCGCCCAGTTCTATGGGAAAATAGTATTCCTCCGACCGGGACAGACTCCCCATCAGATGCAGCTGTTTGGATGCCAGCTGCAGGGAGCGCACATCTACCAGCTGCTCCGTCTCCTCCAGAATCTGATGTTCAAGCTGCTCTTCCTCTGCCGCCACTGCTTCCTGATAGGACTCTCTGAATTCTCCGGGTTCCTGCAGGCGCTGCCACAGCTGTGCAGGCTTCTCCCTGCGGCCTGTAGTCATATTCCAACGGCTCAGAATCTTCTGAATCTCAGCCTCCATGCTCTGAGCGCTCAATATATTGGCTGCAGTGGGCGTTTCTCCCGCCCGTTCCAACTCTCTGTATACTTCCTGGGATGCCGAGGCAGCCTGCGCCCACTCCTGGCGCATCCTGGCGCTGTCGCCCTCTGCTTCGGAGTAGGTCTGGTCATCCGATTCCACCGCTTCCTCCAACACCCGGTTCCACTCTCGCGCATACCCCAGATTGATTTGCTCATCAATACGGACGCCCTGACTTTCCAGACGGCTTAATCCCCCCACAGCGTCATCTATCAGCGTATTCATATGCCCTGCGCGGCGGCTTCTGACCGCCGACAACAGTGTGGAAAAGTTCATCTCCGCCCCGGTGTTTACAATGCTGCCGATGGCGGCGCTGTCACCCTTTTCAATCTGACGGAGCAGCCGGTAGCAGCCAATAAATGCGCTTTTTTCTTCGGGAGTGATCTCACCCCTTTTCTCCAGTTTGTACAGAAAACGGCTGTACCTCTCCGTCTCCTGCCGGGACCCCTGCCCCTGATCCCGATTCCTCTCTTCAAAATATTCCTGCAGCTGCGGCAGACTCTGCTCCAGCGGATTAACGCCGTCCCGTATCATGCGCAGCACCGCCGCCGGAGTCATTTGTCTGGTAACCTCCTCCACAGTGGAACATGCAGCCTTTATCTGTTCCACATGCTCCGGGGTAATCTCCATCCGGTTATATCCCAGCACCCGCACGGCCCGGCGGTTCTCCTCCGTCAGCTCATATCCCAGATCCTGCAGAATATCATCCACATTGGCAAAAGCCTTGCGAATACTGTCTCCCATATCCGCCCGGGGCTGGGTCCAGATCGCCTCATAGCGCTGTCCTGCCTTCTCGTAATCAGCCTGCAGCGCCCTGCCTTCCCGATGAAACTCCTCCAGCGCAGGATCGTCCGCCCCCTGGATTCTCTCCTGCCAGCGGCCCACGGTATCTATGGGCAGGCCCGGCAGCTCCTCCGCCACCTGCCAGGCGGATTGCAGCTGCTGGTATCGGGCGGACGCCTCTTCATCAGAGAGTTCCGGCTCCGGGAAAAACTCCCTTGCCAGCTGCTGCTGTGCCTGCTTCAGAGCCTCTATTGTCTCCTCTATAGGTCTGGTATCTATGGAAAAACCGCTCTCCAACAGCTTCACATTGGTCTCCACCGTCATGCGCAGCCGTATCTCCTCCAGCATGCGGTGGTCGTTTATCCGCCGCTCTGCATCGCTGCTCTGATAGTACGCCATCAGATCATACGCCTTCTGCCGGATGGATCTGGGATCTGCCAAATTCCCGTCCAGAGGATCATAGCCGTCTGCGATGGCCGCCGCTGCCGCCTGCGCCACACTCTCTTTTGCCACAGGAAAAGCTACGCTTCGGATCTCCATGGCTCTTCTGAGGCTGTCTTGATCCACCTCCAGCCCTCTCTGAATCAGCCATGCCGCAGCATCCCGTTCCTGCTCCGTGCCGCTGCACCCCAAAGTCGCAAGCAGCCTGTCGATCTCCTGAGCCTCCGGTACTGCCTCCGCCCCAGAATCTGCGGAAAACTCCTGCTGACCCGCAATATTCCGGGTCATATAGCCCTTTACCCCTGCGTCAAAATATTCCGCCTGCTGCTCCTGCTCCAGAGCCGATCCACTGGCCTCCGCCAGATAGAATCCCTTCACCGTGGCCTCCAGGCCGCTGCGGATCATATAATAATAATCCCCCTCGTCCGGTGTCTCCAGACCTTCAGCCATATCCATGGCACTCAGTGTCTTTTCCAGATTCTCCATGGAAAGAGGAACATCTGCCGCCGCAAAGCTGTCCTGTAATGCCTGCGCCAGCCCCGGATCACCCACAGCCGCTGCCAGAGTATCCATATCCAGCGTGTCCGTATATCCCGCGATATTACAGCCCGCCTTTACCAGCTCCGCCTTAATCTTATCCAGTATGGTCACCGTCTCCTGCGGGTCCATCTCTCTGGGATCATACCCTTCTCGGGCCATGCGGGCATAGTCCTCATCTGACATGGTATGTGACATAACTGTCATCTGGTTCTGCATCGCCTGGACATCCGCTACGCCAGCCTGCGCCTGAATATCCGCCATGGTTTTCCCACGGGCTGCTTTCCGACCGGAATTCCAACGGCTGCCCAGAGCATTACCGGGATGTACACTGTCTCTGCCATCTATGTAAGCTCCATAACTGCGGCTTCTTCCCGCCTGACGATGCTGCTGCGGGGACTGTGCCCCCTGCACCCCCGTTTCCTGGGGGGTATTCGCCTTCACTGCATGATCAAAATTTATTTTCATATGCATTCCTTTCTGAAATTATTCATTCCCGTCGCTTACCGGAAAATTAAGTTCCGCATCTGACAAAATAGGTGAGTGCCTGAACACTCACCTATTATTTCGACCATTTTTCAGTTTTCTTAACCGTCTAGTACTGGAATACCACAGCCGTGTAGGGCGGAAGGTCAAAGGAGATGGTGTAGTCGTGGTAATGGCAGGGCTCGTCCACAGCCGTCACTTCCTCCGGCACGGTGCTGCCATTGCCGCCATAGCAGGTATCGTCACTGTTCAGCACCAGCTTATACTTTTTCTTCTTAGGCACAGGCACCACATAATTCTCCCAGCGCATGGGAGTCATGTTCATCACAAACAGCAGGTTGTTGCGCCCGCTCTCGGACTTTCTTACAAAGGAGTAAGTACTCCTGTCCGTGTCGTCCGCATTCATCCACTCAAAGCCCTTCCAGGAATTATCGTTCTCGTACATGCAGGGATACTTGCGGTACAGCGCCAGCAGGTCACGGACATAGTTGTGCATGCCCAGATTGTTTCTCTCCTGCAGCAGAAACCAGTCAAGCTCCCGCTCCTCGCTCCACTCTCTCTCCTGCCCAAAATCCTGACCCATGAACAGCAGCTTTTTGCCGCAGTGGCCGAACATAAAAGTGTAGCCCACACGCAGATTGGCATACTTGTCCACCTGATAGCCGGGCATTTTGTTCACCATGGAACATTTCAGATGTACCACCTCATCATGGGACAGAGGCAGGATATAATTCTCACTCTCATTATAGCTCATGGCAAAGGACATGGCATAGTGATTGCCCTTGCGGTACAGAGGGTCCAGCTTCATATACTCACAGAAATCATGCATCCAGCCCATATTCCACTTGAAGGTAAAGCCCAGACTCTCGCCGCCGATATCCCCAGTCACATTGGGCCATGCCGTGGACTCCTCGGCAATGGTAAGAAATCCCGGATAGGTTCCCCGGATCACAGAGTTCAGATGTTTGAAAAACTCTATCGCCTCCAGGTTCTTGTTCCCACCGTATTTGTTGGGCAACCACTGGCCGTCCCTTTTTCCATAGTCAAGATACAGCATGGAAGCCACCGCATCCACACGGATACCGTCCACATGGAACTCCTTCAGCCAGAACAATGCATTGGCAATCAGGAAATTCTTAACCTCGTTCTTGCCGTAATTAAAAATCTTTGTACCCCAGTCGGGATGCTCCCCCAGTCGGGGGTCGGGATGCTCAAAAATACACTGGCCGTCAAAGCACTCCAATCCGTGAGCGTCCATGGCAAAATGGGCGGGCACCCAGTCGAGGATCACGCCGATCTTATTCTTGTGCAGTTTGTTGATCAAGTACATAAAATCCTTAGGTGTGCCATAGCGGGAGGTAGGCGCATAATAGCCCGTTACCTGGTAGCCCCAGGAGCCGTCATAGGGATGTTCCGCAATTCCCATCAGCTCAATATGTGTGTAACGCATCTCCTTCAGATACTCCACAATGCGGTCTGCAAATTCCCGATAATTGTAAAAGCCCTCCTTGGTGCCGTCAGGATGCTTCATAAAGGAGCCTATATGGCACTCATATACTGCCATTGGCTGCTTCTGGACCTCTTTCAGGTCTCTCTCGGACATCCATTTTTCATCCTCCCAGCAAAATCCCGACAGATCTGTCACTTTTGAGGCCGTGCCCGGACGATATTCTGCATAGTTGGCAAACGGGTCCGCCTTATATAACTTGCGTCCCTCTGGTGTGGTAATCAGGAACTTGTACATACAACCCTCCTGCACACCGGGCACAAACAGCTTATAGATGCCTCCCGGCCCCAGCTTCTCCATCGGGTGGCTTTCCTCATTCCAACCATTAAACTCACCGATCACATGCACGCATGCCGCATTGGGAGCCCATACTCCAAAAAACACTCCCTCCGCATCGCCCTCCTGAGACAGATGAGCGCCCAACTTTTTGTAAATGTCATAGTGAGTCCCCTGAGCGAACAGATACTGATCCGCCTCGGAAATAAACAACTCTTCTCTCCTTCGCTCTTCTTTCTCCGGCTTTTTTGCCTTAACCCCTGCCATCTCTCTACCTCCCAAACTTTCAAGTGATTCTATTGGATAAAGTCGTTCTCCCTGAGAATAATCATGTCTTCTTCATCATAGCGTTTAGCCAGAAGAACGTCTACAAAATGTTTGATTGTCTTGCGGTCCGCATGGTGAATTGCCTCGTCCATAATCTCTCTCACATCCATAATGGTCACGGCGTGGTCATTGGTCTGCATCTCCGCAATCCTTGTATGCAGAGCCAGCACACCCAGCTCATCAATGGAGTATTCCATCTCCTTGGCGTATTTTTTGCCAAAAGCTACAAGCGTGTCATTGCTCAATGCCTCCATATCCATTCGGGCGTTGAAACATTCCGCCAGGTTGCTATATACACCAAGGAACTTATTCATGGCCTTGCGGGTATCCTCCATAATGATGACCACCCCATAATGCTCCCTTTGCAGTGCCTTATAGAGCGTATCCACTGTATTCATATTCATGTCGGATGCCTTCTGGATAATCAATGCTCCGTTGGCAAGACCGTCCAGAGTCTGTACCACATCCCGCTGATTAAGGGAACTGCCGGAGATCTTCGCAACCTTTCCGGAAAAATTGCTGTCTGTCATCTGTATTTCTCTGATCATGTTTTTGGCCAGGGAAAGCGTATCCATCCCCTCGTCCCCAGTGATCACTACATTGCCGGTATAAGAAGCCATACTGATAGCATCGATGGCGGCGATCAGCTTCTCCTTGGAAGACCTGCTCTGGATAAAGCTGCCGAAAAGTTCTTTCTCCTCCTTGGTCAACGCACGCACTCTCGCCCTTTCTCTGGGCACTTCCGCAGGTTCCGCCGGCTTCTCCTCAGCAGGTTCTTCTTCGACGGATTCTTCCTCAGTCTCAGCAGACTCCTCTTCGACAGATTCTTCCTCGGCCTCCTCTTCGGCAGGCTCTTCTTCGACCTCTTCCGGCAACTCTTCCTCGACCTCTTCTGGCTCCTCTTCGACGGATTCCTCCTCAACCTCTTCAGGCTCCTCTTCGGCGGATTCCTCCTCGACCTCTTCTGGCTCCTCTTCGGCGGATTCTTCCTCGACCCTTTCTGGCTCCTCTTCGGCGGATTCTTCCTCGACCCTTTCTGGCTCCTCTTCGGCGGATTCTTCCTCGGCCCCTTCTGGCTCCTCTTCGGCGAATTCTTCCTCGGCCTCTTCTGGCTCCTCTTCAGGGAACTCTTCCTCCTCCGGAAGTTCCCCTGTCTCCTCTACGGCATAATCCTCCTGCGCAGACTCCTCCTCGATCTCTGTCAGTTCCTCCACTACATCCTCTGAAGTAATGGACTCCGGTGCCGTCCCCTGCTCCAACTGCTCCAGAAGACCATCTCGAATGGATTCTTCAAAAGCAGTAAACATAGGGCCTGTCTGCCGCAGCACTCTCTGATGTATCTCCTCCTTGCGCTTTTCCTCGTTATTGCGCTTCATCCGCTCCCATTCAGCCAGAATATCCTCTATGCGCATCTGACCGGTGATCTGCTTCTCCACCTTCTCCGACTCCGGCACCACCAGACTGATCTGTCCGTCGGATTCCATGGACAGCACACCTGCGATCTCCCTGGGTGGCTCAATGCCCAGATTCTGCATGCGAAGCTGCTCCATAACTACAGCCGCCGTGTGATCCTCCTCTTCTGCAGACTGTTCATCCTCTGATTGTTCCTCCACCATTTCGTCCCCAGCATACTCTGTCTGCTCACGCTCTGCCTCAGAAACGTCTTCCTGGTCCATATCCGGCTCATCCTCCAGAGGCAGCTCCTCTGCATAGATATTCTCTTCCGGCTGCCAGGAAGCATCTATCAAATCGGCATCACCGATTTCACCTGTAGCGCCAAAGAATACCTCTGTCTCCATCTGCTCCACATCTGCTCCATCTGTGTCGCTGTATTCCCCTGTCTCCGCCCCCTGCACAGCCTCTGCAGCTTCTGTATAATCCGTATCTTCCTCCATCATGGGCGCAATAATACTGCGAGTGATAGCATCCTGGGACTCCTCGTCCTCCAATACCTCCCGCAGTCCCTCTGCCAGCTCCTTCTGGAGATTGATGGTATTATACTGTCCAACATCCATGGTCTTGACCTGAATCTCGATCTCATCTGAAGGAATACGGATCGTTGGCGCACGAAGTACATCCACAGGCAGCGGCGCTTCCGCCTGAGGTTCTGCTGTCTCTGCCTGCTGTACCGGCTCCTGATAGTTCTCCTGATCATCGGCAAACTCGCTCTGCTCAGTATCATCATAGGCCGATTCTGACTGGAAACGGTTCTCATACCTGTCCTGCTGCTCGACGGTCAACGGCTGATGGAGCATCTTCAGTTCCATAGCCTTTACCACATATTTGCCCTCGCCAAACCACAGAATCAGTTCATCACACTCTTCAATGCACTTGGTTGCCAGCCCTACCCTGTGATATAGGTAGGCCAGCTCATAGGCCCACTTTTCCCGATAATCCTTGGACTTAAGTTCCTCCAATACCGCAATACGCTCCTCCAGACTCACATCCTGCGCCTGATACAGCTTGTACTGCAGAATATACCGCCCCGTATCCTTCGGAGCAACCTGCACAAATTCTTTATAATATTCTATCGCCATCACATAGTCTTCTATCTTGATGGACAGCTCACACAGAGAGTATACAATCGTGCGTCCCCCCGGATGGCGGTCGTAGGCCAGCAATAGAATATCCCTGCTGTCCTCATATCTGCGGTTAATCTTATACAGGTCGCTGATGGTACAGAGCATCATCACGCTCTTGACACGGCGCCAATCAATACTGTCGGCAATCTCAGCCGCCTGCTGGTACTCGCATTGAGCAATCAATGCCTTTATCTCATCTGCTTTTATTTTATATTCATATTTATCCAAGATATTCGCTCCCTCATCCGCAACGCATACAAAGCCATCCGATAATGCTCCGCCCACAGGACGCCATCGGATAAACAGTTATTATAAGTGTATCATAATGGTGGGAGTATGTCAAAAATAAATATAGAAAAAAAGCGAAAAAATACAAGATATTGTGTCGGGTCCCGAAAGGACCCGACTATATATCGATTATTTTAAAAATACTTACCGCCCTGTCTCATCCAGATACAGCTGTACGCGGCTCTGTATGACTCTGCAGGTCTCCTCCAGCGATTTGTCTCCCAGAAAATAGAACCTGAGCCTCACCCTGGGATTCGTATAATCTGGTGACAGTCACCGGAGCGTCATTGTTTAAGGACTCCCAGCTCACCAACAGCACGCCTCCCACAATCAAGAAGGATGGCGCATATGATCAAAATACATCTCTTCATAATCTGCTCGCCTCTTCAACATTCGTTCAAAAGGTTGCTGAGCCGGGCAAACTGTTCCAGAGTCAGCGCCTCACCCCGTATAGTGGCAGACAACCCCATACTCTCCAAAATTTTCACAACCTGCTCTCTCGGTATCCCCATCCCATTGGCCAGGCCATTGGCCAGCGTTTTGCGCCTCTGGTTAAATGATGCCCTGATCACGGCAAACATATGTCTCTCATCCCGCACCTCCACTGGCGGCTGCGGATATCTGGTCAGCCGGATCACTGCACTGTCCACATTCGGCCTGGGCATAAAACAGTTGGCAGGCACATTGGCCACCACCTCCGGCCTGGCGTAGTACTGCACTGCCAAAGACAACGCCCCATAGTCCTTCGTGCCCGGCCCCACCTGCATTCGCTCCGCCACCTCCTTCTGCACCATGATGGTGATGCTCTGCAGCGGCACATGCTTCTCCAGCAGGCTCATGATGATGGGCGTTGTGATATAGTATGGCAGATTCGCCACCACTTTGATGGGTCTGCCCTGATTGCGCTCCTGCACAAGCTGATGTATATCCACCTTCATAATGTCCTGATTGATCACTGTCACATTGTCATAAGCCGACAGCGTGTCCTCCAGAATCGGAATCAGCGCCCTGTCGATCTCCACCGCCACCACTTCCCTGGCGCTTTCCGCCAAATACTGGGTCATGGTGCCGATGCCCGGTCCGATCTCCAGCACACAGTCCTCGTCCGTGATCTGAGCCGCATCCACGATTTTCTCCAGCACGTGGGAATCAATCAGGAAATTCTGTCCGTATTTTTTCTGAAACACAAAGTTGTATTTTTGTAACACCGTTATGGTGTTCTGAGGAATCCCCAAATTAGCCATATGTACTCTCCCTATTTGAGGTTCTTTAGAACCTCTGTTCCGCATATTCCCTGCAAGCGCACAGAGCATATGAACAATATCAGGCCGTTTAGGCGTCCCGATATTGTTCCGTGCGCTTTCCGGGAATATGCTGTTTTAGCCTTATTTTTCAAAAAAGCGCATCACTTCCAGCAAATCGCCACAGATCAGGGAACTCTTCTCCTGCATCTCCTGATCCGGCGCAATCAGATCGGGCACCATGACCGATATCATTCCGGCAGCGTGAGCCGCCCGGATTCCGTTGGGCGAATCCTCAATTGCCATGGTCTGTGCCGGATTAACCCCCAGACCTTCGCAGGCCATGAGATAGATGTCCGGCCGGGGCTTGGAATGCTCCACCATATCCCCGGTGGTAAGACCCTGAAAATATTCCCGTATCCCGACCCTTTCCAAAAGCTCCTCCACAGAGGGACGGGAAGTGGATGAGGCCAGGCCGATTTTGTATCCGCCGCGCCGCAGATACTCCAGCAGCTCTTTCACTCCTGTTTTCACCGGCACGCCGTTTTCCTCAATATAGCTGTGAAACCAGGCCGACGCCTGCTTTCGGAATTCATCATAATCATATGCATCCCCGTAAAACTCATTGAACAGCATCTTTGTATCTGTCATGTTCCTACCGATACAGCGGGGAAAAAACACCTCCATATCAGGCATGTCCCGCTCCCCGGCAATGGCTATCCAACTGTCCATGCACAGCTTCTCCGTGTCGAACAGTACACCGTCCATATCAAATATAACTGCTTCTATCGACATGTCTTCTCCTCCGTCCTTGTTTCACAGCCCCGCCGCTCTCTCAGCGGTAAGAAAAGTCCTCCAGAAAGTGAATACAGTTGTACATCACCAGCACGCTCACCCTGTCGCTGGTCACATACTGATCCATCAAAGAGAACAGGTTGCCATTGTAGTATCGCAGATCCAGCACATAAATTTTCTCATAGTGGGGCGCCAGTAAGGGAATCAGCGAGTTGGCATAGGAGTCCTTGATTATAAAAAGCTCCTTACCCTTTGCCGCGTAAGCCGTTTCAATCTCCACAAAGGCGTGATTGTCATCCAGAAAATATCCGTACTGGTTCTTACCCTCCAGATATGAGGGTTCATAGAAACTGTAGGTCTCCTTATCAAAATCGTATGTGATTTTTACCCGGCGGAGAGTGGTTCTGGGAAAAATCTGAATCTCATCGGCCTCCACAGGCAGATTAATCCGAGAGTGCAGCGTTCCCAGAAAGCTGTCCGACACCGTCTGAAGGTCTGCGGGATCAAAACTGCGGGGCGGATACCCCACCTTCTCCGTCCATTGCAGATAGGCGTAATATGCTCCCAGCGTGGTCCAGTGGTGGTCTGTCCTGTAATAGATCTGTTCCTCCCTGTGCTCCCGGAGCGTGGGAAACAGATCAATGACATGCTCCTCCCCTATCTCCTCACTCACCCGGTCCAGCAGCTGTCTCTGATCATAGCTGACCGCATAATCCGGTAGCTTTTCCGCCAATATATTATCCGCCGTGGGTGCCAGCATAACCAGCGTTCCGGGATAGCGCTCCGTCAGCTGCCGCAGCTGGCCAAGCCTCTTTTCAATCAGCTCATCGTCATACTCACGCGGCAGATGCTGCTCTATCAGATAGCCGTCATCCGCCAGATAGACGCCCTTAATCACCTTTTTCTGCAGCAAAATATCCATCCGGGTCTTGAGCATAATCCAGGTGTTCCTGCTCACAAACTGGTCGGTGGCGTAGCTCTCATATTCTTCCTCATAGCTGCCGTCCAGAACACTCTTCATACTCCACTTCGGCCGCTGCGCCAACATTCTGTTCTCTGTCTCCGAAAAAAGGCGGTCCGCCTCCACGATATCCACCACGGCAAATACCAGCAGCACCAGTGCAAACAGGGCTACCGTCATGCCCGCATGCAGTTTGTCATTTTCCAGTTTCATATCGTCCTCTCTCCACTCTGGCACATGTCCGTCAGAATCGAAAATATAAAAAGGGATTATAGGATGCCTCCACAATATAGGCGATGGAGGCCAAAAGCAGCAGCGCGGGGATCAGTTTCTCCAGCACCCTGCGAACCGCTACGGCAACGCTGCCAGTGGCGCGCAGCAGCGACTCTGTCATCCGATGAAACAGCGGTGTAGCCGCCACCACCGCAAATACCAGCAGCACCCGGTATTCCAGCAGAATGAACAGTGTGGGAGAGTCGTACAGCCCCGCCGTCCCCTGACCAAACATCACATACAGATAATTCAGTGCGTCAGCTCCGCTCTGGATGGCAAAGAACACCCAGCTCACCAACACCACCAGCCAAGTGTACACCCGGCCGACCATCGCGGGCAGGACTTTTAACACCCGCCCCAGCACCATTTTTTCCAGAATCAGCCACAGGGCAAACCACAGCCCCCACAGCAAAAAATTCCATCCCGCTCCGTGCCATATCCCCGTCAGCAGCCACACAATCAGGATATTCAAAAGCTGTCTGGGCAGCCCTCTGCGGTTGCCCCCCAGCGGAATATACACATATTCCCTGAACCAACTGCTCAGAGAGATATGCCATCTGCGCCAGAAATCCGTAACGGATCTTGCCACATAGGGATAATTGAAATTCTCCGGGAAGTGAAATCCCAGCACGGCGCCCAGACCGATGGCCATATCCGAATATCCCGAGAAATCAAAGTATATCTGAAAGGCGAAGGCCAACACACCCAGCCACGCGCCCAGCACTGTGGTATTGGCCAGATTCCCCTCGGATATCTCCGTCCACAAAAGTCCCAGGTTGTTGGCAAGCAGCACCTTTTTGGCAAGTCCGACGGCAAAACGACAGCAGCCATAGCTGATGGCCATGATATCCGGCTTTCGCTGATGCAGCCACTCCTGCACATCCCGGTACTTGACAATGGGGCCTGCGATGAGTTGGGGGAACATAGTGACATAGACCCCAAAATCCAGTATATTTTTCTGCACCTTGGCCTCGCCCCGGTAACAATCTATGGTGTAGGACATGGTCTGGAAGGTATAGAAGGAGATGCCGATGGGCAACGGCAGATTCAGCAGAGGAATGCTGCTGCCGAACAACTGATTGACGATGCCAATCAAAAAGTCGCTGTATTTAAAGAACCCCAAAATTCCCAGATTGATAATAATGGAGGAGAGCAGCAGCGCCCTGGCCATACTTCTGCCCCGGTACGCATCGATCAATCTGCCATGTATATAGTCTGACAGGGTGGAAAAAAGCATCAGCAGTACATACACAGGCTCCCCCCAGGCATAAAAAACAAGACTCCCCAAAAAGAGGATGATGTTTTTCATCCTCCGGGGAGCCGCAAAATACAGAATCATAAATATCGGTATGAACCGAAATAAAAAGGTTATGCTGCTAAATACCATAATCTGTTCTCCCTATCAGGAGCCGCAACCGCTTTTTATTGCTGGATAACCCTCTCTATGGCCTCCAGCGCCATCTCGTTCTGCTCCTGGCAGTGGCGGATAACCTCCTCGTCCCCCACGTCCATGAGGTCCATGACATCCGCACCCAGTTGCACAAAACATGCCCAGTCGCCCATGACCTCAATCCGGGACGCCTGAATCTTACCCACATTCATGGGATACTGCATCGTATCGCTTACTTTTTCTTCGCGATAGGAGTTCAGCACCTTCTCCACTGCGTCGATCTGCCCCTCCGCAGCCCTGATGACGATAATCGTGTCAACATTGGTGCCAATCATAGGCATCTCGCCCCAAAAGTCCACATACATATCGTTGGTCAGGCCATGATCCTCCAACAGATCCACGGGAATCAGGGTGTTCGGCCAGTAGTTCTCTCCCAGGGCATCCACCACCGCCTGACGAACAGCGCTCATGTCCTCGCTGATCCCCTCCTCCGCCGGGAAAGCTCCATCCTCCTGGGATTCGGATTCCGGCTGTGACTCCACGGCAGAGTCTTGTATGGACGATTCCTGGCCGGCACTCGCGCCTTCGTTCTCCTGATTTCTGTTTCCGCAGCCTGCCAGATTCAAAACCAGCGCCGCCGTCAAAAAAAGTACTGCCAGTTTTTTCATAATACTCCTTTCTGTCACCAAGTGCAAGTGACAAGTGATAAAAATGCGATAATATAGGAATAGTATACCCTGTTTTTGTGTATTTTTAGCATATTTTTGTTTATTATACTCTTTTTTCCGCTGTCTGTCCAAAATTTTCTGCGTGACAGAGCCGGAAATTTCCTGTATACTCCATAGGGAATTCACTTTACCAATGAAAGGCAGGGTACTACCATGAGTATACTGAATGTGGAACATTTGACCCACGGTTTCGGGGACAGGGCCATCTTCCAGGATGTGTCCTTTCGCCTGTTAAAGGGAGAACACATCGGCCTGGTGGGCGCCAACGGCGAGGGCAAATCCACCTTTATGAATATTATCACAGGAAAAATGACGCCGGATGAGGGCAAGATCGAATGGGCTAAAAACGTCCGGGCCGGCTACCTGGACCAGCATACGGCGCTGCAGGCGGGCATGACCATTCGCCAGGTGCTTTCCTCAGCCTTTGATTTTCTCTATGAAATGGAGACACAGATGAACGGACTGTGCGACAAGATGGCGGAGGCGGCTCCTGAGGATCTGGATGCCTATATGGAAGAGTTCGGCACTCTGCAGGAACTGCTTAACCAGCACGATTTTTATATGATTGACTCCAAAGTGGAGGAGGTGGGCCGGGCGCTGGGACTTATAGACATAGGCCTGGACCGGGATGTGACAGAGCTGAGCGGCGGCCAGCGCACCAAGGTGTTGCTGGGCAAGCTGCTGCTGGAAAAGCCGGATATCCTGCTGCTGGACGAGCCTACCAACTATCTGGACGCCGAGCATATCATATGGCTGAAAAGATATCTGAACGACTACGAAAACGCCTTTATACTTATCAGCCACGATATTCCTTTTTTAAACAGTGTTATCAATCTGATCTACCATATGGACAACCGGCAGTTGACCCGCTATGTGGGAGACTACGACAAGTTCCAGGAAGTTTACGCCATGAAAAAGGCCCAACAGGAGGCAGCCTACAACAAACAGCAGAAAGAGATCGCAGACCTGAAAGACTTTGTGGCCCGCAATAAGGCGAGGGTAGCCACCCGCAACATGGCTATGTCCCGCCAGAAAAAACTGGACAAGATGGAGGTGATAGAGCTGGCGGGAGAAAAACCCAAGCCGGAATTCCGTTTCCGCGAGGCGCGAACCCCCGGCAGATATATCTTCCAGACCCACGATCTGATCATCGGCTACGACGAGCCTCTGTCCTGCGCATTGAATCTGGAGATGGAAAGGGGACAGAAAATCGTCCTGACAGGAGCCAACGGCATCGGCAAAACCACGCTGTTAAAGAGCATTCTGGGGCTAATCCCTCCCCTGTCCGGCTCCGTGGAACAGGGGGACTATCTGGAGATCGGTTATTTTGAGCAGGAGATGGACCCGAATACAGGCACCACCTGCATTGAGGAGCTTTGGATCACATTTCCCGGTTTCACCCAATATGAGGTGCGCTCCGCTCTGGCCAAATGCGGTCTGACCACCAAGCATATCGAGAGCAAGGTCAAAGTTCTGAGCGGCGGAGAACAGGCCAAGGTGCGGCTGTGCAAGCTGATTAACCGGGATTCCAATGTACTGCTGCTGGACGAGCCTACCAACCATCTGGATGTGGATGCCAAGGCGGAGCTGCGGCGCGCTCTTCTGGAATACAAGGGCAGCATATTGATGGTCTGTCATGAACCTGAATTCTACGAGGAACTGGCCACGGATGTGTGGGACTGCACCAGGTGGACTACGCGGATATTCTAAAGTTTAGCTCTCTTGTGGAATTGTGTGCCCGGTGAAAAGAGATTATAATTATGCTGACAAACCGGAATTTGAGGAGGTATATCAAATGGAAATTGTACTCAAGCCGTATGACGGCACCAGTGAAAAAACAATGCTTCGCTCCATAAGTGCTTTTTTCCGTGTGCATCATTCGCAGGTCGACGAGGCACAGGCTCGGGAAGATCTTGCCAGCTGGACAAAAGAAGATCACGAACTTTACGACATCCTCGGCGATGGGACCCCTGTGGGATTTGTCCATCTCAACTGGCGTGGGGCAACGGTCTGCTGGATCGAGGACATCTTTGTGGAAAAAAGTTTGCGCAGGCAGGGTATTGCATCCAAAGCCATTGGCCTTGTGGAAGAAGTATTGCAAAAGCGGGGCGTGGAGGGAATCTGTATGGACGTAGTTCCAGACAATATTCCTGCGTTGCGGCTCTATCATCGCCTTGGCTATGATCGGTTAAGTATCGTTACCGTGCGGAAGGATATGCAACCCTTTGCAACCGAACGCAGAGAGCAGATTGGTGGCATGGACTTTCGCGTCAAGCAATTTAATGATTGAGCTTTGCATTGTATCCATAAATTTCTGTTTGTAATATTAACCCCAAGCTTCCTGCCTTTGTATCAATCAAGCACAAATGAAGAGGATGGTGTAGCCGCCTATTTGGACAAATGGATGATTTGAGGTATACCAAAAGAGTGGTAATCGAGGGGCAGTATTGGAGCCGTCGAGGAAGTGATTATAGGAGGGCAGTTATGCGGAGTGATGAGGAGATCAGGGACATATCGGGGGAGGAGCGGGATTTTCTGCGCAGGCTCAGAGCCCGCCCCGGTATGTATTTGGCGGCCAATTCCTTTCAGAGACTTGTCAGCTTTTTGAATGGTTACAGGGGGGCTCTGTATACGCTTGGATTGGACGATGACCACTGCATCCTGCCTTGGATATTTCATGATTTTGTGCAGACAAAATATGGGATTCATGATTCAAGAGGTTATTCGTTTATCATTCCTATGCATGAGCCTGATGACGAGAAGGCGCTGTGGCTCTTTTTTGACCTATTGGATGAATATTTGACAACGAATGGATTTGGGCCGATCGGGGAAACGGCAGTCGGGCTTTGGTATCGTCTCAGAACATGTATTGACAGGTACGATATGTTTGAGAAACTAGGTGAGGTAGGAATTGAGGAGCTGCTTGAAAAACGGAAGACAGGGAGATATTGGGCAGAATATAATAAGGTAAAACGCGGGATTGACGCGCGCAAGACCTCGGAAAACTTTCCTGATTCTGTTCGCTCCAATCTTGAGTACCTTAGGGGGCTTCTTAAAAAAATTGTGTTTGAATATTGTGCAAATGAAGAATTGGCACAGAGTGTTGCCGAGGAGGTTAACATGCTTTGCGAGGGATGCCAAGTGGATTATCATGATGAATGGTATGACAGGGTGTTGGCTGTCTATAAGGGGTCCGGGATTCCATATTAATAAAAGGAGTCTATAGAATAATTAATAATTTTTAAACTGTGTAGATGAAAGGATTTTATATGGGAAGAAATGTATAATGCGGATTTCAATGCTGGGGGCTGGATTAAACCGCTTTATTATGCCGGTCAGGCAATGGGTACACAAATTCTTTTCTGGAATATCAGGATGCATCCTCACAAGAATACTGCAAGTCTGTATTCCTTTTTTCAACTAATAGAGTGTATGACGAGTTTAGCCCCGATCTGGTGCAAAGACAGGATTTTGCTTTCCTTTGCCCCCCTTGTAGAGATTATAGAACCGCTTGCCCCGAAAAAAGTGATAGCAGAACGGGCAAAAAAATATACGAAAAGATTAAATCCTGACATATGGTGTCAGGTTTTTTTGATATAATATCCGTAAGGAGCTACATCTTAAGCATGCATATGGTGAGCGAGATCACCGGGAGACTTCTGTATCTTTAGTCGGGAGGAATTAATATGTTAGAGTTACCAGAAAGCTATACAATATCCAGCCAGATAGAGAAGAGTTTGACAGGAAAAGTAATAAGTAATATTGAAGTATTACATACGCCTCACCGTTTTGCGTTCTTCCATGGTGATATTAAAGGCTACGGAGACTTATTGGAAGGACAAGCTGTTATGAATGCCACCTATCATGGCGGCATGATTGAAATGAATACTGAGGATTGTATGGTAGTGTTTGCGGATGGTGCGTATCCTCAATATTATGAAGACAAGAAGAAATTTCCGAAAAAGCATCAATTGGTTATCTACTTTGATGATGAGACGGCTATTTTTGTGTCAATACAAATGTACGGTATTATCTTTATATTTCCGAAGGGAAAATGTACGGAAGGTTACTATATATCATCCAGCAGTAAGATAGATCCACTATGTGATGAATTTACTTATGAATATTTTCGAAGTCTTTATCCAGGTAACCATAAAAAATTAAGCGCAAAGGCATTCCTTGCCACAGAGCAGAGAATACCAGGACTTGGGAATGGTGTATTGCAGGATATCTTGTGGGATGCCGGAATTGATCCGCGCTTTGACATGAGAGAAGCTTCCGAAACAGACTTTATGGTGTTATATACTTCAGTAAAGAAAATCTTAAAGGAAATGTGTGAACAAGGCGGCCGAGATACGGAGAGGGACTTATTTGGACAAAAGGGAAAATATATTACCCAATTAAGTAAAAATACATTGTTTGAACCATGTATCAAGTGCGGACATGAAATCCATAAAGCAAACTTCATGGGTGGGACAGTGTATTATTGTGAAAATTGTCAAAAGAAGTAAGGAACTTTATGACGGCAGATGATGTTACATCTGCAATTTTGCCTTATGTTCCACATCAGTATGAAAAATAATGAACTATAACAAAGCAAAAATCAAAATCTGTAGGAGGTGTAAAAAGTTATGCTTAAATTAAAATATGAAAATTTTATCAAGGCACGAGATTATGTATTTGCAAACGGGGACGACATAAACCGAGCGTGGTTCAGATATCTTTTTGAGGATAATAACGCAGATGCGTTTTTAGATGTACTAGCAAAATATCAGCACGAAAACGGCGGATTCGGCGGTATTTATTACGAGTTTGATTATCAGGGACCATGCCTGAAATGCACCGAGACAGCTGTTAAATATATTTTAAATCTGAAGGAAAAGCCGTCTGCAAATCACCCGCTTATTCAAAATATGATGAGATATATTTTGGGACTTTATATACCTGAAATAGGGAACTGGGGTGAAGTCGTAGTACCCGAAGTCAACGACGGAGTTCATTGCTACTGGGTCAGATACAGAGGAGAAGATACGAAACCGATAGAAAATGAAGATGAACGCATAAAAAAATACAGCGCCAATGAAAAAGTGTGTTTTGCGGCATTTGTTGCGTATTACTCTGAGCTTGTGCCAAAAGAATTGTACAGCGATATAATAAAATATCCGACAGAGTATATCCTGCGGTATTGGGACAAAAACTCGCCCGATTATAATAAAGAAATTTTCGATGAGGGCGAACCGTATGATATTGAGTATTTTCAATGGTTTGTTCCCTGTTTAAAGGATAAGGAAACGGCGAACAGGCTGGCATCAATTTTATGTCAGAACCCTACCGCTTTTATGGAACTTGATTTTGCAAAATCCGACAAGGAGTACGTCCATTTGCCCTGCGACGTGGTAGGACACCCCAACAGTATAGTGTACCCTGCTGTAAGAAGGTTGGTTCTTGATTCATTGAAATACAGAATGGCTCAGCAAAACGATGACGGTCGGTGGCCGTTAGGCTGGTCGTTCGGCGATGACGAAGACTTGAAGAAATTACAGACTAAGTACGAAACGTACCGCACACTTGCTATGTTAGAGAAATTAGATAGATTTGATATGATTGAAAAATAACTTTTAAGTCGTCCGTCAGCCGAACATGACGGTCGATTATACATAAGCATTTCAAATAATATTTTACAAGAAAGAAGGTTTATCATGAATAATCTTGAGAAAATCAGTCATGAAACAATGGTATTTATGAGGGGAAAATATCGTCTTGATGAAATCGGTGACGGAAAAGATGAACTGAAATTCAAGCAAGGTCAGAAAACTATTCTCACCATATACTTACATGAGGATAGATTTACTTTTTTAATAATCTTTGGGCGAAAAGAACGTGAGATATTTGAAGAACAGGCAGAAGGTTTTTCGGATTATATATGCGGTTATTATAACGATTCAAAGACCTATCACGATGGAAAATGGATGTTCATTGATGTGACAACTATGGAACAGCTTGAAGAGGTAAAGAAACTGATATTGATTAAGAAGAAACCTAACCGTAAACCATTTCCAAAAGAGAACGCCATTTATTCAAAATGCGGTCAGCGCTGTGATTTGTGTGTGCATTATGTCGGTACGACGGACGAGCAGAGGGCTGTAATGATACCGAATCTCAATAAAATGTGGGATAATACTGATTGGAGTATGCGGTGTGTGGGATGTCACAGCGAGGACTGCTCTTGTACGGGCTGTAATGCTAAAGAGTGCTACACTCAAAAAGGTATTTCAGAATGTAAGGAATGCGACGAGTTTCCCTGTATCAAAGCTACATCGGCAGACTATCGTTCAATGATACATACCGAAGTTCACTATGCAGACGAAATTACATGGGGAATACTTCCCTACGTTCCATGGCAGTATGAAGAATAATATTTATGACAAATCAAGGGGCGACAGCTTAAAGTGCTGCCGCCCTTATGAATTGTAGAAAATAGGAACCTCTTCCTTAAGTCTTGCCTACATCCCCTTGGTGGTCTCTGACAAAACCAGAAACTCCGACAAGAATCTTGAGATATTAAACGTTCTGACCCCGTTACGGGAATTTCGTTCTTTCAAGTGCTCCAGATAATAGTAGCCGAAACCCTCTCGCTCATAGGAGCGGAACCCAGCTTCACGAGCTTCATCCGAAGGGTCCTCCAAATAATAGGCACCCAGGTTATATCCCTCCTCCACCATCAAGTCGATCAGCACCGGCGCCGCATCCGCATTGAGACGGCTCAGGAAACGGTAATCGTTATAGGGCTCTCCCTCAAAAAAGACACTGCGAGTTCCCATATTCGTGCTGGCCACATTAACCCTGGCAATCCAGTAGTCCGGGTGGCTGAAGGACAACACCATATAGCACAGCGTCACAATCACCATGCTGTAGCGGAAAAGCGGAAAACTCTCCTTTATAACGGATATAATAATTCCCGTAAAGATCAGAAACAGTACCGCCAGGCTCCAGAGTACAAATATCCGCAGGAACGTCAGATAATACCACCGAATATAGATAATCATCCGCATGGCGCTGGAGGCGATCATGATATAGGTACACAGTGACATTACTGTCAGTATTCCCTTCAGCACTTTGCTCTCCCTGAAGCATCCCAGGCCAATCAACACAAAAATCAAGTTCAGCACACTGACTGCCAGCAACTGGAAAAAGCCCTCTCTGGCGTACTCCGCATAGGTGTATCCCGACGGGAGTGTCATATTCCCCACAAACAGGTACACAATCTGAATCACACTGAATACCAGATACAACAATGTCAGCAGTGTGGCGATCGTAATGGCAATGATGGGTTCTCCCCTGCGGCCATCCTTTACCTCCGGCTTGATCTGCTTTTTACACAGATAACTCATAATACAATAGGAGGCCAGGAACATGAAGGCCCACATGAAAAGCACCTGCAGAATATTGCCCAGATGCAGATTCTCCAACAGCTTCTCTGTCATATTTCGGAACACCGCATCTGCGCTGACCAGCAGCGGCAGCACTACCATGAAGATAGGCAGGGCTATCACCATTCCCAATACTATATACATAACCTTGCTGTTCTTGCGCTGCATCTTGTTCCTGGTATACCAATGGGCATCACTGAAGGGTCGGTCCAGTTCGCCGATGGCCATGAACATTGTCTGGCAGATCGCCCCCAGATATTTGCCCAGATTCCACTTTCTGGTGTCATACAGAGTTGCCAGCAGGAAACTGATTGTCAGCAGGAATATCCCCAGCTTATTCAGGGCGATAATCCTGCCGTCGTCGGTGCAGAAGGTGGACACTGCCAGCAGCATCATGCTGAACATATAAAAGGCGCCGCCTTTTTTTAAGGAAATCTCCAGTTTTGCAAAGCAAAAGCAGATAAACCAGAGACTTCCTGCCACGAAAAAAGGGTAAGTCACCCCGCTGCTGTTGCGGTACATGCAAAAGGCATACAGACAGGCATACAGGAATGACGCCAGACCAAAAATCTGGAAATTCTCTTTCATCTTCTGGGTCTCTGGTGTGTCCGGCTTTTTCACCGGCCGTGGCACAGGAACAGGACCACCCGCCGGTATATACGGGGGCATCGGTCTGGGGACGGGATCCGTACCATCCACCGCTGTCCAAAATGCCTCTCCTGCACCTGTACCCATACCTGTTGTCTGCGCAGGGCCGGGAGCCGGTCCCTGGCCCGGAATTCCTGTGCTGTTCCTATTCGCATTCTGCTGTGGCATACCGCTGTTTATCGGCTCCTGCCAGATACTGTTTTGTCTATTTTCCATGATATTATTACTCCTTCCTTGCTCCGTTTTCTCTTAAAATCTACTCCTCCGTGGCTCCTGTATCCTCCACATACTCCAGAATATCTCCCGGCTGGCAGTTCAGCGCCTTACAAATGGCGTCCAGCGTAGACAGGCGCACCGCCTTGGCCTTGTTATTTTTTAAGATGGACAGATTAGCCAGGGTGATATCCACCTCTCCCGCCAGCTCCGTCAATCCCTTTTTCCGCTTTGCCATCATAACATCCAGATTGATTACAATCGACATAGTTCCCTCTTTCCGCACCGCTTCAGAATGGCTCCGCCCATTCCCCAGCAGCACCTGCCATATTCCCTTAGCTCTCTATCTCAAGCAGCCCAAGCGTCCCCGGTGCCGCAGACTCTTCTCTATATTGTCAGGTCGTTCTCTTCCTTATAATTGACAGCCTCGTCAAAAATCTGCGCCAGCACCTGGCAGAACAACCCAGCTATGACAAACACCAGAATAATAACCAGCATGGCAACCGTGGTGTAGACAATGCTGCGCACGATGGACATAAGTACGATCAGTCCGCTGTAATAGCTCATATGTTTTAGGCTGGCTACATTCGTCCTCACAAAACAGTCTTTGGCAAGCACCGTCTTAAACATTTTGCGAAGCTCCCAGATGATGGCCAGAGCCAGAATTCCCAGCACGAAATAGATCATGACAATCTCCCCATAGCTTTCTTCAATCCGCTCCAGATATTTCCCCAGCCACTTTACGCTCCAGGGCAATGTCAGTGTCACCAGGATGCCCATGCCAAACATGATATCCACCAGATATTTTGTGATTCGGATTATTGTGTCTCTGTTCATCTCTCCATGTTCCTTTCCATTGTTCGTTCTCTGTAACCATAAAATACCACTTGTAAAATCGTTTGTCAATATGTTTTTATTGATTTTCGATAAATTTATATTGAAATACATTTTGTGAGCAAAAAAGGCAGCAAATCCTCTGCGGAAAAGCTGCCCTCTGCATAACCTCTATTCATGATGTCCACATCCTGCAACTATCGAATGCCGTTTTGGCATAAGGCGTTACCCAAATCGTCTATATTTAACTTCATACCAACTTCACTCCCCACTACTTCGCCGGTTTCACGGAACCCGAAGGATGCATAAAGATTTCTTGCGATATAATTCGTTGAGTAATATGCTGTATAAATTTCTTTTACTTTGAAACGATTGACTAAATAATCAATACCAAGCTTTAAGGCCTTTTTGCCGTATCCCTTATTCTGATATTTTTCATCAATCATGAATTTCCATAAGGTATAATAACTTTTGGCTTCATAATACCCAAGCATAATAAACCCAACCATTATATTGTCTGCATAAACAGCAAAGGGAAAAGCAGTTTCATGATAAACCCATGCCTGCGCCAATGAGTGAGCATTGGATGAAACATAGTTTTTCTGATTATCGGCAAGCTTTAAGTTCAGACATTCTTCATAGTTTTCCCTTGTAATTTCTCTTAGTTCAACCATTATGATTCCCTCCTCATAAAAGATAGAAGAGTTGCTAACGCTTTTAGCAGTCCAGTTTACGGTAGGATTCACCGCTAATAGTATAAATCATACTACTGAGAATAGTCAATTTTGTTGATACCTTTTATTAGTTTCAGCTTCCTGCTTGAACCAATGCCATATCTTCCACCTCATAGTATTGTGCCTGAGCACTCCACAGTCTGTAATACATTCCGGATTTGTCGCTCACCAGCACATCATGGCTGCCGCGCTGAATCAGTCTGCCCTCGTGGAATACTGCGATATCATGGCAGAAACGGCAGGAAGATAGTCGATGCGAAATAAATACAGCCGACTTCTCCCCTATCATCTGGTTCATTTTGCTATATACCTCGAACTCCGCAATCGGATCAAGCGCTGCCGTAGGCTCGTCAAGTATAATGAATGGAGCATCTTTATATAAAGCTCTTGCCAACGCAATCTTCTGCGCCTCTCCCCCTGAAATAGTAACACCTTTCTCATCAAAGTCCTTATAAATAGCCGTGGAAAGTCCATTTGGCAGCTTGTCAAGGCGTGTTCCAAAGCCTGCGTCACGAAGGCACTGCTCCGCCTTGTCCAAGTCTACGTTCATGCTGCCGGCAACATTTTGACCCAGTTCAAAGGAGAGCAGCTTGAAATCCTGGAACACAACCGAAAACAACTGCATATACTCGTGATAATTGTATCTTCGTATATCGATCCCATTCAGCAGTATCTCACCTTCCGTCGGATCATACAGTCGGCACAGCAGTTTGATAAAAGTGGTCTTCCCGCTTCCGTTCACGCCCACTACAGCCAGCCTCTGCCCTGCATGGAACGTCAGCGATACATTGCGCAGTGCATAATTTTCCTGACCGGGATATTTAAAAGAGACATTACGAAATTCAATCTCATATCCCTTACCGCTGTTTTGACTGACATCCATATCCCCTTGATCCATTTTGTTCGGCATGTCTAAAAACTCAAAGACGGTGTGCAAAAAAGAGGTATTATTCCTTAAATCACCTAACGCCTGGATAAGCATCGACAAACCGCCGGATAATGCGATAATGGCACTCACATATTGCACAATAGAGCCCACACCGAAGGCCCCTCCCAGCGCTTTCAGGCATACGAAGATATATGCGACTCCTACAAATATTTGCGACACAGCTCCGGACAGAGCCTGGTATCCACCCATAGGCCCTCTTGATGCTTTTGCCAGCTTTGAGGTGGGTATAAAGGGGTTGTACTTTTTGAGATTGTTTCTGCTCAAAATATCCTGGCGATAAATACGCACATCCAGCGCCTTTGAACGGTCATTTCCGAGATTACCGAGCCAAAACCCGAAAAGCCGATTCCCCAATTGATTTTCATCCGCATACTTTACCCAGTAGGAGCCCGCTTTGACAGATAAGAGAGGTGCGGCAAACGTAACACCAAACATTACCGCGACAATAAGCAGAATAAAAACAGGATGATTCAGTATCGTCAGCCCTCCGCTGTCAGCTGTGACCGGCAATATGAATAGTGACGCAGTTAACAGGACCGCGCTGATAATGGACATAACAGACCTGATGATTGCATCAAAACTATATATAAGCTTATATAGCCCCCATCCTCCCGAGTCTGTATTCTGCCATATCCGGGAACGAAGCTCCTGTATATGACCGTCATCCATATCCGCAAAATCCATCGACAGCAGCTTTTGAGTGAACACTTTATTCTGAGTATGCCAAAGACAGGCTAACTGAACATTCTTCCACCTGGTCAATCCCACGCAGAGCAGTGAAAGTACCGCAGTCGTGCTCATCAATGTCAGCACATATACCGTGAGCGTCTGCGGATCACGCCCTCCTGCAATCTCATCAATCAGGCGGGCCAACAGCCAAATGTCTACATAGGGTGTCAGGGCGCATACAACCCCGCATATCAGCACGGACAGCAGCAACCTGGGATTCTCTCTCCGCCAGACCCTGAATCCGCGCAAAGTAAGCCTCATCATTTCCTTAAAAGAAACAGGGGATTTCCTCTCTCTCATCGCCCACTCCTCCTTCTCGATAATATCTGCTTTGAATCTCAAAGAGATCTGCATAATGCCCATTCCTGGTGATTAATTCATCGTGTGTCCCCTCTTCGTCGATACTCCCTCCCGCAATCAATATAATACGGTCGCAAAATCTGGTGGAGGCAAGGCGATGAGAAATATAGATAGCCATCCGGCCATCCGTAAGTTCACTGTACTTGTTATATATTTCGCTCTCAGCGATCGGATCGAGCGCAGAGGTCGGTTCATCCAGTACAATGATCGGGGCGTTTTTATACAGGGCCCGGGCCAGCATCAGCCGCTGCATTTCTCCTCCTGATAGATTAATACCATCTTCAAACACCTTGCCTATGTGCGTCTCCACACCGGCAGGCAGTCTATCGATTTTCGCCGTGAGTCCTGCCTGATCGATGCATTGCTTCATCAGCAACCTATTTATATTCTCATCGGTCTGCGCGATGTTTTCAGCAATCGTCACATCAAGAACCGAAAAGTCCTGAAACACGGCGGAAAAAAGCCGATAATAATCCCGCCGATTGTATGATCTGATGTCTGTATCATTTAACAGCACTTTTCCTTCCGTGGGATCCAGAAAGCCGCATATGAGCTTAATGAGTGTCGTTTTTCCAGCGCCGTTCAAGCCAACAATCGCCAACTTCTCTCCCGGTCTGATCGTCAGGTTGATATGAGAGAGTGTGTTTTTCTCAGCCTCAGGATAACGGAAGGAGACATCCTGCAGCTCGATTTGGTAAGGAATACTCAGGTCCGGAGTGATGGGGATACCTTCCTCCATTTTAAATGTTTCGGGATAATCCAGAAATTCCCGAACAGCGGAGATGTCAAGGCTTTGCTTTCGAAGAGCTGCAAGGTCGGTCATAATCTTGCCTATGCCGCTTGTAAAAACATTCACTGTATTAAAGTACAACACAAACTGTGCAGCGGCCATCTCCCCCGTAAGCACAGCCTGGATCAGGAAATAGTAGACAATACCGTTTCTCATAAATGTAAGTATTACATCTATAATATTGCCACAAATATAGACACGTTCCCCGCGGGCAACAAAGCTCCGATACAGACGCAGCGTGCTTTCATATACATCTTCTATCCAACCGCGCATTCCGAAAATACGGACATCCTTTGCCAATGTATAATCCCTGGACCTTTCGCTGAGATAATTCATGCGGTGGGAGTATTCCGACTCTTCATCTCTGTGTCGATATCCCCAGCCGTTTAGATAATTGCTCACGGAAAAGCTGACGATGGTAGTGACCAAAACAGCAAAGATCATGAGCGGATTAAGAGCAGTGAGCAGGGAGAGATAAACAATAAATTCTGCCACGTTTTTTACCAGATTCATCAATGTTGTCCAGATAGCCTCAGTGGCAGCTGAACTGCTGGTAACGAGCATTGAAGCTTTATCCATTTTCTTCCGGACGTTCTGATCCTCAATATTGGGATAGGACATGGTCAGCGCCTTATTTTGGATCATGGAGCCAATGATGAGACGAACTTCAATACGTCCAAACTGTGCGCATGATGAGAGGTACGCCCCGGCTGCGCTGAGCAATATTAGTGCTCCTGTAAACAAGAGTATGATTACAGTGAGTTCCTCAATAGAAACTTCAGTTTCAACAGCTCCGAGTATAGACGGCACGATAAAAAGCTGTGTAAGACTGAGCAGGATTGCAGCGGCCGCCATTGCCAGAGCAAGCAAAATTACGCTGCGGCGCTGTCTCCACGCAAGCGACATCATATAAGCAATGTTCTGGCCTAAATTGTGAGTGGGCTTCTGCTTCATATGCTTAGCGGTATCCTGCACCTTTGATGAAATAGGCATTGCGATTCCCCCTTTTCCAACTATGCTTGTATTTATTTTATAAAGTATAGCCAGTACACTCAATACACTAAACACTTCGGTAAAATTCTTTATAAATACAATAAATAAGGGACTGCATTTCTGCAGCCCCTCATTATCAATTCTGGTAAATTATTTTACGAATAGCATGAATTGAAAGATAATATCTGTCGGCAAGTTCCTCTATGGAAATACCATTTTTATATTCCTCAATGATTCTGCTATTTCTCTGAAGCAGTTCCTTTCGATAACCAGATAACTCTCCCCAACATTTTCGTTGCTCACGAATGGCAGGAACATATATATATCCACCCTGTATGTATCCTTGTAACTCCTTAACCAATTCATCGGGAAGAAGTATCGCAGCATTTATATATTTCATTTGAGCCTCCTCCTTGATTATGATGATCAAGTCGCAAAGCCAATGAAATTATTAAGGCGACTATTATTACTCCATGCAAGTGTCACCTGTCACTGGCTTTGCATGGAGCCAGGCTTGACTTCCCATTTCTGCGCAAATGAGCATAAAATCCCTCCTTCCTATTCGCTGATATCCTACTTGTACTGCCACGGAATTACCACATAATAATTGCCGAACTGCTTTCGGGCAAAGCGCCCCGGATCATAGTCGCCAATCCGGTCCGCCCGTACCACATAGACGATATTCACATTGTCCTGAATCAGATATCCGGTGGCGTTACTGAAGTGATAGCGGTCTGCATAAGATATCTCCGCTCCCCGGAACGCATTCGTCTTACCCTGAAAGTATTCCGCATCCATTTTTACCGCATACATGGTCAGTATCTGGCTGACCCACCAGGAGCCATCGGACTGGGAATCCGGTGTTATATAGTAATAATCCGCCTCCAATTCCCCCGCATACTCCACCGCATCAATGAAATCGGCAAAAAAGAGCGTTTCCATCCGATCTGCCCAATCGGTAAAATACCGATTGAGAAACAGAACCAATAACAGGCCATATACCGCTGCCATTCCCACCGCCAAGTGTCTCCATTCCTTTACAATGGTATGTACTGCAATACCGGCAAAAGCTATATGGCAGTAAAAAATGATATTGATACGATTAATATTTACATAATTGATAAAGAGTCCTGTCAATATGGCAGTTCCCCAATACACCAACAGCAGCACACAGGGAATCCTTTTGCTCTTTTCTCCCTTTGCGGCATGATAAATGGTAATTCCCGCTCCTGCCAGCACCAGCGGCATAGAGCATTTATACAGTGTCCCGAAATCGTCTATGGCATTCCAGAGTAGATCCGGTTTCTGTAAAAAAACCTGTCGCCACAACGCCCGGGCATTATAAAACAACTGCGTCAGAGGCTGCTCGGAGAAAAAAATAATGTCACTGGACCGCGTACTCCCCGGAAAATATGCCATCGTGGTAAAGGGCAGAGCCACCGTCTCCCAACCCATAAAATTGATCAGCATCGTCCCATAAATCGGCCAGGCCAGGCCGAAGTACACCACTATTGCCAGCAGCGCCTGCTTCCAGCTCACCTTCCGCCACAACAGAAGCAGAATACAGCTGACCAACAGAAATATCGGCACCATATAGAAAGCCACGCCATAGGAGTACATACACAGCGCAAAAAACGCCATGGACAGGTACAGATACCGCCTCTTTGACAATCCCCTGTTGAGGAAATACAGTCCCAGGATAAACATATGGGGAAACATATTGCAGTCCAGCGCCCAACGGCTCTGCATAAAATGCCATGGCGCAATGGCCACGCACAGCAAAGTCAGCACTCCTGCCCTGCGGTCAAATATATCCCGAACCAGGCCATACAATGCACCTGCACCCGCAATGCTGGCCAACAGCATGGGCAACCTGGCTGTGACACTGTTAAGCCCCCACAGCCAGATAAACGGGACAGTCAGATAGGACAGCAGCACGCTCATTTGCCCATAACCCCACGCCTCAAAATGAGCCGGGAGCCAACTGCCATAGCGATCCGTCCCATAGGTGGCCAGGGCCAGCGCATCCACCGCGCCCATTGCCCCGTCCTGGTTAAAACCGCCCGGTATGCGGCCAAAGCCGATACTGCGGATGGCTATAAGACCATACAGGATCAACAACAGCATCAGGAAATGCCCCTTCCTGCTGGCTGTGCCGTTGTCCTGTTCTCCCTCTGCCGCCTTTTTCCGGTGCAGTCCGTTCTGCCAGCCGGGTACCAATCGAACAACCGGTATCCGCCGCAGCGCCGGATATCTGTTACCCAGCCGGTGTATCCCCGCCGCCCCCATAATCCCGATGATGATCCATAAACATATGCTATTGAGAATGTTCATACCTCATCTCCACCTTCCACTGGCGCTTCTATCTTCTTGCGGAAAGCATTAAAGCTCTCCACTTGCGGAGCCGCTATATACCATTGTCTAAGGGTCCCCACATCCTCCTGTGCCTCAACACACTTGTAAATGTCCATGGGAATCTCTCCCAACCTGCCCAGAAAATCATAAATTACTTCTCTGCTCCGCTTTAGTTCACCGATCTCTTCCCCTTCGCGCTTCACACGTCTCATATGTTCTTTCTCGTCATATTCGGTCAGCAGACGTAGCATACCCAATACCCCCGATCTGTTTGATTTGAGAAAATCTGTGAGAATCCCTCGGTCCAGGCAATATGTTACAGCCTCTTCCACTGCAATTTCTCTGGCCATCCCACCCGCCAGATTCTCATTGACCCGGCTCACCAGGCTGGCATACTCCCACAGCTTATGACATTGGTTCATCAGGGCCTCGTTGTGCCCCAGATTAATATTCCGCAGATGGACGGTCAATTCCAGGTCTGACGGAATATCCTTGTTTTGAAATGCGTCCGAAAGCCGCAGTACCTCTTCATCCTCCGTCTCCCTGCCACCATTATAAAAAACCACACACTGCGGAGTAGGCAGCATAACCAACTTACTTCCGTAGATATCAACATCCTGCCTGTGAATAATCTTGTCGTATTCCTCCGCAATATACAGCAGAAATCGCAGCGGCATGTTGGGATTATATGTGCTCTGGTGTTCATACAGATTGAGAACACCGGCAATCACAAAGGCCAGATCATTTACCATCTTCATATAGATAATGTTGTCTAGGGTAACCACAGTAAGTTGCCCGGGATCTGTATAGGCAGTGCCATGCAGTGCATTATACAACTGAAGCAATGCTTGCTTGTCCTCACTAAAAAGAGCGCAGAACAGGCGGTCTTTGTACTTTCTGTTGATATGCAGTCTATGTATATAAGTGTTCAAGCGAGTCCTAATGCTTTGAAAGATACCCTTTTTCCCCATATAAACCTCCTATATATTGCAAATCAATTTTACAATATATCAAAAAAGAAAACCAAGGCAAGGAAAAGCATCCTCCAAAACAACTTCAGCCCCTGCCAATCAACATGGTAACGTTTGAGTCACTGGCAGAAACTGCCCGAACTGTAAAGAATACAAGATCTAGAAATAACTCATATTTGGAGCATATCATAGAACATACAGGGTGTCAAGCATTTTTATCATATAACTATGGAAATTCATATCTTATAAACAGGACAGGCGTACTCTTTATCTCGAAAGACAAAGAGTACGCCTCATTAATACTTATTCTGCATCTTTATCGTAGATATACTCATAGCATTCGTGATGCTTGGTGCCGTCGATGCTCACCCAGGGACGCCGCCCCACCCGTTTAAAGCCTACCTTCATCATCACCTTGCCGGAATAGATATTCTCCACCACATGGTTGCAGCCCAGCCGGATCTGCCCCAGCTCCTCCACCGCATACCGCACCATCTCCCGGGCGGCCTCGGTGGTATAGCCTTGATGCCAGCATTCCTTCATGATATTGTAGCCCATCTCGAACATGCCCGAGCGCTCCTTATAATAGAGACCTCCGGCGCCGATCAGCTTACCGTCACTCTTTCTCACAAAGCCCCAGTCAAAGATGGTTGCCAGACCCTGCGCCTCCTCCACGCGTTTCAGCCATTGCCGGGTCTCCTCCACATTTTCATGAGTACTGTAGGCCATGTACCTGGCCACATCCGGATCGCTGGTCCAATTGTCAAATGCCGTCTGGGCATCCGCCAGCGTAATAGGCCGCAGAATCAACCGTTCTGTCTCCAAAATAGGTGTATTCATCTTCTTACTCCTCCTTAAACTATGTTTTTCAATAACCTCCATGTTGCCGCTGTACGACACCTCCTATATCTTACGCAGAATGTCCAGGCTATGGTTGGTGGCTCCGATCAGATCCTGCCGCTCGCAGGTCAGCAGATGGTATTCCACCCAGCGTCCAAAGGTCTCCTGATCCATGGCGTCCACTATATCCAGCATGTATCTAGTGGCGCCATCCGTGGCAATCAGCGCTTGACGTTCCACCGGCAGCTGCGCTGTCAACGCCTCAATCTCCTCCTTGCGCATCATTACAAACAGATCCTCCGGCTCAGATAAACAATGATAATCTGCCGACAATCTGCCCGATGCCAGATCCTCTTTTATATGGCCGTCAATAAACTCATATTGAAGCACCACCGATTCATTCATACAGTACGCAGCCAGGATATACCCGCCGGGCCTGGTCACCCGCACCGCCTCCTGCAGCGCCTGAAGCTGATCCTCTCTGGTGTACAGGTGATACAGCGGCCCCAGCACCAGCGTCAGGTCGTAGGTATCCTCCGCAAACCGGGACAGATCCAGCGCATTGCCCTGGCTGGCAGTGACCGGCAGCTGCTCCGTAATCTTGCTGCGCAGAATCCCCAGATTGTGCTCTGTGAGTTCCACCGCATCCACCGGATATCCCTCCCCGGCCAGAGCCAGACTGTATCGCCCCGTTCCGGCGCCCACCTCCAGAATATGGGGAACTTTTGCTTTCTCACTGCTCTTCAGTTCTGCCAGGCATCTGTGGATATAGGTCATGGTGGTGATGTATTCCACCTGTCCATGCTGGGACAGCAGTCTGCCGTCCTCCTCATAATTACTGTAATATTCCTCCAGATAATTCATAACACTCTCCTCTCCGTTGGTATTCCATTGATGTGTGACTTCCAGTTGACCAGGCAGCCTGCGCATGTCTGCCTGCGGGAAACAAAAAAGGCATCTGTATACGTCTATACAGATACCTCAAAAATACATGCTTCCCTGATTGCCTCCCTGTCAAGGAGATTCTGATATCAGTAATCTGGCGGGAATGGGTATCTGCATGGCCTGGCATCCTCCAAAAAAGGAATACGCAAAAGAGACAGACGGCTGACAAGACGGCTGCACTGCTGATCCGCTATTCTGATATCCCCAAAACTGTCTCATAACCATGTTCTCCTCTCCCCGCCGCACCGCGGTGCTTTTTCTCAATTATATTCACTTTGGTGCTTTTGTCAAACACTTTTTGCCATAAAACAAATATTTTCCGTTTTTTCTTTCCTTCTGCCACATTTGTGCGTCATACGCGGACATTTTCCGCTACGCCTCTTTCGTCTTCCGATGCAGCCGGTTCATCAGACTCTTGCCCCGGTAGAACAGCTGATCCCGATAGATTCTGCCCGTACACACCACCAATATGGCAGTGAAAACAACGAGAATAGCCACATACAGCAGCCCTTTAAGAACCGTAACATTTCCCACCAGAATATCTCCCGGGAGCAGATAGGCGCTGGTGATGGGCACAATCCGCAGGATCGTATTGAGCCACTCCTTCTCCTGCATGGGCAGCATATAGGAACCAATAAATCCCGCAACCATCAACAGCTGATAATAGGTCATGACCTGTCCCAGCTGCTCAGCCCTGCTGGCAAAGGAAGCCACCAACCCTGCCAACATACAGTAAAACAGGAAAGCCAGACAGATGGTAAGTACCGCCAGGACCATAGCGCCGGGAGTAAAGGCCGTACTGCCTGTCTGTCCCTTCAGCAGTTCGAAAATCTCCAACAGTATATTGTGATAATCCGAATAGATCAGCGTTCCCGCAATCCCGTGCCCCAGGAAAAAGCCTCCCACCAGGCAGCCAACCCACAGCAGCATCTGTCCGATGGCGGTCACGGTTATCGCCAGCACCTTGCCAAAAATCAATCCGTAAGGCCTGGTCAGGGTCAACATCATCTCCATCAGCTTGGAACTCTTTTCCACGCTGACGATATTGCCCACACTCATACCATATATCATGATCATAATGTACATGATAAAGATCAGAAGCATCGGTGCAAGCATGGATACCATCTCTTCGCCAAGGCTGCGCTCCTCCTCCCCTGCGTCCAGCTGGGTAACCTGCACACCGCTCATGGCCAGCACCAGCTTCTCCATGGGAATCCCCGAGGACAGCAACTTACTCTGCTCCATCGTCTCCGTAAATGCCTCGCCCAGATCCTCGGCCTCACCTTTCTTGATGGCACAGCCATAGGGCAATATCACCCGCAGCAGATAGCCCTCCTGCGCTTTGCTGATCTCCAGGATCACCGCATTCGGCTCCTTTTCACCCAGTGTAACCGCCAACTGCTCCACGGACTGATCCGCTTCCACAAAACTCACATCCGGGAATTTTTCCTGATACTGCTCCTTAAAGCCCTCCAGATACAGAACCTCCAGGCCGCTCTGATCCGCCACATAAACCTGCTCTATGGGAGAGCGTTTGCCATCTTCCTTTTTTTGAACAAAGGCCATGATGGTACTGACCGCCAGACCGGCCACCAGCATCAACAGGGCAATCACTACAGTCATATAGCGAAATTTCCTGCCTGTGGCCTGTTTGAGTGTAAAAGAAAACACATCCCCCCAGCCGCTGAACATCCCTTTATTCATGGTGTGAACCCTCCTTCCCCACAGCCTCCGGCGCTCCACTGCGATTCCTGGCAATCTGTAGAATATCCTTCAGCTTCAGCACATTGCCATTATAGAAAATCATGGACTCATACACTCGGGCGGTAAAGACAAACAATGCCACGGTAAAGAGAATCACCACAGCCAGACTGACAACCGCTATCCCCATCCCGACCTTGCCCAACAACAGATTACATGGCAGCACAAAAGGCGCTGACAGGGGCACAATACAGCAGATATTTACCACCATATCGCTGCCCTTTCCCATCATCTGCATAATGCACAGGAAGATACCGATATAGGAGCCGATCACCAGGAACATCTGATACAACTTCATGCCCTCGGCCATCTCCTCCATCTTGCTGACAGAGGCACCCGCAAGCCCCGCCACAATACTGAAAAGCAACACCCCCGCGAGAATCATCGCCGCCGCCAGGAGGACGGATGCCACATTGAGCCCCGCAAAGATCTCCAGCATCCCGGATACCTGCTCCGCCTCCGCAGCTGTCTGCTCACCGCCAAACAGCAGAGAGGTAAGTCCCTTGGACAGCAGATAACTGATTCCATAGGCCACAAACTGTATCAGCACAGTAACCAGCGCCGCCAGAATCTTGCCCACAATCAAAGCCATGGGCCGCACATTGATCATCAGATATTCCACAACCTTGGTACTCTTCTCCGTCACAATAGAAAGCGCTATCTGACCGCCGCTCATATTGATAAACATCATAACGATCACAATTCCCCCCAGCAGCACATAGTACTCGTTCAGGGAAATGCCCTCGTTCTCTTCCTCCGAGCTGATCTCTCCCTCCTGGGTGGTATACTCTATCTGGGTCATTACCGGCTGGTTGATAAAGTCCAACTGCTCCTGACTCACATCCACCACCCGGATGCGGGCATCCTGGAAAAAATCTCGAAAATCCTCACACAGTTTGTCGCAGTCCTTATCCTTCAGGTCCGCGCTGGCTGCCCTTACAAAGGTCAGGTTGAAATACCCCATCTCTTCATAGGTAACACGCACAATCAGCTCCGTGCTGTCCTGGCTCTCCTCCAGGGCCTGCACATGGGCTTCAAAGGTATCTCCGGACGCAGCCGCCACCTGCATGGCGTCATAGCGCTCCCCAGTCATAGCCTGACTGTAGTCAATTCCCAGACCAGTCTCATCATAAATGGTAAAACAGCTTACTTCCGTGGCCTTTGTCTGCTCCTGATCCCGCTGCTTGAGCCAGGTACTGACAGGAGTGGCAGCCAGGATGATTACACACATCACGATCAGCATAATTTTAAAAGACTTTTGCTTCAGCTCCTGCTGGAAGGAAAAGGCAAAGACCTCCCGCCAGCCAGCATACTCATTTCTCTTCATGGCTGCCTCCGTTCTCCGCATCATCCTGAATAGCTCCCGCCTTCTCCACGAAGATCTCATGCAGAGAGGGCTCTCGCAGTTCAAATTTTACTACCTGGCGCTGCTCCTGCAGCAGATCCTGCAGAAATGTCAATGCCTGGGCCTCGCCGGTCACCTTCAGCTGCTTGCCATCCGGCGTGTCGTTGATGATGGGCAGGCCATGCTTGGCAATAATATCCTCAAAAGGCTGGTCGCATTTGACAAACATATTTACCCGCCCATAGCTGCGCTTAATCTCATTCAGATTACCCTGCAGTACAGCCTTGCCCCGGTTCAGTATCGTAATATCCTCACAGAATTCCTCGATAGTTGCCATCTGATGGGAGGACATGATCAGATACTTGCCCTTCTCCATCTCCTCCCGGATAATCCCCTTGAACAGATCCGTATTCACCGGGTCCAGACCGCTCAAAGGCTCATCTAAGATCAGCAGCTCCGGCTCTGACAGCAGCGCCGCCATCAGCTGGATCTTCTGCTGGTTGCCCTTGGAAAGCTGATCCGCCAGCTTTGGCTTCTCCGCCTTTTTCCCTTTGGTTTTGAGCGGATACAGATATTCCTCCACCTCCAGGCGTCCTGCCCAGTATGCAATCCTCTCCTTGGCCGTCTCCCTAGGCACACCCTTTAATTTGGCAAAATACAGCAGCTGGTCCATCAGCTCATACTTGGGGTAAAGCCCCCTCTCCTCCGCCAGATATCCTACATTCATGTGCATGGCGTCCATGGGCTTGCCCTGCCACAGTACCTGGCCGCCATCGCAGGCCAGCATTCCCAGAATCATACGGATGGATGTGGTCTTGCCTGCGCCGTTGGTTCCCAGCAGCGCATAGACGCCGGGCTTATCCAGAGTGAAGGACAGACCGTCTACCACTGTCTTTTCCCCATATTTTTTTGTCAGATTCTTTACCACTAATGACATATTTTCCTCTTTTCCGCCTATCGCCGGTCAGCCCGCGACGGGCTCTTTTTGTAGTCTGCCGCCATGTTCACAAGCGGCGATGTATTATCTCTTTTCCATGTTCAGACTCATTATAGTTCTCTGCGCCTTCCCTGTAAACCATAAATGGCGCACTTAAAATCTTCTTTTCGTGCAGTTCCTTTCTCCCATGGTATATTTTCCCTTTGTTTCGGGGAATCTACGGCTATTTTTGACTGCTGTTATATGTGACAAATAAGCAGGATTTTTTCTGTTCTTATATCCTTTTCAGCAGCTTTGTCTCAGGCTGCGTTTTATCCGGTTGAGTTTGATACCCACATAAAGAACCAACAGGATATATATTAACGACAGCACACAGTATGCAAAAAACACAAAATCCAAGGGTATTCTTCCAATAAGTCCCCCATGCACCTGAGGCAGGACACAGCCGAACAGAATGACAAATATAGGCATCATCCGCCACTTCCATATCCTGACAAGGAAATCAATCCGAGATTCGTTGTCGCTGAAAATCTCCTCCTCCCCCTCCATGCTTTTCACGGGCTTACGGAAATAATGAAAGCTCAGACAGCTTCCTGCATACTCCCAACCAAAGTCCTGAAACATCTGTCGGTATTCCACCCCATCTCCATCCCGCCTGTTGCGGAAATCCAACTGATACACTACATCCTCGGGCTCACATCTCTCAAAATAGAAAAAACAGGGTATTTTCATGTATGCCAGTTTCCAACCGTCCCTGTGCATCTTCCGAAGCCACTTTTCTTCTTCCTTAAAGTCCGCTATAGTAAAAAATCGTATTTTCCTGATTTGATCACTCATCCTTCAACTCGCCTTTCATCTAAAATTACCTGCATCAATCAGCTTTTGAACACGCAGCATTAACATTCATCCGCCAATCTGCCAAACTCCACATTACTTGCCTCGAAGGTCTCTCGAAACCCACTGCCCTCCACGGTCCGGTACAGCCGCCGGATGCGCCTCATCTCCAGCGCCAGCACCTCCCGGCCCAGCTCCGTGATCCGGTAAATTTTCCGCTTCTCCTCCTCCCGGACAAAACAGATCACCCCGTCCCGCTCCATCTTGGACAGGCTCCCGTACATGGTGCCGGGACTGATGCGGATCTCCCCGTCTGTCAGCTTCAGAACCTGCTGCACAATATTATAGCCATGCATAGGCTCCTGCAGGCAGTACAGAATATAAAAGCCCGTCTCTGTCATGGGGACATATACTTTTTTAATATGGTCTTCCATGCCTACCCCTTCCCTAATCCTTTTTTATCAATTTTTTAGCTGTCAAAAATGACAGTGTAAAAAGTGCAATCAAATCCAGCACCCCCATGATCCTTACCACCATATCCGGCAGCCTCACCCCAACAAAATGTGATCCAGCCAATATCATTGTCGCAATTACTGCCATGAACAGGCTTAATGCCCACACTCTGTCTGTTCTTTTCACTTCCATTTTCTTTACCTCCTCAATGCATATATCTCACCTCAATGCATCGCACTTCGATATACCCTATAGTATCGCAGTGCGATATATTTGTCAAGAGCCTTTTTCCATACCTTTGCACAGAAAAAACGCCTGTATTGTTACAAGCGTTTTTTGTGATGCTCCGTCTTCATACCCTCAGCTTAGGATACAGCCGCAGGGCGTTCTCCATGGTGATCCGCTCCACCTCTTCCTCCGTGATTCCCTTGATCTGGGCAATTCCCGCAACCACATAGGGAAGATTGCGGGAATCGTTTCTCTTCCCCCGGTTGGGCACAGGACTCAAATAGGGGCTGTCCGTCTCCAGCAGAATCCGATCCATGGGAAGGTATTCTACAACCTCCTTCAGTACCCTGCCGTTCTTAAAGGTAACCACTCCGCCAATGCCAAAATAAAAGCCCATATTCAGAAAAGTGCGGGCGGATTCTCTGCTGTAGGAATAGCAGTGGATCACGCCGCCGATCCCCTCCGCATGTTCTGCCTGCATCAGCTCTATGGTGTCCCTGGCCGCCTCCCGGGAGTGGATTACCACCGGCAGCTTTACCTCTCTGGCCAACTGCAGCTGGCGCACAAACCATTTCTTCTGCCACTCCCGGTCCGGCTCATCCCAGTAGTAGTCCAGACCGATCTCACCAATGGCCACACATTTCTCCAGGCGGCTCTGCCAGGCCAGCCAGTCCATATCCTCCTCGGTCAGCTCCGCAGTGTCACTGGGATGAACGCCCAGCGCCCCGTAGATAAAGGGATACTGTTCCATCAGCTCCATTGTTCTCTTGCAGGCTCCAAGGTCCGAGCCGCTGTTGATAACCCGATGGATGCCATGGGTTGCCAGATCTTCCAAAACCTCATGTCGGTCCTCGTCAAACGCCTTATCGTCATAATGCGTGTGTGTGTCTATTATCATAATTCTGCCTCCTGCCTGATCGGCATTTATCTCATATCCAAACAAGAATAAGGGTATCACAATTTTGTCTTTTTTCCAACAGTAATAATTATATTTGACTGGGAAATGAAGCGATTTGTGAGCACTTTCACACATTCATTATCATTAGTATTCGGAAATCAAAGAAATTTCCACCTATCTGTTATTTTATCTACCGACAGGCAGCGGAAAAAGCCGTATAATGTAAACACAATAAGTCATGGATGGAGGAAACAGCTATGCTTAACCAGATTCATTTTGAAAATGTACACCTTTTGCCCGGTCTTTTCAACGAACGCTCAGAGATCAACAGAGGTTATCTTATGGAACTGAAGAAACAGGGCCTTCTTCAGAACTTCTACCTTGAGGCGGGCATTGTGATGCCAGGGCTTCAGGTGCTTGACAATCCTTCAACAGCAGAACTGCATTGGGGCTGGGAGGCACCGACCTGCCAGCTCAGAGGACATTTTCTTGGACACTGGCTCTCTGCCGCTGCAATGCTTGTGGCAACAAACAAGGACAGAGAGTTAAAGGCAAAACTCGACGTGATTGTCGACGAACTTGAACGCTGCCGTGTGCTTAATGGCGGAAAATGGATCGGTCCCATCCCCGAAAAATATTTCAAGAAACTTGAAAACAACGAATATGTGTGGTCTCCCCAGTATGTAATGCACAAAACTCTCCTCGGCCTTCTTCACTCATATATGTATGCCGGAAATGAAACTGCTCTGAAACTCCTTGATCATGCGGCCGATTGGTATATGGAGTGGACCGATTCTATGGCAGAAAAAAATCCTCACGCTGTCTACAGCGGAGAGGAGGGCGGTATGCTTGAAGTATGGGCTTGCCTTTACGAAATAACCCGCGAAGAAAAATATCTGACGCTTGCCGAGCGTTACAGTCACCCTTCCCTTTTCCAAAAACTTAGTGACGGAATCGATGCACTAACCAACTGTCATGAAAACGCAAGTATTCCATGGGCGCATGGTGCCGCTAAAATGTACGAAGTGACAGGCGATATAAAGTGGCTTACTCTCGCCAGGAAATTCTGGCAATGTGCGGTAAATGACAGAGAGTCCTATTGCACCGGCGGGCAGGGGGCGGGAGAGTATTGGGTAGCTCCACATCTTCTTGGTCAGTTTATGGGAGAGAGAAATCAGGAGTTTTGCACTGTATACAACATGGTGCGCCTTGCAGACTACCTCTATCGTTTTACTGGCGACGTTGTATATGCCGAATATATTGAAAAAAATCTCTATAACGGCTTTCTTGCACAGCAGAATAAACACACGGGTATGCCCTCCTATTTCCTTCCCATGAAACCGGGCAGCAGAAAGAAATGGGGCAGCAAAACCCACGATTTCTGGTGCTGCCATGGGACAATGGTTCAGGCACAGACATTATACCCAACTCTCTGCTATTACGAAGACAGTAGGAAAGACAGGATCGTTATCGGCCAGTATATTCCCTCCGAGTACAGACGCAATAGCAATGTTACTGTTACGCAGAGCGTTGATATGAAATATTACAATGACGGTGCGTTTTTCGACGAATACGATGACAGCAGAATGTCCCGCTGGTTCCTAAAATTTACGGTCAAGGCCAATGTTCCCGAGAAATTTACCCTTTCCTTCCGTATTCCCGATTGGACCAGAAACAAGCCCATTGTGATCATAAACGGTGAGGAAAACAGGGACATATCCGTTGACAACGGTTACCTCGATATCGAGAAAGAATGGTCTGATGATGTGATAAGCATATATTTCACGGTGTCCCTCACCACGGCATCACTCCCCGATATGCCGGATAAGATGGCATTTATGGAGGGACCGATTGTCCTTGCGGGGCTTTGCAGCGGGGACTGTGGAATCACTGTGGATGGCAATAATCCCGAGAGTGCGCTGACTTATGTCACGGAACATACTTATGACACGTTCCCTTGGTTGCAGAGTACATACCACTATCATACAGAGGCTATAACCTTTGTTCCTCTCTATGATATTTTGGACGAGCAGTACACAATTTATTTCACGAAAAAGTCTAATTAACAAATTTCTTACCGAAAGATTTTCTGTATTGTGTAGGGGTAACTCCCTCCAACTGCCTGAAAACCTTCATAAAATACTTTTCATCAGAGAAACCGCAGGAATAAGCGGTTTCTTTTATTGACAGTTCATAGTTGAGCAATAGAGTTTTAGCTGATTTTATACGGATTTCATTTGTAAAACGCACTATGGATATGCCAGCTGTCTTCTTGAAAAGTGAGGACAGATAATCCGCCTGATAACCGAATTTATCCGCAAGCTGAGAAACGGTAAACGGCCGATAATAGTTCGCCTTGATCCATTCCATAGCAGATGCAACAACAGGAGGAAGCAGATTAATTTCAGTTTTCATACCCTGCATATAATCTCTTGACAATTCCATTATCAGCAAACTTAAAGCATAGTCCAGCATATGGTCGGAAAGATACTTCTCTTCCAAGGACAGATCCATAAGTTGATGAAACAAAAGTAAAACTCTGCCCGACACGGAAACAGAACCATATTCAGGGAAAAGACAGGTTGAACCTTCGCCGTCCAAAGCAGTATGGAGACCACGTCCAATCTGAAAATGAACCCACATATAGGAAAGTCTGCCTGTTGACGCCCTATGACCGAAATGCTCCACACCGGATTGTAGCAGTATATACTGACCTGCCGAAACCGTATACGGTATATGATCTGACGTGATATACAGCGTTCCCTCTGTTACCGCGATCAGAACATGATACTCAAAACGGCGGCGATGATGAAGAAATCCGTCAGGGCTGATTAGCTGTCCGCACACATCGTATTTAAGCGGAGGTGAAATTTTACAAGAAAAAAATTTCGTTATGCCCCTGTCAGTCATATAATTCCGCTCCTCGCATTTTCACTTAACTGCTTACCATAGTCACTTCCTCAATCATACTATCTTTTTTCTCTTATTTCAAGCCGGACCACCGAAGAACTTACCAGAGAACTAATACAATGACCAGCCCTGGGTTTATCCCCTTGGCTGGTCAATTTTATCGCGTATCTCCTGCATCTGGTAGTCCAGAACCTCAATAGAGTCGGCGCAGGCTTTCAGCTGGGCCACAATCTCCTCCGCGTGGTCCATGTCCTTCTTGTATTTCAGCTTGTGTTCCAGGCTGGCCCAGAAGTCCATGGCGATGGTGCGGAATTGCAGCTCCACCTTCATATATTTTTTTCCCTTGGACAGATAGATTGGGATATTCAGAATCAGGTGCAGACTCCGATACCCATTCGCCTTGGGATTTTTGATATAATCTTTCTCCTGAAGCAGGATGATGTCGTCCTGTCTCACAAAAAGCTCCGCCAGCCGGTAGATATCGTCCGGGAAAGAACAGATCACCCGAACTCCCGCCACATCATTCAGATATCTCTCGATATTTTTCACGGTGATGGGATAACCCTTGCGCCGCAGTTTCTCATAGATACTCTCTGGCGATTTCAGCCTGCTTTTGATAGACTCGAAAGGATTCCGGTTATGAACCCTGGAAAACTCTTCGTTCAGTACCTTCAGCTTGGTCTCTACTTCCATGATAGCACAGTGATACTGCATCATCAGATCGCCGAAGGGCTTGGCCTGCTTGAGCTCCTCCGCCTGCATCTGAATGATCTGGTACTGTTTTTTCAGCGTCTCTGTCTGCTCTTCCACCTGCTGCTCTAACTGGTTTCTGCGGGAAAAATGCTCCACGGCATTTTTCACCCTGTTCTGAACATTGGACGCATCAAAGGGTTTGCGGATAAAGTCCGAAACGCCCAGCTTAAAACATTTGTCTTCCGTTTCCACAGAATCCTCGCCGCTGATTACCAACACCGGGATTTTGCTTTGCAATCCGTCCTTTTTCATCTCTGCCATGACGGAAAAGCCATCCATTTGGGGCATCTGCAGATCCAGAAGCATTGCTGCGGTCTCATTTTGATGCTTATGCAGCTTCTGCAGCGCCTCCTTACCGTCCTTTGCCGTATCAATGATATAATTGTCTTTGAGTATATTGTGTAGCAATTCACGGTTTATTTCCGCATCATCTACGATCATTATCCTCTGCATGACACTTTTCAACTCCCCATAATACCTGTCTATCACATATGCTAAACTCCATAGCGTATGGGCTGAATCATCCCCCACATATCAGCTATGACACCCCAGTGCAATGACTGCCAGCTGTCCCCTGTGAAATTCAGCTTCATGATAACAAATATATTGGGACATGTCAACTGAGCCTCTGGTTTATTACAGAATTTGGACCCGATTGCGCTTATACCAGCCTACTCAACGGGCGGGAACTGGTGGATATCTCTGTACTCCGCCAGGGATATCCTCTCCGCCATCTCCGGAATGGCACGAACCACCCAGGGCAGTCCCAGTCGGACCCGATGAACTCTTTCCCAATCCAGCATTTCCACCTCCATGGTCCAACTGTCTGCCAGTTCTCCAAATGCCAACAGACAGCAGAAGGTATAGGAGGGGCGGGCATTGGTGTACTCATTCTGAAACCAGATTTTGACGCGGCCATCCTCAGCTGCGCAAAGCAGCCTTAGCCTGCGCAGAGCATCTATCTCCTCCTCCGTCAACTCGTTTAGATTAACCAGTCCGTCATATGCATCGTACGCTGCTGTCACCGTGTTGGTTTCCTGTCCGGTTAATCCCTCCTTTTCGGCGCCATAGCCATCTGCATCCACTATTTTAGTCTCCTCCGTATAATAGGTAGCATTCAGTCTCTCCCACCAATACCAGCAGAATGAGACCGGGTCACCAATCCAGTCCGTCCATATATCTGCGATGTGATCCTCATCACTTTCCAGATAATAGATTGTACCGTCCACCCCGTCAAGCAATAGTTCCATATGGCGGCCATCCCCCTTGTCCAGCCGGATATCGTTGACCACCAGCAGAATCTGCCCGTCAGACTCGCGCATCAAGGCATACTGCATACAGCTCTCTATGGAGGGCTGCCATCCCTCCTCCTCCGCCATCAGCACAAGCTCGAACCATTTGAGTCTTTTCAGCAAACTATCTTCTTCTGCCTGCCCAATGTTCTCCCACAGCGATTCGCTGTCGGGATCGATCTTTTTGGAGCTGCATATCACATCCTGGGAATTTATCGCCGCCAGACAGGCGCTCATCCGCTCATGGACATCCTTCTCATAGCTATGATCTAGCTGCGCTACCTTCAGCGGAGACAGGGCTTCTCCCTGCATGCGGCCTGCGGCAGCCGCATCCCTCAGCGCAAACCAGCACTGGGGAACAAAGAGCGCCGCCAGCACCAGCAGCACTGTCAGTCCCAGCCCCAGATACCGTTTCAGATATTGTTTCATACTTTTCTTCATGTTACGAATTCCCCTGCTTATTCCGCCACATAGATACTGACCCGGCTCTGAATCACCGCCACTGTTTCCTCAAGAGACTTCCGATCATTAAAATAATCTGCCGCCTCTTCCCTGATAATATTCATAATTGTCATATGGTACTTGTAAGGATAGTTTGCGCCGGACACCAGCGTCCGGAAAGCGTCCACCTGCTCCTGACTTGCCGCATAGACATAGACAGAATCACTCGCATTCAAAGAAATATTGTATGCCTTTGGCACCCTTTCACCACTCTCCGGATCAAACTCCTCCGTCATGGCCTGCTGCATCATGTCGTCAAAGCGCTGCTGCAACAGCGGCAGGCCATAGTCATCGTCATTTTGCAGCACAAATTTCAGGAAATCCCAGCAGGCGTCCTTGTTGGCGGCAGTCGCACTGATGCCATAGCCTCCCATCATTTGGACAAGAGTGCCGTTACCCTCCGTCACCGGATAACCCACACAGGTAATGGGCTCTCCAAACAGCTCCTCCGTCAGCTGATAATCTCCCACTCTGTTAAACATCTCTGTCATCAGCAGCACTTCTTCCTGACGTACAGCCTGACGCAGGCTGCCGGTCAGAACCCTTTCCTGATGATTTTTACAGAATTCCAGTATCTGCTTGAAATCCTCTCCGGTAAAATCACAGGTTCCCTTGTCCCAATCCACAAAATCATTCATGGAAAAGGTACAGAAAACCGTCAAAATCGGCTCCTCCTCGCCAAAGCCCCAGATGGCGTTCTGATCCTCGCCGCAGTGCTCCAGCATTTCCAACAACTCCGCCACATTATAGCCCGTCTTTTCACCCACCCTTGAGGTTTTTCCACACACAGTCATCAAATTAAAATGCGTTCCGATGGCGTACAGCTTGTCTCCCACTGTATAGGCCTCCAGCACACTGCTCACAAAGCCGTCTCTTCCCAGCTGCTCATCCTTATCTATATATGTATACAGATCCTCCAGAATTCCCTTTTTCGCCCATGGATAATAGTCGATGCCGCTAAGATTCAGTATATCCGGAGCCTGCCCACTCACAATATCCATCTGCAGCGCCGTCCGACTGGCGTCATACCCCTTCGCCTCGTCATAATAGGTGACAGCTTGAACGATATATTTTTCGCTCTGCTGATTGTAGGCGGCAATCAATTCCTCCGGAACATCCCATTCATCCATCGCTCCAAAGGTCAAAACCTCCTTG
>CAZKAO010000014.1:0-60770 GCA_964550745.1 uncultured Acetatifactor sp.
TATCTCCGTCTCTTTAAATATTCAGTTGTAACACATGTATTGTAAACCTACAAAATTTTTGCGTTATGGCAAAAATTTCTGTTGCCAAAAGGCGCTACATTGGATATAATAAAGTTACCTGGAATGTTCGATAACTCTTGTTGTTTTTGAACCTACATTTACTTTAAAAGGGATTCCTATATTGCCAAGTGGCTGTCAAGCCTCCACTCATACGAGGATTGCAGGGGAAGGCAAAAGCTTGGTTGCGGTTGCCCACCTAGCGTTGCTAGGAGTCAAAAGGCAAGAGCCGGCATTTCGGGGTACTACGAAGGAAAGAGCAGTCATGAAGACTGCTCTTTATATATGGAATAAATTGTGGCGTACCGGGCCAAATCCACAATGGTCGCGGGAAAGGAAAACTGTACTTCAAATGTGTTTGAGGAGGTAACTTTGCAGGGAAGAGGCTGGAAGGAATGGAGTAAATCAGAGCGGATGCAGTTCAAGGCTTTTGTCTGCCTGCTGGGAGTCTTTTTACTGTTACTGCTGGTGGTGGTGCGTCTGCTTCGTGGAGATGGCACAGAGGAGGAGCCGCAGCGGACAGAGCCTGAGAGCGAGGTACATATTCCGGTGGTGGAGCAGCTGCATAATGTCTGGATCATGGAAGCCGACAGGGAAGGGCTTCTCTGTTATCTAAAAGGGGAAGAACGACTGCTGCAGATTGTGTCTGCTGCGGACAGGAGTACGCAGGGCGTTCAAGAGGCATACTGGGGCACGGATGCCTGGCTTCGGACTCTCAGGGAGCAAGTGGCGGATCTGGAACTGACGGACGGCGAGGTTACAGAAGTAAGTGTTAAGTCACAGAAGGTCAGCGGCAGGGTATTGGCGGCGGACGCTACAGGCGTATGGCTGGAGGGTCTGGGCGAATTGAAGTTTACAGAGGATGTGCAGGGATATCGCCTGTATCGGGAATTAGTGCCGGTCACCTACCGGGATCTGTGCATCGGCTACGATTTTGCTGACTTCTGTCTGGAGGATGGGAAGGTCTGCGCCATACTGCTCGCCAGGGATGAGGTTATGGAGAACATTCGGGTGCTTCTGAAGAACAGCGATTACCAGGGAATTTATCATGACCGGGTGGAACTGACCTGTGACACGGACTTTACCGTAAAGGAGTTGGAAAATATTGTGGCTTATCCGGCGGGAGAAGTTTTGGAGCTGACAGCCCAGAGTGGAGCCAGACTGGTGGTGGAGCCCTCAGTCCGCACTGGCAGGATCATCCTGCAGAGCGTTCATCGAAGCCAGGGCATACCGGCTTACCGGGGCAGTCTGGAACTGCTGTGGACTCAGGAGGGAATCGTGCTTGTCAACGAATTGCCGCTGGAGGAATATCTCTACAGTGTAGTGCCCAGCGAGATGCCGGCCTCCTATCCGCAGGAGGCGCTGATGGCTCAGGCCATCTGTGCCCGGACCTACGCCTATACCCATATGCAGCGTGCGGGCTATGAGGAGTTGGGAGCCCATGTGGACGACAGTTCTTCCTATCAGGTGTATAACAATATTTTGGAACAGGAGGCCGCCACCTCTGCGGTGAAAGCCACTTACGGACAACTGCTGATGCAGGCAGACAATGTGACTTTGGCAGAGACTTTTTACTATTCCACCTCCTGGGGCTACGGCAGTGACGCTCATGTGTGGAAGACGGAGAATGCGGATCATTATGAATATATAGTTCCTAGGCATCTGAGCCGGGAGGAGATGCGGATGGTGCTGGAAAACACGGCGGAAACTTCCACGGAAGTGTCCGCGGAGGCTGTGACACCGGAGAAACTGACCAACGAGGATGTTTTTGCGGAGGCTGTCCGCAGCAGTGATCCCGGTGATTTTGAGGCGGGGGAAGGGTGGTATCGCTGGACCTACACCGTGAAAACATTGCAGCCCGACAAGCTGCGGCAGCAGCTGCAGAGCCGCTATGAGGCCAATGACAGGCTGGTGCTGACTCAGGATGGGGAGGATTATGTCAGCAGCCCTATCGGAACTTTTCGGGAAATCCGCAGCCTGACCATTGCTGCCAGAGGAGCGGGAGGGGTGGCGGACGAACTGCTGATTGAGACGGACCAGGATACATACAAAGTGATTTCGGAGCATAATATTCGGTATGTGCTGTGTGACGGCGCGACCAAAGTGCGGCGTCAGGATGGCAGCCAGGTGGCCATGAATACGCTGCTGCCCAGCGCCTTTTTCACAATAGAGATTGCCAAGGAAGGGGACTGTGTGGTAGGATATAATCTGACCGGCGGCGGCTTTGGCCACGGCGTGGGCATGAGCCAGAATGGAGCCCGGGCCATGGCGGCGGAGGGGTACAGCGCCGGGGATATACTGCGGTTTTTCTATGAGGGCTGCAGCGTGAAGGAGATGTATCGTGATGGGGAAACTTATTAAGATAGGTATGAATTTCAGCAAAAAGATGAGTGAAAAAAATATTGATGCCTATGCTGCCAGCACGGCGTTTTTTATCTTTCTGTCTCTGGTGCCCATGTTGATGGTGATCTGCACTATGATTCCCTATACGCCGCTGACGGAGGAGAACCTGACCAGGGCGCTCACGGATGTGACACCGAATCAGATTGATCCGCTGGTGACGAACCTGATCCATGACGTGTACCAGCGGGCCTCCAGCATCCTGCCCCTGGCTGCCCTGGTGATGATCTGGACGGCGGCGAAGGGATTGATGGCGCTGATGAGGGGACTGAACGTTATCAATGACGTGCAGGAGCACCGCAATTATTTTGTGGTGCGTTTTATAGCGGCACTCTATACGGTGGTTATGCTGATTGCCACGGTGATCTCCCTGGTTATCATGGTGCTGGGAAGCAGGCTGGTGGATGTGATTCTGGCGAGAATTCCCCAGTTGAAGGTGTTGTTTTCCCTGATTGTAAATCTGCGCTTTTTCTTCTCCTGGATCGTGTTGACGCTGCTGTTTGCGGCGGTGTACACTTATGTGCCCAGCCGGAAGCTGCGCTTTCGGGAGCAGATACCGGGAGCCAGCTTTACGGCGGTGGTGTGGAGCGTGTTCTCCTGGGGATTTTCGATCTATCTGAATCTCAGCAGATCGTTCAGTATCTATGGCAGTCTGTCCTTGATTATTATCGCCATGATCTGGATGTATTTCTGCATGTATATCATTCTGGTTGGGGCTTACCTGAACTGTTTCTTTTATCCCGTGAACAAGGTGTTGGTGGGCCGCAGGGGGAGACAGCTGGAGAGTCTGGAGGAGTGAAAGAGTGCATCAATCGGTTGACTGGCGGAGAGCTTTGTGGTAGGCTTTTCTTGTGATAGGTTTATTATGGATTGTAGAGGTTTGGGCGGAGAAGAGGTGTGCAGATTGTGGGAAAATACTTAAATGTTGGCAATGCCGGGTTTGCGTCAGCTGTTAAAGGGATATATGTCGATAAATCGGAAATGATTTCATATATTAACAGTACGTTGGGAACAGCGGATAAACTGACATGTGTCAGCAGACCACGTCGATTTGGAAAATCGTTTGCGGCAAAAATGCTGTGCGCTTATTATGATAAAAGTTGTGATTCGCGAGCCTTATTTGAAGGACTGGCTATATCACATGATGCGTCTTTTGAAAAAAACCTGAATAAATATAATGTGATCTATCTGGACATCACACTTTTTATTTCAAAAGCGTTAAATGTTCAAAATACCGTGGATGACATAAGTAATGCCTTGATAGAGGAACTGCAGCAGGCATATCCTAATGTCCCAAAGGATACAACATTGGCTGATATGCTGTATAATGTAACGAAAGAAACTGGCGAAAAATTCATCATGATTATTGATGAATGGGATGCACTATTCCGTGAAGCTCAAGCCGATGTAAACCTCCAGAAACAGTACATTGACTTATTGCGAAGCCTTTTTAAAAGTAGCTGGACAGACGATATTTTTGAGGCTGCCTATATTACAGGTATTTTGCCAATTAAAAAATATGGCAATCAGTCCGCTGTGTCAGATTTCCGGGAGTACACAATGCTTACTCCGAAGAAGCTGGCAAAATATGTAGGATTTACTGAGGAGGAGGTAAAGAGGCTTTGCGAACAGTATGAGATGGATTTTGAGGAAATGAAGCGATGGTATGACGGTTACTCCTTTAGCAGGCTAAATTCCGTGTACAGTCCTAATTCTGTGATGGAAGCGATCAAGAGTGAAGAATTTGGCAGCTATTGGACAAGGACAGAGACCTACGAAGCCCTCAAAGTTTATATTGATATGGATATGGATGGACTGAAAGAGGCTATCATACAAATGTTGGGTGGAGAAAAGGTTAGAATCATGACAGGTTCATTCCAGAATGACATGACCAACATCAAAAGCAAGGATGATGTGCTGACTTTGATGGTTCATTTAGGATATCTTGCATATGATTCAAAAGAGAAGGCGGTTTTTATTCCAAATGAGGAAGTTAGAGAAGAATTTGTTCTTGCTGTGACGAAGGGCAGACACACGGAATTGGCAAAGCTGATACAGAATTCTGACCGGCTGCTGGAACAAACATTAAGCATGGACGAGAGGGCGGTGGAAAGAGCTATTGAGGAAGCTCACAAGATTGTTTCGTCACCGCTTTCTTACAACAAGGAGGATTCACTTCGCAGTACGATTCGCTTTGCATACATCACATATTTAGATGAGTTTATAGAAATTGACGAATTCCCGTCCGGAACAGGATATGCAGACATGGTGTTTATGCCAAAGCAAGGATCGACTATGCCAGTGATTCTGTTTGAATTGAAGTGGAATAAGAGCAGCGAAAGCGCAATCAGACAGATCAAAAACAGGGATTATCCGCATGCGTTTAAAGACTATGGCGGAGATATTTATTTAGTAGGGGTCAGCTATGATGAAGATACAAAAAAGCATACCTGCAAAATAGAAAAGTATATAAAATAGAGATGTGTCGCATTGTCAGAAAAAATATCTTGACATTTGCCAGGAAAACCTCTAGAATGATCACAGTAATAATTTTAAAGGCGATGAAGGTGTACAGTAGAGCGTCATTTTCGCACAGAGAGGGGAGGCCACCGGCTGCAAGCTTCCCTGCGTTCAGATGATAGCACGAATTTCCCACCGGAGCTGCCGGAGTGAAATCTGCCGGGAAGGGCGATAGTAGCTTCGGACGAAGGCGCACGTTAAGCGCACCAGAGAGTCCCATCCATAATAAGACGGATGGGGAAAATGGGTGGTACCGCGGAAAGCAGATTTCGTCCCATGTACAGGAGACTGTGCATGGGACTTTTTATATCTGTGGGAATATGCGGAACGGAGGTTCAAAAGAACCTCGGAATAGGAGGACAAGTTTATGAGTGACAGATTAGCGAACATCAGGCAGGAAATTCTGGACGGCATAAAAGAGCGTGCCAACTCCAGGGCGGAGGCATTTGAACTCCGCAAGCAGTTCCTGGATTCCAAGACCGGCAAGATCGGCCAGCTGATGAAGGAGATGAAGAGCATTGCCCCGGAGGAGCGAGCCGGTTTCGGCAAGAGCGTGAACGAGTTGAAGGAATGGGCACAGCAGCGCTTTATGGAGCTGGACGAAAAGATGAAGGAGAGAGAGCTGCAGCGGCGCTATGAGTCGGAGAAGATCGATGTGACCATGCCTGCTCAGGGCGTGGGTACGGGCAATCTGCATCCCGTCACCCAGATCCGCAACCAGCTCATGGATATCTTTGTGGGCATGGGCTTTGAGGTTGCCCAGACCAGGGAGATCGAGAACGATTACTACAACTTCACCGCATTGAATACGCCCAAGGATCATCCGGCCAGGGATATGCAGGATACCTTTTACCTGTCCCCGGAGTTTCTGCTGGCTACTCAGACCAGCGCGGCCCAGATTCATACCATGGAGAAGAAACAGCCTCCGATCAAGATCGTTGCCGCGCCGGGTAAGGTGTTCCGCTCGGATGATGACGCTACCCACTCCCCCATGTTCCATCAGATGGAGGGTCTGGTAGTGGACAAAAAGATCACCCTTTGTGATTTGAAAGGTATGCTGGATCTTTTTGTGAAAAAGATTTTCGGTGAGGAGACGACTACCAGGCTGCGTCCCTCCTATTTCCCCTTTACGGAGCCGTCCGTGGAGGTGGACGTGAGTTGTTTTGCCTGCGGCGGAAAGGGCTGCAAGCTGTGCAAGGGCACCGGCTGGATTGAGGTCCTGGGTGCGGGTATCGTGAATAAGAAGGTGCTGGAGAATTGCGGCATTGACTCTGAGCAGTACAGTGGTCTGGCTTTCGGTGTGGGTCTGGAGCGTATAGCCATGTTAAAATATGGCATCAACAATATCAAGCTGCTGTTTGAGTCTGATTTGCGCGTGCTGCAGCAGATAGATGACAACTAGAGAATGGATGCGGAACGGAAGAGCTAAAGCACAACTTTAAATAGGAGGGATAATATGTTAATACCTTTGAGTTGGATAAAAGACTATGTAGATATCGATGTGACACCCCAGGTGCTGGAGGAAAAGCTGTTTTCCTGCGGCTTTGAGGTGGAGGAGCTGCATGAGGTGGGAGAGGTTATCAGCAATGTGGTGGTAGGTCTGGTGGAGACCTGCGAGCCCATTCCCGAAACCCATCTGCATGTGTGTCAGGTGAATGCCGGAAGCCATGGCAGCTTCCAGGTGTGCTGCGGCGCGGACAATGTGCAGGCCGGGGGAAAATACCCGCTGGCGCTGGTGGGGGCCACAGTCTATATGACTGCCAAGGACCACAAGACCGTAGAGGGCACTATGACCATCAAAAAGGGGAAGCTGCGGGGCTATGAGTCCGAGGGAATGCTGTGTTCCGGCGTGGAACTGGGAGTGAGCGAAAATATGTTCCCCGGAGCCGGATATAACGGCCTGCTGGTGCTGCCTCAGGATGCGGAGATCGGTGCGGATGTAAAGCCCATATTAGGGCTGGACGATTGGATCTTTGATATCTCCATCACGGCCAACCGGCCGGACTGCCAGAGCATCATCGGCATCGCCCGGGAGGTGGCGGCAGTGCTGGATAAGCCTTTTCGTATGCCCGCCCTTGATTATACTGCGACAGCTGTGGAGAAGGAGGGCTTTACCGTCACGGTGGACGCCCCGGATCTGTGCCCCCGGTATATCGGCCACTATGTATATGACGTGAAAATCGGGGAATCCCCGCTGTGGATGAAGCGCAGGCTGGCGCTGATGGGCCAGGACGCCATCTCCAATATCGTGGACATCACCAACTATGTGCTGCTGGAGATGGGACAGCCCATGCATGCGTTCGACTGCGATTATCTGGAGGGTAATGCCATCCAGGTACGCCGTGCGGGGCAGGAGGAGAAGATTATCACTCTGGACAATCAGGAATATACCTTAAATCCCAACAATCTGGTAATCTGCGACGGTGTAAAGCCGGTGGCGCTTGCCGGGGTTATGGGAGGCCTGAATTCTGAGATCCGGGATACCACCACGGAGGTTATGTTTGAATCAGCCAAATTCGCCCGCGACAATATCCGCAAGACCTCCCGCTCTCTGGGAAAGCGCACGGACGCCAGCGCCAGGTATGAGAAGGGCGTGGACGAATATTCCACGGTACATGCCATGAAGCGCGCACTGCATCTCATAGAGGAACTGGGCTGTGGCAAGGTGTCCGCCACCCATGTGGATGTAAACACCGGCAACAGCGTGGAGCCGAAGGAGATGAAGGTCAGCGTTCGGAAGGTCAGTGATGTGCTGGGAATCGATGTGCCGCAGCAGGAAATTCTGCGGATTATGAAGAATCTGGATTTTGCCCCGGTGATTGACGGGGATGAACTGACTCTGCAGGTTCCTGCCTATCGGGAAGATATGGATTCCTACCCGGATGTGGCGGAGGAAGTGATCCGTATGTATGGCTATGAGCATGTGATCCCTGCTTTTATGCCCGAGGCTCAGGTAACCATGGGTGGTATCCCCCAGAATATGAAAAAGGAGATGAAGCTCAAGAGGGCGCTGTGCAGCGTTGGCGCTTATGAGTGCATCCATTACAGCTTCTTCTCGCCCTCGGACCTGGATCTGCTGCGTCTGCCCCAGGATGCGCCGGAACGTCAGGCTATCCGTATATTGAATCCCATCAACGAGGAATTATCCCTGATGAGGACTACTTTGGTACCTTCCATGTTAAATGCCATTTCCCGGAATCAGAAAAAGGGCAATCTTGTGGGGCGGCTTTACGAGAGTGCCAGGATATTTATTCCCCAATCTCTGCCGCTTGATCAGTATCCGGACGAGAGAGAAGCCCTGTGTATCGGTATTTTTGGGGAAAAAGAGAATTTCTTTACCCTGAAGGGAATGGCGGAGAAGGTGGCGGATACCCTGTTTGTGACGTTTGCGTATGAGCCGGCGTCCAGGCCCTATCTGCACCCCTACCAGTCGGCGGCCATCACCTTTGAAGGCACACAGATCGGATATATGGGCAAGGTGGCCTATGAAGTGGCCGAAAAGCTGGATCTGCGCACCGACGCCTATGTGCTGGAGATCGATCTGCGCAGGCTGGCGGAGGCTTATGACAGACATGCCAGTTTCACCCCGCTGCCCAAATTCCCGGAGGAGAGCCGGGATCTGGCGCTGGTGATGGATAAGGCTGTGACCTGCGGCCAGGTGGAGGAGGTAATCCGCCAGTCCTGCAATTATATCAAGAGCATCAGGCTCTTCGATGTATACGAGGGCGGTCAGATCGCAGAGGGCAAGAAGAGCATGGCATTCACGGTGGAGTTTACCCCTCATGAGGAAGCCTTTGAGCCGGATTCCGTGGACCGCTTTGTGAAAAAGATTCTGAAGAACCTGAAGAATCAGCTGGATATTGAATTAAGAAGCTGACTTTCTTTCATTCCTGTCGTAGACAGAGAACTAAAATAGAGAAAGGAACATAAATCTATGGTAAAAAAGAGCGCGTGGGAAAATTATGATGGAAAGCAGCTGAAAAAGCTGGAGAAGCTGTGCGGGGAGTACAGAGAATTTCTGGATCAGGGCAAGACGGAGAGAGAATGTATTGACACGATTGTCAATATGATTGAACAGGAGGGTTACCGGGAGCTGGAGACGCTGATAAAGACCGGAGAACCTCTGAAAAAGGGCGACAAGGTGTACAGCGTCTGGATGAATAAATCCATCGCTATATTCCGCATCGGCAAAAAGCCTTTTGAGGAGGGAATGAACATCCTTGGGGCCCATATAGACAGCCCCAGGCTGGATGTCAAACAGAACCCGCTGTTTGAGGATATCGATCACACCTTCGCCTATATGGATACCCATTACTACGGAGGCGTGAAGAAATACCAGTGGGTGACTCTGCCTCTGGCGATCCATGGCGTGGTGGTCAAGAAGGATGGCTCCACCATAGAGCTGAATATCGGTGAAAACGAAGATGATCCTGTATTTTTTGTATCTGACCTGCTGATTCACCTGGCAGGGCAGCAGCTGGAGAAGACTGCGGCCAAGGTCATCGAGGGAGATGCACTGGACCTCATCGCCGGGACGAAGCCCCTGATTTTGGGTGAGGAGGAAAAGGAGACGGATGAGGGCAAGAGGAAGGCGAAAACCCTGGTCAAGTCCGGGGTGCTGAATATTCTGAAGGAGACTTATGACATTGAGGAGGCGGACCTGATCTCCGCAGAGTTGGAGGTGGTGCCCGCAGGTAAGGCCAGGGAGGCCGGATTTGACCGCAGCATGATTCTGGCCTATGGGCAGGACGACAGGGTATGCGCATTTACTTCCCTGAAAGCCATGCTGGATGTAAAAAATTGTGACAGAACGGTATGCTGTATCCTGGTAGACAAGGAGGAGATCGGTTCCGTGGGGGCTACGGGCATGCAGTCCCGCTTCTTTGAGAATGCGGTGGCGGAGCTGATGAATCTGGCAGGGGAGTACAGCGAGCTGAACGTGCGCAGATGTCTGTCCCGCAGCGCCATGCTCTCCTCGGATGTGAGCGCGGCCTTTGACCCGGGCTACAGGAGCTGCTTTGAACTGCAGAATGCGGCTTTTCTGGGCGGCGGCATGGTGTTTAACAAATTCACCGGCTCCAGAGGCAAGTCTGGCTCCAATGATGCCAATGCGGAGTATATCGCTCATCTGCGCAAGGTTATGGATGAGGGCAAGGTGCAGTGGCAGACCGCGGAGCTGGGCAAGGTGGATGTGGGCGGAGGCGGAACCATCGCCTATATTCTGGCGCTGTACGGCATGAATGTCATCGACAGCGGCGTGCCCGTGCTGAATATGCATGCCCCCTGGGAGGCCGTCAGCAAGGCGGATGTCTACGAGGCGTACAGAGCATATAAGGTATTTGCGGAAAATGTGAGTATATAATGAATGGAAGGCGACAGGCAGGGAGAATGCTATGGAATTAAAAAAATCAGATTTTTACTTTGACCTGCCTCAGGAGTTGATTGCGCAGGACCCGCTGGAGGACCGCTGTGCCTCCAGGCTTCTGATGCTGGATAAAAAAACGGGAGCGGTGCGTCATGAGATTTTTCACAATATCACCAGGTATCTGCGTCCCGGGGACTGTCTGGTGCTGAACAATACCAAGGTGATTCCCGCCCGGCTTTTGGGGGAGCGGGAGGGAACCGGCGCCCATGTGGAGGTGCTGTTGTTAAAGCGCCATGAGGGCGATGTGTGGGAGACTCTGGTAAAGCCCGGCAAAAAGTGTCGTCCCGGCACGAATCTGGTGTTCGGAGGCGGGCTGCTGAAAGCGCAGGTCTTGGAGACGGTGGAGGAGGGCAACCGCCTGATCCGCTTTGCCTATGAGGGAATCTGGGAGGAGGTGCTGGATCAGCTGGGCGAGATGCCCCTGCCACCCTATATCACCCACAAGCTGCAGGACAAGAGCCGCTACCAGACGGTGTATGCCAGGTATGAGGGCTCGGCAGCCGCCCCCACGGCGGGACTGCATTTTACGCAGGAACTGCTTGGGCAGATCGAGGCCATTGGAGTGGAAATCGTCTATGTGACACTGCATGTGGGACTGGGTACGTTCCGTCCGGTCAAAGAGGAAAATGTACTGGAGCATCATATGCACTCAGAATACTATCAGGTTACGGAGGAGGCGGCGGCCCGGATCAATGCCGCCAAGGCTGCGGGAGGGCGGATTATCTGTGTGGGAACCACGAGCTGCCGGACGCTGGAGAGCGCAGCCGATGAGAGCGGAAGAGTGCAGCCGGGGTGTGACAACACGGAGATTTTTATTTATCCCGGATACCGCTTTAAGGTACTGGACTGCCTGATTACCAACTTCCACCTGCCTGAGTCCACGCTGGTGATGCTGGTCAGCGCCCTGGCGGGCCGGGAGCAGATTCTGGAGGCCTATAGTGAGGCCATCCGGGAGAGGTATCGCTTTTTCAGCTTTGGAGATGCGATGTTTGTTCATGATGGAATTGACAATTGACGCAGAATCATGTAAAATCTTGTCTAGAAGAATTATTCATGCAGGAGGTTTATTCCTATGGAAGAGCGTAGAAGAAGCAAGAGGATGGATCTGGAAGCCCGGTTGATGGTGAAGCGTCTTGATTCCACAGAACAGCATGCCATTGTTATAGACGTTACCGATGTGTCTAAGTCAGGTGTTGGCTTTACCTGTGAGGATATGCTGGAAATCGGAGCTGTGTATGAATGCTCTTTGACCATATGGACCAAGGAGGTAATACATTGTTTTCTGAGGATTGTGCGGATTGAACTGGATGATATGGCGCTCTATCACTATGGAGCTGTCTTTATCGGTATGTCCGAGCAGGATGCTTTCCGTATCAGCGTATATGAGTCGTTTTCTGAGGTAAATGAATAATTCTGCTGTTGAAGAATGACGAACACCTGTCTGTTTATAATAGAGAAACGGACAGGTGCTTTTTTGCTTATAATTTTTTCTCGTGTATGACAAACTGAGGAGTGGAGAGCAGCTGCTTGGCAGCTTCCTGTGATTCCTCGTCATAGAATTCAATCCGCAGCACGCCTTCCTCGTATTCCCGGTTGTGGACGATACCGATATTTTTAATATTGATATTGTTAAATGCCAGTGTGGTCGCTACCTGGGCAAGCATACCGGGGCGGTCGTCAATATCCACATTAAAAGAGTATACCCGCTTGATGGGACCGCTTGAGGCATTGATAAAGGAGTCCCTGTATACTCTGGCGCTGTCAAAAAGCTGATACAGAGCTTCCCCTTGCCGGTCATCCAGTTGCTCCTTGACCCTGGACAGGGAATCAATATAACTGCCCAGAAGTCTGGAAATATTTTCCGTATTGGTCAGACAGATCTGCTGCCACATGGCGGCGGAGGAGGAGGCGATCCGGGTGATGTCTTTAAAGCCGCCTGCAGCCACCAGCTTCATGATGCCTTCCTCGTTGTCGGAGTCCCTTACCAGGTTGACCAGGGAGGCGGCGATCACATGGGGCAGATGGCTGATTCCCGCCGTGACGTAATCGTGCTGACGGTAATCCAGCACCAGGGGGATAGCGCCCATGGTTTCCACCAGCATCCGGTAGGAGGCCAGCCGGTCAGGGGCGGTCTGCGGCGTGGGAGTCAGGATATAGTAGGCATTCTCAAGAAGCCGAGCCTTGGAGTTGGCGTAGCCAAAGCGCTCGCTACCCGCCATGGGATGACCGCCGATAAACTGTGCCTCAAGACCAGCCTGGGCAATATGCCTGTGAATATCGGTCTTCACGCTGCCCACATCGGTAAGGGTGCAGGACGGAGAGATGACCTTTTTCACGGTCTCGAGATTGGCGTCGTTCTTCTGCACCGGGGCGCACAAAAAGAGATAGCTGCAGTCTGTAAAGCGCTCGTCAATCTGCTCCGCCGCCCTGTCAATAACGCCGTCCCTCAGCGCTGACTCCAGCGTGGCGGCATTCACGTCATATGCCGTTATGTATACCTCAGGTGCATTTTCCCGCAGTGCCCTGGCGATGGAACCGCCGATCAGTCCCAGTCCGATAAATCCAATGTTCAACCTCTCCATTTTGTGTTCGCTCCATTTATAGTTCTGCTGCGGCTTGCTCCGAGCTATCCTTGGGATCGATTTACAGCTGCAAAATGCATATATCCGCAAATCGATCCAGCTCGGGGCGCGCCTTGCTGATATAGTTCCAATTATATAAACTATAGCACGTTGAAGCGTGAAAAGCAAGAGTGGGTCCGGACAGGCTTCATCTGGGAAAAATCATTCTTCCCGGAGCAGGGTCACCTTGTAAGCCTCCCAGGGGGCAGGGACTTCCAGTTTCCGGATCATATCTTCTAAAACGGCCTCCGGGATGTGCCGCGCTCTGGTACGGTTGCGGGACAGCAGCTCCTGATAAGGAACCTCCAGATACAAAATATGTACCCTCGCCCCGTAGCCTGCGAAAAGCCGCACCAGCTTTTGACGGGTTTCCTGAATAAGGTTCGTGGCGTTCCAGATAAAGGGCTGTCCCTTGCGCAGGTATCCCCTGGCCAACTCCAGCGCTTCCTGGACGACTTTGCCGGGGGCCTTTGTGGGCGGAATTCCCATTTTTTCCCGAAGCTCATCCAGGGAGACAACAGGCGTCCTGCCGTCCGAAGACAATTTTCCGCCGTTTTGGGCAATCCAGGTATCCTTGCCGGACAGGGGAAGCCCGGCCATTATGATTACGTCAAAGGTGGTGTCATCATATAATTGGCTGCCCTGCCACATATCCTCTTTCTGGTAAAATTGAAATCTTGTATAGGGGTTTGCAAAAGTATAGGGATGTTCCCAAATATTCAGTTCTTTGGCGTATTCCGCAAATAATTCCACCTGATCGTGCAGCTGGCCGGGAAGGGTTTCACGCCGCCCCAGGGTGTCTGCCTTGGAAAGCAGATATAAGAGCCTGAGCGGAATGCTTTCAGCGGCCTTACATAAATCCAGCTCCGGCTGTTTTTTGGTCCAGAACCACAGTGGAAGGCCATGGAATCGTATCAGCTTCGCCACAAGCTCCCGCTGGGAAAAGGTCAGGCCAAAGCGCTCCGCCTCCCGGTAGGCGAGCCTGCGAAAGATTTTCTCCCCCACAATCGTGTGCTTCGGCGATACCCATTTTCCATCCTCTAATTTTGTGCATGCAGGCTTTCCGATATCGTGGAATGCCGCTGCCAGAAACAGGAGCGCCTTTTCATCCTCCGGCAGTGCCTGCCAGGATTCCAGCGCTGTCAGTTTCCCGCACACCATTTCCGTATGCCGCAGCACGTCTCCTTCCCCGTGGTACTCCGGGTTTTGGGGCACATCCTTTAACGCCAGCAGCTCCGGGCAGGAGATGGCCAGCTTTTGCAGGGAAAATCCGTTTTCTGTTATTTCATGTAAAATATTCTTATTCATTTAATACTCCTAACCTGGATAAACCAGAATCAAAACGAAAGTCCACATAACCTAGAACAGGCATCAAAAGTTTGCCATTTTGCGCAAAACTTTGTTTTTCTGCATCCGCTTTGTCAGCACACAAATTATTCCTCCTCAGCGGCAAACAGGTCCGCATCGTCCGCCAGGCGGTTGGCCACTATAGGGCGGCTTGCCCAATGGCTCTCCGAATCCAGGATGGTATTCAGGAAGGAGGCGCGGACGTATTTCAGGCGGTCAATGACATAGTCGCTTTCCTCTACCTTGATATAGATTCCCTCCATGATACCAGACAGATCAGTCTGCCGGGCCGCAGTTTCCGGGTTTACGCCGCCTTTTTGGCACTGGGAAAAGAAGTGTTTCTCCGCGGCTTCGGAGATAAAGAGGCTGGGCCCTATCCATTTTGCAATGGAGTCCGGGCTTGTATAATATCCCTCGTCCAGAACCCGAACGGAGTGGACAAAGGGTGCGTCCTGCAAAAACTCCCTGCGCTTTCTGGTGGAGAAGAATTTTTTCTCCTCCTTGTCAAAAATATCAAACTCCATAAAGTAGTGGGGCAGGCAGTCATAAAATACTGTGTGCTTTGCATACAGCCACTCGCCGTACATCACATATCTGTCCCCCAGAAGGAGGCGCAGTTTTTCCTCGAAGCAGCCAGCCCACAGCTTGAACAAATCAAACTGCTTTTCACCGTAACCGCCGTTTAGGAAATGTCCCCGGCTCTGCAGGTACATTTTCCCGTCCCTGTCAAAGCTGACGCCGCAGTTGGCGCCGTCCACCTTTTCCTCCAAAACCAGGTATTTTCCTTCAATTTCGCTGAATGCGATATTTTTTAAATCCTCATCCCCGGACTGTTTCCTTGAACCCTCCAGATGGCGGGTGCGGGGATATTTATAAATCTGATCCATATATTCTCATTCCTTTCTGATTTAAAGTTCCGCATATTCTCTGCAAGCGCACAGGGCAGGTGATCAACATCCGTCCGCTTCAGGGCGTCCGGATATTGATCAGTGCGCCTTCCGAGAATATGCTGATTTAGAGTTCCGCATATTCCCTGCAAGCGCACAGGGCAGGTGATCAACATCCGTCCGCTTCAGGGCGTCCAGAAATTGATCAGTGCGCTTTTCGGGAATATGCTGTTTTAAGCAATAAAAAACGCCGTGAAAGAATATCCTTCACAGCATACCTACAGTAAACGAAATATCTAATGTCGTTAACTATAAAAAGACAGTCCTGCGGCGATCATTGCCGATGGCTGTTTCCGGGTCCGGGCGGACGCCCAAACGGATTGAAATAAATCCCATGCTGCTTAAAAGATATCCAATCTAACAGGTACACAAAAATATCAGATACTACAGCGTATTCTGACAGTATCTGCAATTCTTGCCTGTTTGTTTGCCGGATATCGTATTACATGGGGTCCTCCAATCTGAAACTGAAACAATATTTACTTTTTCAATTTATCACTGGGGGAGGGGTTTGTCAAGCAGAGTGTGAAAAAATTCCCGATGTGATAGTTATCTGTTTTTATGCTTCTTTTTATGTGCTCTCCTCTTTACAACTGTTCTATCATTTGCAGGTTTTTTTACATCCAATATCTCAGGATGCTTCTTTATGTATTGATATTTAAATATGTTAACAAGTCCGATAAAAGACAAATACGATATTAAAAATGTAAGTATACATGCTATTCCCATTGCAGTGTTATTGTCTACATCTACATGCTTGAAAAAAGCCTTGGCCACAGCTCTGCCAAGGAGAGCGCACGAAGCGCATATGGTAACAGATACAGCTCCCCCTTTTTTCAGGCTGTATTCTTTTTTCTTTATTGACCGTCTTATAATATAGACGAAAAGGATACTCGTGGAAACATAACCTGCGACCGCAATACAGATCATAATAATCCGTTCTTTCCCATCATATAAATAAAGTAACATTTCAAGCCCGGCCAATCCAAACCAAAAGGAAAAACATCCTGTCGTAATACCACCATAAAGTATATTATTAACTCCTCTGATTGCTTTTCCCTGTTTCAATATGATTGCAGATATAAAGTAAAAAAGGGCGGGCAATAAATACAATGCCAAAAATACATAATTTGGTCTTCCTGAGACCGTTTCAGGTACAAAAGCCAGTATAAAAAGAAAAAGAAATATTGCCTCGAATTTAATACATTCTTTAAAAGGTGTCTCTTTTTCTATGCCATACAATATAAACTTTTGAAATTCTTCCTTATCTGACATAGCTTTTTCTCCTCAATTTCTAATTTATTATTTTGATTTTATCACAAACCGTTTTATGCTTCAAGGAACAATGGCAGAAGAGTTTGTACAAAAACAATAAAAACACTTGTAAACTTCCAAAATATTTAGTAAAATACACTTATGGGTGTCAGAATGTGCAAAATTGGGCTCTGGCAAAATACCCAAATCAGACCTTAATTGGAGGATAGCTTATGAATGTTTACACAACTGACAAGATCCGCAATGTATGTTTATTAGGTCATGGCGGCAGCGGTAAGACCAGCCTGGTGGAGGCGATGGCTTACCTGTCCGGCATTACTTCCAGAATGGGTAAAGTAACCGATGGCAATACGGTCAGTGATTACGGCAAGGAGGAGCAGAAGAGACAGTTCTCCATCAGTACCTCCGTGATTCCCATTGAGTGGGAGGGCCATAAGATCAATATTCTGGACACGCCGGGATATTTTGACTTTGTGGGCGAGGTGGAGGAAGCCTTGAGCGCAGCGGGAGCCGCTATCATCGTGGTGAACGGCAAGGCTGGTATTGAGGTGGGCACGCTGAAGGCCTGGGAGCTGTGCGAGAAGTATAAGCTGCCCAGATTTATCTATGTGTCCAACATGGATGTGGACAACGCCTCTTTCCGCCAAGTGGTTGAGGATATGACCAATCTCTTCGGCAAGAAACTGGCGCCTTTCAATCTGCCTATCCGTGAGAACGAGAAATTTGTGGGCTATGTGAATGTGATTACCGAGACCGGTAACCGCTGGCAGGGCAAGGATGTGGTTACCTGCGAGGTGCCTGAGTATAACAAAGCCAATCTGCAGATCTGCCGTGACGCCCTGATGGAGGCAGTGGCAGAGACCAGCGAGGAAATGATGGAGCGTTTCTTCAACGGAGAGACTTTCTCCGAGGCGGAGATCCGTGCGGCGCTGCGCACCAATGTATGCGACGGCAGCATCGTGCCCATGACCATGGGTTCCAATACTCTGTGTCAGGGCGTTTTCACCCTGCTGGACGATATTGTTAAGTATATGCCCAGCCCGGAGAACCGGGAAGTGGCCGGAATCAATATGAAGACCAATGAGATCTACCATGCGGATTATGATTTTGCCAAGGCAAAGTCCGCCTACATCTGGAAGACTATCGTAGATCCCTTTATTGGCAAATACTCCCTGATCAAGGTAAATTCCGGCGTGCTTAAGACCGACGACCTGATCTACAATGTGGATAAGGATATCGAGGAGAAGATCGGCAAGCTGTACATACTGCAGGGCAACAAGCCCATGGAGGTCAGCGAGCTTCATGCGGGAGACATCGGCGCTCTGGCGAAGCTGACGGGGGCCCGCACAGGTAACAGCCTGTCCACCAAGAGTACCACGATCAAGTTCGGCAAGTGGGAGATTTCCACGCCTTATACCTATATGCGCTACAAGGCTAAGAACAAGGGCGATATCGACAAGATTTCCCAGGCGCTGCAGAAGATCACTCATGAGGACCTGACAGTCAAGATGGTCAATGATTCCGAGAACAGACAGCTTTTGCTGTACGGCATGGGCGACCAGCATCTGGAGATTATCGCCAGCCGTCTGCTGAACGAGTACAAGGTGGAGATCGAGCTGGATAAGCCCAAGGTTGCTTACCGTGAGACTATTCGCAAGAACTCTGATGTGGAAGCCAAGCACAAAAAGCAGTCCGGCGGCCACGGCCAGTATGGTCATGTGAAGATGCGTTTCTCTGCATCCGGCGATCTGGAGGTTCCCTATGTATTTGAGCAGGAGGTAGTGGGTGGCGCCGTGCCGAAGAACTATTTCCCCGCAGTGGAAAAGGGGCTGCAGGAGAGCGTGACAAGAGGTCCTCTGGCGGCTTACCCGGTAGTGGGCGTGAAGGCTGTGCTGTATGACGGCTCCTACCATCCGGTGGATTCCTCCGAGATGGCATTTAAGATGGCCACGATTCAGGCGTTCAAGAAGGGCTTCATGGAGGCCGGCCCGGTATTGTTAGAGCCCATTGCTTCCATAAAGGTGACCGTGCCGGATAATTTCACCGGAGATATCATGGGTGACCTTAACAAGAGAAGAGGTCGTGTGCTGGGTATGAATCCCACAGCCAACGGCAAACAGGTGATTGAGGCGGATATCCCCATGAGCAGTCTCTACGGTTACTGCACAGATCTGCGTTCCATGACCGGCGGCCAGGGTGAATACAGCTATGAATTTGCCCGCTATGAGCAGGCTCCAAGCGATGTGCAGGAGAAGGAAGTGGCAGCCAGGGCGGCAAAGGTGGCAGAAAACAATCTGGAAGAGTAACAGGATACTTTGGGGGCGGGTCCTTCACGGGAGCCGCCCCCTGTTTTTAGATATATTTCTGATATGTGGAAAGAGGAAAAAATGGATAATCACATAATTTCGGCGGAAGAAATGGTTCAGCAGAAACCTGCTGGAGAGAAAAGCTCCAAAAAGAACAAAAAGGCGAAAGCCAGAGGCGTGAAGAAGACTCCGGCCAGGAAAGATAAACCCGCAAAGGCGAAAAAGGAAAAGAAAGAAAAACGGCTTCCAGAGTTCTCTGTCAATAAGCAATTTTTTAGCCTGCGCAACAAGATATTTGTGGGATTTCTGGTTCCCATATTTTTTGTAGTCATGGTGGGCGTTATCGCCTACAATGCGGCGGCGAACGGCCTGACGGAGAAATTTAAGGAGTCCAGCACACTGGTCTCCCAGATGGCTATGGACTATGTGGATGTAAGCTTTGTCTTTATCAAGGGCCAGGCCATGCAGTATATGGTGGACTCCAATCTGGAGAGTTATACTCTTGGCATGATGGAGAAGGATGCCGTGGCTAAGGCCACTTATATGACAGATACCCGGAATGTGCTGGCGGCGCTTCAGCATATGAATTCCATGATAAACAATATACACATTGTTACCAGAGAGGGTATCGCCATGTTCAGCACGGCGTCCATGGACCGGCCGGAGGGTATCTTTGACGCCTATAAGGCAGAGGCTATGGCTGCCTCGGCGGACGGGAAAACCATAAGCAGGTGGACGGAGGGTCATGAGGCTCTGGACGAGGCATTTCACCTGAAACCGGAGGATACTTTTGTGGTGTTCCATATCCCTACCAACAAGGGCGTTGCCTATATTGTAGTGGATGTCAGCCGCAATGCGCTGTATGACAGACTGCAGGCGATCGACTTTGGCGACGGAAGTATCTGTGGATATGTGACGGATACGGGAAGGGAACTGATCTACGAGAACCTGCCGGAGGGAGCGGAAAGCATCTTTTCGGAAGGGGAAAGCGTGTTTGTAGGCACAGATTTCTATGAGGAGAGCAGGGCAGGCGGCGAGTCGTGTGTTGCCAAAAATGTTTCTTTCCGGGGTAAAAGTTATCTCTATATCTACAACAAGAGCGCAGAGGGGGACAACCTGTGTTTCTGTGCGTTGGTGCCTTACAGTGTGATTACGGGACAGGCCCAGAAGATTAAGGGGATTACGATAGCCATCGTGATCATTGCCTGCTTTTTGGCGGGTGCTGTAGGCCTCTATATCACTTTCGGCATACAGCGCAATATGCGAATGATCTCCGAAGGCTTTAATCAGGTGGCAGAGGGCGATCTGACTACGGCGGTCAAAGCCTATGGCAAGGACGAGTTTCAGGATCTGGCCCAAGTGGCCACCCATATGATCCGGAATAACAGGAATCTGGTGTTGAAGCTGAACGGTACAGTGGAGATGCTGGAGAATTCCACCACGGATGTAAACGATGTGGCAGACAGGATCAACCATTGTTCCCAGGATATCACTCAGGTCATTGATGAGATCAATAAGGGCATGAATAAGCAGGCGGAACATGCGGAGGAATGTGTTTCCAGAACCAATAATCTATCTGACAGGATCAGGGAGATGCAGGAGCGGGTGGAGCATACCCGGACACTGGTGGATCTGACGGAAAAGATGATCGGACAGGGCACGGAACTTGTGGAAGTGCTGGAGGATAAGATGAAAGAGACATCCCGGATCACCCAGAAAGTGGGCGGCAGCATTGGTCAGCTCAAGGCAGAGTCCGAGACCATCAATGAGTTTGCGGAAACCATCAGCAATATCTCCAGTCAGACCAATCTGCTCTCACTGAATGCGTCCATCGAGGCGGCCAGAGCCGGCGAGGCGGGGAGAGGTTTTGCTGTAGTGGCTTCGGAGATCCGTAAGCTGGCAGACGACTCCAGAATGGCGGCGGAAGAGATCCGGACAAAGGTGGCTAATATTTCCAAGCACACAGAGCAGACCGTGGAGGATGCAGGATATGCCCAGAATATTGTGCAGATACAGGAGGATGCGGTGAGTCAGGTGATCCAGGTGTTCGGCGGCATGAGCGGGCAGATCACCGAACTGTTGGCGGAACTGCGTAATATTGCTGTGGAGACGGAGGCTGCAGACCAGGAGAGAAACGATACTATTGAGGCGGTGGAAAGTATATCCGCCATCATAGAGGAGACCGCCGGCAGTACCATGCAGGTACACGATATGGCGGAGCATCTTCTGCAAAGCGTGGATCAGCTGAACCAGACATCAGACGGGTTAAACGGCAATATGCAGGGGCTGAAGAAGGAAATTGCCGCCTTCAAGGTGACAGCGGATAAAAAACTTGACATCCCCATGGAATAGGGCTAAAATGAGCCATAACATCAAGAAAAATCTGGAAGAGGGGTAAAAGCTATGGCAGCACCGTACAACCACCACGAGGTGGAACAGAAATGGCAGAAGATCTGGGATGAGGAACATGCCTTCCAGGTCTCTGAAGATTATTCCAAACCGAAATATTACGCATTGGTAGAGTTCCCGTACCCTTCGGGAGCAGGACTGCATGTGGGACATCCCAGACCCTACACGGCTCTGGATATCGTGGCCCGCAAGCGCCGTATGCAGGGTTATAATGTACTGTATCCCATGGGATTTGACGCTTTTGGTCTGCCCACGGAGAACTATGCCATCAAGAATCATATTCATCCTAAGATTGTGACTAAGAACAATGTGGCCCGTTTCAAGGAGCAGCTCCATGCTCTGGGCTATTCCTTTGACTGGGACAGAGAGGTCAATACCACGGATGAGGAGTACTACAAGTGGACCCAGTGGATCTTTTTAAAGCTGTTTAAGGCGGGGCTGGCTTACAAGTCCGAGATGCCCATCAACTGGTGTACCGCCTGCAAGGTGGGCCTGGCCAACGAGGAAGTGGTAAACGGCGTCTGTGAGCGCTGCGGCAGCCCGGTGGTGCGCAAGGTCAAGAGCCAGTGGATGCTGAAGATCACCGAGTATGCGGACAGGCTGATTCAGGATCTGGACACGGTGGATTATATTGAGAGGGTAAAGGTGTCCCAGAAGAACTGGATCGGCAAGAGCCAGGGCGCGGAGGTGGACTTTGCCATCGCCGGCAAGGAGGACAAGCTGCGCGTTTACACCACCAGGCCGGATACGCTGTTTGGAGCCACTTATATGGTGGTGTCTCCCGAGCATCCACTGATTGATAAGTATAAAGATGAGATCGGCAATTATGAGGAGCTGGCAGCCTACCGGGAGCAGGCCGCCAAGAAGTCCGATTTTGAGCGCACGGAGCTGGTCAAGGATAAGACCGGCGTACAGATTCAGGGTCTGACCGCCATCAATCCGGTAAATGGCAGGGAGATTCCCATCTGGATCTCGGACTATGTGCTGATGACCTACGGTACCGGCGCTATCATGGCCGTGCCCGCCCATGACGACAGGGACTGGGATTTTGCGAAAAAGTTCGGTCTGCCCATCATTGAGGTGGTGGCCGGAAGCCCTGTGTCCGTGCAGGAGCAGGTGTTTACGGATGTGGCCACCGGCACGCTGGTGAACTCTGAGTTTTTAAACGGCCTGTCTGTGGCGGAGGCTAAAGAGAAGATTATTGCTTATCTGGAGGAGAAGGGCATCGGCGTCAGCAAGACCAATTTCAAGCTGCGCGACTGGGTGTTCTCCAGGCAGCGTTACTGGGGTGAGCCCATCCCCATTGTACAATGTGAAAAATGCGGCTTTGTGCCCATTGACGAGAGCGAGCTGCCGCTGACTTTGCCGGAGGTGGAATCCTACGAGCCCACCGACAACGGCGAGTCCCCGCTGGCGGCCATAACCGACTGGGTGAATACCACCTGTCCCTGCTGCGGCGGCCCCGCCCGGAGGGAGACGGACACCATGCCCCAGTGGGCAGGGTCCTCCTGGTATTTCCTGCGGTATATCGATCCCCACAACAAGGAGGCGCTGGCCAGTGAGGAGGCACTTAAGTACTGGATGCCTGTGGACTGGTATAACGGCGGTATGGAGCACACTACGCTGCATCTGCTGTATTCCCGCTTCTGGCACAAGTTCCTGTATGATCAGGGAGTAGTGCCCTGTCCCGAACCTTACCAGAAGAGAACCAGCCATGGCATGATTCTGGGACTGAACCCCCACAGCTTTGTAAACCAGTCACAGGAGGAGCAGAAACGCCTGGTGGAGCAGTATGGCAGCGAGAAAGCGGCCAGGGAAGCGCTGGTGGAGCAGTATGGCGAGATGGCGGATCATCCCATCGTAAAGATGTCCAAATCTCTTGGCAATGTGGTGAATCCGGACGAGATCGTGGAGGAGTACGGCGCGGATACTTTGCGCACCTATGAGATGTTTATAGGAGCCTTTGACATGTCCGCTGCCTGGAGCGAGGACGGCGTGAAGGGCTGCCGCAGATTCCTGGAGAGAGTCTGGAAGCTGCAGGATATTCTGGTGGAGGGCGAGAACTACAGCGCCGATTTGGAGACCAAGATGCACCAGACCATCAAGAAGGTCAGCGGCGACTATGAGAACCTGAAGTACAATACCGCCATTGCGGCTATGATGGCGCTGATCAACGATATGAACAAAAAGGGAACAGTGACTAAGGGAGAGTACAGGACGCTTCTTACCCTGCTGAATCCTGTTGCCCCCCATATCACTGAGGAACTATGGCAGATCTGCGGCTTTGAGGGCAAGATCTATCAGACCAGCTGGCCGGAGTACGAGGAGGCCAAGACGATTGAATCCACCGTGGAGATCGCTATGCAGATCAACGGCAAGATGCGGGGCACCTTCTCCATTCCCCAGGATCTGGACAAGGAGCAGGTCATCGCCCAGGCCAAGGAGTTGCTGGGTGACAAGCTGACGGGCACGATTGTGAAGGAGATTTATGTGCCTGGCAGACTGGTGAATATTGTGGTGAAACCTTAGTACTTCCTATTGAAACCCTTGTGTCAATTAACAAAAACGCTGGAAACTTATATAGTTCCGCCCGGAACTATAGTTCCAGCGTTTTGTGGTATAAAAAAGATATGGCGAAAGGTGTGTCACTGCTATGGAAATAAAAAAAATACGTCTGGGCGGTCTTTTGCTGCCCTCCAATGTTTTTATGGCGCCTCTTGCCGGATACACCTGTTATCCCTTTCGGATGCTGGCCTATGAGCTGGGTGTCGGTTTGTGTTTCACGGAAATGTCCAGCGCCAATGCACTAAAATACTCGGACAAGGCTACCAGGCGTCTTCTTTTTACCACCGGAGAGGAACCGGTGAAAGCGGTGCAGCTTCTGGGGGGAGATCCGGCAGTGATGACACAGATGGCATGCTCCGAACTTCTGAAGGATTTCGATATCATTGATATCAATATGGGCTGCCCGGTTCCCAATGTATTTAAAAGCGGCGAGGGCAGCGCTCTGATGGCGGACCAGAAAAGGGCGGCAGCCATCATCCGGGGATGTAGGAAAAGCGGGAAGTCGGTCACAGTCAAATGCCGCACGGGAATCCAGAAGGACCATATGTTTGCGGCGGAATTTGCCCGCATGTGTGAGGATGCCGGGGCGGATATGATTACAGTCCATGGGCGCAGCCGCAGCATGATGTATGACGGAGAATGCTGCTATGAGGAGATCGCTCAGGCCAAAGCGGCAGTTTCCATTCCTGTCATTGCCAACGGTGGGATCTTTTCCGCAAAAGACGCTGAGGAGATGATGGAGCGGACGGGAGCCGACGGCGTGATGATTGCCCGTTATGCCCTGGAAAATCCCTTTATTTTCAGTGAGCTTACACAGAAGGCCGTAAGGAAAACCACCCTGCAGATACTGCTTGAGCAGCTGGAGCTCACATCCGCTTTCTATGACGAGACCTTCACCATCCGATATATCCAGAAACTGGCTTCCTACGGGATGAAAAAGCGGAAGGGGACAAAGAAGTATAAAGAGCGGATGTACCAGTGCGGAAGCCTGGAAGAGCTGAGGGAAATTATTATACAGATTTTTCCCGATGACACCGAGTGGTAAGTTTGATGAAGGAGTCGCGCTTTTATGGAAAATGATTTTTACATCGAAAATGGTATTTTGAAGTCTTATACGGGCAGAGAGGAGTTTATCACCGTTCCCGCACAGGTTCACACCATTGGGGAGGGGGCTTTAAAAGGCTGTGTGTCTCTAAAAAAAGTAGTTCTGCCCTCCGGCCTTCGCCGTATTTCATCCGGCGCTTTTAAAGGATGCCGACAGCTTAAGGAAATCGAGATACCCGCAGGCGTTACCTATGTGGGGGACTATGCGTTTCATCGCTGCCACAGTCTGGAGGCCATCTCCCTCCCTGCCTCTGTAAAGGAGCTGGGAGACTGTGTGTTTCTCTATTGTGACAGTCTTACCGATGTGAGGATTCCCGGCGCCGAACGTCTGGGAAAACAGGTATTTGTCAACGATGTCTTTCTGAAAAAGCTGGAGATTTCTCCCAACCTGCAGGAGGAGTGTCTCTGCGATGTCTTCACAGGCTGCAGCCGGATATCGGAAATTTCCTTTTCGGATGGCCGGCAGTTTGCATTTTCCAATGCGGTGGAGGTGGTGGCCGGGGAGGCGGAGGTTCCCTCATTGGTTCGCGCCATTGCGGTTGATATTCTGAGGATGATGGAGTTAGAGGGCCGGTGCCTGGTAGAATTTCTGATAAACCTAAAGCATGTGGAAATCCCGGAGGGGATTGAAGAAATCGGAAAGAGCGCCTTTTTTGACAAACGGGGAATTATCTCCGTCAAATTTCCCTCCACTCTGAAGGAGATCGAAAGCCGCGCCTTCCGCAACTGCATCAGCCTGGAGACTGTGGTATTCCAGCAGAGCCAGGCAGTGATCCACGAGGATGCGTTTAAAAACTGCAGCTCTTTAAAAGAGGTCCGCACTTTGGACGGAACTTCCTATAAGATGGAGGGAATTGACGGTCTTTCGGGGGAGGAGGTTCCGCCTTTAGTAAGAGAAATCCACAGACAGGTTCTGGGAAATTTCCGTCTCAGCGGTTCTATCCTTTTGAAATATCTGGGCAATGAATCCAGAGTCGTCATCCCGGAGGGGGTTGTCTGTATTGCCCAGGAAGCCTTTGCTGGAAATGAAGCCGTGGAACGGGTGATTCTTCCCGATACAGTGGAGGCAATCGGAGCGGGGGCTTTTCGGGACTGCCTGATTCTGCAGACTGTCAATTTCCCGCCCCATGTAAGGCATGTTGGCCCAGGAGCCTTTGAAAACTGTGTAAAGCTGCTTCGTGCCATGCTGCCTGACAGCCTGGAAAAAGTGGGGGATAAGGTATTCAAACACTGTCACCGATTGAAAGAGCTTAGCTTTGGGAAAGCTGTCAGAAGCATCGGGGAACAGGCTTTTTATGGCTGCTTTTCGTTAAGGGAGGTAGTTTTTCCCGACAGCCTGGTCTCTGTGGGCAGTCTGGCCTTTTACCGGTGCCGGGCTTTGAAGGAGGTTCATCTTCTTCAAGGAATTGAAGAGGTGGGTAATCTGGCCTTTGCCCAGAGCGGTGTAAAAAAAGTCCGGATAGAAGCAAGCGCCAGGGAATATGGGGCAGATCTTTTTTTCCAATGCCTTGACCTGCGCACCGTGGTATTGGAAAAAGGGGTACGCCATATTCCCGATAAGCTGGCTTGTGGCTGCACTGCCTTAAAATCTGTGAGCCTGCCGGATACACTGGAATCGGTGGGGAGAAATGTGTGGGAATATACGCCGTTTCTGAACAATTGGCTGGAGAATCGGGACAAAGATGGCGGTGTGATCTTCTGGGACGGGAGAGACTTAGAAGGAGACGTTTTTCTTCCAAAGGAGACCAGAATCGTGGCCGGAGGAGCCTTTTATGGAAATCAGTCCCTCACGGCGGTTCGTTTTCCCAGCCATGTAATATGGGTCGGGGGAGCTGCCCTGAAGGGATGTACTTCGCTGCGCCAGGTGATCTGGCCTAAGGCTGTCACAACTGCCCAGCCGGAGGTTTTTTCCGGCTGCATCAGTCTGGAAGCTGTGGTTATGGACTCTGAAAGCCCTGAAATGGCGGAGCAGACTGAGCTGTGTTTTGCCACAGCTGTCCCCTGGAGGTCTATCCAGGACAGGGCCTTTTATAATTGCCGGAAGCTGTCACATATTTTGTGGAAGGATATCCAGGAGATCGGGAGAGAAGCCTTCTTTAGCTGTACTTCTTTGCTCGCTGAGAAGGCGGATTCTCTGCGGCAGGTGGGAGAGGGCGCTTTTGAGGGCGTGAGTGGTATCGGGGAAGAGTCAGATCTGGCGGTTGTGGGCAGTATCCTTGTGTCAGGCAGCCAATGCCGGGGAGAGGTCTGTGTGCCGGAAGGAATCACAGCTATCGCGCCTTTCGCGTTTTCGGGAAACTGCCAGATTACCAAGGTGATTTTCCCGGAAACTCTCTGCAGCGTTGGCGAGGGAGCCTTCTTTGGCTGCCGTGGACTTGCCCAGATCTGCTTTCCGTCCGCTTTTTGTGTTATCGGCGCCCGTGCCTTTGAAAAATGTACGGGGCTTCAAAAGGTCTGTCTTCATGCCGAAAGCGTGGGTCCTGCCGCCTTTGCCTATTGTCTGTCTCTTGAAAAAGCAGAGCTTATGGGGCTTCCCACTCTGGAGCGCAGGCTTTTTGAGGGCTGTGAAAATCTAGAGGAGTGTGTCTGTGAGCAGGCTTCCTCCGTTGGGGATTATTGCTTCAGCGGCTGTAAAAAGCTGGAAAGCTTTGATTTCCATTTGATAGAGGAAATCGGCAGCTATGGGTTCCGGGACTGCGACGGACTCAGAGAGATCACCTTGGGCCGTCATACCTTGGTGCGTCCCCATGGGTTTGAGGACTGCGGCCGTCTGGAGAGAATCGTCCTGATGGAAGGCCAGGGCTGTCTGGAGCTTTGCGAGTATGCCCTTTCCGGCTGTACTGCTTTAAGCCAGGTGGTGTGGCAGGGGCGGCTTTGGGAGCTGCATACATATAGAGATATCTTGTCAGGGAGGCTTCCTGAGACCATCCGGCTGATTTTTCACAGCGCTCTCAGCTGCTTTGACATAGACAGGGAGGAGATACTCTGCGGCTACAGAGGACTGGGGCGTATTATAAAAATCCCTGAGGGAATCAAGCGGATTGAAGCGGAAGTGTTCCAGGATATTCTTATGCTGGAGCAGGTGGACATTCCCGAAACCGTGGAATATATTGGCCCGCGGGCATTTCACAAAACCGCCTGGATGGAGGGACAACAAAAGCTCTCCCCCATGGTGGTGGTGAACCATATGCTTTTAGACGCTTCCTGCTGTGTGGGGGAGGTGGTGGTTCCGGAGGATATCCGTCTGGTCTGTGGTTGGGCCTTTGCCGGGGGAATGGGGATAGAAAAAATCCGCTTTTTATCTGACAGAGTGCAGGTGGAAGCCTTTGCCTTCCGAAACTGTATCTATCTGAAGGAACTTGTGCTGGCCGACGGTTCTTCAGTGGTGTTTGAGGGAATTGCCGACCGGAATAAAGAATTGCCCGCTCTGGCGAAACAGGCGGTCTGGGACAGACTTAACTGCTTTAAGACAGATGAAAGAGACGCTCTGATCGAATGTACCGGCAATATCTCCCGGCTTCTGGTGGCCGAGGGGATCACTGCCATCGGGGATAATGTCTTTCAGGAGGGGAACCTTCTGACGGAAATCACTTTGCCCCGGACAGTCGCATCTATCGGCAGGAATTCCTTTGCCGGCTGTAAATGGCTGCGGAGGGTAGACGGGGCTCAAAACGTGAGAACTATTGGAAGCAGGGCATTTTCCGGGTGCGGGAGTCTGGGGGAGATCGAGCTGTCAGAGGAACTTGCGGAGATTGGCCCCAGGGCTTTTGAAAACTGTACTTCGCTAAAGGAGATTCTGCTGCCGGAGGGAATAGAGGAAATTCCTGACAGGGCATTTTTCCGATGTCACAGCTTACGCAGGATACATCTTCCCTCCACGTTGAGACGTATCGGGAAAGAGGCATTTGCGTTTTGTAAAAATCTTGAGATGCCTGTCATGCCGGAAAGTGTTCTGGTGGAGGAGCGGGCATTTGTGGGAACTGTGGGGAGGGGGCCGGGGGACTATGCGATATCGTAAATTGGGAAGCACCGGACTTATGGTTTCCGAGGTCGGTTTTGGCACGATTCCTGTGCTGAAAGGCAGCGTTCCGGTCCTCCCTGAGTATTATAATCTCACTGACGAGCAGGCGGTGGCTGTGATGGGCCACGCCTTTGACCTGGGCTGCAATTTGTACGATACGGCCATTGTTCCCGAATACGGGGACGCGGAGCGAAAGCTGGGAATATTTGCGTCCGGTGCCGGGCGGGAGAAAATCGTCATCTCTGACAAGGCGCGGTTTTTTGACGGCAATGAGATGTATATGGCGGTTCTGGAATCCTGCGAGAATCTGGGAACCTGGCCTGATGTGTATTTTGTCCATCAGGCGGACTGGGATCATGAGGAGGAGATATTTCGCAAGGGAGGGGCGTTGGATGCTCTCTGCCAGCTGAAGGAGGAGGGACGGATTCGCTTTACCGGACTGGCATCTCACTATTATGATATTCTTCTCAGGGGTGCAAGGGACCCCAGGGTAGATGTGCTTCAGGGCAGCGGCAATCTTCTGGAGCGGGGAATGCTGGAGCGGATCAGGAGAGAGCCTGCTTTTGGGAAAAAGGGTCTGCTGATCAACAAGGTATATGCCGCCGGAATTCTCACCGGCTTTTTCCCCACGGAAACACTGATAAAAACCGTGTTGTCTTACCCTATATCCAGCGCTCTGATCGGAATCGGCACTGTGGCACAGGCAGATGCGGCTTTTGTCCGGGATACGAGTTGTGAATTACCAATACCTGACTTTGAGCAGGTGCTGTCTGTCCTGGAAAAGGATTTTACCCCTATTCCCTGTGACCGCTGCCAGAGATGCCGCTGCCCCTATGGAACAGAGATTCATACTGTTTTCAGGCAGTACAATTACTTTTTTCTGGGAAAGGATTACTGGGCGCTGCGCAAATTGAAGCTGGGAATTCAGGAGAGCGCCCGGTTGTGCCGGAAATGTACGGATATGCCATGCCTTGCCATGTGTCCGGCCAGAATTCGGATTCCCGATGAGATTTGGAAGGTGTTTGAACTTGTTGAAACATTTTATAACCATAGGTAATTGCAAAACGTTCTCGGCGAGTGACGGAAATGATCAATATAGGCAAAAACGGGCTCCGATGCAGTGGCAAGTCGCCCTTATTTTGTCTATATTGCCCATTCTCTGTGTATCAAAAGGGAAGTTTTGCAATTGCATATTTTATAGCCAGACAAGGAGAGCAGAACATTAACATGTCCTGCTCTCCTTGTCTGGCTGGTATAGTTTATGTCGTCTGTGGCCGCCAGCTGGGTTCGTTCCGTTTTCCCAAAATGATTAATTGGTGCGGTATATAAATACGACCAGGGGTTCCTCTGTGTCGGGCAGCCGCAATGCTCCGCTGTCCAGGGCGCATTTCCCCAGCAGTCCCGCCGTGTCAAAGAAAAGGCTCTTGCCAACTACATCGGGAACCAGTTCTGCCACGCTCTGGGGGGCATGGCTTTGCAGCAGCGTCCGGGCCAGGGAAACCATCTGCCCATACAGATCCGCCACGGCCTGGATCTGGGGCTCCAGCAGGGCCTCCACCTCTGCCAGTTGTGCCTGGTCAAAGAGTACATATGCCCTGGAGCCAGAATAGATGGCGTCACGGATGGTCTGTAGATCATGCTGTAGATAGCGGTTTTTCGGAGGCAGAATGCCAAAGTCCGCAAAAGCGGCGGCATAGTCCCCATTGATATGGGAGTATCCGGCAAAGCCATAGGTTTCATAGGGGCTTTCTGCATTCGAATAGGCTATCCCTATATTGATGCCGGTGGCGTCCGCATAGAGGGGGCGATAGGAGTACTGCCCAATGCTGTGCTGGGCAAAACGGTTGTTTCCCCGGTGCATCACCAGCCAGAGCAGCGGCCAGAGCAGGCGGTCATCCTCCATGTCCGCCCCCCGGAAACCAATTGCCCGCAGAGGGTCAAGCTGGCTGCGCAGGGAGGACAGAATTTCCGCAAGCTGTCCGGTGCAGAGGGGAGTCAGCTGTTCATATAGTTCCCCCATGTATTCCTCCGTGTAAATGATCATGTTGGTCTGGTAGCGGTCTTTGCCTTTTATGGGCAGTCTGTTCAACAGGCCGTATTTCACCAGCAGGGCCACCTCATCTTCCAGATAGGCGGTGGGTATTCCCAGCTCCAGGGCCAATTCCCGGACAGTCACCGGGGAATAGTAGGCGCTCAGCAGGATGTTGCCGGGTAGCAGACGGTCAAACAGGCGCACATATTCCGGGTTATAGCTGCCGGAAAATAGGGTTTTAAAGGAAAATTTAGCAGGTTTGTAACTCTTTGTTCCATATTCTCTTTCCATTCCAATACCTTCTTTCAGTAGTTTCCTGGTTTTAAACAGGTAGTATTTGGTCATATCCAGAGAGATTCCCAGCCTTCTGGCAGTTTCCTGGCAGGAGAGGCCCTCAAAATAATAGCAGAGGGTGCATTCCCTGTACTCCCGGGAAAGCAGGGACAGTTCCCGGCGCAGCTTTACAAGCTGTTCTCTTTTTTGATCCTGCAACGCCATTTCTTCTGTGAAATCATCCCCGGATGGAAGCTGTTCCAGTGTATCCTGGGACAGAGGCTCCAGAGCTTGTCTGCTTTTCCTGCGCAGAAATTTTTTGTAGGTATTCCCGGCTATTGACCAGACGAAGCCGTAGAGAGCTTCCTCGTCCCGCAGCCGGGAGGCGTTGGAGAGCAGGGCCAGCAGGATGTCCCCGGCCAGGTCCTCCGCATCCTCCCGGTTGGAAACCCGGGAGAGGGCATAGGCGTAGATGGTTTTCATATTTTCTTCCGCAAATGTGGCAACCAGGTTCTGTTCCATGACAGTTCTTGCTCCTCTGTGGTATGACCGTTGACGGGTTTTGTGTGAGAATATGCACATACTCTGATCAGGCGAGTGGAATGTATTATCATCCACTCATCTATATAGTACCCGCATCACGTCATCGGTTAAAGTGTTTTTAATAAAAATTTATTTTTCTTTGGCCTTGCTCATGATCTGGTCGATCTGGCGCAGTTCCTCCGGGGTGCTGGCCTTGCGGATGGCCGCCACGGCGATCTGCAGCTCTTTGGGAGTGAAGGTCAGTCCCTTCTGTCTGGCCTGGGCCATCATGGGCATCAGAAAAGCCATCATTTCTTTCTGGGTCTTGCCCTGTCCCTGCTGATAGAGCTGGGAGAGAAAGGCGAGTTTTTCGCGGGGAATGCTCTGGACGGAAGGGTCCTCCATCCAGCTGGGAATATCATTGTTGGGTTCCATAGTGTTCCTCCTATTAGAGTACCGCATATTCCTTACTGGCACACAGGTCCGGTGATGAATATCCGGGAATATGCTGTTTTAAGCTTAGGGTTCTACATCGGGGGCTGGCTCCTGGGACGGGGGAGAGGCGGCCTGCATCATATTCATCATGGACATGAGCTGTGACAGGTCGGGCATGTTTTCTCCAAACAGGCTGCCCAAACCTGCAGCCATCATGTCGGGACTCATGCCGCCAGATCCGTCACCATTTTCGCTGCTGCATGCCTCTGCGCCGGGAAAAGACATCCCCTCCGGAAACATCTCCTGGAACATCTTTACCATCTCCATCATTTCCTGATAATGGCTCATGGCCTGGAACATGGAGGCGAACTGGTTTATCTGTCTCTGCTCCTGGGGACTGCAGTAGGGAGTGATCTCCTGACAGAGCTTTGCGGGATCAAAAGAGCTTTCCGTGGGCGTGGGAGAGACAGACAGCTGCGGGGAGCGCTGAAACAGCTCCATAGTGTATTTCAGTTCCAGGAATTTAATATAGATAGCGAGCTGGCGCTGCATAGGGCTGTCCACATAAGAAAGCAAAATCTTCAGCTTCTGGATTTGGTTGTTGGTAAATAGGGCGTCAAAGGCGGTTACTTTATCCATAGTTTCCTCTTTCCGGCGATACGTATCTGTTCCCCCATGCAGAACTGTTTCACGGCAAGCAGGTCCCCCGAGAGGGACCCGCTTTCTAAGCTATGGGCTTAGCATTAATTGCAGCCACAGCCGTTGTTGCAGCCACAGCCACAACCGTTGTTGAGGCCGATGCCATTGCCGCCGCAGAAGCTGGACAGCAGCAGAATCCAGATCAGCCATTCACAGCTGTTATTATTGTTTTCGCAGCCACAGCCACAGCCGTTGTTGCTACGGCCAAAGCCATTGCCGTTTCCACAGAATAATAAGAGCAGGATGATCCAGCAGCCGCTGCCGCCGCCAAACAGGCTGTTGCCACAGCCACAGCCGTTATTGCAGCTGTTGTTGGAGCAGCCACAGTTAGTAGCAGTTAAGTCACTCATGATAGTGCCTCCATGTTTTTTTATAGTGTATTGTATGCGTATGGGCATGTCAAAGTTTCATTGATTTTTCGCTTGTAATGGTATACAATTAACGCCAGAAAAAGGAAAACAATTAATATATGAATTTGTTGGGTGGATCAGGCATAAGAAAAAGCATTTTTTATTCTGGTAGTTGTATCAGCGGGCAGCAGGAGTCATATACTGATTCCTGCTGTCTTTTTTGGGAAGCATGGAAGAATGCCGCCCATAATTTGGAGTTATGAAAAATATAAACAATATGTATTTGAAGAATAGCTGCATCTATGCTATACTGTTAAAATAATCCTGTTATATTCCCTGCAGACAGGGACGGGAGAGTGAACAAGACTGTTGATTATCTCAGTATCACTTATGCGATGCGGGAAGAAGAAAGGAAGAGTAAGCTATGGAACTGAATATTACCTGTATCCCCGGCGACGGTATCGGCCCGGAGATTGTGGCGGAAGCCAGGAAAGTGCTGGAAAAGGTAGCCGAAAAATATGGTCATGTCATGAAATTTACGGATATCCTGATGGGGGGTGCGTCTATTGACGTGCACGGAGTGCCTCTGACAGAGGAAGCGGTGGCCACGGCCAAGGCGGCGGATGCTGTGCTGATGGGTTCTATCGGCGGCAACACAACCACCTCTCCCTGGTACAAGCTGCCCCCCAATCTGCGCCCGGAGGCAGGCCTTCTAAAGATTCGCAAGGAGTTGAACCTTTTTGCCAATCTGCGCCCCGCAGTACTCTATGACGAGCTGGCGGCCGCCTGTCCGCTGAAGGAGGAGATCAGTGGGGCGGGTTTTGATATGATGATTATGAGAGAGCTCACCGGCGGTCTGTATTTCGGGGAGCGCAGAACAGTGGAGGAGAACGGCGTGCGCAAGGCTGTTGACACTCTGACCTATGATGAGAACGAGATTCGCCGGATTGCCATCAAGGGCTTTGACATTGCCATGAAACGGCGCAAGAAAGTGACCAGCGTGGACAAGGCCAATGTGCTGGATTCCTCCAGACTGTGGAGGGCCGTGGTGGAGGAGGTTGCTAGGGATTACCCGGAGGTGACGCTGGAGCATATGCTGGTGGACAACTGTGCCATGCAGCTGGTAAAGGATCCTGCCCAGTTTGACGTGATTCTGACGGAGAATATGTTCGGGGATATATTGTCCGACGAGGCGAGCATGGTGACAGGCTCCATAGGTATGCTTGCCAGCGCCAGCTTAAACGACACGAAGTTTGGCCTGTATGAGCCAAGCGGAGGCTCTGCTCCGGACATTGCGGGTAAGGGAATCGCCAATCCCATTGCCACGATCCTCAGCGCCGCCATGATGCTGAGGTATTCCTTTGACCTGGACAAGGAGGCTGATGCGGTGGAGGCTGCAGTGAAACAGGTGCTTGCGGAAGGCTACAGAACTATCGATATCATGCCCCAGAAGGGAGAGGAGACCACAGGGAACATCACCCAGGTGGGCACTGCCCAGATGGGTGACTTGATTGCGGAAAGAATATAGAGACGGAACTTAAATCAGCTGCCTCCCGGACAATGCCTGGAATAAATAATGGCCGCATTATGGACAGTATTTATTCCACCGAAAATGGTATTGGGAGGGAGGAAGCGGAACTCTAAATAGGAGGAATAAATATATGATGACAAGTGATAACGCGAGAGCCGGTATGCAGCAGGCACCGGCAAGAAGCCTTTTTAACGCTCTGGGCTTTACCCAGGAAGAGATGAAGAAACCCATGGTGGGCATTGTCAGTTCTTACAATGAGATAGTGCCCGGCCATATGAATATTGATAAGATCGTGGACGCCGTGAAACTGGGCGTGGCGGAGGCAGGAGGCGTACCTGTGGTGTTTCCCGCTATCGCTGTGTGCGATGGCATCGCCATGGGACATGTGGGTATGAAGTACTCCCTGGTGACCCGGGATCTGATTGCGGATTCCACCGAGTGTATGGCTATCGCCCATCAGTTTGACGCTCTGGTGATGGTGCCCAACTGCGACAAGAATGTGCCGGGGCTGCTGATGGCGGCGGCGAGGCTGAATCTTCCCACGGTGTTTGTGTCCGGCGGTCCTATGCTGGCAGGCCACGTGAAAGGACAGAAGAGAAGTCTGTCCTCCATGTTTGAAGCTGTTGGCTCCTATGCGGCGGGCACCATGACAGAGGAGGATGTGTGTGAATTTGAAAATAAGGTGTGTCCCACTTGTGGGTCCTGCTCCGGTATGTATACAGCCAACTCCATGAACTGTCTGACAGAGGCTTTGGGAATGGGTCTGGCGGGCAACGGCACCATTCCGGCGGTGTACTCCGAGCGTATCAAGCTGGCAAAACATGCGGGCATGGCGGTGATGGAGCTGCTGCGGCAGAACATTCGGGCCAGAGACATTATGACCAAGGACGCTATCATGAACGCATTGACCGTGGATATGGCTCTGGGATGCTCAACCAACTCCATGCTGCATCTTCCCGCCATCGCCCATGAGATCGGCTTTGATTTTGATATCAGCTTTGCCAACCCTATCAGCGAGAAAACCCCCAATCTGTGCCACCTGGCGCCGGCTGGTCCCACCTACATGGAGGATTTGAATGAGGCGGGCGGTGTGTATGCGGTGATGAAAGAACTGGCGGATATCGGCCTGCTGAACACTGACTGCATGACCGTAACGGGCAGAACCATGGGGGAGAATATTGCAAATGCGGTGAACAGGAATCCCGAGGTTATCCGTCCCGTGGAGAATCCCTACAGCAAGACAGGCGGACTGGCGGTGCTGAAGGGCAACCTTGCTCCGGACGGCTCCGTGGTGAAACGCTCCGCCGTGGTGGAGGAGATGATGGTACACGAGGGTCCCGCCAGAGTCTTTGACTGTGAGGAGGACGCCATTGCGGCTATCAAGGGCGGCAAGATCGTGGCCGGGGACGTGGTGGTGATCCGCTATGAAGGCCCCAAGGGAGGTCCCGGCATGAGAGAGATGCTCAATCCCACCTCCGCCATTGCGGGTATGGGTTTGGGCTCCAGCGTGGCTCTGATCACAGACGGCCGTTTTTCCGGCGCATCCAGAGGAGCGTCCATCGGCCATGTATCCCCGGAGGCGGCAGTGGGCGGCCCTATTGCGCTGGTGGAGGAGGGCGATATCATCAGTATTGATATCCCCGGCCTGAAACTGGATATCAAGGTATCGGACGAGGAGATGGCCGCCAGAAAGGCCAAGTGGCAGCCCAGAGCGCCCAAGGTGACCACGGGCTATCTGTCCCGGTACGAGAAGATGGTAACCAGCGGAAACAGAGGAGCAATTTTGGAAATCTAATGGCTGGAATAGGCGGAACTTTAACTAAGAAAGGAATAAAAAATATGCAGTTGACAGGATCAGAGATCGTAATAGAATGTCTGAAAGAACAGGGCGTGGACACCGTGTTTGGCTATCCCGGCGGCACGATCCTGAATATTTATGACGCTTTGTACAAACACAGTTCGGAGATTCGCCATGTGCTGACCAGCCATGAGCAGGGAGCGGCCCATGCGGCGGACGGCTATGCTAGGGCTACCGGTAAGGTGGGCGTGTGCATGGCGACCAGCGGCCCCGGCGCCACCAATCTGGTCACCGGTATCGCCACCGCCTACATGGACTCCGTGCCAATGGTGGCTATCACCGCCAATGTGAATCTGCCCCTGTTGGGCAAGGACACTTTTCAGGAAGTGGACATTGCGGGCGTGACCATGCCGATCACCAAGCACGGCTATATTGTGAAAAATGTGGAGATTCTGGCGGATACGCTGCGCAAGGCCTTTCATATTGCCAAAAGCGGACGGCCCGGTCCGGTGTTGGTGGATATCACCAAGGATGTGACGGCGGCCCTGTGTGAATACACACCCGCAGAACCCAGGGAAATGGAGAGGGTCAACCGCTTTACCCCGGAGGAGATCGACCAGGTGGTGGAACTGATTAGCCAGGCCAGACGTCCCTATATCTATCTGGGCGGTGGCGCGGTAATCTCCGGCGCTTCCCAGGAGGTGGCCCGGTTTGCGGAACTGGTAGACGCCCCGGTGTGCGATACCTTGATGGGCAAGGGCGCATTTGACGGCAACAGCCCCCGCTATACCGGCATGATCGGTATGCACGGCACCAAGACCTCCAATCTGGGAGTGAGCCAGTGCGACCTGCTGATCGCCTTAGGAGCCAGATTCTCCGACCGTGTGACCGGCAATCCCAAGAAGTTTGCGGAGGATGCCAGGATTATCCATATCGATATAGACGCGGCGGAAATCAATAAAAACATCCGGGTGGATGCGTCCCTGATAGGCGATCTGAAGGCAGTGCTTGCCGCTATTAACGAGAGACTGCAGCCGCAGGCACATTCGGAGTGGATGAGCCGGATTCAGGACTTAAAGGACAGATATCCGCTGAAATATGACAAAGAAGGTTTATCCTGTCCCTATGTGATCGAGGAGATTGACCGGGTCACCAAGGGAGAGGCTATCATCACCACCGATGTGGGACAGCATCAGATGTGGGCGGCTCAGTATTACCACTATACACAGCCCCGCACTTTCCTGTCCTCCGGCGGTCTGGGCACCATGGGCTACGGTCTGGGAGCCTGCATCGGCGCGCAGGTGGGCCAGCCTGACAAAATCTGTATCAATATCGCAGGCGACGGGTGTTTCCGCATGAATATGAATGAACTGGCCACTGCCAGCCGCTACAATATCCCTATTGTGCAGGTGGTAATTAACAACCATGTGCTGGGGATGGTGCGCCAGTGGCAGACCCTGTTTTACGGCAAGAGATACTCCCAGACGGTCTTGAACGACAAGGTGGATTTCTGCAAGGTGGCGGAGGGCCTGGGCTGCAGCGCAATCCGGGTGACGACGAAGGAGGAATTTGCCCCCGCGCTGGAGAAGGCGCTGGCGCTTAAGGCTCCTGTGCTGATCGAGTGCGTGATTCCGGAGGACGACAAGGTATTCCCCATGGTGCCCGCCGGAGCTCCCATCAATGAGGTGTTTGACGGGGACGATCTGAATAATAAAGAATAGAGCTTTATAGGCTGAAGGAGTGCTATGAAAAGGACACTTCGCATATGTCTGCTGACAGTGCTATGTCTGACCTTAGTGACATTGGGCGGCTTTCTGGCCTTAACCTGGTATTATGGCAGGACTTTTGCCGTCAATACCTGGATTAATGGTGTGTACTGCACCGGCAAGACGGTGGAGGAAGTGAATAGTGAGTTGATGTATTCAGTGGAGATTCCGGAACTGGTCATCATAGATGATCAGGGGCAGAGTTGGGAACTGGATCTGTCCCTGGCAGATTACCAGATGGATTATACTGATAGTCTCCGGGAATATTTAAAGCGCAGGGGTCAGGCATTTTGGCTGACACAGGTAGAGACGGCCGCTTTGAGCTTTTCTCCCAGATGCAGCTGGAGCCGGGAGAAATTAGGGGATCTTGTGATGGATATGGACTGGGTAAAAGCTGCCGGGGAGAGAAGCACCGAGGTGGCAATCCGGGCAGGAGAGGATGGCGAAGAGCCCTATATCCTTTTTGACGGGAAGAGTCATCGGCTGGACCCTGACATGCTCTGTGACTATGTGCAGCAGTGCATGGAAAGCGGAATCTATCGAATAGAAGTAGATCAGGGAGATTGTTACGCGGATATGAAGGACGAGCCGGAGGATACCCTGCTGCGGGAGCAGTATGCTGAACTGCAGGATTTTCTTCATGCCAATCTTATCTATGATATGGGCGCAGAGCAGATTGAGCTGACGCCGGATGTGATAGCATCTTTTTTGCGGACAGGCAGCCAGGGGATTCCTGTCTGGGATCAAGGCCAGCTGGTGATCAGTGCCAATGGTATCAGCAGCTGGGTAGAGCAGCTGGCCCAGCAGTATGACACAGTGGATACAACCAGAGATTTTCAGACCACGGAGGGACGAGTGGTGCAGGTAGCCTACAATACCTATGGCACTAAGTTGGACGTGGAGACAGAGGTGGAATTTCTGAAGGAAGCGCTGCAATATGAGCGGGATGAGCCTCTGATACACAGACCAACCTATCTCCAGGAGGGCTATTGCAGAGGCTTGGACGATATCGGCAATACCTATATCGAAGTGGATATGGGGCAGCAGCATATGTATTATTATCAAGACGGCGAATGTCTGATCTCCGTAGACGTGGTCACTGGCAATGCCCGCCGCAGATGGAACACTCCGGAGGGAATCAATTATGTCTACAGCAAGCAGCGAAACCGTACCCTGCGAGGGGAGGGCTATGCCACTCCCGTAAAATACTGGATGCCGGTGGTGGGCAATGTGGGAATCCACGATGCCGACTGGCGCAGTGAATTCGGCGGGGAGATCTATCTGACGAACGGCTCCCACGGCTGTATCAATACGCCCGTAGATGTGATGGGTGAACTGTATGAGCTGGTGGAGATCGGTACGCCGGTGGTTATGTTTTACTGATTTGCAAAAGGGCTATCACCAATATTTTAACATAGCAGTTGACTAAAGTGAAATTTAGATATAAAATAAGTGCATTATATGGATGAGGAGGAAAAGAAAGTGTCAAGAGTTTACAATTTTTCAGCCGGGCCCGCAGTTCTGCCTGAAGAAGTATTAAAAGAAGCTGCAGATGAGATGTTGGATTATCGGGGGACCGGTATGTCCGTGATGGAGATGAGCCATCGTTCCAAGGCTTATGATACCATTATCAAGGAGGCGGAAGCCGATCTGCGTGAGCTGATGAACATCCCTGACAATTACAAGGTACTGTTTTTACAGGGCGGCGCCAGCCAGCAGTTTGCCATGATTCCCATGAATCTGATGAAGAATAAGGTGGCTGACTATATTGTGACCGGCCAGTGGGCCAAGAAGGCTTACCAGGAGGCTTGCATCTACGGCAAGGCCAACAAGATTGCCTCATCTGAGGATCAGACATTTTCTTACATACCGGACTGCTCCGACCTGCCTATCAGCGAGGATGCGGACTATGTATATATCTGTGAAAACAACACGATCTATGGAACCAAGTTCAAGACCCTGCCCAACACCAAGGGCAAGACTCTGGTGTCAGACGTGTCCAGCTGCTTTTTATCTGAGCCTGTGGATGTGACCAAGTACGGCGTGATCTATGGGGGCGTGCAGAAGAATATCGGCCCCGCAGGCGTGGTTATCGTGATTATCCGGGAGGATCTGATCACCGAGGATGTGCTGCCCGGCACTCCCACCATGTTAAAGTACAAGATCCATGCGGACAACGATTCCCTGTATAACACTCCGCCTGCCTACGGCATTTATATCTGCGGCAAGGTGTTCAAGTGGATTAAGAAGCAGGGCGGCCTGGAGGCCATGAAAGCCCATAACGAGAAAAAGGCGGCGATCCTGTATGATTTCCTGGATCAGAGCAAGCTTTTCAAGGGCACTGTGCGCAAGGAGGACCGCTCCTTGATGAATGTTCCTTTTGTCACCGGCGATGAGGAGCTGGATGCAAAATTTGTCAAGGAGGCCAAGGCGGCAGGCTTTGAGAACCTGAAGGGCCACAGAAGCGTGGGCGGTATGAGGGCTTCCATCTACAACGCCATGCCGATCGAGGGCGTGGAGAAGCTGGTGGAGTTTATGAAGAAATTCGAGGAGGAGAATGCCTGATGTATAAGATTAATTGTCTGAATCCCATTGCGGATGTGGGGCTGAAGAATTTCAGCGACAAGTACCAGATCACGGCGGATGTGCAGGAGGCAGACGGCATACTGGTGCGCAGCGCTTCCATGCATGAGATGGAGATTCCTGCGGGGCTGCTGGCGGTGGCCCGCGCCGGCGCCGGGGTGAACAATATCCCTCTGGATAAATGTGCGGAGAAGGGCGTGGTGGTGTTCAACACTCCCGGCGCCAATGCCAACGGCGTAAAAGAGCTGGTGCTGGCAGGTATGCTGCTGGCTGCCAGAGACGTGGTCGGCGGCATTGAATGGGTCAAGGCGTCTGCGGACAATGCGGACATTGCCAAGGCGGCGGAGAAGGAAAAGAAGAACTTTGCCGGAACCGAGATCATGGGCAAGAAACTGGGCGTTATCGGTCTGGGCGCCATTGGCGTGAAGGTAGCTAATGCCGCCGTGGCGCTGGGTATGGAGGTATACGGCTATGACCCCTATCTGTCCGTCAACGCGGCCTGGAGCCTGAGCCGTTCCGTAAAGCATGTGCTGAATGTGGACGATATCTATGCGGAATGCGATTATATCACGATACATGTGCCCCTGATGGATTCTACCAAGGGCATGATCAATGCGGTGTCCATCGCCAAGATGAAAGAGGGTGTGGTGCTGCTGAACTTTGCCAGGGATCTGCTGGCTAATGAAAAGGATGTGCTGGAGGCATTGCAGAGCGGCAAGATCGCCCGCTATGTGTCCGATTTCCCCAATCCTACCACCGCAGGCCAGAAGGGCTGTATCGTGATCCCTCATCTGGGAGCCAGCACCGAGGAGTCTGAGGACAACTGCGCTGTGATGGCTGTTGAGGAGATCATGGACTATCTGGAGAACGGCAACATCCGCAACAGTGTGAACTATCCGGCCTGCGATATGGGCATCTGTGCCAAGGCGGGGCGCGTGGCCATTTTCCACAAAAATATCCCCAACCTGATTACCCAGTTTACCGCCGCATTCGGTGTGAAGGGCATCAACATCAGCGATATGACCAACAAGTCCAGGGGCGAGGTGGCCTACACCATGATTGATGTGGAGAGCGCGCCTACAGCGGAGATTATCGAGGCGCTGGAGAAGATTGAAGGCGTCTTCAGAGTGAGAGTTGTGAAATAATTTACAATAGGGGAAAAGCTCCTGAGCTGTGATATAATTCATGGTTCAGGGGCTTTTGACGTAGTCTATGCTGTGCAGGGAGGAAAACATGACACTGGAAGAATTCAAAAAGAAATATGAGTCAGACCCGGAATGGGCGCCGGGCTGGGAGGCCATAGAGACGGCGTTTGACAAGATTTATCCGGGACAGAATCCGGCCCATTATGCAGGGGTGTTAGCGGCAAGACTCGGTGGAGATAAATATCTGGACGGATGGTCTATTTTTGATTCCCCCAAGGGCTATAAGCATATTGTTACCTATGGGATGTCAGAGCTCTATTACAACGAGAAGAGCTTCGGCGGCGAGTGGAGCCGCTGGGGCTATGAGATGACAATCAAGCTGGCGGAGACGGATAACAAGAACTGCACCTGGGCGCTGGATATGCTGAACAATCTGGCGAGATACACTTATACACAGAAGCAGTTTTTTGAGCCGGAGCAATATGTGGCCGGCAACGGTTCTTCCATTTGCCTGGGCAGGGACTCCGCGATTACAGCGCTGGTCATTGCCAGCGACACGGAGGCGGAGGGTGTGGACACTGTGTATGGGAGACTGGATTTTGTGCAGTTGGTGGGGATCACCCAGAGAGAATTTGAGGCCATCCAAGGACAGAAGGACAATATCCGGCTGCTGCTGGAACGCATGAAAGAGGACAATCCGGACCTGGTGACAGACTTAAACAGAACAAAATCTTATTTGTAAAGTGGTCCTGTTTTTTTCAAATGGCACAACTAACTTGACATAACACGCTTGAAAACATAAAATAAAATTGCCGATATTTTCTCGCTTTGTCATGGATAAGTGTAAGGGCATCTCTCAGTATGATGACCGGGACGGACAATTAAGCGGAGGGGTCAGGGAGGATACGATGAGGAAACGATGGTGTTATTTTTTGCAGAAAGCTATGGCGGTGCTGCTTTCAGCGGTGCTTTGCGTGGGGCTGCTCATAGGGACAGAGCCGGTGGAGACGTGGGCGGCGGATGTAACGCAGACGGCTTGGCTTGTTGTGAAATTTGTGGACTATACAGGAACTTCTACAAGTCTGATTGATGTCAGTCTGAGGGATGAGGATTATAATTATTATGATCTGTCTGCCAGTGGTCGGGCCGGAACAGGGACTTATACGGCAAATGGGCTGATACGGGATAAAAAATATTATTGGCTGATTAATGGAAATATAACAGCCTCCTTTCAAAGCGATTCAACAAGCTATACAATTGATAGAACCTGCTATCCCGTAAATTATATGGATGGAAGCAAACTCTTATTCACACGATATGTTGAGTCTGGTGAAAAGGCAGAACGCCCTTATTATAAGCCTACAAAGCAAGATTTTACATTTGTAGGCTGGAGAGCCTCTTATGGTGGAAGTACAGAGTTCCCTTTCAGTACAAGAAGCATTAGAGAATCAACAAATATATACGCGGCATGGAGACGGACAGTTACAGATGCGGCATTAGATACCTGGCTTGAGTATGCGCTTAACCGTATGGTTGCAACGAATAGCACAACGGAAGAGTATGTTACGAATTATATTAAGGGGCAAATAGACAGTATTTTTGAAATAAAGTCTACGGTAACAGTCAAAACCTTTAATCCCACATATGCAACCAGTGAAAGCGAAGGCTCAATTGAATTAGAGGTATCCGTTGAATATGGGGGATTTTCTGCCAGCAGAGATACGATCAAGTCAATCCCAATGCTTCCTGTGGCGCAGGGGAAAGACTGGATACTGGACAATACAGGAACCCTGACAATCACCAGTCAGGAGGGGATGAACGATTGGGTACAGAACGGCAGAGCGGAGGAGGGAAACCTTTCGGAGGTAAAGAATATCGTGATCCAGAACGGTGTCACAACGATTCCTGACAATGCTTTTAACGGCTGCGGCAATGCGGGCTTTGTCTCCATCCCTAACACGGTGATGGGGATAGGGAACTCTGCGTTTGCAGGTGCTTCCTCCTTAGGTGAGGTCACGCTTCCCCCTGCCTTGCAGAGCATAGGGGACGGCGCATTTTCCGGCTGCGGTTCTCTGGAAAAAGTGGTGATGCAGGGAACTACGCCGCCCACATCCATGGGAAATTCCGTTTTTGACGGATGTAAATTTGTTGCGGATTCTGCCAACACCGAAGGAATTGTGGTTCCAGCGGGCAGTGGCGATGCGTACAAAGGTGCAGGAGGAGCTTTTGGGGAATATGTTAAGGAGGAGAAGCCGGAAGTTACCGAGGATGCTTTGGGCCGGAAACTTCAGGAGGCCCTTAACAATCTTCCCGTATCCAATGACACCACCATGAATGATGCAGCGAGTGAAGTGAAAAAAGCGATAGATGAATATTTTCAGATCGACTCCATTGTACAGCCCGGTATGCTTGGAATTACAGAAGCAACCGAGGAGAAAGAGGGACAGATTGTAATAGAAATGACGGTCTCATATGGTGGCTATTCTGCCAGAAGGCAGGTGACAAGGCCTATACCCAAGTTACCCACAGAGCAGGAGAATGGCTGGACATTGGATGAAGCCGGTAACTTAGTAATCACCAGCCAGGCAGGAATGGATGACTGGGTGCAGAACGGCAGGACAGAGAAGGAACTTCCTGCGGTGAAAAATGTTTTGATCGGAGACGGAGTGACAGCGATCCCGGACAATGCCTTTAGCGGCTGCAGCAATCTGGGGGCTGTCTCCATCCCGGATACCGTGACAGGCATAGGAGATTCTGCGTTTGCAGACGATTCGTCTTTGGGCGTGGTCACGCTTCCGCCGAATCTGCAGAACATAGGGGACGGGGCATTCTCTGGCTGCAGTTCCCTGGGAGAAGTGATAATGCGGGGAGCCACGCCGCCCGCATCTGTGGGAAGTGCCGTTTTTGATGGGTGTAAATTTGTTACGGATCCCGCCAACGCCAAAGGCATCGTGATTCCACCGGGCAGTGAGGATGCGTATAAAGATGCAGGAGGGATTTTTGGAGAATATGTTAATACAGAGAAGCCAGAAATTACCGAGGAGGCTCTGAACAGGAAACTGCAGGAGATTCTTGGTATGCTGACGGTGTCAAACGACACAACGCAGGAAACAGTCAGGGATACTGTGAAAAGAGGGATAGACGAGTATTTTCAAGTGGACTCCGCTATCACCATTGCCGGTTTTACGATATTGGAGGAGGCCACTGTTGAAAGCGAGGGAGTTCTCGAACTGGCAGTTATGGTAAGGTGCAAAGAGAGTTTTGCCACGATAGAAGGAAAGGTCCCCATTGCTAAGCTTCCTCCGTTGCCGGACAGGGGATGGACATTGGGTGAAGATGGAAATCTGATAATTGACAGTCAGGCCGGGATGGATGACTGGGTGCAAAGCGGCAGGGCGGAGGGCAAGTATCCGGCTGTGAAGAGCATCTTGCTCCAAAGTGGTGTCACATGTATCCCGGACGATGCGTTCAGCGGCTGCTGTGATCTGAGAGTTGTCGCTATCCCGGATACTGTGACCAGCATAGGAAGCCTGGCATTTAAGCATGCTTCCTCTCTGAGTGAAATCACTCTTCCCGTGAATCTGCGGAGTATAGGAGACAGTGCGTTTTCGGACTGTAGTTCCCTTGAGAGAGTGGTGATGCAGGGAACCACGCCGCCGTCCCTGGGAGCCGCCGTATTTAACGGAAGTAAGTTTATGACAGATTCTTCCAAAGGAATTGTGATTCCCAGAGGCAGTGAGGATGCGTATAAGTCGGCATGGGGCGCTCTGGCGGAAAATATTCTTGGAAAACATACGCACGACTATGCTGCAGAGTGGAGTTATGATGAAAACGGCCATTGGCATGAGTGTTCCTGCGGCGGAAAAGGAGATATGGACGCTCACACCTGGGACGGGGGAACTGTCTCTAAGGAACCCACCGAAGCAGAGCCTGGAAGCATTAGTTACACCTGTTCCGTATGCGGGATGGGAAAAACGGAATCCATTCCGGCGACAGGCGGTGACAGTGGTGCTGGAAACGGTGGCGGAGGCAATGTCGATGGAAACCCGTCAGTGTCAGGCAATGAGAATCCGGGAGGAGACGGCGGAGGATCTGTCTCAGGCAATGACAACCAGGGCGGTGACGACAGCGGATCTGTCTCAGGCAATGACAATCAGAACGGCGGTGGCGGTAATGACAGTCCCCCTTCTGGTTCCGGAAACAACAATCAGGCCAGCAGTCATTCTGAGGAGGGAGATTTGCGGCAGCCAGAGGACAATGACAGTGATTTAGCTCTGTTATGGAATAATCTCACTGCAAACACTCCGAAAGACCGAGAACCCAGGACTTCTGACGGCACTCCGCTGGAACTGTATGCGACAGTTGCCATGATCGCAGGATTTTTCTATCTGCTTCTTCTGTTTTTGGATAAATATGATATTACGGAGGAAGAGAAGAGAGAATCCCTTGCCCGGCTGGTGAGATGGGCAAAACGCGGAGGACGGCTCCGAAAACTGCCGGTGATGGCGGTGCTTCTTGTGATGCGGACCTATTATCATATGATTGGCGACAGAAAAGCGAAAGAAGGGGAGACAGGGCGGACGGCATAGATAAGCAATACAAAAAGGGGGCAGTGTACCAAAAGGCCCCCTCAATTTATGCATACCGCTATCGAATTAAAATCGGCATACCGCTGCCGTCATTCAGATCCTGCAGCTCCTCAGAGAGCTTCTGCTGCGTGGCGCAGGAGGCCTCAGACTGAATATCCATATACAGGATAAACATGTCCTCCAATGTCATCTGCTTTTCATCGGCAATCTCCTGCAAAATGGGCTTTAACTTCTCAATCTGCACGGAGACCTGCACCTTCTGGGGATCAATATCCCCCATCACCTGCTCTGCATAGTCGTTAATTCTCTTTAAAATGGCACGATTTTCGTCCGTCATCAATCATCACTCCTTACAATTTTTCTCAATTATATCACTTTTACACTTGTGATGTATAGCTATTTTTGATATGATAATAGAAAAAGTTTGGGGAGGAAACCATGGCAGACATCAGACCATTTCAGGCATACAGACCGGCGCAGGGATTGGCGGAAGAGATCGCCGCTCTGCCCTATGACGTATACAACAGACAAGAAGCCGAGGAGGAGGTAAAAAAGCACCCTGGTTCCTTCCTCGCCATCGACCGTGCCGAGACCCAGTTTGGCCCCGAAGTAGACACCTATGCGGACTGCGTCTATCAGAAAGCCCACGACATGCTGTGGCAGTGGATTCAGGAGGGACGATTTGTCCGGGATGACAAACCCTGTTACTATATCTACGAGCAGATCATGGAGGGGCGCAGCCAGAAGGGTATTGTGGCCTGCGCCTCCATCGATGACTACGAAAACCAGGTGATCAAAAAGCACGAGAATACCCGTGCGGACAAGGAACAGGACAGAATCCGCCATGTGGACGCCTGCAACGCCCAGACCGGGCCTATCTTCCTGGCATACCGCAGCCAGGCGGCGCTGCAGCAGGTGATCGCCCAGGTGACGGCCACGGCACCAGTGTATGATTTTACCTCAGAGGACGGAATCACCCACAGAGTATGGGTGGTGTCGGATAAGCAGCAGATACAGACCATCCGGGACACCTTTGCCGGTATGGGTCAGATATACATTGCGGACGGACATCACCGCTGTGCCTCCGCCGTGAAGGTGGGACTGCGGCGCAGGGAAGCGAACCCTGCCCACACCGGGGAGGAGGAGTACAACTTCTTCCTGTCGGTGTTGTTTTCCGCAGACGAACTGAAGATTCTGGATTACAACCGGGTGGTAAAGGATTTAAACGGATATTCCAATGAGGCCTTCCTGGAGGAAATCGGGAAAAACTTTGACGTGGAATGCGTGGGAGACATCCCGCTGCGCCCGGAGAAGAAATATGAGTACGGCATGTATCTGGACGGGAACTGGTATCGCCTTACAGCACGCAAGGAGATCCGCAGCCGGGATGCGGTGGAGGGACTGGATGTGTCCATCCTGCAGGAGCAGCTATTGGCCCCCATTCTGGGCATCGGCGATCCCAAGACGGACAGACGTATTGATTTCGTGGGCGGTATCCGGGGCCTGAAGGAGCTGGAGAGAAGAGTGCAGACGGATATGAAGGTGGCGTTTGCCCTGTATCCCACCTCCATCTATGAACTTTTTGCCGTGGCGGATGCGGGCCGCCTGATGCCGCCTAAATCCACCTGGTTTGAGCCCAAACTCAGAAGCGGGCTGTTTATACATAATCTGTAGCCCGATTAAGTACTCCCTGTGTCCGTATGGCATCCGCAGCCGGAGGGTATAATGTTACAATAAAAGCCATACAGAAAAGAGGCAGATATGGACAATAAGCTGTATAAACTGATGAACTGGCCGGCGATTGAAGAGATTGTCTACTCTGAATGCGATCATCCCCACGATCTCCTGGGCCCTCATAAGGTGGGCAGTCAGGTGCTGGTCCAGGCATTTTATCCGGGTGCGGTGGAGATGACGCTGCAGCTGGTGAAAAGCGGCAGGGAATATCCGATGGACCTGGCGGACGAAGAGGGTTTCTTTGCGGTGTTGATCCCGGAGAAAGACATGGGCGAGTACCGCTATGTGGTGAAAGATCGGGACAGTAAGATAGTTCAGGTCCGGGACCCTTACCGCCATCAGCCTCTTATTACCCAAAAAGACACCGACAAGTTTGGCGCAGGCATCCACTATACCATCTATGAAAAACTGGGCGCACACCCCTGTGCCATAGACGGGGAGGAGGGGACATATTTTGCCGTCTGGGCGCCTAATGCCATGAGAGTCAGCGTGGTGGGGGATTTCAACAGCTGGGACGGCCGGACTCATCAGATGCGCCGTCTGTGGGACAGCGGCATTTTTGAGCTGTTTATTCCGCAGGTGATGGAGGGCAGCATCTACAAGTTTGAAATCAAGGCAAGAGGAGGTCTGACCTATCTGAAATCAGATCCTTATGGCAACGCGGCGCAGCTTCGGCCGGACAATGCCTCGGTGGTGGCGGATATCAGTCACTTTAACTGGGAGGATGAGGAATTTATCAAGGAACGTGAGATATTTCAGGGAAATGACGCCCCTGTCAGTGTCTATGAGATGTATATGGGCTCGTTCCTGGAACCATCGGAGGGTATGCCCTATGCCAATTATCGGGACATAGCGCCCAAGGTGGCGGCATATGTGAAGGAGATGGGCTATACCCATGTGGAGCTGATGCCGATAATGGAGCATCCCTTTGACGGCTCCTGGGGGTATCAGGTTATCGGTTATTATGCGCCCACCTCCAGGTACGGAAGCCCCGAGGACTTCATGTATTTTGTCAACGAGATGCACAAGGCAGGCATCGGTGTGATTCTGGACTGGGTTCCGGCCCATTTTCCCAGGGATACCCATGGTCTGTCCGGTTTTGACGGCACATGCCTGTATGAGCATCAGGACCCCCGCCAGGGCTTCCACCCTCACTGGGGAACTCTGATCTACAATTATGGCAGGCCGCAGGTGTCCAATTATCTGATCGCCAACGCCCTGTTCTGGGTGGAGAAATTCCATGCAGACGGTATACGCATGGATGCGGTGGCAAGCATGTTATATCTGGATTATGGCAAAAACGATGGGGAATGGGTGGCCAACATGTACGGAGGCAAGGAAAACCTGGAGGCCATGGAGATGATCAAGCACCTGAACTCCGTCATGAAAAAGCGCAATCCCGGCGTGCTGTCCATTGCGGAGGAGAGTACGGCATTCCCGCTGATCACTGAGGATCTGGACAAGGGCGGCCTGGGCTTTGACCTGAAATGGAATATGGGTTTTATGAACGATTATCTGGGCTATATCCGCATGGATCCCTATTTCCGCAGCCATCACCACGGGGAGTTGACCTTCAGCATGATCTATGCCTACAGTGAGAAATTTCAGCTGGTGTTCTCCCACGACGAGGTAGTGCATGGCAAGGCAACCATGGTGGGCAAGATGCCCGGTACTAAAGAGGAAAAACTGGCCAATCTGCGGCTGACCTACGCCTATATGATGACCCATCCCGGCAAAAAGCTGTTGTTTATGGGACAGGAGCTGGCGGAGTTTGATGAGTGGAATGAGAACCGGAGAGTGCAGTGGGAGCTGCTCGAGGTGCCGGAGCATAAAGGAGTGGCGGAGCTGTACAAGGATCTGAACCATCTGTACCGCAGGGAGACCGCCCTGTATGAGCTGGACAATGAGCCTGACGGTTTTACCTGGCTCAACGCCATTTCCGGCAATGACTGTTATTTAAGTTTCCTGCGCAAGGGGAGCGATGCCAGCGATATGCTGCTGGTGGTGGCAAACTTTGCGGGCGTGGCCCAGGAGATCCGCACAGGGGTTCCCTTTGACGGCAAATACAAGGAGATTCTGAACACGGATGAAAAGATATACGGCGGCACAGGCGTGATAAATAAAAGGGCTCTGGCCGCGGAGGATATAGAGTGGGATGAGCAGGCAGTGTCTATCAGCGTAAAGCTGGCTCCCCTGTCCCTGAGTATTCTGCGCTTTGAACCTTATTCCGAGGCGGAGCTGAACCGGGTCATTGAGGAGCGTGTGCGCAGGAAACTGGCGCTGATTAAGGAGAAGACGCCCAAGAAGAAGTCTTCCAGGAAGACAGCAACCGCTTCCGGAAAAACATCTGTCTCGTAACTGCCTGAGAAGACCTTGAAAGGAAAGAGATAAAATGCACTATGATTATCTGGTAGTGGGCTCAGGCCTGTATGGCTCAATTTTTGCCCACGAGGCCAAGGCTCGGGGCAAGTCGGTGCTTGTGGTGGAAAAGCGGCCCAATGTGGCGGGCAATATCTATACGGAAAAGATAGAGGGAATCCCGGTTCATAGATATGGAGCCCATATTTTCCACACCAACAATACCAGGGTGTGGGAATATATCACGCAGTTTGCGCAGTTCAACCGCTTTACCAATTCCCCGGTGGCGAATTACAAGGGGGAATTATACTCCCTGCCCTTTAACATGTACACCTTTAACAAAATGTGGGGCGTGACCACTCCTCAGGAGGCGGCCGCCAAGATTGAGGAGCAGAAGAGGGAGGCAGGTATCACGGAGCCTGAGAACCTGGAGGAGCAGGCTATCTCCCTGGTGGGGCGGGATATCTTTGAAAAACTGGTCAAGGGCTATACGGAGAAGCAGTGGGGGCGTGACTGCAAAGAGCTCCCGGCGTTTATTATCAAGCGTCTGCCGGTGCGGCTGACATTTGACAACAATTATTTTAATGCGCTGTATCAGGGAATTCCCGTGGGCGGTTATACCCGGCTGGTGGAGAACCTGCTGGAGGGAACACCGGTGCGTTTAAATACGGATTATCTGGAGCATCGGGAAGAACTGGACGCCCTGGCGGACAGGGTGGTTTACACCGGGCCGATAGACGGCTTCTATGACTACAGGCTGGGAACATTGGAGTACCGCTCCGTGCGCTTTGAGACGGAGGTGCTGGATATGCCCAACTTCCAGGGCAATGCGGCGGTAAATTACACAGACCGGGAGACACCATGGACCAGGATCATCGAGCATAAGTGGTTTGTGTTTGGCAGGGATGAGGAGGGAAAAGAGTTTCCCAAGACGGTGATCAGCCGGGAGTACAGCTCCGAATGGAAGCCGGGGGACGAGCCGTATTATCCGGTGAACGATGAGAAAAACAGCGCCCTGTACGCAAAGTACAGGCAGCTGGCCCAGGCGGAGAAGAAGGTGATCTTCGGCGGGAGGCTGGGAGAGTACAGGTATTATGATATGGACGCGGTGATTGCGGCGGCGCTTGAGCTTTGCGATCTGGAGCTGTGAGAAGAAACAGGACACTTTTTCAAAAGAGAGTAAATAAAAATCGGAGGGTCTGCACACCTCCGATTTTTACAGCTGAAAATGGGACTTGAACCCACGACCCCTTCATTACGAGTGAAGTGCTCTACCAACTGAGCTATTTCAGCACTGAAATTAATTATATCGGGTAATGACAGAAAATGCAACACCTATTTTTACAAATTTACAGATTATGGTCAACCTTTTTACTTTACAGGAATAAATTGTTGAAGTATAATAAAACTGTTAGACAAAAAAACTGAGGTTGACACAATATCACAGACCAAACAGGAGTATGATTTAAGGCATATTCCAAACATGAGGAAAGAGGTACGGATGAAACAGTTAATGTTAGGAAACAAGGCGCTGGCCCGGGGCCTGTATGAAGCGGGCTGCTGCGTGGTATCCAGCTACCCCGGCACCCCCAGCACGGAGGTGACTGAAGAGGCTGCCAAATATGACGAGATTTATTGTGAGTGGGCTCCCAATGAGAAGGTGGCCATGGAAGTGGCCTTTGGAGCCTGTCTGGCAGGCAAGAGGGCTTTCTGCGGCATGAAGCATGTGGGGCTGAATGTGGCGGCGGACCCTCTTTTTACCTGCTCCTATACCGGTGTGAATGCGGGACTGGTGATCTGCGTGGCGGATGATGCGGGTATGCACTCCTCCCAGAACGAGCAGGATAGCCGCCATCATGCCATCGCCTCCAAGGTTCCCATGCTGGAGCCTGCGGACTCCGATGAGGCGTATCGCTTTGCCAAGCTGGCATTTGTCATCAGTGAGGAGTTTGACACTCCTGTCATCATCAAGATGTGTACCAGGGTGGCCCATTCCCAGAGCATTGTGGACACTGGGGAGCGGGTGGTGCCGGAGATAAAGCCCTATGAGAAAAATAGTGCGAAGTATGTGATGATGCCCGGCAATGCCATCAGGCGGCATCCCTTTGTGGAGGAGCGCACCCGCAGGCTCATCGCTTACGGGGAGACGGCGGAGGTCAATCGGGTGGAGATGGGGGATACCGGTCTGGGGATTATCACTTCCTCCACCAGCTATCAGTATGCCAAGGAGGTCTTTGGAGACAAGGCATCTATTTTAAAGATTGGCATGGTGAATCCTCTGCCCCGGCAGTTGATTCTGGATTTTGCCGCCAAGGTGGACAAATTGGCCATTGTGGAGGAGTTAGATCCCATTATTGAAAATCACTGCAGGCAGCTGGGGCTGGAAGTTACCGGCAAGGACGTATTTCCCATGGAGGGAGAATATTCTCAGAATATGGTAGCGGAGAAACTGGGTGTACCCATTTCCCCGGTAAAGCGTCTGCAGGAAAATCTGCCCGGCAGACCGCCAGTCATGTGTTCCGGCTGTCCCCACAGAGGCCTGTTCTACACGCTGAAACAGAATAAGTGTACGGTGCTGGGAGATATCGGCTGTTACACCCTGGGGGCGGTGGCGCCTTTGAGCGCCATGGACGTGACTCTGTGTATGGGCGCATCCATCAGCTCCATCCACGGCTTTAACAAGGCCCTGGGACAGGAGAGCGAGGGAAAGACCGTGGCGGTGATCGGCGATTCCACCTTTATGCACTCTGGCATGACGGGCCTTGCCAACATCGCCTACAACCAGAGCAATTCCACAGTGATCATCTTGGACAACTCCATCACCGGCATGACGGGGCATCAGCAGAACCCCACCACCGGCTACAATATCAAGGGAGATCCGGCGGGCAAGATCAATCTGGAGGAACTGTGCCGCGCCATGGGCTTTAGCCGGGTGACGGTGGTGGATCCCTATGATCTGGCGGAGTGTGACAGGGTGCTGAAGCAGGAACTGGCGGCACAGGAGCCTTCCGTGATCATCAGCCGCAGGCCCTGTGTACTGTTGAAATATGTGAAGCATGAGAAGCCCCTGAAGGTGGACTGTGATAAATGTGTGGGCTGTAAGTCCTGTATGTGTCTGGGCTGTCCCTCCATAAGCATCAGGGAGGGAAAGGCTGTGATTGACACTACCTTGTGCGTGGGCTGCGGCGTTTGTAAGCAGTTGTGCAAATTTGGCGCACTGGAATCGCAGGAGTAGAGGGGGAAATAGCTATGACAAAAAATATTATGATTGTAGGCGTAGGAGGCCAGGGTTCTCTGCTGGCCAGCAAGCTGCTGGGGCATCTGCTTTTGACGCAGGGCTATGACGTAAAGGTGTCCGAGGTACACGGCATGAGCCAGCGAGGCGGCAGCGTGGTTACATATGTGCGTTTTGGGGAGAAGGTGTATTCCCCGATTATTGACAAGGGACAGGCGGACTTTATCGTGTCCTTTGAGAAGCTGGAGGCCGCCCGTTATGTGGAGTATTTAAAGCCGGACGGGCGAATCGTGACAAACACGCAGGAGATTGATCCTATGCCGGTAATCACAGGCGCGGCACAGTATCCGGCAGATCTGGTAGCGAAACTGGAGGGTCTGGGTATTGCGGTGGACGCCATGGACTGCCTGGCGCTGGCGGAGCAGGCCGGTTCCGCCAAGGCGGTGAACATCGTGCTGATGGGCAGGCTGTCCAAGTATTTTGACATCCCGGCGGAGAAGTGGGAGAAAGCCATAGAGGACTGCGTTCCGGCTAAGTTCCTGGAACTGAACAAGCGTGCCTTTGCCTTGGGACGGGAGTATGAATCTTAATTTTTTACCCATGACCTGCCGGTGCGGGTATGTGGGGGATGAGATCGATATGGCGCAAGTGGCCTTATGATATCACAAAATAAAAGACAGGAGAAGAGAAGATGGGAAATTATTATCAGCCGGAGATTGAGACAATGCCTTTGGAGCAGCTCCAGGCATTGCAGAGCGAGAGACTGGTAGCACAGGTAAAGCATGTGTACGAGAATGTGGAGTTTTATCGGAACAGGATGGATGAGGCTGGAGTAAAGCCCGAGGATATCCATGGCATCGAGGATTTGCACAAGCTGCCTTTTATCAACAAGGATGACCTTAGGGACCAGTATCCTTATGGACTTTTGGGAGTGCCTCTGTCCGAGTGTGTGCGCATTCAGTCCACCAGCGGCACCACGGGACGCAGAGTGGTGGCTTTTTACACCCAGGAGGATATCGACCTGTGGGATGAGTGTTGCGCCAGAGCTATCGTAGCGGCGGGCGGCACCAAGGAGGATGTGTGTCATGTGTGCTACGGCTATGGTCTGTTCACCGGAGGTCCCGGCTTAAACGGCGGTTCCCACAAGGTGGGCTGCCTGACGCTGCCCATGTCCTCTGGAAACACAGAGCGCCAGATCCAGTTTATGACGGACCTGGGAGCTACCATTATCTGCTGTACCCCTTCCTACGCTGCCAACCTGGGAGAGGCCATCAACGAGAGAGGCCTGCGGGATAAGATCAAGCTTAAGGCTGGTATCTTCGGTGCAGAGCCCTGGACCGAGGAAATGCGGCGTGATATTGAGAAATCCCTGGGTATCAAGGCCTATGATATTTATGGCTTGACGGAGATCTCCGGACCCGGCGTGTCCTTTGAGTGTGAGGAGCAGGCGGGCATGCATGTGCAGGAGGATCACTTCATTCCCGAGATCATAGATCCCGACACGGGAGAGGTGCTGCCCGAGGGAGAGGTGGGCGAGCTGGTATTTACCTGTATCACCAAGAAGGCATTTCCGCTGCTGCGCTACCGCACCAGAGATCTGTGTTATCTGACCAGGAAGAAATGTTCCTGCGGACGCACCCATATCCGCATGCACAAGCCCATGGGCAGAAGCGACGATATGATGGTGGTCAAGGGCGTCAATGTGTGGCCCTCCCAGATCGAGACCGTGCTGCTGAACCAGGGCTATCAGGCCAATTATCAGATCGTGGTAGACCGCGTCGGCAACAATGACACCATCGAGGTGCAGGTGGAGCTGACTCCGGAAATGGTGGAGAATCCTACTCTGACCATTGAACAGCGCGAGAAACAGATTGTGGCCGGTTTGAAGTCCATGCTGGGCATCAAGGTGAATGTGAAGGTGGTGGAACCCAAGACCATCACTCGAAGCGAGGGCAAGGCAGTCAGGGTTATCGACAAGAGAGATTTGTATCGGTAGGATTTGCCGGACAGAAAAAGAAATCCGCTGAAATGTGAATAGGGGAAGATAGTAGACGGTAAGTCTGATCCACGCTTGTCAGGGAAAATCGAAATTTCCTGACAGGCGTGTTTTTATTAGGAGTATAGAGAGGTATATTATGGAATTACTATATGTGAGAATTCAGGGAAGGGAACTGTCCTATATCACCAAGGCTCCCAAAGGTGTATTTGGCATGTGCTGGCGTATGATTTACGACGGGGTTATGAGCGAGGAGGACGCAGCGATATTCAAGGAGACTGAGCGATGGTTTGTGGAAAATCTGCCGGAGCCTCCCATGTGCACCACAGGGGACCAGAAGGTTATCTGTTATTTTAAGACCCAGGCCACCGCCCATATGCTAAAGCGTCTGCAGCCCGCGCTGGATTTGCTGGATAAATACCGGCATCCCTATGACGTGGTCTACACCAACTATGTGGGGGAGATCGTGTATGAGGATGAGTACCAGGTGGCGGTGAAGGTTGGGGATTAGTACTGCCTTTTCCATTCCTGCAGCCAATGGAGCTGGCGGTCAAGAAAATCATTGTCCACGCAGTTTATGCCGAAAATCTCTATGATCGTGGCCTGCAGGGCAAAGTGATAGAGCGCAATGATATCATAGAGGGAATCGGCCTCTCTCGGGCTAAGCGGGATATATTTTGTGTATTCGGACAGAAAGCGGTCATAGATTTTTTTCGTTTTCTCATAGCCGTCTGTCTCCAGATTAAAATAGTCTGTGGAATTGCAGAGCAGTGCGGGATCATATAGTGCAAAGCCCTCACAGAAAGTGTCAAAATCTAGCAGATAGAACTGCCCCTCCGGGGTCTTGAGGATATTTCCCGGATACAGATCTCCGTGGCAGTATCCGTAAGGCAGATTTTTCACCCTTTCCCACAGGGCATCGCCGTATGCGATAAAGGCATCAACCTTGTCGTATTGTTTGGCGCGCATGATCTGGATATATCTGTCAATATAGTATTGCCTATCCCGCCGGGGCAGTTTTCCCGGATATGTCTTCATGGTTTGATGCAGCTTACCCACAAAGGCGCCGAGAGCCTCCGCGTCCTGCGCAGGGGAAACCTCCTCCCCTTCAATAAATTCATACAGGATAAAGCAGTATTTTCCCTCCTGGGCGTATATTTGAATACAGGGCATGCCATCTTTGGTAAAGAGGATCGTCGGAACGGAAAATCCCTGTTTTTGCAGATATAAATGGACATCCAGGGACACGGCGGCCGTGTCGGAAAAAGTGGGCTTTGTGATGCGTAGAAAGTATCTGTGGCTGCCACTAAAGACTTCGTAGGCCAGACAGCCGCTGTCCCGCACAAAGATGATTCTGTCGAAATACATGTGATAGGAGGTGTTTAGCCTCTCTATAATCTGATTGGTATCCATAGCTGTATCAAATATTGTCTTGTTTGAGCTATCCATGTCAGGTCCTCCGATTTGCTTATATGTGCCAATCCGGCGGGGTCTTTTTATAAAAAAGGGGGCTTGATTTCTCATGCCCCTTAGTATATAATTTACTCAGAAAGGCGGATTGGATGTGCATCCGATTACTGCCCTCAGTTAATTGTACTTAAGAAATAAGCATTCTCAACTTTGGGTGGAAGAGGGATGCTTATTTCTTTTTGTCGTTATGTTGATCGAGATAATCAAGAGCTGCAAATATGACTAACAATAGAGTCAAAACTTCTATTGTACTCATGGGCATCACCCTCCTTATGTACTAGAGGGTCAGACAATCGGAAAATAACATCCAGCTTTCTTTTCAATTACACCTTGGTTAAATGCAGAGTATTTAGGGTTTTATGATAATGTGGCAAATAATCTGCGCTTAATATACAGATACAATATCACATTTTGTGTAAAAAAGCAACACGGAATTTAGATAAAGTAAATTCATCTCGATCTGATTGACAGATTTACCTGCCTAAAGTAGGATATAATTAGTCCTGCTATTGTAGAAGCTGAGCCATACCCATTGCATTAAGAAAGCTGGAAAAGCTCTGCCGATTTGGAAGATTGCCCAGATCCGGCAGATGACCGGGAATACGGAGGAAGGAATACCCATGGATAGAATCATAACAGGATTTAGGCAGCGCAGCCCGGCGGTAGCGCTATTGATTCTGGCGGCGGTGGTGCTGCGCTTTGTCCTGCGCAAGGCGCCGAAATGGACACGTTATATTCTGTGGATATCGGTGGTATGTCTGGCAGTGTCAATCTGTTTTCGGGCCGGTCTGGAAGGAAAAACAGGAGATATGAGCTGGACACAGACATATTATCTTACCTTTGCGGTGGGCCATGGTAAAGGATTTTTCTGGGGCCAGGGTGTGGGCGGCGAGAGTCTGACGCTGGAGGATGTGATCCGGCTTTCGGATAAAGGTAATGAACTGGAGTGGGCGGATTTTGACGGATATGCCTTCTGGGCTACAGGGTCCGGGCTGATAATCAATGTCTATCCCATCGATCAACACTTTTCCCTGTGGGTTGGAGGAGGCGGCGGAAGTCCGTTTCCCATGTATGTCCGTCTTTATGAAAATGCTGCGGGAGAAGAGGCAATTGATATCCGACAGGAAGATGTGGAGACCTTTATAGCAGGACACAGATAAATGCCATCACGCAGACAGATAGTATCTGTGTGATGCAGAAATGAGGAAAGAATATGGTCGAAGTACACGGCTGGATAACACTGAGGGAAACTTACAGAGTGGTGGATGATGAGGACATGGAAGGGATATTAGAGAGAATCCGGAAGATGATAGACGAATCCGAATATCCTTCCCTACAGATCCAAGTGAACAATGGAGAGTATTTTATAGAGTTTTCCCGGTATACGAATCATTTATCCGGCGATGTGACGGGGCTGCTCTCTATCTTTGAAACCGTGGGCAGGATAGCGGAGGGGAGCTACGGCCTGCTCTATATGCACAATGACGAGGATAGCGGACATTGCAATGAATTTGTGGTATACAGGCTGGCAAGGGGCAGGGTGACTGCTTTTCAGGACTCTTTTCTGTCCCCCTTGATTCCCACTGTGGAGGATGAGGACATCCCGGGCTGATCTTCAGGGAGCCGTCCCGAAAAGCTCCAGCAGCTTTGCGGCGTTTTCTCCCAGTATCGCTTCCTGCTCCGCGGCGTTCAGTCCTATGGCCCGCAGACGCTCCACATACTCTCCCTGGTCCTGCCAGGGCGAGTCGGTTCCGAACAGGATTTTGTGGATGCCATGTTTGCGGGATAGGCGGACAAAATCCGCCGGAGCAAGCACCGTATTTTTGTGGGGAGAGGGCTGCAGGCCGGGGTAGGGATCCAGTCTGCCGTAGGTAAAGGCGGTGTCCAGCCACACAGGCGCACCCGCCAGATCGCTCTCCACCTGTGCCCAGTTACCCCAGCCGCCCATATGGGCCAGCACCAGCTTTTGAGGCGCCACCTCCTTCAGCACATGCAGCACATGCTCCACGGAGGCGTAATCATAGCCGTTTACACTGATATCCACACCGGCGTGAGTCAGCACGATCATTCCCAGGTCAGAGGCCTCATAGAGGATACGCAGATTCCGTGGATCGTCCAGATCCGCCCTCTGATAGGCGGGATGCAGTTTTATGCCCTTCACTCCGGCATTTTTCAGCCGCAGCAGCTCCCGGCGCACATGGGGATAGTCCGGGTGCATGCCACCAAAGGGCAGTAGGCCCTGGTTCTGCAGGGGCAATATTTTTTCTATTATGGAATCATTCAAATGTTCCACGCTGTCCGGGTTCGTTACGGCGGGCTGAGTCACGCTGCAGGCAATCCGGTTGTGGCGCATGGAGATCAACAGCCCGTACAGGGTGCCGTCCGTGTGTGGGCGGATATGGGCTGCGGTACCCAGCTTTTCCACGGTTTTCTCCGCAATATGTCTGGGGAAAATATGAGTGTGCATATCAATAATCATAAGTAGTTTTCTGCCTTTCTCAGTCACAATGTCTCTGGCATGTATTCCTGCTAATACAGTTATATGATACACAGCAGTGTAGGTAAAATCAATCCCCTAAATACATGGTTTGACAGGAAATGGCGGAATGCTTTTATATTATGCGTTTCACTATTATTTTCAAAAATCTTGTTTATAAACATACAGTTGTGATAGAATAAAAAAGTCAGGTTTCCCCAAGGGGAGCATTTTGTTTTGTGCAAAAAATGCTTTAAGGACAGGAAAGAGGAACTGCAGCAATGACAAAGATTTTGATTATAGAAGATGATACGGATATCAACAATCTCCTGGCAAGAATTATGCGCAGGCAGGGGTATGAGGCGGTGCAGGCCTTTTCAGGCACGGAGGGAAAGCTGCGTTTGGAGTTAGAACAATATGATCTGTTGTTGCTGGATTTGATGCTGCCGGGGATGATGGGGGAGGAGTTGATCGGAGAAATCCGCCAGACAGACCCGGATCTGCCTATTATCGTGCTGTCGGCCAAGTCCGGACTGGAGGAGCGGGTGGATGTGCTGAAGCTTGGAGCGGACGATTATATGGTCAAGCCATTTGCTGCGGCAGAGGTAGAGGCTCGTGTGGCGGGCGCTCTGCGGCGCAGCACCCGGCGCAGGAAACAGGAGGAGGCACAACAGGAGAGCGGGGAGCGATTGCAGTCTAAGAAACTGCAGTACAAGGAGCTGACCCTGGACGCGGACCGTCGGGAGGTGCGAGTCCGGGGACAGATTTTGAATCTGACGGC
>CAZKAO010000015.1:0-56224 GCA_964550745.1 uncultured Acetatifactor sp.
ATTCGCTTACTCAGGCGGACATTCCTTTTCTGTTTGAACGCTTTTATACGGCGGACCATGTCCGGCCCAGCGGCAGCACCGGATTGGGGCTGACCGTCAGCAAACTGCTGGCCCAGGCTATGGGCGGGGACGTGTCGGCAGAGCTTACAGAGCAGGGGGATCTGTGTCTGACATTTATGTTTATTCCCTCATGATTCAGGGACTGGATTCTGAGGAGGTGAAAAACGTGGCCATTTGGATCGCAATAGGGGCTACTTTTTTGTGTGTATACTTATCAAATAATCATAAAAAGAAAAAATAGTGAGTCATATCTTAAAATAATACATTTTTTAGATCAAGGCTGTTAGGTTTGCTAACAGCTTTTTGTTATCTGCAGACGGGGATGGGCATTATCCACGGAATCAGAAAGGAGGTTTTTGACAGGGCGGCAATTCTGCGGAGGGTAAAAGAGATGGTCGTGGGAAAGGACATTATTGACAAATGCGTGTGAAACAGTGTAGTATGAATATACTTAAAGAGAAGTGAGTAAGGCGCTTGTATTTAGCATTGATGCGTGATGCGCTAACGTATGTTCGGAAGGTTTTGCAGGAGGAGTGAAAATGCGTCTGACGGGAAAATGGGGAAAGAGAATTCTAGCAATGTTGTTGCTGGGAGCCATGCTGCTGGGCAGTCTGGGGGCATGTGGAAAGAGTGAGGACTGGAGAGCGAAAGAGGTAAAGACAATCGATGACAATTACCGCACATGGTATGAAATCTTTGTCTATTCTTATAACGACAGCGATGGTGACCGGATCGGAGATCTGCAGGGCGTGATCTCCAAATTGGACTATGTGGCGGATATGGGCTTTAACGGGATCTGGCTGATGCCGATCATGCCATCGCCCTCCTATCACAAATATGATGTGACGGATTATCAGGCTATTGACCCGGCGTATGGCACCATGGAGGATTTTGAAAGGTTGGTGGAGGAGTGCGACAAGCGTGGGATCAAGCTGATTATTGATCTGGTGTTGAATCATACCTCCTCGGAGCATCCCTGGTTTACAGCAGCCTGTGAATATCTGGAGCAGCTGGAAGAGGACGAGGAGCCATCGGAGGAGGGCTGTCCTTATTATGCCTACTATAATTTTGTCAAGGGTAAGCCAGCCACCCCCAATTATTATCAGGTGGGGAACACCGATTATTATTATGAGGGTGCTTTTTCCGACAGGATGCCGGATGTGAATTTCGAATGCGAAGCGCTTCGAGAGGAATTTGAGGATATTATGAGTTTCTGGCTGAACAAGGGCGTGGGGGGCTTTCGGCTGGATGCGGTAAAACATTTTTATGACAATGCCACCACCAAAAATGTAGAGGTTCTTACCTGGGTAAACGATTATGTAAAGTTTATTGATCCGAGCGCCTACATGGTGGGGGAGTGCTGGGACGGCAGGAATGTTTACTCTCAGTATTATAGCAGCGGAATCGATAGTTTCTTTGACTTTGAGTTTGCGGACTCCACCGGCGTGATCACCAAGACGCTGACCTACAACGGGGAGGCTAACAGTGCCCAGGCATACGCCAAGGCTCTGGTCAGAGTGCAGAATGCCATCAGGGAATACCGGGAGGATGCAATCGACGCTCCGTTTTTTGTCAATCATGACCTGGGCAGGGCGGCAGGCTATCTGCGCTATGACGAGCGCAAGATCAAGATGGCGGCTACTCTGAATGTTCTGATGAGTGGCAGCGTCTTTGTGTATTATGGCGAGGAGATCGGTATGACCGGCAGCGGACGGGATGAGAATAAGCGCGCTCCTATGTACTGGTCGGATGACAGCCAGGTCAAGGGCATGACTGATGGACCGGCGGATATGGAATCCCAGGAGAATAAATTTGCATGTGTTAAGGAGCAGATGAAGGATGAAAAATCCATCTACAGCTTTTATAAGGATACGATCCTGCTGCGCAACCAGAATCCTGAGATTGCCAGAGGGACGGTGGCGCGTATAGAGGAGATCACCGATCAGGATATTGCCGCTATCTCCAAGACCTACGATGGGACGACGATCTATCTGATCTATAATCTGTCGGAGACGGATAAAAAGGAAGTGACGCTCTCCAGAGAGCAGTATGGCTATACCGAAATTGCGGGTTATCTCTCGGTGGACGGCGCAAAAGTGACGCTGAAGGGGGATACCCTGACATTGCCCTCCTACAGCGTGGTGGTATTGCGTTAGGTGTAGTGCGTTTGACGCATGATCCGCTGTACGATTTGGTGAGTCCACACATAATATTGGTTTTACAAGGAATTAGCAAACACAAAGATAATTATGGGGGAGGGCTTTCATGAAACACAAAATCACTATTGATGGAACTCATTTTTCAACCATCGAAGAGTTTTATGATGAGATAGATAAGTTATTGACCAAAAACCTTACATGGAAAACGGGACATGGTCTGGACGCTTTCCACGATTTGCTGCGAGGCGGTTTTGGTGTACATGAAGTGGGCGAAGAAATTGAGTTTTATTGGGCGCATTCAAATAAAAGCCGACAGGACTTAGGATATGAGGCTACTGCATTATATTGGGAAAAAAATCTTCAAATATGTCACCCCACTAATCACGAAATAGTTAAGCTGAAGATTGAAAAGGCTCGAAATCATGAAGGAGAAACTTTATTTGATATTATAATTGGAATAATATTAGATAAGGGTGATTTTTACAACCATACATTGATTCTCGACAATGAATTTTAACAATTCCAGTTTCTATACCGGAAAATCTGGGAGATAAACAAATGTACATATTACCATTGGGATGGGGAGAAGTAAATACACAGGAGGCAGGAAATGAATAGGAAACATAGGATAGACTTCACTACAATAACTGCCTGTGGTGAATGTTGCACTGATTGTCCCAAAAGGATAAACGGCATATGTAAGGGCTGTATTGAAGCAGATGGTTATGTCCCGGAATGGGCAGAATCTGGCAGATGTAAAGTACATGAATGCGCCAGGAATCATAATGTGCAATTCTGTGGTATATGTGATGCGTTTCCCTGTGAGCATTTGACTTCCACTATCCATTGGAATCCGAATATTGTAGAACACCTTAATGTGCTCGCAAGGCAATACCATCAGCAAAAAGAGCAGGCGGGTTCTTTTTAATAGAGCCGAATTGCAATTATAAATCTCCCTATCCGGAATTGTGTACCCGAGAAAAATAGGTCATAATAATGTTGACAGGTCGGAATTTGGAGGAAAGTATATATGAGACTGAGACCATACATAAAAAGTAAAGATTTTAAATATATAGCAGGATGGATTGATGACGAAAGAAGTCACGCATTATGGTGTGCAAATAATTTCCCATATCCTATTACAACGGAAGCATTTCATAGCTTTTTGGAAAAAACCATGGAGGAGTGGACAGTTAGCGCTTTTGTAGTAACAGACGATAGCGGAAATATTGTAGGCTTTTTCCGTTATTCAGTTAATACTGAGAGTAACGAGGGATTTTTGGCGTCTGTAATCGTTGATAATAAGCTGCGTGGAAAAGGGTACGGCAGAGAAATGATACGGTTGGCCTTACGGTATGCATTTGAAATGACAGGTGCGAAATTAGTACAACTGAATGTTTTTGCTGAAAACCGAGACGCAAAACGCTGTTATGAAAGTATTGGTTTTGTTGCGAGAAGTATTGCAAAAGACGCATTTGTATATAAAGACGAGGTATGGAGCAGATGTAATATGACAATAACAAAATCAAATCTCGGTTTGTGAAATAGTTAATAGGAACACTTTTTCGAAAAAGGAGTTATAAATTTCTTTGACATATGGAAATGCTGTGAGGAACAAATCTGATATAATATTCAAAATTTTCTGTCCCCAAATTTAAAAATTTCACACTATATGAGTGTAAGCGGCATGTTCCCGTGCAGTACACTGGCGGATGTCCGGACGCCCCAAACGTTCGGATATTCAATACCGGGTCTGTGTATTGGAAGGGAGGATGCGGAACCTAAGTAGGAGAGCGCAGATGTCAAGTGCAGTCAGCATATGTGACCGACTGGTATCGGATTTTGCCGAAAATTATATGGAAAAGCTGTTTTACTTTTGTCTGAAAAAGACGGGTAACAGCACAGAGGCGGAGGATTTGACGCAGGATATTGCGTTGAATATACTGACTGCTCTGAACAAAGGGACGATACCCACAAGTTTTTCTGCGTGGGTGTGGCAAATTGCGCGCAACCGATACTCTGTATGGGCAGATGAAAAACATAGACGCAGCGAGTCAGTAACCGGTTCTGATATCGGCGACTATGAGATCGAAGACGAGAGCGAAAATATTCTTGATGAAATGATACACAGTGAACAGCTGTCACTGTTTCGGCGGGAGCTGGCGTTCATCAGCAGCAATTATCGCAATATCGTTGTCGCCTATTACATGGAAAATCAAAGTATGCGCGTCATTGCATCAAAGCTTTCGCTCTCTCTGGAAACGGTGAAGAAACGTCTTCAGCGAGCAAGAATAATTTTGAAGGAGGGTATGAATATGGCAAGAGAATTTGGAGTGAGAAGTTATAATCCGGAACAAATAGCTTTCATTATGAATGGAAGGGAAGGAGATAAGGGACAACCCTGGTCGATCATTACCCATCTTTTATACAAAAATGTTTTTCTTGAAACCTACGAGAATCCCGAGACAGCGGAGGAGTTAGCTCTGGAACTTGGGATCGCGCTCCCATATATGGAGGATGAGCTGGAGTATCTCGCCAGAGAAGAGCTTCTTCGCAAATCCGATAATAAGTATGAGACCAATTTTCCGATTGTCAGCAGAGAGGAACAGCGTGTGATGTATGATGCGAACAGGACCATTCAGAAACCGCTGACAGACAAGCTGTGTGAAATGATTGATCTTTACATGAAGGAAGACGGGGCGAAGGTGAATGTGGGCTATGTCGGCTATGAGGCTGCCAAGTGGGTTTTGCTGGTATATACATTTGATTGGTTTTACTGGAGTTCTGCAGGACATGATTCCAATGCACACGAATACAGAGGGCCATATCCTTCCAGGCCCAACAATGGCGCATGGACACTTACGGGATATGAGATAGTCGATTGGGAAGAACCTGCCTTCGTTGGGAAACATGGCTATCTTTCCTATGATAATGTCGAGGTGAAGAAAGAGATAGATTTCAACCAGTTTAAGTTTTACACCGGGGGCTATTATGCAAAGACGCCGGAACATCTTACTTACTCCGAAGTATATACCCTTTGGCTGGTGTGCGCAGGCAAAGCGGAGGCCGGAGAGAAAGGCTATATCGATAAATTGCTGGAATACGGCTATATTAAGAATACGAATGGTGTCATCGAGCCCAACGTGGTTGTATTTGACAGCAATGCCGAAAAGTCAGATAACGCAGAACTGGCTGCCAGGCTGACTGTTCTGATAAGCGAAATAAGTGCCTTGATTGTGCAGGTTCCGTCCATCTCCCGTGGTTATGTTGTCGAGCAGGCATTGGAGGACGGCTGGCTTAAGTATGATGAGAACACGATAAACACAATCGGAGCATATATCTACCTTTAATCTTTATGCCAATACCGCCGAGAGCGCACTGCTTACAGTTGCTCTCAGCGGTATTTCCTTTAGTCCCACACTATTTCTAAACAGCTAAAACCCTCTGGAATAGGTGGTATGCACGAATATATTTTTAACGAAGCCTCTATTACCCCGTCAGAGCATAACCATTCGCAATTCACCAGTTTTTCGACTTCCTCAGGCTGGGCGGTGGTGCATAGCACGATTGTATCACCCTCAAGATTTAATATTTCTTCCCCATTACATTCCCTGATTTCTGTGTCGTCATGCAGGCCAACGCGAACCCACGCTATATTGGGCATTTGCTCAATCTTTTGCAGCATTTTCCAAATTTCAGCAAGGGGAGGGCGGCCAAATCCCCACTGGTTTGGAGCAATAGAATCTTCCATCATATTTCCATTGAAAAATTCATCAAGGGTTAGTAAGGGGAAACGTTGTTCATTGTCTTCTAGTATTTTTTTGAATGTATTTATCTCTATCATAGAATATGTCCTTTCTTTTCACCATTTCAATTTGCCGCTCTATTGTACTTTTCATTTTATCATGGGTGTGTACGGAATTCAAGATTGTTGATGAAATGATAACAAAGCATGCAGTCAGCAACTCGGCGAAACTTTTACTTGACATTCAGTTCACGAAATATATAATAATAATTACAACAGCAGAAAGAATAGCGACCTCGTGTCTGATGAGGTGTTATTCTTTCTGCTGTTTTCTTTTACAAAGTTGATTAAAAAGGAGGAAATTGCCAATGGCGAAAGAGAACGGAAAACCAATTACTAATCGGGAAGTAAAAAACAGTGCGTTCATCACATATTTTGGAGACCCGGAAAATGCGTCTAAGCTGTATACGGCGTTGGGAGATGAAAAGGTAGCCCCGGAGGACATTACTTATGTGACGCTGGAGGGAGTGATGTTTATCGCCAGAAAGAACGATCTGGCGTTTACGGTAAAAAACCGCGTACTGGTTATCAGCGAGCATCAGTCTACCGTAAATGAGAACATGCCGTTGAGGGATCTTCTTTATTTGGGGCGCACCCTGGAGAAACTGCTGGATGAAAAGATGATCTACAGGCGCAAACAGTTCAAGATTCCCACGCCGGAGTTCTATGTTTTCTACAATGGAGATGAGGCATACCCACCGGAAAAAACTCTACGGCTTTCCGAGGCTTTTCTTGAAAAAGCAGAGCATCCTATGGTAGAATTAGAAGTGAAAGTGATCAATATAAATTTGCCGTCAGGACATAGGCTATTAAAAGAATGTCGCCCAATGTACGAGTATTCATGGTTTATTCAGCGGATCAAGGAGTATCTGACTGCCGGATGGATCAGGGATGCCGCAATCATTCAGGCGGTGAGAGACTGCCAGGATGAGGGAATCCTGGTGGAATTCATGAAAAACCATGGGTCGGAGGTGGTAAATATGTTAAATGCACAATGGGACTTTGATGACGCAATAGCGATAGAAAGGGAAGAGGCGTTTGAGGATGGACGGAAGGCCGGGATAGAATTGGGGAAAACTGCCGGAATCGCCGAGGGAAAGGCGGCTGGAATCGCTGAGGGAAAGGCCGCCGGAATCGCTGAGGGAAAGGCTGCCGGAATCGCCGAGGGAAAGGCCGCCGGAATCGCCGAGGGAAAGGCGGCCGGAATTGCCGAGGGAAAGGCGGCCGGAATCGCTGAGGGAAAGGCCGCCGGAATCATCGAGGGAAAAAACGCCGGAATTATTGAAGGAGAGCGGCAGGTCATATATACGTTTCTGGAGCGATTAGGGGAAATCCCCGAGGATATTCGCAGGAGTATTGAAGAAGAACAGGATAGAGAAATTCTGAAAAAGTGGTATACAGCAGCCCCGGCCATAAAAAGTTTTGAAGAGTTTCGAGAGTATGTGAATGAAATGTAAATCAGGATACCTTCCCCACATTGACTTTTTCCGGTTTGTATAGTATCATGTATTATAGCGCTTTAAAGCGTCACAGAAAAAAAGCACAGAGAGGAAAAATATTATGCCGGTTACGGACTTACTGGAGAGAAATCACAAGCTATATGGGGATGAAGTGGCTCTGGTGGAGCTGAATCCCACCATGAAGGACACCAGGCGCACCACCTGGAAGGAGTTTGATCTGGTGCAGCAGACCTCCTCGGAGCCTTACAGGAGGGAGATCACCTGGAGCGTGTTTGACGAGAAGGCCAATCGTGTGGCAAACATGCTGCTTGAGAGAGGCATACAGAAGGGAGACCGGGTGGCGATCCTGATGTTCAACTGCCTGGAGTGGCTGCCGATTTATTTTGGCATTCTGAAGACGGGAGCTATCGCCGTGCCCTTTAATTTCCGCTTTGACGCCAAGGAGATTCAGTATTGCGCGGATCTGGCGGAGGTACATATCCTGTTTTTCGGGCCGGAGTTTATCGGCCGCATCGAGTCCATAGAGGGGCAGCTCTCCAAGGGAAGGCTCCTGATCTATGTGGGTGACGGCTGCCCCACCTTTGCGGAGAGCTACCGGGAGTTGGTGGCGGACTGCTCCAGCCAGCCGCCCCTGGTTCGGCTGGAGGAGGAAGATGACGCCGCCATCTATTTTTCCTCGGGAACTACAGGTTTTCCCAAGGCCATCTTGCACAACCATGAAAGTTTGACGCAGGCGGCTCAGATGGAGCAGAGACACCATCTGACAGACCGGGACGATGTGTTTTTGTGCATTCCGCCGCTGTACCACACTGGCGCCAAATTCCACTGGATGGGGAGCCTGTGCGCAGGCAGCAAGGCGGTGCTGTTAAAGGGCGCCACCCCGGAGATTATTCTGGATGCGGTGTCCAAGGAGCATTGTACCCTTGTCTGGCTCCTGGTGCCCTGGGCGCAGGATATTTTGGACAGCCTGGACCGGGGAGACCTGAAGCTGGAGGATTATGAGCTGGATCAGTGGAGACTGATGCATATCGGCGCCCAGCCAGTGCCGCCTTCCCTGATCAGGCATTGGAAAGAATATTTCCCCCATCATTTGTATGATACCAACTATGGGTTGTCCGAGTCCACCGGACCGGGCTGCGTGCATCTGGGCGTTGAGAATATCCACAAGGTGGGAGCTATCGGTATTCCCGGCTACCGCTGGAAGTGCAAGATTGTGGATGAAGGCGGAGAGCCTGTGGTCCAGGGAGATGTGGGAGAGCTGTGCGTCAAAGGCCCCGGCGTCATGACCTGCTATTACAATGACCCGGAAGCTACGGCGGCTACGTTGAAGGACGGATGGCTCTGCACAGGGGATATGGCCATGCAGGATGAGGACGGCTTTATTTTCCTGGTGGACCGGAAAAAGGACGTGATTGTAAGTGGCGGTGAGAATATCTACCCCGTACAGATTGAGAATTTCCTGAGCGCCTATGAGAAGGTAAAGGATGTGGCGGTGATCGGCCTGCCGGACAAGCGCCTGGGAGAGATCACCGGTGCCATCATCTCCATAAAAGAGGGCATGACCTGCACGGAGGAGGAGATCGATCGATTCTGTGAGGAGCTGCCCCGTTACAAGAGGCCCAAGAAGATTATCTTTGCCGAGGTGCCCCGCAATGCTACGGGCAAGATCGAGAAACCGGCCCTGCGCAAAAAGTACGGCGCAGACCAGCTGGTGGCCCAGCAGAACAGGGGATAGAAAAGATAGAAAAAAGAGTTTTTACAGAGAAAAGGAGCCGCGCACAGCGACTCCTTTTGGTATGCCCATATACCTCAACTTATTTGCCTAGAGCGGTGGACTGTTTGACCACCGTGTCCTTGTCATAGCAGGCGAAAGTCTCCTCCACCAGCTTTTGATCGGGCTTTGGCGTAATCAGGCTCACCACCGGCACGATGACCAGTCCGGCGAGCATGGCAATAGCACCGCAGTTGATGGGGGAACTGCCCATGATAGGAGGCAGGAGCTTAGGAGCAAGCATGTCTACCACCATCACGCCGGAGCCAAAGATAAAGGATACCCAGCAGGCTGCCTTGGTGGTCTTTTTCCAGTACAGGGCATACAGGAAGGGCGCCAGGAAAGCACCGGCCAGCGCACCCCAGGAGATGCCCATGAGCTGTGCGATAAAAGTGATGGAGCTCTTGTACTGTATCAGCGCCAGGACGGCGGATATGGCGATAAACACCACCACCAGGATGCGGATCAGCAGAAGCTGTTTTTTATCATCCATCTTTTTCATAAAGGTCTCTTTCAAAAAGTCGATGGTCAGAGTGGAACTGGAGGCGATAACCAGGGAGCTTAAGGTTGACATGGACGCCGACAGCACCAGAATGACCACCAGAGCAATCAGCACAGGCCCCAAGTTCTGCAGCATGGTGGGAATCACAGTGTCATAAAAGCCCTTGGCAGTAGTGTCGATCTGATCCGAAAACAGTCTGCCGAAACCACCCAGAAAATAGCAGCCGCCGGCCACCACCAGCGCGAACAGCGTGGAGATGATGGTTCCCTTCTTGATGGCCCCCTCATTTTTGATGGCATAGAATTTCTGCACCATCTGAGGCAGCCCCCAGGTGCCCAGGGAGGTCAGGATCACTACAAACATCAGATTCAGGGGATCCGGTCCAAAGAAGGAGGCGAAGATGCCCGGAGTCTCGGTGACGGACGGGTCGGTGACGCGGGCCAGACCCTCAAGGGCCGCCATGAAACCGCCCTTACTCCTAAGGACAGCTGCAATTATTGTGACAATGCCAAAGAGCATGATGATGCCCTGAATAAAATCGTTGATGGCTGTGGCCATATAGCCTCCGGCGATGACATAGATGGCCGTGAGTACCGCCATCAGGATGATGCACACGGAGTAGTCGATGTCAAAGGCCATGCCAAACAGCCGGGAGAGCCCGTTATACAGGGACGCTGTATAAGGGATCAGGAAGATGAAAATAATGACGGAAGCGGCGATCTTCAGCGGTCTGCTGTTAAAGCGCTGCCCGAAAAACTGGGGCATGGTGGCGGAGTCCAGATGCTGGGTCATAATCCGGGTGCGCCTGCCCAGCACCACCCAGGCCAGCAGAGAGCCGATGACAGCGTTGCCGATGCCGGCCCAGGTGGCGGCAATTCCGTATCTCCAGCCAAATTGTCCCGCATAACCGACGAACACCACAGCGGAGAAATAGGAAGTGCCGTAGGCGAAGGCGGTGAGCCAGGGTCCTACGGAACGTCCGCCCAGCACGAAGCCGTTCACATCTGTGGCATTTTTCCGGCAGTAGAGGCCGATGCCGATGAGTACGGCAAAGTAAAGAATCAGAATAATGAGTTTTAACATAGTACGATATCCTTTCCTGTGTATAGTATTTGGGCGATTGCGAAACCTTTCCGGCAAGTGAGAGATCGTACAATATAGACAAAGCGAGCGGCAGGGCGGCCCTTATTTGTCTATATTGCCAATCCCTGTTCTGGGAAGAGAGTTTCACAATTACCGAGCACGACATCGCTTTAAAGCGTAAAACACCAACGCTTTAAAACACTGAAGTGCTGTTGTGGAAAGTTTAACATACTATATTGGGAAAGTCAATCCTCACATTTTCAGCTGTTTTTTGATACGGTGTTCAATACACTGAATTCCTTTGTAAAAGCCCATGGCGATGACGCACAGGATCAGGATGCTGGTGATTACCAGGTTCAGCTGGAACACCTGGCTGCCGTAGATAATCAGGTATCCCAGTCCCCGTCTGGCGGCCAGGAACTCCCCGATGATCACCCCCACCAGCGCCAGGCCGATATTGACCTTAGTGGTGCTGAGCATGATGGGGATGGAGCCGGGCAGGATCACCTTGCGGAAAGCGTCCCCCTTGCGGCCTCCCAGCGTGTAGATCAAGGTGATCTTCTCGCTGTCCACCTGCTGAAAGCCGGTATAGAAGCTGATGATGGAGCCGAACAGCGCCACGGAGATTCCCGCCACCACGATGGTGGTGCTGCCGGTGCCCAGCCACACGATAAACAGGGGAGCCAGGGCGGATTTGGGCAGACTGTTCAAGATCACCAGGTAAGGCTCTGTGACCTCCGACAGCTTCTGAGAATACCAGAGCAAAGTGGCGGACATCAGACTGATCAGGAACACCAACAGGAAACTGGCGATGGTCTCCAGCAGCGTGATGCCCACATGCAAAAACAGGGAGCGGTCCAGAATCATCCCCCACAGGCATTTGGCCACCAGGCTGGGACTGGAGAAAAAGAAGCTGTCGATCCAGTCAAGCCGGGCACTCAACTCCCATAACGCCAGGAACAGCAGGAAGAAAAAGATTCGGTAGAAGGCAATCTGATGGTGATGCCGCCGGTGATCCTTGACAAACGCTTCCTGCTTTGTCAATTCTTTTTTATGCTTGCTCATGATCTCATTTCCTCCCATAATTGATTGAAGTATTCATTGAATTCCGGTGCATTCCGGGCGGCCAGAGGCGAATCGTCCTGGAGCGTTAAGTGGATGGGAATTTCTTTTTTTACGGTGGCGGGCCTGCCGGAGAGCACCACGATGCGGTCTGCCAGGCTCACAGCCTCGGACAGATCATGGGTGATCAGGATTACGGTTTTGCCGGTTCTGCGGATCAGCTGGCAGATGTCGGCGGATACCATGAGCCTGGTCTGGTAGTCCAGGGCGCTGAAAGGCTCATCCAGCAAAAGCAGCTGGGGCTGCAAAGCCAATGTGCGGATCAGGGCGGCCCGCTGTTTCATACCGCCGGATAACTCGCTGGGGCGCTTATCCCGGAATTTTTCCAGATCGTAGTCCCGCAGCAGGGAATCTACATATTCCAGGCGCTCCGGAGTCAGCATATGGTTGATCTCCAGTCCCAGGATAACATTTTTATAGATGCTGCGCCATTCAAACAGATGCTCCCGCTGCAGCATATAACCCACCCGGGGGTAGCGCAGGGAACCATCGGGATTGTTCACCAGAATTGTGCCTTCCTCCGCAGGCAGAAGTCCGGCAATAATGGACAGCAGCGTGGATTTGCCACAGCCGCTGGGACCGACCAGAGCCACGAACTCGCCCTCACGGACGCCGAAGGTAACCCGATCCAGCGCCTTCGTCTCCCCGTGGAGGCTGTGATAGGAATAGCTGATATTTTTCAGCTCCAGTATATTTTTATCCATCCAAGTGAGTCCTCTTAAAAATAGAATTTACTTTATGTTATTCGTTCCTTGCAATAAAGTGCTATTCATGGTATGATGTAGCTTAGTTGTACTTTAACGTTTTAGTCAAAAAATGTCCGGAACGATAATTAATAGCGAAAGGATGGAGACACATGGCGACTTTATGGGGAGGACGCTTTGTCAAGGACACAGACAGCCAGGTCTATGCTTTCAATGCGTCCATCGGCTTTGACAAAAAGCTCTATCGACAGGATATTGAGGGAAGCATTGCCCATGTTGTGATGCTGGCAAAGCAGGGGATATTGACAGCAGGGGAGCGGGATGTACTGATTAAGGGACTCACCGGCATCCGGGAGGATGTGGAGGCCGGACGACTTGTGATTGATGAAACCTATGAAGATATTCACAGTTTTGTGGAGGCGAACCTGATTGACAGGATAGGGGAGCCGGGCAAAAAGCTCCACACCGGCCGCAGCCGCAATGACCAGGTGGCGCTGGATATGCGTCTGTATACCAGGGCGCAGGTATTGTCCACAGACGGTCTGTTAAAAGAGCTGATGACGGTGATTTTGGATACGATGGAGGCCAATGTAGATACTTACATGCCGGGCTTTACCCATCTGCAGAAAGCCCAGCCGATTACACTGGCCCATCACTACGGCGCTTATTTTGAGATGTTTAAGCGGGATCGGCAGCGGCTAAGGGATATCCATGACCGGATGAACTACTGTCCGCTGGGAGCGGGCGCTCTGGCAGGCACTACCTATCCTCTGGACAGGAGCTACACAGCATCCCTGCTGGGTTTTGAGGGACCCACACTGAACAGTATGGATTCTGTGTCTGACAGGGATTACCTGATTGAATTTCTGTCCGCGCTGTCCATCATTATGATGCATCTGAGCCGCTTCTGCGAGGAGATCATCATCTGGAACTCCAACGAGTACCAGTTTGTGGAGATTGATGACGCCTATTCCACCGGCAGCAGCATCATGCCCCAGAAAAAGAACCCGGATATTGCGGAGCTGGTAAGAGGCAAGACCGGCAGGGTGTATGGTGCATTAATGTCCCTGCTGACTACGATGAAGGGAATCCCTCTGGCATATAATAAGGATATGCAGGAGGATAAGGAGATGGCGTTTGACGCCATGGAGACTGTGCAGAACTGTCTGGTGCTGTTCACCGGCATGATCCGCACCATGGGCTTTAAGAGGGATAGGATGGCAGAGAGCGCCATGAACGGCTTTACCAACGCCACAGATGCGGCGGACTATCTGGTGGGCAAGGGTGTGCCTTTCCGGGATGCCCATGGCATTATCGGCAGACTTGTGCTATACTGTATTGATAAGGGCTGTGCCATTGACGCCCTGAGCCTGGAGGAACTGCAGGAGATCAGCGACAAGTTCGGGCCGGACCTCTATGAGGCCATATCTCTGAAGACCTGCGTGGAGAAGCGGCTGACGGTCGGCGCTCCGGGCAAGGAGGCCATGAGAGAGGTCATCCGTATCAGCAGGGAGTATCTGGAGGAGGACTGGCAGCCGAAGGATTGGCAGCTGCCGAAATAGAAATACGGAAAATAGGAAATTGCGGAACTAAAATCAGGAGGAGAAAAGAGTATGAGTGACAAATTAAAGGTAGGTATCCTGGGCGGTACCGGTATGGTAGGACAGAGATTTATTGCATTGCTGGAGAATCACCCCTGGTTCGAGGTGACGGCCATTGCCGCCAGCCCTCGCTCAGCGGGCAAGACCTATGAGGAGGCCGTGGGAGACAGGTGGAAGATGGACACCCCCATGCCGGAGGCAGTGAAAAATCTGGTGGTGATGAATGTCAATGAAGTAGAAAAAGTGGCCGCAGAGGTGGATTTCGTGTTCAGCGCTGTGGATATGACCAAGGAAGAGATTAAAAAGATCGAGGAGGACTACGCCAGAACAGAGACTCCCGTAGTATCCAACAACAGCGCCCACCGCTGGACTCCCGACGTGCCCATGATGGTGCCGGAGATCAACCCCCAGCACGCTCAGGTCATCGAGGCCCAGAGAAAGCGCCTGGGCACCACCAGGGGCTTTGTGGCGGTAAAGCCCAACTGCTCCATCCAGAGCTACGCCCCCGTGCTGACCGCATGGAAGGAGTTTGAGCCCTACGAGGTGGTAGCCACCACCTATCAGGCTATCTCCGGCGCGGGCAAGACCTTTAAAGACTGGCCTGAGATGGAGGGCAATATCATTCCCTATATCGGCGGCGAGGAGGAGAAGAGTGAGAAGGAGCCCCTGCGCCTGTGGGGAGAGATCGTGGACGGCCAGATCGTGCCCGCCACCAGCCCGGTGATTACCTGTCAGTGTATTCGGGTGCCGGTGCTGAATGGCCATACGGCGGCAGTGTTTGTTAAGTTCCGCAAAAAGCCCACCAAAGAGCAGCTGATCGAGAAGCTGGTGACTTTCAGCGGCGTACCCCAGGAGCTGGAACTGCCCAGCGCGCCGAAGCAGTTTATCCGCTATATGGAGGAGGATAACCGGCCTCAGGTATCCCTGGATGTGGACTATGAGAACGGCATGGGCATCAGTATCGGCCGTCTGCGTGAGGATACCGTGTATGACTACAAGTTTGTGGGACTGTCCCACAATACTGTGAGAGGCGCGGCCGGCGGTGCTGTGTTGTGTGCAGAACTGCTGAAGGCTCAGGGATACATTACCAAAAAATAGTTTTTGGATTATAATAGGGATACAGTATGGCGGAAAATCCAGTCATATGAGGATAGAGGTGTAAATGAACGAATTACGATATCAAGTGGATCTTTTGAAGGCAATGAATCAGAAACTGAGCGTGCAGGAGAAAATGTACCGTCTGGTTTGTGATACTTCTTATAGTGCTTTTCTCTATTATTCTTTTGAGAAGAGCGAGATCCACTTGTTGGGAAAATGGGATCAATTTTTTGATTTCAAGATCCATGACTGGAAGGATCTGAGCCGTCTATACGAGATGGTGGATGAACCTTACATAGAAAAGCTCAGAGATGTGATTTTTCTGGAAAAAAAACATCTCCCGGAGGCGGTTACAGAATGTATGCTGCGCGGCCGAAAAGCATGGTTGGAATTCAGGGTCAAAGTGTTCTATGACGAGACCGGAGTGCCCCAGGACAAGATTATCAGTATCAGCGATATCACAAAATTCAAAATACAAAACGAAGAACTGACCTATATGGCCTATTATGATTCGCTGACGGGGCTGTATAATCGCAATTATTTCGTGCGCAGGCTTTCTGATTATGTGCGCAAGGCCCAGGAGGAGCAGGAGATTGTCAGCGTACTGCTCATTGATATTGATGATTTCCGCAAAGTGAACGATGGTCTGGGGATCATTGTGGGGGATGAGCTGGTGCAGCAGCTGGGCAGCTTCTTAAAGGAAATGTCCAGCGAGGATATTATCACCTGCCATTTGAACAGTGATGTGTACTGTATGGCAATATATGGCCCCAGAGGTCAGAAGTCCGTGGGTAATATCCATGAACGGATACAGGAGCGCATGCGTCATCCTTTTATCCTCAGCGGCGGACAGGAGATCAGCATTACCGTCAGTATCGGCGTGGCGGAATATCCGGAGTCGGCGGCAACAGCCCTTGAGTTGATTGGCTGTGCCGAGATTGTCATGTACAAGAGTAAGGATCTGGGCAAAAATAACATACAGTACTTTGATACGCCGATTTTAAATGCTTTCTTACATAATGTAAAGATCGAAAATGAGTTGAAGGAAGCAATATACGGCAATAATTTTGAATTGCACTATCAGCCCCAATACTATGCCGGAAACAAAAAGCTGCGGGGCATGGAAGCGCTGATCCGCTGGCGCGACGGGTCTGGACGTATGGTCAGCCCGGCAGTATTTATACCAATTGCGGAAAAGAATGGGGCGATCGTTTCTATAGGCCGCTGGGTGATGGAGGAGAGCATCCGGCAGTTTGCTCTTTGGCAGCATAAGCGCCCGGAAGCGATGATTCTCTCCATCAATGTCTCGCCCATCCAGTATATGAAGGATGGCTTTGTAGATGAATTGCTGCAGTTGCTCAGCATATACCAGGTGCCTCCCCAGGAGATAGAACTGGAGATCACAGAGAGCGTGTTGATCGAGGATTTTGACAAGGTCACAGCCAAGCTGCGCATGTTACGGGATTATGGGATACGGGTATCGCTGGATGATTTTGGCACAGGTTTTTCTTCCTTATCCTACCTGAAAAAGCTGCCCATAGATACCTTGAAGATTGATAAGTCCTTTATTGACACAGTAATGTCCGATGCCGCCACCCGGGTGATCACTGAGAGCATTATCACGATGGTGCGCACGCTGGGGCTGGAGACCATTGCGGAGGGAGTGGAACAGGAACAGCAGTACAAATATCTCCATGCTATCGGTTGTGACATCATACAGGGCTACTATTTTGGCAGGCCGCTGCCGGTGCAGGAGATGGAAGCCCTGTTGGAAGAATTGGCATGAGAATATCCGTGAAAGCGGATTAGGAAGAGGAAAGTTTGGGCAAAAATCTTTTTATTGCGGAAAAGCCCAGTGTGGCAAAGGAATTCGCAAAGGCATTAAAATTAAATACGAACTCCCGAGACGGTTTTCTGGAATCCCAGAACTGCATCATTACCTGGTGTGTGGGGCATCTGGTGACCATGAGTTACCCGGAAGTGTACGACGAGAAATATCGGAAATGGCGCTATGATACCATTCCTTTTATTCCCCGTGAGTTTAAATATGAGGTCATTGACAGCGTGCGGAAGCAGTTTACCATTGTCAGCGGCCTTTTAAATCGGCCGGATGTGACCACCATTTATGTGTGTACCGACTCCGGGCGGGAGGGGGAATACATCTATCGCCTGGTGGAGCAGATGGCGGGGGTCAAGGGCAAGGTGAGGAAGCGGGTGTGGATCGATTCCCAGACCGAGGAGGAAATCCTGCGGGGCATCAAGGAGGCCAAAGACCTGTCAGAATACGATGCCTTAAGTGATGCCGCTTATCTGCGGGCCAAGGAGGACTACCTGATGGGCATCAACTTCTCCCGGGTGTTGACGCTGAAATACGGAAAGGCGGTGCAAAATTATTTGAGCCGTGACCGGGCGGTGATCTCCGTGGGCAGGGTCATGACCTGCGTGCTGGGTATGGTGGTCAAGCGGGAGCGGGAGATACGGGCCTTTGTCAAGACTCCTTTCTACCGGGTGATGGGCAGCTTTGACCTGGAGGGCCGGAAGTTGGAGGGGGAGTGGAAGGCCGTGGAGGGCAGCCGTTACTACGAATCGCCCAAGCTCTACAAGGAGAACGGCTTCAAGGCCAGGGAGGACGCCCAGGCGCTGATCGACCAGCTGTCCGGCGATGCCGTCATAGAATCCGCCGCCCGCAAGAACGAGAACAAAAATCCGCCTCTTTTATACAATCTGGCGGAGCTGCAGAACGATTGCTCCAAGCTGTTCAAGATCAGCCCGGATGAGACCCTGCGGATCGTACAGGAGCTGTATGAGAAAAAGATGGTGACCTACCCCAGAACGGATGCCAGGGTGTTGTCCACGGCGGTGGCCAAGGAAATACACAAAAATATCGGGGGACTGCAGGGTTATGGGCTGTGCGGCGGCTTTGCCAGAGAGATCTTAAGTCAGGGCAGCTACAAAAATATTGCCAAGACCCGCTATGTGAACGATAAGCAGATCACAGACCACTATGCCATCATCCCCACAGGGCAGGGACTTAACAATCTGCAGGGACTGACAGCTGTGTCAGCGAAGGTTTACGAGGTGATTGTACGCCGGTTTCTGAGTATTTTTTATCCGGCGGCAGTCTATCAGAAGGTTTCGCTCCAGGCCAAGGTAGCCGGTGAGAGTTTTTTTGCTAACTTCAAGGTGCTGGCCCAGGAGGGGTATCTCAAGGTGATGCAGTATTCCTTTTCTAAAAAAAGTGGGGGAGCCGGGGCGGGAAATGGCAGCAATGGAGGGTCTCCTGAGGCGAAAGGTGAAGAATCCAGGGAAGATAGCGAAGAGGAAGAGAAACAGAAGTGTGACGAGCAGTTCATGGCGCTTTTAAAGGGGTTGAAGAAAGGTTCCAGACTCCCAGTTAAGGGCTATGAGATCAAGGAGGGGGAGACTTCCCCGCCCAAGCGCTACGACTCCGGCAGCATCATCCTGACCATGGAGAATGCGGGGCAGTTCATCGAGGACGAGGAGCTGCGGGCACAGATCAAGGGCAGCGGCATCGGCACCAGCGCCACCAGGGCGGAGATCCTGAAAAAGCTGGTGAATATCGAGTATCTGGCGCTGAACAAAAAGACTCAGGTGATCACGCCCACCCTGATGGGGGAGATGATCTTTGACGTGGTGAACCTCTCCATACGGCCCCTGCTGGACCCGGCGCTGACTGCCAGCTGGGAGAAAGGGCTGACTTTGGTGGCGGACGGCAATATCACCGCCAGCGAGTACATGGGAAAGCTGGACGATTTTGTGACTCGCCGCACCAATATGGTGAAGCAGCTGTCCAACCAGGACAATTTGCAGGCATGTTTCCGGGCGTCGGAAGCGTTTTACGCAAAAGGGAAGTGACGGAACTGGTCAATATAGACAAAACGGGCTCAGAAGTAAATTTGTTTCACAAATTAACTTCGGCGGTGGCAAGTCGCCCTTATTTTGTCTATATTGCTCACTCCCTGTGTCATGGATGGGAGTTTCGTAAGTGCCTAGTGACGTATTTGCAGGAAGGGGGAAATTATGCAGGAAGCTATAGAGGATAGAATTCGCATACTGGAGGAAAAAGGCGTTGTAATTGTAGATCCCAGGCAGACCTATATTGGTTCGGAGGTTGACTTAGGCAGGATTTATAAGGGCAGTGTGCTGTTCCCGGGATGCCGTCTGACGGGGGAACGTACCCTTGTCGGCACATCGGCACAGATCGGTACGGAGGGCCCTGCCGCAATACATAATTCCGTCATTGGGGCAGGCGCAGAGATTGGCAGCGGTTTTCTGTCGGATGCGACTTTGCTGCCCAGGGCAAAGGCGGGAGCGAATTCCCATTATCGGGCGGGTACGCTTCTGGAGGAATATGCCTCGACAGCCCATTGCGTGGGCCTGAAGCAGTCCATACTGATGTACAGTGTCACATTGGGGTCGCTGATCAATTTCTGTGATGTGCTGATTTCGGGAGGAAGCTCCCGCAAGGATCATACGGAGGTAGGGAGCGGCTTTATCCATTTCAATTTTACACCCTGGGGGAAGAGCGGAGACAAAGCCACTCCCTCGCTGATGGGCAATGTCACGGAGGGTGTATTTCTGGACCAGCAGCGGATTTTCCTTGGGGGATTGTCCGGGATGGTGGGACCATCCGCCGTGGGATTTGGCGCAATGACGGTGGCGGGCCAGGTGATCAGGCATGATGTGGCCGATTCGACTATGCACTCGGAGAGTGTGCGCAGCATGAACCGGAATTGGTCGCCCTCGGATGTGATATTCCCGGAGAAGCATTTCAGGCAGGTCTATGATAAAAATGTGGAGTTCCTGGCACAGCTGTATGTGCTGAGAGAATGGTATCTGCAAATTCGGCTGGAGAGAAGCCGGATTCAGAATAATTCTGAGCTGGAACTGGTTTTAAGCGGTGCGGTGGAGACGATAGAAACCTGCATGAAAGAAAGGGTTGCCAGATATAACAGTCTGGCGGCAGAGTGGTCCCAGCCCCCCATTGACGAGGCTGCGCTTAGCGGAAATGGCGGGGGCCAGAGTATGAACGTCTCTTTGGACTGGAAGCCGGAACTGGAATATGATCAATGGATCAAGCGCATCAGCAAAGAGGAGCGGCAGGGACTTCATGATTGGCTTCTAAATATGGCGCAGGAGTTTAAGGGGAATGTTTGTTTTTAAAAAATGTCTTTAAAAATGATTTTCCTCTGGATTTTTCTCCTGAAATATGAGAGAATAGATGAGACGAATTATGAATACATTTTCCAGACCTGGAAAATAGTGTTTTATACTGACGACCGTTAAGATTTTCCAATTTCCGCACAGCACATGTTGCACGATCAGGCAGCATGCGTTGCGCGGAAAGGAAAAACTAATCGGCCGTGAGTATAAGAAACAAACGAAAGGAGATTTCACATGATTTACTCAAAAGAAGTTGAAGAAATGTGTCCGGTAGCGCAGGGTGTTCACCACGGCTGTGCTCCCATCCCTGAAGAAGCAAACTGGGTTCAGGCCAAGAAGGTGGAAGACATCTCAGGCTTTACCCATGGTGTGGGCTGGTGTGCTCCCCAGCAGGGCGCCTGCAAGCTGTCCCTGAATGTGAAAGAGGGCATCATCCAGGAGGCTCTGGTGGAGACCATCGGCTGCTCCGGCATGACTCATTCCGCCGCTATGGCCGCTGAGATTTTGCCCGGTCTGACCGTTATGGAGGCATTGAATACCGACCTGGTATGCGATGCCATCAATACCGCTATGAGAGAGCTGTTCCTGCAGATCGTGTATGGCCGTTCCCAGAGCGCATTTTCCGAGGAAGGTCTGCCCGTGGGCGCTGGCCTGGAGGATCTGGGCAAGGGTCTGCGCAGCCAGGTGGGTACGATGTACGGCACTCTGGCCAAGGGTCCCCGCTATCTGGAGATGGCAGAGGGCTATGTAACCGGTATCGCTCTGGACGGCGAGGACCAGATTATCGGCTACCAGTTCGTAAATCTGGGCAAGATGACCGACTTTATCAAGAAGGGTGACGATCCCACCACCGCATACGAGAAGGCTAAGGGCCAGTATGGCCGTGTGGCTGATGCCGTGAAGATCATCGATCCCAGAACCGATAAAGAAGTGAAATAAGAGCGAAGAGGAGGTAAAAAGTAATGGCGTTATTTGAATCATATGAAAGACGTATTGATCAGATCAATAAAGTACTGAATAGTTACGGTATCTCTTCTATCGAAGAAGCCGAGAAGATCACCAAGGATGCCGGTCTGGACGTGTACGAGCAGGTAAAGAAGATCCAGCCCATCTGTTTTGAGAATGCATGCTGGGCTTACACCGTAGGCGCTGCCATCGCCATCAAGAAGGGCTGCCGCAAGGCTGCCGACGCTGCGGCTGCTATCGGAGAGGGTCTGCAGGCTTTCTGTATCCCCGGTTCTGTAGCTGACACCCGCAAGGTAGGCTTGGGCCACGGCAATCTGGGCAAGATGCTGTTGGAGGAGGAGACCGACTGCTTCTGCTTCCTGGCAGGCCATGAGTCTTTTGCCGCAGCAGAGGGCGCTATCGGTATTGCTGAGAAGGCCAACAAAGTTCGCCAGAAGCCTCTGCGCGTTATCCTGAACGGTCTTGGCAAGGATGCTGCACAGATCATTTCCCGTATCAACGGCTTTACCTATGTGGAGACCAAGTATGATCCCTACACCGACACTGTGGAAGAGGTGTTCCGCAAGTCTTACTCCGATGGTCTGCGTTCCAAGGTAAACTGCTATGGCGCAAACAGCGTTCCCGAGGGCGTTGCCATCATGTGGAAGGAGAACGTGGACGTGTCCATCACCGGTAACTCCACCAATCCCACCAGATTCCAGCATCCTGTGGCAGGTACATACAAGAAGGAGAGAACCGAGAAGGGCAAGAAGTACTTCTCCGTTGCTTCCGGCGGCGGTACAGGACGTACCCTGCATCCCGACAATATGGCTGCAGGCCCTGCTTCCTATGGCTTCACCGATACCCTGGGCCGTATGCACTCCGATGCGCAGTTCGCAGGTTCTTCCTCCGTTCCCGCACACGTGGAGATGATGGGTCTGATCGGCATGGGCAACAACCCTATGGTTGGCGCTACTGTGGCTGTGGCTGTATCGATTGAGATGGCTGCTACAGAGGGCAAGTTCTAAGCGAAAAATGCAGTAAAATTAATGGTTTTGAGCCTCCTTTGGAGTGATCTGAGGGAGGCTTATTTATTGACATTTGCTCTTAGGAGTGGGTGTTTTGTTGGCGGATTTATACTGGCCCCAATATAGTAAACGAAATTTCTAATGTCATTAACTAAAAATTGATACATATACTTTTTGGGGAAAAATATAATGAATGAAAAAAGGATATGGCGTATTATGGAAAAGCGAAGAACAGGATTCTTGTGCCTGTTTTTGGTGTGCATGTTGCTTTTACTTAGCGGATGTGGAAGACAAACGTTGGAAAATCCAGGGATCAAAATAACCTTTTTTGACGTGGGAAAGGGTGACGCTATTTTGATTGAGACAGAGGGGCATAGTGTGCTTGTTGATTCCGGCTATGACGATACGTCAGAGATTATTCTGGATTATCTGGCAGAGCAGGAGATTCAGCGGCTGGATTATATGATACTTACTCATTTTGACAAAGATCATGTGGGTGGGGCGGACCGCATTCTGGAGGCAGTGGAAGTGAACAAAGTTCTCCAACCGGATTATGAGTCCGACAGCAAACAATATCTGCAATATCAAGAAACCATGAAAGATAAGGATATGCAGGCGTATCTTGTAACTAGAACGGAGCGTCTGACTCTGGACGGGGCAGATTTTCTGATTTATCCTCCACAGCAGGAAGAATATGAGGAAGAGGACAATGATTTTTCCCTTGTTATCAGCATGACATATGGGAGCAGGAGCTTCCTGTTCGCGGGGGATTGTGAAGAGGAACGTCTGGAGGAGCTTTTGGAGCAGGAGGAATTCGGTCTTTCCCATGATGTTCTGAAGGTGCCTCATCACGGAAGAGAAGAGCAAAACACGGTGGAATTCCTAAGGGCTGTATCCCCCAGCATAGCAGTGTTCACCTGCCCGGAGGATATGCCAGTGAAGGAGGATATTTATGAGGCACTTAAGAAACTGGGAACAAAGATTTATCTGACGGGTAAAGGCACAATAACCTGTCTGTGTGATGGAGATACCCTGCAGGTGATACAGGATTGAGAATCAGAAAGGAAGTATTTATCAGATAAAGTAGGTTCTGCGTCTCTTGTAAAATCCTGCGAAAAGCAGTCCTGACAAAAGCACAACAACAGAAACACTGAGCAATATCCATGTGGTGTTTTCGTTGCTGTTACCAGGATTGTCTTTGCCGTTCCAGCCCATCATTGGTCCGTTATTACCTATGTCGAAGGCATTGTGAGGCTCAAAACCGCCGCCCCGGCCCATACCATTATTCATGGAGCCCATGTCGGAGATGGTAAGTCCATCGGCATTAATAAATCCGTCATTATTTAGCTTTTGGGCCTCGGAAGTGGATGCAATCGTGCCGTCCAGTTGTCCCTTGACGCTCTCTGCCCGCAGCAGGGAAAATTTTTTCAGCGCTGCAACACCGCATTCAAATTCCTCATAGGTACAGAATTTTGTCGGATCTTTTTCTACATAAGGAGCGATCATTTCTGTCACCGCATCCATCATTTCAGCAAAATATCCGCTGTCGAAGTATTCGGATATAAGTGTCTTGAAATACTGATGATAGAGTTCCGTATAGGTTTGATCCGCAAAGATCCATGCCAACATAGGTCTGGAATCGATTGTACTGCCTGAGACAGGAGAGTCAATCGGATAGTTGACAAGGCTTGTGGCATCGGCTGCCTGGTTGAATCCGCCGAAAGCAAGATTGTAATCCCAGGGGATCATCGACAGCTTTCCATCCTTTTCATAGAGATAGTAGTTATGAATCATGGTGCCTGTATAGCTGTCAAAATTCAGCACAAAGTTGTGTACGACAAAATATCGGATAACGGAGTCAATATCGACTACATTGTCGATATTTTTATAGGCGTTCAAACGTTTCAAAGAAGCAATCAGACGATCCTTGTCATTGTCTGTGATATTTGTCTTGGCATTATCAAAGATATTAGAATAGCTCTCATATTTGTCATCCGTATAGATGAGCAGAACATCATTGCTGCCCATGCTCATGCCATCCCTGCCACCCCAAGCGCCGCCTTGTGGCATCATGTTGTTCTGCGGCATACCATGCTGTGGCATACCGTTTTGTCCCCTACCGCCTTGCGTCATGCCGTCCTGCGGCATATCGTCTTGCGGCACACCGTCCGGCATGGGCTGTCCCGGAGTGCCGGGATCAAAATTTTCGTCAGGGATATTCGGCTTATCACCAAACCCAAACTCCCCGCCAAAGAAATCCTCTCTGCCGCCAAAAGCAACATTCCCATCAAAGAAATCTGCCATGCCCTCTATGTCAAATTCTCTGCCGTTACCTCGGCCTCCGCCCATACTTTGGCTGTCCGGCTTGTACAGGCTGCCATAGTCTCTGCCATAATTGCGCTGCAAGAAGGAGTTCTCTATTCCTTCCACGGCAAGATAAAGCCCCCAGTCCTCCCCGTTTACGGTAATATATGCATAGCTGCAGAGAGAGGCGGCGACACCGAAGGCTCCCATCATCTGGTAGGCCAGATAATCCTTCATATAAGTGTTATCCTGAATAATATTGTTCAGGCACAGTTTATCAAGACCGAAATAAGTCTGGGAGCTGTCGTAATGGTCAAACTCTATTTTGAAGCTGTAACGGTCATTGCCATAGGACTGCACCTGTGTGAGAGAAGTGTTTCCCTTGGCGCGGATTGCCACGTTTTTATAGGTGTTATTGTCGATGCTTACTGTGCAGACAACATATTCCTCATTTGTGCAGGTATCGAGAAAGCCGTCCCAGTCATCCATAATGATGTCGATGGAATGCACCAACGAAGTGTCAAACAGCTTTGAAGTATATCCCATACTGACGGTATCGGCTTTGACTCCAAGTTTGGTGCCGCTTAAGAAGAAAGCCGTCAAAGCCAGTGTAGCGGCAAGAATAACACAGCAGATTTTATCAATGTGCTTATGCGTCAACATGTTGTTTCTCCTTATCCCATATATTCGCCATTATAGCTGACAAGCACCGCGCTGTTGACGCCATTCATCTCGGAAAGGGTATTGATAAAGTCAGTGTTTTCGTCCTTCATGCGGATTTCCATGTTCAGCTCAATGACGCCTTTTTGTGCGGTTTTGCTCTTAACAACACATTTGAGAACCTGTTTTTCAAGGAATTCTCTTGCCCTGACCTCACTGTCATGGCTGTCGCAGGAGAGAACGATGATATAAGGATTAACATTTGATTTTCTGTTGACAAATATCAGCAAAATAACACCGATGATTACACTGCCGAAGACTGCCAGCGGAATCATTCCTGACGCCAGAATAATGCCGGCTGCAATCGACCAGAACAGAAAAGCAATGTCGAGAGGTTCCTTGATTGCGGTGCGGAAACGGACGATGGATAATGCGCCGACCATACCGAGAGAGAGTACCACATTGGAAGTCACCGCGAGAATTACCTGCGAGGTTATCATGGTAAGGGCAACAAGAGTGATGCCAAAACTTGACGAATACATAACCCCCAGATACGTTTTTTTATATACCAGAAAAATAAACATGCCGATGCCGAATGCCAACACCAGTGTGAGAATCATATCCAAAATACTGACGCTTGAAATATTCTCCAGAAAACTGGATTTAAAAATATCATTGAAAGTCATAACAATTTACTCCTTTTTATCTTATTTAACCGTATATCCTGCATGTTGCGTATTTAGAAAATGCAGTGGCACGCCGCCCCTCCAGCCAGACTGCGTCCCGGATAATGTCCGGTAAAAAATCATCCCATTTCACTTCCAAAATAATGGATGTATTTCCCACCGGAACAGTGACATTCTCTGGATTTAGAAAATCGGTACTAAGAAGTCCTGTCCGGATATTATAGTCCATTGTGACCCGGATATTACCGGGGGCATATATATAGGGTTCCCTTGTATAATCAACAATGGTCTTGGGGCGTAGTCCCTGCGCCATCATCTTGGAATACAACTCCTGAACCAGCGGTATTTTGCTTTGCAGCATCCACCCATAATCGCCATCTACAATAGCCTGTGCAGATTCCTTGGGAATCAACGCGCTTTCCTTATGGCATAGTCCGTTGATTTTGCTTTTCTTTTCAAGGTTTATGACGGAAGTGTCACCATTGTAATATCGGATACGGAATTTTTCCCTCATATTCACACCGTCAATTTTCTCACGAAGGGCTTTGTCGTAGGCATTGTCAAAATATAGACTGCGGATTTCATATTTGCCATCTATCGTGTGTGGGTCGCATTTAGCGATGGCAGAAAGTCTTTGCCGCAGAACCAGCATATCCAGGTAAGTGATTTCATGCTTCCACTCGTGCCGGTATTTCATCTGTTATCACATCCTTTCCATTTTATACCTTATCTGTGAAATGTGTTCAGTTTGTGAATTATTAGTGATTTTATCATGAAATCTACAGAATATTCCTGTGGGATTGGATATGCCTGTTACAAAAATCTATTTGCGTCAGGTGTGGATTTATTGAATGGTGGGTTCTTCTGGGGCTGTTATTTACTCGTATAATCGGCATTTACCCGGCCACCTTCTCATAAAAGAACAGATATACATGGTCCCAATGCATTACAACCGTATAATCATAACAGGATACCTCGTAAACCTCATCTCCATAAAGCAGCAGATAATTACCATCGCCGCTTATCCCAAACAGTACAGCTTCATCTAGCAGATTATTGTGTCTGTTATTCTCAGCAAGTTCTTTGTGAAAAATATCGTTTTTGTGTACTGCCGTCTCGTAATCATAGTACTCATATGTATACTCAGCCAGACGCCCACTGCATCCCACCTTATAATACTGTAATAAGGGACGATACAGAGAGTGCTCAACCACCTCGGATAATGTCTTTGAAATTGGCTTATTCAGGTAGTCTGGATAATTCTTTTTATATTTCTTTAAAAGAGCCAATACTTCCTTTTCTGTCGGTACAAATTCCGGTCTTTTCTTTGTGGCTGATGCCAGGCGCAGTTTTTCAAAATGTTCCTTATTCTGCAACATGATATTCATTTCCCGGCATTCATCACATTGCTGTACTAGAAGATTCTGTTCTTTTGAAGCTGTACCTATGACGGGCTCAAAATCATCCCTGGTAACTATGCCGGCATCAATCATTTTCTGCAATGCCTCATCTCTGACCAGAAAAATAGGAACATAGCCCTGTAAAATACAATATGCAAAATCCGCATCAGGCATAGAATCATATTCCACCGCCAAAGGCAATACCACATTCAAATTATCCATATAGTTTTCTATTTCGCAAAGCCTGCCCTGTGGGAAATCAGCCTGCCTATAATACTTATTTACGTCAGCAAAATCATATTTTCCCGCTATTGGCGTAAAGGTTGCCACGTCATAAGTCTCTTTTCTCAAATAACTCATCTGACCGGGATAGATGCACTTTTCAGCCTTTTCCAGGAAGATGGGATTATAAAATGAAGCAGCCTGATACTTTCCATTGTCTGGTATCCATATAAAATCCAGACCTGTAAGTTTCAACTCTTTATAGCCATCCACAAAGGTCTGTGATACATAATTGCCCATTATATTACATCCCTTCGGAGCCTTATAAGCCTTGATTTTGTGATAAAAATAGTCTCCCAGCTTTTGTGCATAAGAAATGTCGCTCATGGCAAAATCGTTCTTTGGGGAAAAGCGATACCATTTTGCCAGGGAATCCACAGCCTTTTTTTCGTATACCCCTCTTAGCCTCAAGCCTTTATTTTTGGCGGACTCACTGATCTGCCTTAACTTATCAATATCTTTTCCAAGATCAAGGCGTATCCAGCCGACACTATCGCATCCTACGCCCAGCTCTTTTGCATACGCTTTTCTGTCAAAATCTCTGCTTTCGGAATCAACAATCAGTTCCAGTGATTCAAAAATTTCAATCATTTGTTTCCCTCCATAAAATGCTGATTGTACATGCACAGGGACATTCTATCATAAAGTTTTGGATTATTCCATTTGATTTTGCTTAATGAGTGGGAATTGAGTATTGCATGGGCTCAAAAAAGAGGTTAGAGCAAGTATGAGCTGACCTTAAGTTGGAACATATTTTTTTATAATAAATCTTAAGGTATATATATTTAGGGATATTTGGTAAACTACAGATGAATCATTTGAGAAAGGAATGAATTTATGGATTATAGCAGAAAAATTGCAGAGCGTCTATGGAATATGCCGGATAAAGGCGAACTTGAAAGTCACCGTGAGGAAACCTTTATTGATGACATTATCCAGAAAAATCATATTGAAAAAGAGTTACTCTCTAATCTGGATGGGATAAGAACGGTATTTGACGGCGGGGCAGGCTGCGGCAGATTTTCCATTCTTCTTGCAAAACACGGCTGCGAGGTTACCCACTTTGACATCTCACAGTCCATGATTGATAAGGCAAAAGAATTAGCTGGAAAGGAAGGAGTTCTCGATAGAATAACCTTTGTGAAGGGGGCATTGGAGGATTTGAAGGATTTCAAGGACAAATCGTTTGATATGGTTATTTCCTTTGACGCGCCTATTTCATACACCTATCCCAATCAGGAGCGAGTGATCGGCGAATTGATACGCATTTGCCGCAAACGGATTATCATAAGTGTGTCGAGCCGCTTGGGATACCTGCCATATTTGGCAAATCCAATACAAAAAAATCAATTCATATTGGATGAAAGCTGCGGCGATCCTTTTGTCAAATGGTGTATTGACAATAGAGCAGACGCAATCGAAGCCTTTCATTTCAGTAAATCTGCCGTGACAAAGCTGTGGAATGAGGGGCTTATGGGCGGTGACGATGAGATTGCCGAGTACGAAAATGGAGGCACACCGTGGTGTATCACATTTACCTTTATGCCCGATGAATTAGAGAGCATCCTGAAACAATTTGGCGTAAAGAACATAAAATTGGCAGGGCCCGGCGCATATGCGAGGACGCTTCCCAATGAATTGCTTGTAAAAATCATGAACGACCCGAAGCAGCGCTCGGATTTTCTGGATTTTTGCTATCATTATGATTCCAATCCCTTCGTGTGCGGCATGGGAAAAGATAACCTGTTGGCATATGGGGAGCTGGATAAACTATAAAAACGCAGAGAGGAGAAATAGATTTTATGACTACACCCGTTTACTTTGCATAGCGTGGCTATTGCAAATAAAATGAATGAGTAATGTAATAGCCTGCGCATCAAACTATAGAATGAATAGGAGATGCAAATGAGCTATTTAATAAAAATTGAATATGAAATTGTTTTAAGAGACTCATTTTCAGTGATCAGAGGATGTTCTAAATGCGGCGCAAAGACGCGCTTCAGAAACACGAAAAAGTTCCGTGTCAACGCCAATGGTAATAAACTGGATGTCTGGCTGATTTACCAATGTGAGAACTGTAAACATACCCTCAATCTTGCGATTTATGAGAGACAAAAGGTTTCTTCCCTGGCAAAGGATGAATACATGAGTTTTTTAAGTAATGATGAGGAGCTTGCGGAAATGTATGGTAAAAACATTCAATTTTTTCGGAAAAATAAAGCGGATATTGATTTTGATGGTTTAAATTATGACTTTGTCAAGCTGCACGAAGCAAAAGAAAATAGTGTCTGCGGAGAGCAGATCCTGCTTATAATACATAATCCTTACCAACTAAAAATTCATCCGGAAAAGCAGATTGCCGAGGTTTTAGGATTGTCCAGAAGTCAGGTTAAAAAGCTGGTAGAGCAGGGAGAAATAAAGCTGGAAAAAAGGTGCCCCTAAGGGGATGCCTTTTTTTGTTATAGACTGTCAATAATATCGGGGGAGGAGAAGGAGGGTGTTGAACTTCTGGGAAGGATGTGGACAAAATGGTATGCAAAAAACAATAAAAGGGGGTTATAATCGAACAAACTTTCTGGTATAATATCCTTAAATCTATTTAGAGTATCCATAGCCGGAAAAAATATTTAACTGGAGAGAGATACATGTGTGGAAGATATTACATTGACGATGATATAGAAAAAGAGATATACCGCATAGCACAGGAGATAGACGAGAGCATGAGCATGGAGAGGACAGGGGATATATACCCGTCACAGGCGGCTCCTGTTCTCTATGGCAGAGGGAACAGGCTGCACGGCGGAGAGATGAAGTGGGGGCTGACAGGGAAAGACAGGAAACTGCTGATTAACGCAAGGGCAGAGACGGCGATGGATAGACCCACATTTTCCGATAGTGTCAGACAGCGGCGCTGCGTCATCCCGGCAAGGCATTTCTATGAGTGGAACAGAGAAAAGCAGAAAGTGACCTTTTGCCGCCAACAAAAGGAAACCATGTTTTTTGCGGGCTTTTACAGGGAGCAGGAGGATGGACCGCATTTTATTATACTGACAATGGCGGCGAATGCTTCGATGCGCCCGGTACATGAACGCATGCCTCTGATTCTCGAAGAGGAGGAAATACGCCCGTGGATATGGGATGATTCCAGGGTATGCAGTTTCCTGAACAAATCGTCTCCTCTGCTGGAGCGCAGACAGGACTATGAGCAGATGAGTCTGTTCTGATGTGGAACTCTGATGAGGAGGGCACCGGCTATGGAAGAAAAGCAGAGAATTTATATAGCAATCGACCTAAAATCATTCTATGCCTCCGTGGAGTGCGTGGAGCGGCATTTGGACCCCCTCTCCGTAAATCTGGTGGTTGCGGACGCGGAGAGGACGGAAAAAACCATATGTTTGGCGGTATCCCCATCTTTGAAGGCCTATGGCATCCCCGGCAGAGCCAGGCTGTTCGAAGTGGTACAGAAGGTGAGGGAGGTAAACCGGGAAAGGCTTAGGAACGCACCGGGCAGACAGTTTAAGGGCTCCTCCTGCCATGCCCAGGAGCTGAAGGAACACCCGGAACTGGAACTGGCCTATATCATAGCTCCGCCCCGGATGGCCTTTTATATGGAGTACAGCACCCTTATCTACAATACCTATCTCAAATATGTAGCCCCGGAGGATATCCATGTGTACTCCATTGATGAGGTATTTATGGATGTGACGCAGTATCTGAATGCCTATCATATGACGGCGAGGGAGCTGGCGTCGGTAATTGTGCGGGATGTGTTGGCCTCCACAGGGATTACAGCCACCGCGGGAATAGGCACGAATCTGTATCTGTGTAAGGTGGCAATGGATATTGTGGCAAAGCACACAGCGCCGGACGAAAACGGGGTACGGATCGGGGAACTGGATGAGATGAGCTATCGGCGGCAATTGTGGAACCACCGACCCCTCACGGACTTTTGGCGGGTAGGCGGAGGGTATCAAAGGCGCCTGGAAGAGGTGGGACTGTTTACCATGGGGGATATTGCCCGCTGTTCCCTGGGAGGGGACAGGGACTTCCATAACGAGGAACTTTTGTACAACCTGTTTGGCGTCAATGCACAGCTGCTGATTGACCACGCATGGGGGTGGGAGCCTGTGACCATGGAGCTTGTCAAGGCATACAAGCCGGAGACCAACAGTCTCAGCTCCGGTCAGGTTCTGCAGCATCCCTATGATTTTGCGGGTGGAAAATTGATTGTCCGGGAAATGACGGACTTGCTGGTGTTGGATCTGGTGGATAAGAAACTGGTGACGGACCAGATGGTACTCACCATAGGATATGATATTGAGAATCTGGCTGATCCAAAAACGAGAGGAAAGTATAAAGGCGAAATAATCACAGACCGCTATGGGCGGAAGGTGCCAAAGCATGCCCATGGAACGGCTAATTTAGGCGTTAGGACTTCTTCCACTCAAAAAATCATGGATGCCGTCATGGAGCTTTATGACAGGATTGTTGATCCTAACCTGTCTGTGCGCAGGGTGACGGTGGCGGCAAACCGTCTGGTGGACGAGTCGGAGACCGGGGAGCTGCAGCAGTCAGGACAGCTGCTGCAGTTTGAACAGCTGGACTTATTTACCGACTATGCGGCGCTGGAAAAGGAGAGAGAGGCAGAAGGAGCACGGCTTGCCAGGGAGAGGAAGCTGCAGGAGGCCATGCTTACCGTAAAAAAGAAATATGGAAAAAACGCCATATTGAAGGGCACAAATTTACAGGAGGGGGCGATGACGATGGAGCGCAACCGCCAGATCGGAGGACACAAGGCATGAAGAGCGAAGGTCAGGGCAGCTATGATGATATTATTGATCTGCCTCATCCGGTATCCAAAAGACATCCGCAGATGCCGCTTTCAGACAGAGCTGCCCAGTTTGCCCCTTTTGCCGCCCTGACCGGACATGATGAGGCGATCAGGGAGACGGCCAGGCTGACAGATTCCTTTGTGGAGCTGGATGAGGAACAGAAAGAAAAACTGGATAAGCGACTGCAGATGCTTTTTGCAGAAATAGGGGAAGACCCTTTGCGAGAGCATGAGATCAAGGCCACATATTTTCAGCCGGATGAAAAGAAGGATGGCGGGGCCTATGTGTCAGTGAGCGGAAACGTCAAAAAGTTGGACATGTATCGGCGGCAGATCTTGTTTACAGATGGGACAGCCCTCCCTATGGATAATCTTATATCCATAGAGGGAGAGCTGTTCAAGGATATGGACTGCTAGATATTCAGGCGGGATAGCCGCCATTCATGGGAAAAATAACTGTACCACAGTTGGAAGGTTTTTTGTGAACCGTAAATTTGGGCGGCACAGGAAAAATTAGCTCCCACGCGGTTTCTGCCTTGATCTTCGGACAGTATCTTATCTATTGTGACTGTGATGATTTCCCCGTTTTTGTCACGGAATCGGAATCTCATTGGTGTGATCTTCCCGCTAGTGTCGGTACAGGAAATCATCTGTATCGGAATGTCAACACACAGTATGCTTTCCATAAAAACACCCCTTCCTTAAAATAGTGAAAATGAGAGTGGTAGAGTTATATTACCACACAGAACATATGTTTGCAATGGGTGTTTTTGGATGTTCTCTCTCGCCTATTCTTTCTTACCCGTGATATCCACTGTGGTCACGCTGCCTGCGGGGAGAACCAGTGTGCCGTCCGGTCCCATATCCCCCAGATTTTGATACAGTCCCTCCTCTGAGAGGCATGTCTTGCCGAGGACTGACTGGTATACCACGGCGCTCTCTATGGTGTAGTGGGAGGGCGCCAGCCGATATTGCAGCTCCTCGCTGCCGTTGTTAATCAGCACAAGCACCGCCTTATCCCCCTGGGGGCTGATAAAGCCGCTGGTGTTTACCGTCACATTCTGGCTCTTGGTGTCCATTCGGATATAACCGGGACGTATAAACTCGGAAAAGTGTCTCAGGGCATAGTAGTCCGCTTTCCTTCTCCAGTAGGATGAGTTCCAGTTTTTCACGCCGATCAGGTAGCCTCCCTCAAAGTCCGAGTCAGCGTCGTCCCATACGCCGCTCCAGTACAGATAGCAGTTGACATCCTCAAAAACCAGGGCATTGTTGATCAGGGTTGCCGTGTCGATGGCGTGTCCCACATAGTACTCCGTCTGCCATTTGGCCAGGTCCTCATAGTGATTGCGCAGGCTCATAAACTGGGAAGTGAAGGAGCTGGGCTTTGCCGTGTTGGCGTCGTTATCCGCCTCGCCGCCGACATAGAGATGGTGGGCAATGCCGTACACCGCCTCCGGCCGATTTTCCAGGATCTCTTGCATATAGGGCTGTATGTCTTTCAGCTTACAGCTCATGGTTTCGGGGCCAAGCATCTGGGGGGCGTCCTCGCCGAACTGCCGCTGCAGCTCATCGTACACTGCCAGATATGCCTTTGCAAAGGAGGCGTGCTCCTCCGTCTCCTTGGGGGCAAATACACATCCGTCATAGCTTGCGGCGAACTCAATCTCGTTCTGGATGCTGATATAGTCCACCTGGATTCCGTAATCCCGGTAATAGGCCACAGCCTCCGCCCACCAGGCGGCATACTCCTCATAGCAGTACTCGCCGCTCTCTGTCCTGCGCAGGGTGGCGGAGCCGGTGATGTCGCCGCCCTCCTTCAGGCTGGCCGGGGGAGACCAGCAGCACAGCAGCACCTTCACGTCCTCTCCGTACTGTTCGGCGCGCTTTCTGGCGGCCATATAATACTGTGCCATGGTATAGACATTGGGTGCCGTGTCCTCCGCAGTGTATTCGTACTCGTTCTTGAAACGCAGCACCGTCATTTTGGCGTCGGAGAAGAGGGCGTCCATGACCTCCTCCGGGTCGTCCGTGTAATTCACCCAGTTGGAGTACCAGGTGTAGGCCGCGCCGAAACCATCTATGGTCTGGTAGGTAATGTCCGCGTCAAAGAGATAGGTGCGGAGTCCGTCGGGTGCGGGATCTTCCTGGGGCAGGGGTGTGGTTTCTTCTGTGGGCGCTTCAGGCGTAATCTGCTCTTGGAAGGAGTCGGGCGCAGTCGTCTGCTCCTGTGAAAAAGCAACTGTGTCCGTGGGCTGCTCAGTCCCGGCGCAGCCAGAGAGCAGCAGTACAGACGCCAGCAGACAGATTTGAATGCTTATATTTTTTCTCATATTTACCTCTTTCCTGCATATCTGTAGTTGGCAAAGCCAACTACTGCTGTGCTTGCGATACTGCGTTAATCAGTATTTGAAACGTTAGTTTCAAACTTTTCTTTTCCGTGCATACCACAGGTCAGGCCGTGGCCCTGCATCGATGGGTGTATGGACGCGAAATGCGCGGAGTTTTTTCCTCGCGCTAATGTAATCATATTATATTCCGGGGATATCGCCTTTGTCAATCCGGGACAAATGCATCAGATGAAGGGATTGACACAGGACACCCTGTACTATGCCTATGTGTTCCCGGTCAAGGCTCTTTTGTTCGAGCAGGAGGATTTGGCCCAGGTCAAGCTGCTGCGGCCGCTTGTGGAGAATCAGATTGGTTTTCCCACGGTACTTCCCGAGGGAGGGAGTTTGAACGACAGAATACGGGACAAAATAGATACCGTCATAGTATGGAATCAAAGCCGCCCTGTGGGATACGAGATTTTGACCAAGGCGGGTCTGCTGGAGATCATCTGCATGCTGGAGCAGCAGGATTGCTTTATACAATATCATTCCACCAGACAGAATGATGTGTGCAAAGAGATTCTGTTGTATATTCAGGAGCACTACAGGGAGAAGATCGCCATCCCCGATATCGCCAGGGCGGTGGGGATTTCGGAGAATTATTTCAGCAGCTTTTTCTCTAAGCATTTAAAGAGAAGCTTTGCCAGTTATCTCACGGAATACAGGGTCAATCAGTCCTGTATATTGCTGGAAACCACGGATTTGCCGGTCACGGACATTGCTCTGGAATGCGGATTTTCTACGCCGAGCTACTATATACAGAGCTTTCGGAGGCGGAAAAAAATGACGCCCTACCGATATAGACATCGATGCCCTTGAAAAATCGTAAAAGGGGCATGATTTGACTTTTGGGATCAGATGTGCCATAATGAAAACAAAATATTGCGAGAAGATTGCAAGAAACTGCGACAGTCTTTCCATGGTCTGAGGGCCCGCCTGAGCGGGCAGATGGGAGTTAGTGAGGATGAAGCTAAAAGTCAGAAAATTAAGTATCCGATATCAGATCCTGATTCCGGCGGGGCTGTTGGCGCTGGCCATATGCTCGCTTCTTGGATGGAACGCCTATAAGAGGATTGAGACGGGTATGATTGCCATGGGCGTGCAGCAGGCGGAGATGGCGGCCAATATCGCCGGTTCCAGTATAGACGGAGATCTGATCCGGGAGATCCGGGCCGGCTCCGAGGGCAGCCAGGAGTACGAGGTGCTGCTCGCCAGACTTCGCAAGCTGCAGGAGATATGTGGAATCGCTTATCTCTATACACTGTATACCGATGGGAACGGCGGCCTGTTCTACGGCGTTGACACGGATACCACCAGCTCCCAGAATTCACCGGGGACTCCGGCCGGAATGCCCTACAGTGAATTTGCCGATACTTTTGCAGGCAGTCCCTATGTGCAGGACTATATCGACAGGACCAGCGACGGCAATCTGATCTCGGCCTATCTGCCGATCTATGACAGCGCCGGAGAGATTGTGGGTATTCTGGGCTGCGACTATGAAGCCTCCTATGTGGTGGACAGGATGGGTGCTGCCGTCAGCAGCACGCTGCAGATCAGCGCTCTGCTGTTTGTGCTGGCGATTGTGATACTGAATCTGATTGCGGGCAAGATCATGCGGAGACTGCGGAAGGTTGACGAGAAGATTTATGATCTGGTACATAACGAGGGCGATCTGACCCAGAAGCTGGATATCCGTTCCGGGGACGAACTGGAGCTGATTGCAGACAATGTGAATGCCCTTTTGGAATATATGCATGGGATCATGCTGCAGATATCCGCCAACTCAGAGCAGCTGGGCGTGTCCGCGGAGAGTGTGGTGGAAAGTTTGGTTCAGGCGAGGGACAGCATCGCCGATGTGTCGTCTACGATGGAAGAGATGAGCGCGGCCATGGAAGAGACCAGCGCCTCGCTGTGGCAGGTGAATGAATCGGTGACGGAGATTGACACCACGGTGATTTCCATTGCGGGCAAGGCATCGGAGGAGAGCGCCGCATCCAGCAGTACGGCGAAGAAGGTACAGGAGATCTATATCAAGGCGGAGACTGACCGGACGGATGCCGGAAGACAGGCCGAGGAGATGTCCTTGGCTGTGAATGAGAAGATCGAGCGTTCCAGGGCGGTGAGGCAGATCGAGGCCCTGACGGGAGAGATCATCAATATTACCGACCAGACAACACTGCTGGCGCTGAACGCCAATATTGAGGCGGCGAGAGCGGGAGAGGCGGGAAGAGGTTTTGCCGTGGTGGCAGGGGAGATCGGTTCTCTGGCGTCCAATTCGGCCAAGGCCGCCGAGGAGATCCAGCGGGTGAGCCAGGAGGTGATTGCCGCCGTAAACGAACTGGCGGAAGAGTCGGAGAACATGATCCGCTTTATGAACGAGACAGCTATGGCCGGTTATGAGATGCTGCTGCAGAACAGCCGCGACTATCAGAATGATGTGGGCCATCTGAGCAAGGTACTGAATGAATTTGCTCAGGAGAGCCAGGAACTCCGCAATAATATCACCAGTATTAAGGAGACGGTGGAAGCTGTCAATATTGCGGTGGAGGAATGCGCCAAGGGCGTTGTGAATGTCACAACGGTATCCACCGACCTTACATACAGTATGGGGAACATCAATGATGAGGCGAACGGCAACAAGGAGGTTGCGGACCGGCTTGAAGCAGAGGTTGGAAAATTCAAACTGTGAAAGATGTGAATAGCGTCCCGGTTTCCCATGTGGGTATGCATGAGAAACCGGGATTTTTGCGTAAAAAAGTGCATTCATAAATTCTTAAAAATTTTTTTAGGAAAAATACGGGATTTTATGCGAAGGGTGTGCTATGATAGAGGTAATATGGACTGGCTGTGTGATTATGAAAAGGGACAGAGCCGTCAGGAGGGGGTAAAGTATGCGCAGACGAATTGCAGTAGCGCTTGCCGCATTTATATGTATATTTGGCCTGTTGGCCGGTATAGGAAAAGATATGGCATATGCGAAGGAGAATGATTCGGGGAATAATACATTTTGGGGCAAGGTGGAACTGCTCAAGCAGGAAGATGACAACTATGTCATACAGGTGACCGTGGAAAACAGAGGAGAGGATTTTTCCGGTATGGTACAGCTGGTTTTTGCCAGCGCCTACGCCGAAAACTGTGCGTACAACACAGAGATAACCCTTCCGGCCCAGGGTAAGAAGCAGTTTACCGTCACGGTGACGGAGAAGGCTGTGGATACGATCAAAGGCAATTGTGAGATGAAGTTTCTGGATGACAGGGGGAAGATACTCCAGACGATTTCTTTTAAAAATGTATTTGGGGCACTGGCGTCAGGAATCACAGTGGGTATTTTGTCTGATGATCATAACGGACTGAGCTACATGGATGCGGGCGGGGCCGATCTTTATATTCGCGGCGACAATTATCCGATACAGCTGGTGGAGTTAAGTCAGGACAATCTGAGGACATATTTGGACGGACTGTATTTTCTGGTCATTGACCAGTTCAATGTCTCTTCGCTCAGTCAGGAGGATATTGAGGCTATTCAGGACTGGGTAAGTGGCGGCGGCTGGCTGCTCATTGGAACCGGGGCCTATGCGGAACAGACGCTGTCCGGGTTTGACGGGAGCTTTCTGAATCTGAATATTTCGGAGATCCGTGAGCCCGGAGAGGAGAATAGTGTTTATACCAATGCCCAGTGGTATGGATACTATTCTAGCTATACAGATGCAGAAATTGATTTCAGCAATATGACGATTGCGGAAATGAATTTAAACAATCTGCAGGGGTATGATTATGATAGTTCACAGAATCCTGCCATCATTAACAGCTCTTATGGGGATGGAGCCGTGGCGGTCTATTTCTTTTCCTTCGGAGATCCGGAGCTGCAAAAGCTGGATAACTATACGGTTCAGTACATGTATGAGGAGGTTATGTATCAATCGAACAGCTATCAGGACTTCAGGAGAGGATCTGATATGGAGTATGTGGGACAAAATGCGCTTGCCAACATTGATAAGAAAAATTCAAATGTGGATTTTTCCGTGCTGAAGCTGCTGATTGTCTTCTATGTGGTGCTGGTGGGGCCGGTGCTGTATCTGATTCTGAGAAAGTGCAGAAAGAGCGAGTGGTACTGGATCGGTGTTCCTGTACTCGGGCTGGCGTTTATTTTAGTGGTGTTTGTGTCCGGCCAGGGCTCCAGAGTAAATGGGACAAGGGTCTACTCCGTCACTGTCCAGCGGACTGACAGCACTTGGATGGATACCTATTTTCTGGCATATCATTCCGGCACAAAGCCATGGAATATAGGTCTGCGGGATGACTATGAGGTGGGTGGTCCGGGATGGAGGAATTATTACAGTTATTATTCTAATTCCAATACCAGTGATTATACCTATATCGTAACCAATGACAGTCAGGGAATGTCTATTGGGATGAAGCCGCATGAGAACTTTGAGAGCGGATTCCTCTACGCGGGAGGAAGCGCCGGGACAAAGGGAGCGTTCAGTACAGCTAACATTCGGGATGAATTGTTAAGCAGCGGTACATTCAGCGGAACCGTCACGAACGATACGGGGGTTGATCTGGTATACATGGCAGTCTGGTATGAATCCCATGTTATGGTATATAAAAATGTGAAGGCAGGGGAGACTCTCGATCTGTATCGTGATGCGGACGAAAGGTGTGTGTATTCATACACATCGGCTGAGGACGTCAGTGACCTGATGTACTATATGCTTTACCGTAATTACAATAAAAAAGAGGATTATCAGCAGGATGATATGGCGGCGCTTCTGATCGGTCTGGGTGTTGCCCGTGACGCACAGCCTGCGGGCCAGGATTGCGCGCTGATTGTCGGTGTGATAGAAGACTATGACAAGGCTGTCGTAAGTAAATGTAATGAGACCGCTTATGGATGTCTGTATACTTATACCAGGATGGAGGTGGAACAGGGTGCTGCAAATTAATCATCTGTATAAAAATTACGGTAAGTTTCGAGCAGTTAATAACCTGACGCTCCATATTCCCAAGGGAGATCTGTTTGGCTTTGTGGGCCCCAACGGCGCAGGCAAGACCACCACCATCCGCATGGTGTGCGGGCTGATGCTGCCAAGCAGCGGGGATATTCTGGTCAATGGGGTGGATGCATTGGGGCATCTTAAGGAAACCAAGAAGCAAATCGGCTATGTGCCGGATTTCTTTGGCGTGTACGACAATCTGAAGGTCAGGGAATATATGGATTTTTATGGTTCCATGTACCGCATGGGTTCCAAAGAGATTGCCAGGATCTCGAATGATCTTCTGGAACTGGTGAATCTTTCTGATAAAAAGGAGGCTTTCGTGGATACGCTTTCCCGGGGTATGAAGCAGCGTCTCTGCGTGGCCAGAGCCTTGCTGCACAATCCGGCATTACTGATAATGGACGAGCCTAATTCCGGCCTGGACCCCAGGGCGAGGGTGGAGATGAAGGAACTATTGCTGAATTTGAAGAGCATGGGGAAAACCATTGTCATCAGTTCCCATATCCTGTCTGAACTCTCCGAGATGTGTAACAGTATTGGGATCATGAACCATGGTAACCTGGTGACGGCCGGCCGCATAGAGGATGTCATGGACAGGGTATTTGGGAGCAATCAGTTGGTTATCACGCTGGAAGAGGGGCGTGAGACAGCGGTGCGCATCGTTAAAGAGCATGTCAGGGTGAAGCTGGATTCTGTGGGAGAGAATGAGATCAAGCTGTCCCATTCCATGACGAAGCAGGAGATTGCCCAGATGATTGGCGCAATGATTGCGGCAGGCGTGGTAGTCACCGGCTTCCACAAGCAGGAGGGCAATCTGGAAACGCTGTTTATGCGTGTCACAGACGGCGATGAGGGACAGAAGCAGTAGAATATAGGTGATTGCGGAACGTTCTCTGCAAGTGACGGGACTGGTGTTAGAAAATCTAACACCGTCAATATAGACAAAAACGGGCTCAGAAGTAAATTTGTTTCACAAATTAACTTCGGCGGTGGCAAGTCGCCCTTATTTTGTCTATATTGCCCATTCCCTGTGTCTCGAAAAGGAGTTTTGCAATCGTCTAGTAGTAGAATATAATAGGAGGTATAAAATGAGACTCAATCCCATCGTAAAAAAGGATGTAATGGTGCAGTCCCGCAGCATGAAAATCTGCTGGGGTGTGTTCGCCTATGAATTGATATTGGCTTCGGTCTTTTTTCTGGCAATGCTGGTGATTCAGGGAAGTAGTATATATTCCACATATTCCACGGACAATATCTACAGTTATATGGTATGGCTTTATCCGATACTCGGAGTGACCCAACTGGTGATTCTGGGGCTGGTGGTGCCGATCAGAACGGCATCCTCCATATCGGGAGAGAGAGAACGTCAGACATTTGATATTATGATGACCACCAGCATGACGCCCTTTTCCATTGTCATGGGCAAGGTTATGACGGCCATTGTACAGAGTATGTTCTATGTCGTGGCAAGTATGCCGATTATGGCGCTGTCCTTTATCATCGGGGGAGTGTCCTGGGGTTATCTGTTCTGGTTTCTGGGAGTTGCGCTTCTGGTGTCTTTTTTCACGGCAAGTATCGGGATATTATGTTCCTCACTCTGCCGTAAAACCATCAGTGCAGTGATTCTGTCCTATATATTCTACCTTGGATTCTTTGGAGGAACATTCCTGCCAGCTATCCTGATAGGAGTCAGCGCTTCCTTTGCAGATTATGCCTCAGGAGGGTTCCAATATACTCTGTTAAAGAATGTTTTTCTGCTGCTATTGTTGAATCCGGCCCTGTATCTGGTAGAGTTTTTTACAAGGGTCATGATGAGCGAATCGGTGGTGAATGAACTGATTAAGGAGATATCAGATTATACAACGGACAAGACTCTGGTTGACTATGTGGGCACCGGCTATTGGTGGCTTATTATCTCTACAATTATGTTTATACTGGTTTCCCTTTTGTTTCTCTGGCTTGCATCCAATCGCATCAATCCCATCAAAGGACGTGTCAGAAGGATGGCAGTGCAGGCTCCACCGCAGATGCAGCAAGCTCCGCCGACGGACGGCAGTGCGGGTGCGGAGCGTAGATAGCATATAAAGTATATTCATCATTGGGCCTGTGTGCCGGAAGGGAACATGCGGGGCTGAATTTTAAGAAGGAACAGGATATGGATAATATCAGGTATCTGACGGAACAGATCAAAATATGCCGAAAAAAAATGAATCTTGCCAAAATCCTTGACTATGGCGTTATTTTTGCCGCAGTGGGAGGCATTATAGGAATGCTCTGTGAACTGGCGTCTCTGATATGGCCTTTTTATCATGTACATCTGGCGGCAGCTCTATGCTTTGGCATAGGATTGCTGGCGGGCATTGGCTATGCCATATACAGGCGGGCAGATATGAGGCAGGCGGCTATGCGGTTGGACAGCTTCGGACTGAAGGAGCGCATTGTCACGGCATATGAACTGATGGACCGAGACAGTGAACTGGCCCGGATGCAGAGGCAGGACGCCTGCTTACACTACAATCGGGTGCGTGAGCGGATCAAAATACCTCTTTGGCCGGACTGGAGGCATATTCTGGCATTGCTGCTGTCTGCAGCGGTGGTATTTGGCATGAGTTTTATCCCCTCATCGGTACGCGACAGGGCGTTGCTGCATCATCAGGTACAGGAGAAAGCCCAGGAGGAACAGGAAGAGCTGGAGGAGCTTCTGGAGGCCCTGGAGGGTGTGGATATGGACAGCCTGACAGAGGAACAGAAAGCCAGGCTGCAGGAGCTTTCGGAGGCCATGCAGCGCTCCGGTGAAGAACTGGCTCAGGCGGATTCCTGGGAGAGCCTTAATGCGGCGCTGGACAGACTGGACTACAAGTATGATCAGGCGGCGCAGAGTCTAAACAATCTGGCCAGTCAGCTCCAGAACCCGGAATCAGCGGGTGTGGCGTCCGCCCAGGCGCTTGCCCAGGCAATGGCGAATCAGAACGGGCAGCAGATGGCGTCCGCAGGAACCCCCAGCGGAAATCCCGGCAGCGGTGAAAGCGGCAATGAGGGCAATGGCGGCAGCTCCGATGGCAGTGGTCAGGATGGCAGTCAGAGCAATGGAAACAACAATAACTCAGGGGATGGCGGAAATTCCGACGGGCAGGATGGCGGCGATGGCTCCGGCAATGAGAGCGGCAGCGGCTCCGGCAATGGAAACGGAGATGGTTCCGGTAACGGAAGCGGAGATGATTCTGGCAACGAAAGTGGCAGCGGTTCCGGAAACGGTTCCGGCGGTGACGGCGGAAGCGGTCGGGGAACCGGAAGCAGCAACGCTACACATGATTATGTCAGTATCCCCAATGCTGTGGGGGACGATCCCGCCCTGACAGGGGAGAAGGTGGGAGACCAGAATTCCCAGTACTTCCGCCAGCAGAACGGCCTTGCCTGGGAGGGAGAGCATGTGGATTACAATTCCGTGATCGGGGAGTACACCGACAGCGCCTACGAGGGAATTGCCAGCGGCAGATATCCCAGCGGCATGGAGAATGTGATCAGGGACTATTTTGAAAACCTGAATAAATAAAAAAGAACTTAAAACAAAAACAGCAGACTCCCGGACAGTGCCTGGAATAAATACTGGCCGGAGGACAGGATTTATTCCACCAGGTAGTGGTACTGGGAGGGAGACTGCGGAACTTAAATAAGGAGAAGCACAATGTCAGAGATAGAATTATTTCAGCAGAAGATCAGGGAATGTGAACAGGAGATCGGCAAGGGGATCATCGGACAGAAAGAGATCGTGCGCCAGGTGATGCTGGCGCTGCTCTCCGGGGGCAATGTGCTTCTGGAGGGTATGCCCGGCCTGGGCAAGACCATGCTGGTGCGCACGATCGGGCAGGTATTCCTGTTGTCTTTCAAGCGGATTCAGTTTACGCCGGATCTTATGCCCAGTGATGTGACGGGAACCAATATTATGGTAAAGGAAGATGGAAGGAGCAGCTTCCGGTTTGAGCGGGGACCGGTTTTTGCCAATCTGGTGCTGGCAGACGAGATCAATCGTGCCACCCCTAAGACCCAGTCCGCCCTATTGGAGGCCATGCAGGAGCATACGGTGACGGTGGGCAATGAGAGCTACCGGCTGGAGGAGCCCTTTCTGGTGCTGGCCACACAGAATCCCATCGAGCAGGAGGGAACCTACCCGCTGCCCGAGGCGCAGCTGGATCGTTTTATGTTCAAGGTGCTGGTACAATTTCCCGGCAAGGAGGAACTGCGGGCTATTGTAGGGCTTACCGAAGGTGCGGAGCCCCTCTCGATTCGCAGTCTGTTGGACGGCGGAGAGCTGCTGCAGGTGCGGAAGCTGATCTCCGGGATTCCCATTGCGGACGCTGTCATGGACTATATTCTGGATCTTGTCATGGCTACTCATGAGGCCAATCCCTATATCCGCGAGGGTGCGAGTCCCAGGGCGGCCCAGGCGCTGATTCGTGCCTCCAAGGCGCTGGCTTTCATGGAGGGGCGGTTCAACGTGTCCTTTGATGATGTGCGTTATGTGGCATACCCTGTGCTTCGCCACCGTGTGCTGCTTAATTTTGACGCAATTTCCGAGGGGATTAGCGAGGATGCTGTGATCCGGCAGATTATTGACGCAAAGGAAGTGGGCCTCCATGCTTGATACAAAAATATATGATGCGCTGTCCCGTATGCAGCTTCAGATGACCCACAAGAGCAATCTGAATATGTCCGGCAGCCGGAAATCCGTACAGAAAGGAATTTCTGCTGAATTTTCCGACTTTCGGGAATATATGCCGGGAGATGATCTGCGCCGCATGGACTGGAATGTGTATGCAAGGCTGGATAAACTGTATATCCGGGAGTACATGGAGGAGAAAGAGGCTGTCGTCTCCGTTCTTGTGGACACCAGCGCCTCCATGGACTACGGAACCGAGAGCAAGGCGGAGCTTGCCAGGGATCTGGCGGCGGTGGTGAGCTTTCTGGCGCTTCACAATATGGACAGGCTGCTGCTCTATGATATGAAGGATATGAGCAGAGGGCTTATGGTCAGAGGGGGCGGGAACTCCTTCGCCAAGGTGCTGCGCTGGCTGGAGAGGCTCACCTTTTCCGGTGAGACGGATATGTTGGCTGCCGCGAGGAAAATGCAGTGTCATGGTCCCGGAGTGACGGTTATCATCAGCGATTTTCTGCATCAGGATGTGCTGAAGCAGGATACGGCATATGAGAAGCTGCTGCAGTATCTGAATTATTGCAGGCAGCGTCCGGTGATACTGCACACTCTGGCGGCAGAGGAACTTTGTGTCACACTGGAGGGAACGCTTAATCTGATTGATGCCGAGAATGAATCGAAACTGCGTCTGACAGTGGATGCCAGGACAATTGACACATATGAGAGGACGGTTAAGCTATTTATAGAACGCATGAAGAGGGGCTGCAGGACGTGCGGGGGAGCCTATGTACTCTGCGATGCCGGGAGAGACCGCAGCAGACTGATATTTGAGGATTTAAGGGTGATTTATGATATTTGAGAGTTTATGGCCGCTGGCGATGCTGCTGGCTGTGCCGGTGGTTATTATTTTATATTTGTTGAGGCCCAGGGGAAAGGATTACCGGATATCCTCGAATCTGCTGTGGGATCAGATTTTGAGGAATCAACAGTCCAAGACCTTTCTGGAAAAATTTGTCCACAATATCCTGATGTATCTGCAGATTCTGATCATTTTGCTGCTGGTGCTGGCGCTGATGTCGCCTTATCTTCATGCCCAGGGAAGAAGCAGGGGGAATGTGATCCTGGTGCTGGATACCAGCGCAAGTATGCAGCATGATGCGGGCAGCGGAAAGATGCGTATTGAGGAGGCCGTCGAACAGGCAAAGGGCCTGATTGCAGCCTCAGAGGAGACAGCATTTTCCATTGTGACCAGCGACTGTATGGGAACGGAGCTGCTGGCGGTGGGCGTGAAGGATAAAAACAGTCTCTATGCCGTGCTTAATCAGGTGGAGTGCTGTGACGGCCCCGGACAGCTGCAGGGGGCGGAGAGCATGGTGGAGACACTGCGCAGTGTGGACACAGACGCTCAGGAGAGTCCTGCGAGCGAGGTGATCGTGTTTACGGATGGCAACGGAGCGGAGGAGGCCATGCGCTTCTCCGATTATTTTGATGCGCAGGTGATAGTGATAGGGGATGCGGTGGATAATGTGTCCAACAATTTCCTCTCTTATGTAGATGCTGCAGATATGGATACCTCAGAGGAGACGGAGCAGGAGAGGGCCATCGTCTGTGCCTCCAGTATCACCAATTACAGCGATAAAGAGGCCTCCATGGAGATCAGTCTGTATGAGGGAGATAAGCTGCGGGAGATCCGGCAGCTCACCCTTGAAGCGGGCGAGACCACATTGTGTTTTTATGAGGCTTTTGCGTGGAACGGAGAGCCTCTGCGCAGTGAGGTCAGCTCCATAGAATTTGCACAGGGCGGACGCGGGGATTCTCTGGAGGGCGACAACACAGCCTATGCCGTGGCAGGACAGGCCAGCCAGATCCAGGCGGTTCTCGTGGGAGATGGCAACACTTATATTGAGAAGGCTTATCAGGCGGCCACCGGCATGAGCCTGACCAAGGTACAGAGCGTCCGGTCAGAAGAGCAGGATACCGGGCAGATGGCATATATCTATGACGCGGGAACGGCGGATGAGCGGCGTGAGGGTGTCAGCGCTATGGTGTTTGGCGATGACCGGTATGCGGCAGGGACGGCGGAGAGAGTGCTGCTCACTGTCACGAACTGCGATCTGACGGCGGGCCTGTCCTCCTTTTCCATAGGAGTCAACGAGACGAAGGTATACGAGGTTCCTTCGTGGGGAACCGGATTTCTGTGGGCCGGGGAGCAGTGCGTCGGCTATTACGGAGAGCATGACGGCGTGAAAACGGTCGTGGTGGGCTTTGACATCCGGGAGTCGGATTTCCCGCTGAAGGCGGAATTTCCGGTGTTTATATCCAACGCCCTTCATTTTCTGGGGGATACATCTCTTCTGGCAGGCAATATCTATATGGCGGGAGATAAGGTGGTGTTCCATCCCCAGGCGGATTTCGATGTGGCCTCGCTGACGGCAGAGACGGGCAAAGTGGGCCTGTATGAAGTGAGTGCGGGGGATGTGACGGAGCAGTATGTGGTGCGCTTTGCCACACAGAGCCAGTCGGACGGCCGGATTGTGGCTCAGGGCACCACGGACGAGAACGCCTACAGCAGCCAGCCGTTGAAAAAACGTCTTAGAAATATTGTGCTGGCGCTGGCGCTGATCCTGCTGGCGGCGGAGTGGTTTGTGTATGTGCGGCAGATGCGCTACCGCGGCAAATTTTATCTGGCAGTGCGTCTGGCAGGCGCGGCAATGCTGATTTTGGCGCTGCTTGGCTTTTCCATAAGCAGGAGAAGCGGTGTGAATACCACGGTTTTCCTGGCGGATATCTCCAACAGCAATGAGCAGAATCTGGAGGCCGTGGAGGATTTTCTGGATGAGGCGATTCGGCGGATGCCCAGCGGAAATCAGTATGGAATTATCACTTTCGGCAAGAATTCCCTGGTGGATCAGTTCCTGACAGGGGAGGATCATTTTACCCGGATCATGTCGCTGCCGGATAAGACGGCGACCAATTTCGAGGAGGCCCTGTCCAGGGCGCTGGCTATGATTCCATCGGGCGGGGCGGGCAGGATAGTCATACTGACGGACGGCCGGGAGACGAAGGGGGAGCTGCTGAACATGGCATCTGCTCTGACCTCCAGGCAGATAGAACTGTTGGCCCTTGTCTATGATGTGGATCAGGGGCAGGATGCATTTATAGAGAATGTGGAACTGCCCAGCTACCTGTATCAGGGGGATAAATACTCCATGACCGTGACGGTGGAGAGCAATTATGAGACGGACGCTCAGCTTCAGATCTGGATGGGGAGCCAGCAGAAAAATGCTTATGAAGTGCATTTAAACCGGGGTGTCAATCGGTTTCAGTTCCAGCAGGAGGTCGTGGGAGAAAATATTGAGAACTTAGAGGTCAGAGTGGCTGCTCCGGGGGATACCTGTGAAGAAAATAACAGTTATCATGCCTATTCAGTGGTGGACTCCGCCCCCAAGATACTGGTGGTGACTGGCAGGGGAGAGGACAGCAGCCAGTACAGGAATCTGTTGGACAGCGCCAACTGCAATTACAGTATGATTTCCGCCCGCAATGCGCCGAATACGCTGGATAAGCTGTTGGAATACAAGAGCATCATTCTGGAAAATGTGTATCAGGGTGATCTGCCGGAGGGATTTCTGGACAATATAGAGACCTATGTAAAGGACTATGGCTGCGGCCTGATCTGCTGCGGCGGTGAGACAAGCTATGCGCTGGGAGGCTACAGAGGAAGCGTGCTGGAGACAGTGCTTCCGGTAGATATGCAGCTGCGGGGCGTGAATGAGAATCCCACCATGGCGATGGTGATGGTGATTGACCACTCGGGAAGTATGAGCGCGTATGCCGGAGACGGCGCCACCAGTCTGGATCTGGCCATCACGGCGGCACAGACGGCGGTGGATCAGATGCTGGATACGGACTATGTGGGCGTGCTGACCTTTGACGATACTTTCAGCTGGGTGGTGGAGCCTGTTGTGGTCTCCGACAGGGAAAAGATCAAAGGGGAGATCGCAACCATCCCGGAGGGCGGGGGAACGACCATTCAGCCGGCGCTGTGGGAGGCGCTGAGAGAAATAAAGGACTGTGACGCCAGCATCCGTCATGTTGTCCTGCTGACAGATGGCCAGGGTGAGTCCAATAACTACAGGCAGCTTACAGCGGCCTACAGCGATGCCAAAGTGACATTGTCCACGGTGGCGATAGGACAGGATTCCGATTCCAGACTTTTGGAGCAGATCGCAAAGGAATGCGGCGGGCGCTATTACTATTCCGATCAGGCCACGGATGTTCCCAAAATATTTGCCCAGGAGGTATTTCTGGGCGGGGATACTTATCTGCAGAACGGCGTGTTCGGCCTGGTGGTGAACGGTAATCACGAAATTACCAGAGGGCTTTTTACAGATGGATGGCCGAAGATATTGGGTTATGTCAGCGCGACACCCAAGAGAGCGTCCAATGTGCTGATCGCCTCGGAGAAGGATGATCCGGTGCTTACGGTCATGCAGTACGGGCTGGGGCATACGGTGGCTTGGAATACGGATGTGACCAATCAGTGGACGGCAGGCTTTGCGGGAGAAAATGATTATGTGCAGCTCTGGAAGCGCATGATCGACTACAGTGTGGGCAACGCAGGCATTGGCGAGGACTCGGTGGATGTGATGACAGCGGGAGGATATACCACTATTGCATACCGGACGCAGGACTACGGCGTACAGACCAAGGTGGAGACGGTATATACCGATCCGGAGGGAAATACCCTGACACAGCCTCTTCAGGCTATGGCGCCGGGGAACTTTGAGACCAGGCTGGACACGGATGTGACAGGTATCTATAATCTGAGTGTCAGACGGATTGACGAGGGAGTGATCACTAACGCTGTGACTACCGTGACGGCAGTGCAGTATTCAGACGAATATAAATTCAACGTGAGTGATGCGGCGTTCAGAGAATTTGTGGAACGCTATGGCAGAATAATGGAAGCGGAAGAAAATTTCTGGCAGAAGAGAAAGAGCGAACTCAGAGAGCGCTATGAACTGACAGTGTGGCTGATTCTGCTGGCCCTGCTGTGGTTTGTGCTGGATGTCGCCATGCGCAGATTCCATTTCCTGCCCCAGGATACAAGGCTGTACCGCATGATCAGCAGCCGATGGGCGCAGCGAAAGCAGAAAGCAGAAACAGCAACAAAAGAGCCAGCACTAAAAGAGTCGGCAACAATAGAGCCGGATGCCGTCTCCTCTGTCAGTGAAAAGAAGCCGAAAAAGACTCGAAAGAAAGCGGAGAAGAAGCAGGAACCGCAGAATCTGGATACTTCGGCGCTGCTTAAAAAGAGGGATCAGAGAAACCAATAAAGCGGCGGATGTTTTTTTCCTCCGCCTGGGGATTCAACACTAGGATATGATCGTGAATCTGTCTATAGGCGTCTTTGGGAGAGATGTCTGTGGACAGATCATCACCCCAGAAATCCTCTACAGTGCAGAAGACCGTACTGCTCCAACCATAGCTTTCTCCGAACTTGTTCTTTTTCTGCATGCGGCCGCACATAGTGATAAACAGATTTTTCTGCAGACTGACAAGTGCCCTCTCAAATGCGGAATTTTCCTCCTTGTGGATGCCGCAGAGATGTTTCAGTTCATGCATGGGCAAGCTGCCCTGCTCGCTGAGGATTTCATAGATATTCCTCTCCATAAGCGTAGCTTTACCCTCATCATACCATTCGTCAAACACCAGGCCCTGTCTGCGGACAGCGAGAAAGAGGGGATACCACTGCCTAGTGATATAGCCGCTGGCGCCAAAGAAAACCTTGGCGTAGGCGATATCATGACGCTCCTCCAGGACACGCATCCGCCATTCCCAGGGATCTGTCTCAGGGTCGCCGGTGTGCCACTGTATGGGGCAGCCGGGGATGGTGGTCTGCCAGTCGAAGTCTATGACGGCATAAATCCCCTTGGCGTTGCCGCCGCCCATGGAAAATCCGCATCTGATCAGTTCGTCACAAAATTCTGAAAATGAATTTACCATATTTTTTCCTCTTATTTTTAGTTTTGCATATCCCAGACAGCACCTTTTCAGGGATATACTGCTGCGATGCCCATAAGGGAGTTTGAGTGCTCCATATCGTTGTCCTGATTTTGACTTTCCATAGTATAATTCCCTTAATTAGAGTGAGATTCCCCATCCCACCAGCAAAACGTTTTTAATGATAAAGTTGGCCCCTATGATCACGAGGGCCCCATAGAGATACCAGTTGTGGAAAGACAGTCCGTGGAAATAGCGGAAGCGGGTGAGACGGGCCAATGCCTGGGTGAGCATAAAGGCGCCGAAGATCAAAGCGCTGTAGGGCACCACAGGGTGATACCACAGAGATAGCAGGAAGTGCCCGTGCAGCAGGCTGATAAACGCTCTTGTTCCGCCACATCCGGGGCAGTATAGCCCAAAGTAGGTGTATAGCACACAGTCAGGCAGGGAAAGATGTGGCAGGAGTACATAGTAAAACAGTACCCCTGCCACAGTGCTTATTCCCAGGAAAATACCTCCCAGATAAAACAGATTGTCTTCCAGTGATCGCTCCCTTTTCATGAATTACATAAAGGAAGAGACGTCATAGCCGTTGGCTGACAACCAGCCCAAAGCAGCTACACCAATGATGATCCAGAGTACGGCAACAACGATACCGATAATGGAACATACCATACCGGCAGTAGCCAGGCCGCTTTTCTGCTTCTTCTTGGACATTACAGCGCAGATGATACCACCGATGCCCAGGCCGATGGCCAGGTAGGTGACACAGCAGCTCATAAGGATGGAAGCGATACCCAGAATCAGAGCTACAATAGCTAAAGTATCGGTCTTCTGAGGCTGCTCAGGGGAAACAGGCTGCTGATAGGCAGGCTGCTCATAAGAGTTGTTCTGAAAGTTTTGATTATCCATTTGTAAATCCTCCTCATAATAAATGATAAATTTTCGTGCCATGCACGTTATTCTGTCAGCGGTATGCCATTACCGTCTACATTTATTTTACCAACCAGAATCATGATACCCTCAATCAGACCCCAGATGGAAGTGGCCAAAACAAAAAATATACCGATTACTATGCAGCAGAGTACATACCCTACAATAGTCAGCACCAGCTGTATAACCGCTTTCTGAGTGTATCCCAGATAGAAATTGTGTACACCGAATTGTCCAAGAAAGATGGCCAGCAGGCCGGCAGTAATCTTGGATTTTGCATTGGCGGCAACGGGGGGATTACAGGGAACCCCACAGTTCAAGCAGACTGCCGTATCCGGTGTCACAGGTCTGCCACAGTTGTGGCAGTAATTGTTTCCGAGTCCCTTGTTGACGCCGCATCTCACACACAACACAGCTTCGTCAGTGCTGTAGGGCTCGCCACAATTCTTGCAATAATACATTTTCTTCCTCCTCTACAAAAGGAGCGCATATTTTAATGCGCTCCTTATTGCCGATTCCGTAATTTCTGCAATTACTTTAAGATCTTGATGGCGCCGATCAGTGGAATCTCTTTTTCCTCTTCCTTGCAGGCTGCGATCAGACCGATGATCCAGCATACAAACAGGAACAGGCCGAGAATGCCTGCAACAATGTTAACAATAGGGATTCTGCCCAGAATTGCTACAACAATCTCACCAAGGGCTATAACCAGCGCCTGATTCAGATGAAACTTTGCTCCCTCCCTATCTCCTGCAAAAAATGCGACCAGCCAGCCGATCCAAGTAATGTAAGCTACAATGCCTGTTGCTTTCTTACTCATAGTATATAACCTCCTATGTATTTAAATAATAAAAGAATGTAAGACTAATTATAATAGAAAAGAACTGCTATTGCAACACATTTTTTATAAAAATAAAATTTTTATAAAGAATGCAACCTCCGGTTACCTGATATCCTTTTATTGGTTGCTGATATCCTCCCCGCGCAGCAGAGCCAGAATCACCTGTACCCGTTTGCAGGCACGGGAGTAATTCTCCCTGGCATATACCTCCATGTTCTCGTTATAGCCGTTCTCATACGCCTTATGGTAAGACGTAACCGCCTCAGTCATATAGGTTCCCGCTTCCTTTGCCATATCCTCCAGATAGTCGAATTCCTCCGGAAAATCGATATTGGAGAATTTCATGAATTCAACCTCCAGCTCATCCAGACAGGAGAGCAGATCCGAGGTGGCATAGCGAATGCTGGATTCCTCGGCTTCCACGTTGATGGCATTGATCCTGGCATCAATGGAGGAAACATTATCACAGAATTCATTGATTTCCCCGTTGAATTTGGCATCGATGGGATTCCCGCCGCAGCCGCAGAGCAAAAGCAGGCAGATCCCGGCCAGCAATATTTTTTTTCTCACAGACAGTACCTCCAACAAACACCTGATTTTATTTATTCTAGCATAAAGGACAAAAATCGACAACCATATACAACATATTTCTGCCGCAATCTTTCAAGTCTCTTGTGAAATATCGCTGATTATGGTATGATTTTCAAATAGGTAAATGATTGATATATAAAAAAGAGGGATATGTTATGACAAAACAACAGTTCAGAGACTATTGCAGGGACAGATACATATTGCTGGATGGGGCCACGGGGTCCAATCTGATCAGAAAGGGAATGCCTGCCGGCGCATGTCCGGAGCAGTGGATTCTGGAGCATCCGGATGTGTTTGTGGAGCTGCAGAGGGGTTATGTGGAGGCGGGAACAGATATTTTGTACGCCCCTACTTTTACGGCAAACCGAATCAAGCTGAAAGAGTATGGCCTGGAAGAACGGCAGGCATCCCTGATACGGGATCTGGTGGCACTGTCCAGACAGGCGGCCGGCAGAAAGGCCGCAGGAGAGGATATGTCCGCCATCGCAGCGGCAGAGGCGGATCGGATGTTGATAGGGCAGAGAATGCCGCTGGTGGCAGGCGATCTGACCATGACGGGCAGGCAGCTGCGCCCCATGGGTGATATGGAGCTGGAAGAGCTGATTGATATATATAAAGAACAGATACGGCTGATGGAGGACGCCGGTGTGGATCTGCTGGTGGTGGAGACCATGATGAGCCTGGGGGAGACCCGTGCGGCTTTGATTGCGGCCAGAGAAGTCACGGAGCTGCCGGTGATGGTGACGATGACCTTCGAGGCGGACGGACGTACTCTGTTCGGTACGGATGCCTGCACTGCGGCCATCGTGCTGGAGAGTCTGGGGGCGGATGCCATCGGGGTGAACTGCTCCACCGGACCGGCAAAGATGAGAGAGATTGTGGAGGCCATGGCTCAGGTCAGCAGCCTGCCCCTGATTGCAAAGCCCAATGCGGGCCTTCCTGCAGTGGATGAACAGGGGCAGACCGTCTATGACATGGACAGTGACACCTTTGTGGCGGAGATGGAGGAGCTGATAGCGGCGGGAGCCGTGATCCTGGGGGGCTGCTGTGGAACGAATTCTGCCTATATTGCAGGACTCAGGCGCCTGGTGCAGGACAGAAAGCCCGCAGAGCGGGACAGGCGGCCCGAGGGAATCCGCTATCTGACCAGCGAGCGGCAGACAGTGGCCTTTGGCCTGGAGGACCCGTTTATGATCGTGGGAGAGCGGATCAATCCCACCGGCAAGAAAAAACTTCAGGAGCAGCTTCGAGCCAGCTGCATGGATATGGTGTTGCAGTTCGCCCAGGAACAGGATGCCTGCGGAGCTTCCATCCTGGATGTAAATATGGGAATGAGCGGCATTGACGAGAAAGCCATGATGCTGCAGGTGCTGGAGGAGGTGCAGGGAGTGACCAATCTACCTCTGTCCCTGGATTCCAGCCATGTGGAGGTGCTGGAGGCAGCGCTGCGCCATTATCCGGGGCGGGCACTGGTGAATTCCGTGTCCTATGAGACGGAGAAGTTTGAAAAGCTCCTGCCCATTGTGCAGAAATACGGTGCCATGTTCATTCTGCTGCCCCTGTCGGACGAGGGACTGCCCAGGGATTTGGAGGAAAAAAAGCAGATCATTGACCGGATCGTGGCCCGGGCGCTGGAATTGGGTATGCGCAGGGAAGACATCGTGGTGGACGGTCTGGTGGCCACTATAGGCGCCAATAAACAGGCGGGAATGGAGACCCTGGAGACCATCCGTTACTGCAAGGGCCAGGGACTGGCTACAATCTGCGGGCTGTCCAATATCTCCTTCGGTATGCCCGCCAGACCGTATGTGAATACGGCGTTTTTAACCCTGGCCATCTATGAGGGGCTGACCATGGCCATCGCCAATCCCTCCCAGGAGATGCTGGTCTGTGGGGCTCTGGCCACGGATCTGCTGAAGGTAAAGAGAGACGCGGATCTGCGGTATATTGAGTTTGCCTCCCGGCTGCAGCCGGTGACGAGCAGCGCGCCTGCCAGGAATTCCAGTCAGGGCAGCGGGGGTGCTGCGCCTGCTTTGGAGCCTCAGACCCATCTGGACCGGCTCATAGATGCCGTGCTGAAGGGCAACAGAAACGGCATTGCCGCCATGACGGAGCAGGCCCTCTCCGAGGGGGAGGACCCTAGCAGGCTGCTGAATGAGGGGTTGCTGCCAGCCATAGGCAGAGTGGGAGATTTGTTTGAACAGAAAAAATATTTTCTGCCCCAGCTGATTGCCAGCGCCGAGGCTATGAAGAATGCCATTGAGGTGCTGGAACCCCGCCTGTTGAAGGATCAGAATACGGAGTCTATGCCGGTGATTGTCATTGCCACCGTGGAGGGGGATATCCATGATATTGGCAAGAACCTGGTGGCGCTGATGCTGAAAAACTATGGTTTCAAAGTGGTAGATCTGGGTAAGGATGTGCCCAAGGAGACCATCATTCAGGCGGCACGGGAACACCATGCGGATATCATTGCCCTGTCTGCCCTTATGACCACTACCATGCAGCGGATGCGGGAGGTGATAACTCTCGCCAGGCAGGAGGGAATTACCGCCAAGATCATGATTGGAGGCGCTGTGATTACCCAGGAATACGCGGACGAGATTCATGCGGACGGCTATTCCAAGGATGCTGCGGAGGCGGTGAAGCTGGCCCGACGCCTGCTGGGTATGATGAACACGGAAGAGTAGAATAAAGGGAAAGGAAAAGATGATGAAAACGGGAAATAAACCGATGGAGCAGACGGAGGAACTGCAGGCGGCCGGATGGAACGCCATCGCTGGAGAATGCGAGAGAATATATCCCGGGGAACTGAGAGAGCATTATGCGACTTTGCTCAAATGGCGGCTTGGCGGCAAGGATCCTCTGGATGGGATAGACCTTTATGATGGCGGCGATTACTGGCATTTTGTGACTTATGGGATGTCGGAACTGTATGAGAAAGAGAGCGACGATCCGGAGATCAGCGGTTTTGGGATGGAATTTACCTTCCGTCTCAAGAAAGAGGAATATGAGGATGAGAAGGCAGAACTGATGTGTATCTGCGGGATCCTGCAGAGCCTGGCCAGACTCACCTATACGCAGGGAGAGATATTTTATCCATGGGAGTATGTGTACACCGGTCAGACCC